>CBDBVC010000037.1:0-211278 GCA_965212525.1 Lysobacterales bacterium
TGGATACGATACCATACCAACGGCCAGCTCTGGGACGAAGGAGCCTTCGAACACGGCAAGAAAAAGGGCACCTGGCAGACCTACGACGAGCAGGGCGAACTCGTGAAGACGCAATCGTTCAAGTAGCCAGACTCACGCAGTCGACTAACTGACTACAGATGTGCTTACCAACTCTCTGAAAATATCAGACGGTCGCGATTCATGATCTGGTATCCCAGTGTGACTCAATCTGTCAATCGCGATTGAAATGAATGCTGGCGAATTAATCGGCTCACCCTTCATTTCATTTTCATGATTGTTTGGATACGATCACACGTCGTATCAGTCTTGTCGAAGGCCTGAAGGTAGGATTAATGAACCAGACAAACGCCACACTGAAATGCGCCCTGAGTGCCTTTTTACTGGTTTGGATGTCCACACTGCAGGATGCCCATTCTCAGGACACCTCATCGTTGAGTCTTGATGGGGCTTTCAGCGGGCTGTGGTTCAACCCCGACTTCAATGGCCAGGGCTTTCAGTTCCAGATCTTCGGGGATGAAAGCAATCCCCAGCTGTTTGCCGTCTGGTACACCCACCTCGATGGCGAACCCACCTGGTTGTTTGGCATTGGTCCGGCCACGAGTAACCCCACCACCCTGCAAATGGCGCAGGTGATCGGGGGTGAATTCCCGCCCGACTTTGATGCCGGGGCCACTTCGCAGCAAGTCTGGGGCAGCCTCACCATCGAACGCACCGATGATTCTTCGGCAAGGGCCACCTGGGCCAGCAACAGCGACCCTGCCATCGCAGGCAACATGGCGTTGACGCAGCTGACGCAAGTCAGCGGCGAAGTCAGCCGTTCATGCCTGAGCGGCTCGTGGTTCAACGTCAGTCAATCCGGTCACGGCTGGTTGAGTGAAGTAATCGAAAGCAACGGCCAGGCCGAACTGGTGGCGACCTGGTATGCGCACCTTGATGGCCAACCCACCTGGGTACTGGCGCAGGGCCCGTTTGATGGCCGCGTGGCCGAAGTGCAGGCGATACAAACCACAGGCTCGCAATTCCCGCCCGACTTCAACCCCGATGACGTGCAAATCGCACCGTGGGGCGCGATGCGATTCGAATTCATCAACGACGATCAGGCGCTGGTGTCCTGGCAACCGACTGACACGCGTTTCAGCAATGGCATCCTCACGACGCAACGGCTGACGGCGGTCAGTGGCATCGAATGCGAAACCGATCGAACGCTCAACAACACTGCAGCACAGCTGAACACCTTCTATGCGCCGCATGGCGGTCGTGATGCATTCCCCGAGCATTACGTCAAATCGATCGAGACCTTCCTTGCCGCACAGGATGAGATCGAACAGGGCGATCTGAATGCAGCCAGCACCCGCATTGAAGCCCTGTTTCAGGAACAGCCCCTGTCCACGGGCATCTGGTTCGATCAGGCCACCTTGAACGACCTGAACGTGGGCTCGCCCATCGCCTACTACGGCCTGCGCATGATGGAAACCATCGTCAACCCACCGCCGCAAACCCGGTCTGGCAGCTTGAACTTCACTGCCCTGGTGGCCAGCTGCGCCAGCGTGGAACGGCCGACCCTGCCCAGCCTGGCCCCCGAAACGGTGGAACTGACTGTTCACCCGGATATCCTCGCCAATGACTCGCGGGTGCTGCACCAATCCACCGATCTGTTTCGACGCTGGCTTACCGCCATCACGGGCGGCATGGACATCAACTTCTCCGTGGTGGAAACCACCGACTGCACCACAGTCGATTTTCAAGTCGGTGATGGCATTATCCTGAGTTACCCCGATTCCAATGGCATGGTCGAGAGCCCTGCCACAGGAACTCATCGACCAGACAGATATCTGGTGGGTTGTCGCGCCTTCGGGCGTACCGGGTGACGGCTCGGATTTTGACCAAGTGTTCATCACTGGCGGCATGGGCCTGTACAGAAATGGCGCGCCACTGATACTGTCCGACGACGGCTGGTTTCGTGCGCAAACCCGCGCACCTGGGGACAGGCCCCTATTCCGAGATTGAACGACGCCTGTACCTGCCTCAGTGGTTCCAGCATGAATTCATGCACCATCTTTACCGCAGCTGGCCCGAGTTCGAACTCGAAAAAACCAGCCATTCCTGGTTCAACCGCTTCACCTGGCCCGAAGATTTCGTGGGCCAGTTCGAACCCGATTACTACTCCGAATCACTCAATAAACGTCTGCTTACCGCCACCCCATCACTGGGTGAAGGTCTCAGCCTGCCCGAATTTCTGACCCTGACCGCAAGCAACCTGGAATTACTCGAAGGCCGTTACACGCGCCTGCCGATCGAAAACGATTTTCACGATGTCACCGTGACCGTCGAGGATGGGATTATCACCTGGGCCAACCTCGCCCTCTCCTGGCAGTTGATCATCGATGAGGGTCGATTGTTCAGCGAAGCCGGCTCGCCCTATGGCATAGAACCCGTTCTGGTGGAACTGGATGAGGGTGGGGCCGTGACAGCATTGATCTTTCTTGGTGAGCGCTATGAGCGGGCGGCGTCCTGATATAACGCTTACTCTGAATCTTGAGTATTGATGCCGAACGACCGGAGTGTAGAATGACCACACCAAAGAAGCCATGGGTTACCCGCACAGATGAAAGAAGCATTCAAAGTACCGCACACACTGATTTTGTTGCTGGGCATGATGCTGGTGGCCTATGTGGCCACCTGGGTGGTGCCACAGGGATTTTTCGATACCGTCACACTGGATAATGGCCGCGAGGCCGTGGTGGCGGGCACCTATGCGGTTTCCGAGGATCAGGTTCGGCTAACCCCGTTTGACTTCCTGATTGCTATTCCGCGCGCCATGGCCGCGGCGCAGGACATCATTTTCTTCGTCTTCATCGTTGGCGGTGTACTGGCCGTCGCCCGCGCCACGGGCACGATTGACGCCTTGATTGGCAGCCTGCTGGAACGTTTTGGTGACAAGCCGCACTTGCTGATCTTCATGGTGATTTTCGTCTTTGCCATGGCCTCGGGTGCCATTGGTACGGCGGGCGAATACATACCGTTTGTGCTAATCCTCGTGGGCCTGTGCAAGGCCATGCGGCTGGATGCCATGACGGCCGTGGGCATGGTGGTGACGGGCTATGGCATTGGCTATGGTGTCTCGGCCTTCAGCCCGTTCACCGTGATGGTGGCGCAGAATATTGCGGATATACCGCTGTACTCGGGTTTGTGGCTGCGTCTGGCCATCTTTGTGCCGTTTGTGCTGATCGGCTTTCATCACGTATGGAAATACGCCAAGCGCGTGCAGGCCGACCCGGAGTCATCGATGGTCAAGGGCCTGGCCTGCCCTCTGGGTGGAAAACAGCACGACTACCCGGAACTCAACCTGCGCCACAAGCTGATCCTGTTTGGCCTGGTCGCCACCATTGCGCTGGCGGTCTGGGGCATCTCGCAAAAGGGCTGGTACCTGTATGAACTGGGTGCCCTGTTCATCCTCTGGGGCGTGTTCGCCGCCGTGGTCGGACGGCTGAGCGCAGACACGGCCGCCAATCAATTCATCGTTGGCGTACAGGAACTGGCCACCACCGCCATGCTCATTGGTGTGGCACGCGGCATTGCGCTGATCATGGAAGACGGTCAGATTCTGCATACCCTGGTGCATGGCATGTCGTTGCCGCTGTCCTACCTGGGCGCAGAGCTGGCCTCGGTCGGCATGTTTGTCATGCAGTCGATCCTGAACCTGTTCATCCCCTCTGGCAGTGGCCAGGCCTACGTCACCATGCCATTGATGGCACCGGTTGGCGATCTGATTGGCGTGAATAGACAGATCGCCGTGCTGGCCTATCAGTTCGGTGATGGTTTCTCCAACATGATCATCCCGACCAATGCGGTCCTGATGGGCATCATTGGCATGGCGGGTGTGCCCTACAACCGATGGTTCCGCTTCTGCCTGCCGCTGATCCTGAAGCTGATGGCAGCCGCAGCCGTCGTGCTGGTCCTGGCTGTTATATTTGACTATGGTGCGGGTGTACAGCCTGTTTAGTCACTGGTCGATATTCAGGATTGTCGAAATCTCATTGCTGTAAATGTGGGTATCATGCTCACTCTTGATTTCTCCTCTTAAAAGAATGCACTGCATGATTGTTCGAGTGCGGGGCATCGGCGTAACTTAGTCCTATGTTAGTGATTTTCCCTTATTGTAAATCTACGGGTGCTGTGTCAGGGTAATCAATGATGGGTATCCGGAATTTCTTGACATCGAGTGACCAATTCACCGAACGATGTGTTGTGGCCTGAGACCATCAGTAACTTCGCTGTATGCTAAGACAGTCTGGGCTGTACAGAACAAATCTCAATCCAGATCAGACGACAACGAAGTTTGACATCGATTACCATCTGAATTTGTACGTTTTAGTAGACAAGGTGTAATTTCTCAAACATATGACATCTGATGTTGTTTTCCAGCTGACCTTATTGATTGTTGAGACAATCATTGTCGGCACAGTACTGCTGTTGTTTTTTCGATTGCGCAGACAATTCGGTCTGGCATTGCTCTATGTCACGCTTGGGGCATTTCAGCTTCTGCAAACCTCGCTTGTCGCGAATGTGGTGATTGAATTTGCACCAGGATTCAGCGTCAGCCCTGGTTCTGCCATCATGTTTTCATCGACGCTGTTCATCATGCTAGTCGTGTATATCCGCGAGAATGCAGCAGAGACCAGATCACTGGTGTATGCAGTGGTCTTTGCCAATCTCATCATTGGCTTCATTCTGGGCATGCTGAGCCTGCATGTGGATAGCGCGTTGACTGTCATCAATCCTGGATTCAATCCCGAGCTGATGTTCATCAACTTGCGGATCTTTTTCTCGGGTACCATTGTACTGATCGCCGATGTCGTCCTGATGATTCTACTGTACGAGTTATCACTCAAGATCACACGAATGTTCTATTTGCGATTTTTCTTGAGTCTGGCATTTGTACTGACTTTTGATACGGTAGCATTCATGACGCTAGCATTTTATCCAATGGAAGGTTACGGCGAAATCCTGTTCTCAGGCATCACTTCAAAAGTATCAGCAGCAGTAATATTGACAGCGGTTCTGATTGCGTATTTTCAGTATTTCGATCACATCAAGGACCATACGGAGAACATTGGTAATCAACGCCTGCACAAGCGTTTACTCGGTCAAATCTATGAATTTTTTGGCTTTCTGACCTACCGCCAGCGCTACGATTTACTTCGTGAGGAATTCAACAAGGATGCAATGACCGGTCTGAAAAACCGGGGATTCTTTGATCGCCATCTTCAACCTGAAATACAGCGGGCCATGCGATTAAGCCAGGAAGTGAGTTTACTCATGATCGACATTGATCACTTCAAATCCATAAACGACAATCATGGCCACATCAAGGGCGATGAAGTGATCTGTCTACTCTCGAACACCATCGAAGAATGTTGTAGACGATCAGATATGCCTTGCCGATACGGCGGTGAAGAATTTGCTGTCATCATGCCTGATACCAACAGTGCAGAGGCGATAAAGATTGCTCAACGGATTCGTGAAGCATTTGCCAAGGCAATCAATACCCAATCATATCTTTCAGATCAACCAGTCACCATCACGGTTGGGATAGCCAGCTATCCGACTGATGCAGAATCGGGCTTTTCATTGCTGGAGGTAGCCGATGAACGGCTTTATTTCGGGAAACGGTCTGGACGTGATCAAATCATAGATGGAGGAATATCCAGGGCAGTCTGATCCTGCAAACAATTTACTCATGAAATATCCAGTTCATTTGTGATTTCAGTAATTTCGGGTCAGAATTAATACTAGAAATTATCTGCTCAAACTTTTCCGCAGATCTGAAACCAGGCGTTTTGCACCCTTCAGCTCATCCTGCGGCAGTTCTTTCTCAATCCGCCGTTTCAGGGATCCTGCATGTTCCTTGACTGCAGGGCTGTCTGATTCACTCTCGACCAGCGAGGCATTCGCATAGGACAGCAACAGGTCACGCTCCATCACATCTCCCTGGTACAGCATCATGGCATTGAGCAGGTATGCTTTGGGTTGCCCGGTTTCAAGAAGGCTGCGAAGGTAAGCGAGCGACCTGATCCGATAATTGAAGATGAGGTTTGGATCTCGAATACCCAGCTTGCTGACTTGAAAGGTATACAGGGGTTTCCCGACCAGTAGTTCACGCGCTGTCTCATAATAGGCAAACTGTGCCTGGGGGTGTCCCAGGTCAGCGGCAGTTTCCAGCCAGTAGAGTGCCTCTCTGTCCAGTTCAAGATCTGGATCCACAGTGGAACAGATTTCATAGGCCAGTTCAGTGAGCTGCATCTTGTACTCCAGGCCCTCCAGCAACTGCTTGTTGTCGCTGCTATGCGGAAGCATCACAGAGGTAATATCCAGCTCCTGCTCATATTGCCATTCTGTTCTGGGAGACTTCATGCAAATGCGATACACCATCGCCAGGGTGAGTGCCTCGTCTGCAGACAGACCGCTCTCGTTTTCAATCAGTTCGATGAAGACTTCCGGTTCCCTGCCCTCAAACAGGGACACTTTGGCGTGCAATACCTCTTTGATTTCGAAATCGAAATCGTAGGCATCCTGCTGAGTCTGGATTTCTGTATTGTCACTGAATGACGTTATTCGACCCTCATGAGATCTTGCGGGGCCCTGGCTGGACTGGGCTAATCTGACTGGACTGAAATCACGATCAGATGAGGCTTGATCAGCTCTGGCAGGCTGGTCTGAATCGACCGCTGGTTCTGAAGTGTGTTGCCGATTCAGTGGCAAAAGCCAGACTGCAAGTACCATTGCTGCTGTCAGCAGCATCAGTATGAAAATCGTTCGTGTGTTCATCCTATTACCTTGTCTACAGGCGGGGCCGATTGAAAATCGATTGAATTTCTGTCGAACACAACGTGTGGACGATAGCCCAACTGTCATTTAGCCTGATTGCAGATCTGTTTATGATCAATTTTCCTGACAGATAGTCGCGTATTAGCATCGAACAGTGAGACATCGACAAACCATCACACAACGATTCCAATTCGGGACAGCCTGAAACTCAGAGAGGGACGAGCACAACCACATCTCCAGTCACTTACTGATAGCTGGCTAAAGAAGCATTACTCGCCTTCTCCTTCAACAAGCCCATCAACAAGGCCGGCAGGAAGGTGAGACTGAGGAAAGTGGAGACGAAGATGCCGCACATGACGATGATGCCGACGCCTCGATAGAGTTCGGTGCCTTCGCCCGGGATCAGTACCAGCGGCGCCAGGCCGAAGATGGTGGTGGCGGTGGACATGAGGATGGGTTTGAGGCGTTTCTGTACCGCGCCACGCACGGCGTTTTGAACGTTTTCACCCTGATCGAGGAATCGGCGAGTCTGGTCCACAATCAGGATGGGGTTGTTCACCACGGTACCGAGCAGAATCAGGAATCCAAGCATGGTGATCATGTCGAAGGGCTGGGGATTACCACCCAGCAGGGCATTGACGCCATTGACGGCAACCAGCCCCAGCAGTCCGCCCGCCATGCCCAGTGGCACGGTTGCCAGGATGAAGATCGGGTAGCGCCAGTGGGTGAAAATTGCCACCAGCAGCAGATAGCACAGGATGATGGCCACCAGGAAGTTGCTGGACAGGGCGGCTTTGGTGGATTCCAGCTGATCGGCGGCACCGCTGATGCTGACGTTGACACCCTGGGCAATGCGACCTTCCTGCCACAGGGTGGGCAGCAGTTCATTGCGCACCAATCCCTCGGCGGTTTCCAGCGCCACGTCGCGTGGCGGGATGATATACACCGAGACGGTACGCGCGCCATCCACGCGCCTGACCGAATCGCTGTTTCTGCTCTCGACCAGATCGGCCACGGCATTGAGCGGTATCACACCGCCCTGCGGCAGGGTCAGTGGCGCTGCTGACAGGGCCTCGATGGTTTGCTGGTTGCCAGCATCACTGAACAGGAAGATATCCACCTTGTCGTCATTGAGGATGAATTCATCGACATAGGCGCCGTCACTGATGGCCGCCACGGCATAGCCGAACTCCCGGTTGCTGATGCCCAGTTCAGCCAGGCGTTGCCAGCGCGGCCGGATTTCAATCAGCGGCTGGTTCAGGGTGAGTGAACTGGGGCTGGAATTGATCTGTGGCGATTCGAACACGTTTTCGGCTTCGGCGTAGACTGCTTCGGCCGCTGCATACAGATCGGTAATCTGACTGCCCGACAGATCCACGGCCACCGCGCGCGTACCGCCGTCGTTGCTGGAGATGATCGAGCCACGCGAGGAGAAGGCCCGCATGTTGTCGTAGCTTCTGAACTTGGTGGTAATCGCATCCATCATGTCGTGGATGTGGTCGGGGTTCACCGGTGCGCTCAGGAACCATATGCGACCGATCGACACCGACATGCTGTAATAGGCCAGTGGCGGCATGTCGGTTTCACCAGCCTCGTAGGCGTCGGGTGATGCGTTGAGGTGATCGGCGAAATACTCTCGCAAGTCGGCGCCGATGGCCTTCATTTCAGAGAGGTTGTAGCTGGGCGGGGCAAACATGGAGGAGAAGGCCTTGGGCTCTTCCCCTTCGGGCAGGTATTCGGCCGGTGGCATCAACAGCCAGGCACTGCCGAGGATCACCAGCAAAAAACCGGCGGTCATTACTCGGGCACGCTCTCGGGTGGCGGTGAATATACTCACCATGCGCATCCAGCGCGAACCGAGCTGCAGTGATTTGCCAGGCACGTAGTGTTCGCTGTCGAGGTGGCCCAGGTTGGCCATGGCCACCGGAATGACGAAGATCGCCACCAGCATGGAGGCAATGATGGCACCGGAAATGGCAATGGCAATGTCGGAATAGAGCTGCCCGGCTTCCTGCGCGATGAACAGGATGGGCGCAAACACCAGCACGGTGGTGGCGGTGGATGCCAGCACCGCCGGCCACACTTCCTTCACACCCTCCACGGCGGCTTCAAAACGCCTGAGACCTTTCTTGCGGAATTGCATGATGGATTCCAGCACCACGATGGTGTTGTCCACCGTCATACCGATGGCAAAGGCCACCCCCGCGAGTGAAATCACGTTGATGGTGCGGCCAAAGGCCAGCAAGGCCAGAAAGGCGGCAATGGTGCAGACGGGTATTCCCATCACACCGATCAGCGTGGACCTGCCCGAGCGCAGGAAGAAGAACATCACCAGGGTGGCCAGCGTGGCACCGAGTCCCAGATTGAACCAGACATTCCCCAGTGAGTTGGAGACGTACTGCACATCATCACTGGCCAGCTGCAATGAGAGGCCATTCTGAATCAGCAGGGATTCATTCAGTTCATCCACCAGCGGTAACAGCGCCGCCTTGATGGCAATTACATTGGAGCCGGTCTCACGACGCACCGAAAGCGACATGCTGCGTTGTCCATTGGCAAAGGACAGGCTGCGGGTTTCGTAATGATCCAGCGTGACGTCTGCAATATCCTTCAGCAGCAGGGTGCTGTTTTCGCTGCGATCGATAATCAGGTTTTCCAGGTCGGACAGGTGCTCGAAGCGACCCACCACACGCAGCAGATAACGGCTCTCGCCACTTTCAAGATCGCCGGCCGATGCATCCGAATTTCTGGACCGGATCGCCTCTCTGACCTGGCTGAGCGTAATGCCGCGCTGGGCCAGCTGCGCGGCGTCCACTTTGATCTGGATCTGCCGGGCCGCACCGCCTCTCACGCTCACCTGTGAAATACCCGGCACACTCTCCATTCGGGGACGGACATAGTCTTCTGCAAAATCACGCAGCATGTCGATGTCCAGCTGCATGGGGTTGTCCTGCAATGGCAACAGACGAAAATGCATGAATGCATTGGATGAGAACGAGGAGGAGAACAGGCGAGGCTGATCGACATTTTCCGGGTACGCGGGTACCTGGCTCAAGGCGTTACTGACCCGAATCAGGGCATCGTTGACATCCACACCGAACGGGAATTCCAGCTCGATCGAGGCCGAACCCATGCTGGCAGAGGAAATCATGCGTTTGAGATTGGGCAGGCTGCGCAGGTAGCGTTCCTGCTCGATCAGGATTTCCTTTTCCACATCCTGCGGTGTGGCACCTGGCCAGCCAGTCTGGACCGAGATGGTGCGCACTTCCAGATCGGGAATCATCTGGACCGGAATGTTGATCGATGCCACCACCCCGAGTATGCAGATGATCAGCACCATGACGGCGACCAGAATGCCGCGTTTGACGGTGGCTTCGATCATGGGCGCTTGTCTTCAATCACGTTCATGGTGACAGCAGCCCCTTCCTTGAGCAGCTCCACACCCCTGATGATATAGGCCTTCTCGAGAGGTAGACCATAGATGGCTACCTGGTTATCCGGCATGGGGGTGTAGGAAGTCACCAGCCGCCTTGCGCGGTTGTTTTCGACCACAAATACACTGCTGTTGCCGTCCGGGTGTTGCTTGATGGCACTCTGCGGCAGGATGATCGCCGTTTGCGTGCTGTTGGGAAACGTCAGCTCGGCGGTGGCCGACATCCCGGGCACCAGGCTGGCTGACACCTCATCGGGCAAATCAATCTGCGCCGTGAAGGTGCGGGTCTGAAAATCCGACACCGGCACCAGTCGGGTCAGACTGGCCACGATGGGTTCAATCCCTGCGGCATCAGGAACCACCCTCACCTGCACGTCAGCCGTATTCTTCAATGTGTGGAAATGCTGTTGTGGAATCTCGATGGTGAGCCTGAGGTCAGTCTGAGCCACCAGAGTGAGCACCGGACTTTGCGGGTTGACCCATTCGCCCACATCCACATTTCTCTCCGCCACGACACCGGCAAACGGTGCCATCAGGGAATGGCGATTCAGGCGCTCTTGCTGAACGCTGTGACTGGCCCTGACCCGGGCCAGTTCGGCCTCGGCATTGGCCTTGAGCGCCGCCCGCTCGGCGATCAGCGTTTTCGCGACGACCTGTTGTGAGGACAGTTGCTGCACTTCGTCATACAGTCGCTGGGCCTCATTCAGATTCAACTCGGCCGCCCGCACTTCTGCGGCAGCACCGGCCACTTCAAGCTCGGCCAGGTCATGCTCCAGACTGAGCAACAGCTGACCTTCACTCACCACATCGCCCACCTCGACCGCCAGGCTTTCAACCCGACCAGCCTCAAGCGTAGCCAGCTGCGCATCCTGTCTGGCCTGGATGGTGCCCGGCAATTCAATGGTCTGGCTCTGCTGCAGCTGCTGCGGGTAGATCACATCGACACGGATAGGATCTTGTGCCACAGCGTGTGAAATCAGGAACAGACCACAACAAGCGATCAGAAGCGATACCATTAGGCGATTCACAAGTGTGCCGGACAACATCACCGCAATAAGATGCTCTGAATTACGTCTTGCCATGTTGCCTCGCTGAATCGCCCAGGATTTATCGGAGACCCATTATCTTGAGAGCGTTCGCCAATGACAAGCGTAGAAACACCTCGAGCTGTCGACAGACAGACTCTGAACAGACCAATTCGACGGCAGTCGCTTAACTGATTCCGGCACGCCTTCTTCGATGGCTCTTGAACAATTCGGCAACGGGTTGCCGATGAATGATGAGTAAGCCAGATAACTGCAAGGCAAATTGCACCACATACAGAATCCCCAGAAACCAGGAATAGGACCAGACACTGAAGAATTCACGTTTTTCGACGAGCTCATAGAACACACCCAGCAGGAATAACGCCGACAAGATGATTCGCGCCCAGTTCCTGGCCTTGCCTATTTGCACAATCAGTGCCCAGACAAGCGCAAAGATCAAGCCGACAACCAGTGCGACAACGAGTATCCTGCTGACTGGAACCAGGTTGATGATGTGAAGATACACATAGCAGATCGAGAGCAACCCCACCCACATGGAACACTTCAGGTAAAAGACCGCATCTTCCAGTCTTTTTTCTGCGTTTTCTGACTTGTCGTTCATCTCATCTCCCCGTTTCTGAAACCCTGCGTTGCATCACGTGACTCTCTTGCATCCGAGTCTTCATGACTGCCTTATCCCTGTGTTCGTAAACCACGATCAAATCATGCCAGCAGGCCGCAGTGCGCTGCGCAACCAGACAGTCTATCGGCACTGCCATGACCTGAATCAACTGTGTAGAATCCCACTAGTTGTTGACGCGATCTGGTTATCTCTGGCGACAACGACACAATGGAGAGAAAAAAATGAACATTACTGATGCACAGCACGACATGCGTGATGGCTACTTCTGGGGCGCGACCGGTGTTCTGACCTCAGGGCTGGTCTGGTGTGTTGCGGGCATTGTCTGTCTGGTTTACTCGCCGGAACGTGCGGTCTGGGCGCTGTTCATCGGCGGCGCATTGATTTACCCCATTTCGGTCGTACTCGACAAGCTGCTCGGTCGTCGGGGATCGACCGAACCCGGAAACCCGCTGGCCTCACTGGCCATGGCGACCACCTTGTGGCTCATCTTCAGCCTGCCCATTGCCTACGTCGTTTTTACCGTAAACCCGGGCTGGTTCTTCCCGGCGATGCTGCTGGTGATCGGCGGTCGCTACCTGTGCTTTGCCACCATTTTTGGCGCGAGAATCTACTGGATCCTGGGCGGCAGCCTGGTCGCAGCGGCCTACCTGCTGTTCAAGATTGACGCATCACCGGCACTGGGTGCATTTACGGGTTCAGCGCTGGAGATTGTGTTTTCGCCTGTTATTTTCTGGATGGCCATCAGGGAAGCCAATACCACACCCGCCACGAACTAAACCAGCGTGACTGAACGCTGAATCGTTCGTCGCTCATAGGTCAAAGTAAACGCCTGCACCACACCATGTACTCGCAACCCACGCACTGATGGGATTTCTGACTGGCTTTCTCAATCGGTATTTACCCCAGCCCTCATTCGACTATTGCGTATGGTCGGCTTGACTGTATTCGCAGTACAGTTGAGGGAGTGAAAAAGTGTGCGACCGCATCAATGCGGAATGAGGGAAATGGTCATGAATTCACGTCAAAGATTTATTCAAACTATACTCTTGTCATCCTGTGCAGTGCTGCTCTTTTCGTTATTGGCCTGGGCCCAGCTGACTCCTGACACCTTACTCAGCGGACAGCCGCTCGATCACGATGTTTACACGGCAGGGACTGAAGTGTCTGTTCGATCTGATGTCAATGGCGATGTGGTTGCTGCGGGTCAGCGAATCAGGATAGCGGGTGATGTCACGGGCGATGTCATCGCTGCTGGGCAACATGTCGAGATCAACTCCGAAGTTGGCGATGACGTGCGCGCAGCCGGCCAGACGGTTCGAGTGAGCTCGCCTGTTTCGGGCCATGTGGTCGCTGCGGGATATCACGTGACCATCGATCAGCCTGTGGCTGACTGGGCCTGGCTCGCCGGCTATACCGTCGAAGTGAACGAGCGGATCGGCGGCGACCTGCGAATTCGAGCGAACAGCATCATGATCAATTCGGAAGTCGCGGGCGATCTGGTACTGATCAGTGACGAGCTGGCGCTGGGCGCCAACGCCGTGGTGCGGGGCAGCCTCACCTGGCACAGCGACGAGCAAGCTTTGATCAGCCCGAATGCGCAGATTGAGGGTGAATTCATACAGAAACCAACCCCCGGTATCCTGGATTCGATAACCGAGGAAGAAGGCTACGCGCTGCCGCTCAACACCATTGTTGCGGTAACCGTGCTGTACCTGCTGTTCGCCAGGACGCTCAAGGCGAGTACGGAGCGAGTCAGAACACGCCCTGTCAGTTCCATCCTGCTGGGCCTGGCACTCGTTATCACGACACCCGTACTGGCCATCTTTCTGATGTTCACGGGCATAGGTCTCTGGCTCGGCCTGGCGCTGCTGCTGATCTATGTTGTGATGTTGCTCGTCGGCATGTTCACAGGCCTGTTTATGGTCAGCGATCTTGTGCTGAGCAGTGTCAAGACGCAAGCTGCCCTGTGGAAATCACTGCTGGCCATTGCCTTTACCGTGATCGTGGTCGGCCTGCTGACCAATATACCCTGGGTGGGTTCCCTCAGCATCGTCGCCATCGGCCTGTTCGGCATCGGTGCATTGTGTTCGAATGCCTGGGCCAGTCAGCGCAGCAACATTCACCCATCGCTGCAGGCGGCATAAGTTGCAGACTGTCGAACCAGGTGATAACTGAATCATGAGGGTATTGTGCTTCGGTGCGGGCCCTCTGGGGTCGCTCTACGCCAACCTGTTGCACGAGAATGATGTGGATGTGACGGTTCTGGCTCGAGGCGAGCGCCATGACTGGATCAGGGATAACGGCCTGATTCTGCACAACGAAATGACGGGGCAGCGGGATATATCCCGCGTCAGGCTCATCAATGAGCTGAGGCCGGAGGATAAATACGACCTGGCAATCATTCTGATCCGAAAGAACAAACTCGGTCCTGTACTCGAAACACTTGCTGATGCTCCAGGGATCGGTCAGGTACTGTTCATGGGCAATAACGCATTGGGATTCGATACCTACCTCAAGCGCCTGCCCGCCAGCAAACTGCTGTTCGGTTTTCCGGGCGCAGGCGGCGGGATTCGCGATCAGGTCGTGCATTATGCCGACCGGGAATCGCCCAGGGGCAAGCGCAATGCGATCACGCTGGGCGAGATCGATGGCCACACACGCGACAGAACGCTCGCTATCAAGTCGGTGTTTGAATCGGCAGGTATTCCCGTCGACCTCACTGAGGATATTGACGGCTGGCTCAAATACCATGTCGCCCTGGTAAGTCCGCTGGTAGCTGCCCTGTACAAGCACGATTGTGTCCCAGGGCAGGTGGCTAACGACAAGGAAACGCTCAGACAACTGGTCCAGGCGGCAATGGAAGGTGGTCGTGTTCTCAGGGCACTGGGCTACCGAAAGCGTCAGCCGTTCTCGTTCAACCTGTTCTACTGGCTGCCCGAATTCATGAGCAGGATGGCACTGAAGGAAATGCTGCAAAGCCGCTTCGCCGAAATAGCTTTCGCCATGCATGCGCTGGCCGCGCGTGATGAGATGATCGACATGGCCAGTGAGTTCCAGCAGTTGATCGAAAGAACGTCCATTGAAACGCCAAACATCGATGCCTTGAGAGAATACATAGGCCACGAATCGGGCCACCCATGAAACGACAAGGACACGGCATGAATCACAGCACCAGAGTAAACATGTTAATTGGGTTGTGGGTAGTTATCTTCATGACCGTGCTGATCTGGTCAGGCATCGACCCAAAGGATCAATTCACCTGGTTTCTGGAAGTGTTTCCGGCGATTGCAGGCGGTGCCATTCTCGGTTTTACTTATCGCCGCTTTCCACTCACACCGCTGGTGTACTGGTTGATACTGGCCCATTGCATCATCCTGATGATCGGCGGTCATTACACCTACGCCGAAGTCCCGCTGTTCGAGACGATCAAGCCCTATTTCGGATTCGAGCGAAACAATTACGACAAGGTCGGGCATGTGTTTCAGGGTTTTGTGCCTGCCATGATTGCACGGGAACTGCTGATTCGGCATGAGGTGGTCAATCGGCTTGCCTGGCGCAATTTCATCATCATCTGCATCTGCCTTGCCCTGAGTGCCTTCTACGAATTCATCGAATGGTGGGTTGCCCTGGCCAGTGGCGAGGATGCCGAATCGTTCCTCGGGACACAGGGTTACGCTTGGGATACTCAGTCTGATATGTGGTGGGCGTTTCTGGGCGCCATCACTGCGATTGCGTTGCTGGCTCGCGTGCATGACAGACAGATTGCCAGACTTGAAGATGCCATGAGGGCCACCACTCAAAAAGGCAGCGAAAACTATTGACTGCCAGGAGGGCCACAAACAGAAAAGGGCCGTCAGCTTTATCAACTGACAGCCCTCTTTGGCTCGCGTATCACAATCATTACCAAGTCATGAGCTCAGTAATGTCTGCAATTGCCTTACTGCGTGAGAATGGTGATATTCAGTTCACTCTGTGCGCGTTGCACGGGTGTGAAGACCGAAGTTGATCCATTCGAGCCGCTGTGAACGCCCCAGGCCACAGTACCCCATGACCATGGGCCGCCGCTGTCGCCACCGATGGAGTTATCGCCCGTGACACGAACCAGATTACTGACGGTGACGCCGTCGGTAAAGGTGGTCGTCACGTTATTGGAGATCACCGTGTGGTTGCATGTACGGGTGTTCGAAGATCGTCCGTACTCACACACGCTGATGCCCGGCAGCATCAGGAAGGTGGCACGTATCGCGGTCACATCCCTGAGCCCGTTTGAAGTCGCCCAGTACTCGGCGGTTTCAGTGTGCGAGGTGGTGTGATACTCGACATCGCCATTACCACGTTCCTGCGAACGCCAGGTCATTGTCGGATCGGAGGTGGTGAAATGATGATCCAGGCCGTTCAGACCAACGCAATGAGCTGCTGTGACAATGCCGTTACCGTTTGGCCCCGACACGGCCCAGCCGCTGGTACACTCACGCACCCCATCGTCGGTGAGCCACTCGCCACCGCGGGCGGTGTCCAGCTCATAGATTTCACCTTCGCCGTAGACAACTTCGTAGTCGATGTCGTCAACCGAGAGTTTCAGGTAATCCTGAGATGCCTCATCCTCACCCTGTTTCAGCGCTGTTGCCAGCACCTGAGACAGCTGGTCGTGACGCATGGACTTGGTGGAATCAGCCACTTTCATTTCCAGCTTGATCAGGCCCGAAACATTGTCGAAGTAGGTGACAAAATTGCTGTAGTCATTGGCCTTCATCAACTCGGTCAGCTGAGCCGCACGCGCTTCCTGTTCCTGCAGGCTGTAGGTGGCACCGCCCATCAGGGTGGCATTGACCGCTGACTTGAGCTCGGGAATGTCACCCACAAACTGAATGAAGCCTTCCTGACTGGGAGCAGACTCCAGCCACACTCGTGCGATCTTGTTGGGGTATTTCTGATGGATATCCATCACCATCTCGGCAAACTGGTCCTGATACGCCAGCGACTGCCTGATGGCCTTTTCATCGACACCTGTCTCGGTGGCGAGAATCTGAACGTCGATGGTTTCAGACAGTTCAATCGACTGTTTGGGATTGATCAGTTCTGCTTCAGACTTGTGCAGATGATCTTCATCGGCAAATCCATTGCCAGAGAATAAAGCCATTCCAATCAACAACGACAACTTGCGTTTTTTCCATGTTTTCATAATTAACTCCATGTAACTAATCAAGGACGAATCCTTCGTTTCCATAATCAGATACCACAATCGCATGCCTGACTGACGTACCTGGCATGCCGGAGTGCTGGTACCCTCTCATCCAGCTCTTGCGAGCAGTATTCATGATAGTTTGTTCAGAATTTCCGAACAGAGCCACACGCCTACGCACGGGTAGGAATGCGGCAGAGTCCGATGTAGGCATTTATCAATTGACAGTACCCGGAAGCAGAACTGACCAAGGCCAACGCAACGCTCTACCTGTTGCAAAGACCCGTCGTGACCATGACGGCTTCTGACACCGGAACAAACGTCGATTGTCTGCATCCAGCCGATCACGTATATTGCCGCGATGCATTCACCACAGTTTCTTCAATCCACCACCCGACTGGTGGTCACGGCAGTATGGCTGACCCTGATTCTGCTTGCCTTCGTATTAACCGGTGCGGCCATGGCTCATCCTGAAGACGAGTTCTGTGTTCCTGGTGAGGGCGGCCTGGATCCGGCGCTGTGCGAGCAACTGGCCGCGCTGGACAGTCCGGAGGGCAAGTCGGCGCGTCTGGTCGAACCCATCCTGGATGAATCAGGCAATGTGCGTGGTTTCGGCTCCACCCTGTGGCTATACATGGGGATTGGTGTGGGCCATATCCTGCCGGGCGGCCTGGATCATATTCTGTTCGTGCTGGCCCTGTTCCTGAGTTCGACACGACTGCGATCACTGGTGATTCAGATCTCGGCCTTCACCGTGGCGCACACGGTAACCCTCGGCATGGCGGCCGCCGGTATGATTACCGTCTCTGCCGATATCGTCGAACCGCTAATCGCGGCCACAATCGCCTTCGTGGCTATCGAAAACCTGTTCTTCAGGGAGATGCCACGCTGGCGACCGATAATCGTGTTTCTTTTTGGCCTGTTGCACGGCCTGGGTTTTGCCGGCTTCTTCGGTGAGCTGGGCCTGCCGCCCGGACAGTTCTGGAGTGCACTGATCGGCTTCAATATCGGGGTCGAGATCGGGCAGCTCAGCATCGTTGCTCTGGCGCTGGTGCTGCTGATGCTGTGGCGTCGCTACTCACCCGTGACCGATCCCAACGCTGTCTATCGTCGATGGGTCGTATTGCCTGGGTCGATCATGATCGGCATCATCGGTTGCTGGTGGGCCATCGAACGCACCTTCTTCACCGCATAACAAAACGGGCGACCAGAGGCCGCCCGTTCGTCTATCCAGATTGCAGATATCCTGCTTCCGGTACTTAGCTATCCGACGAATCTGCTGGATCAAAACCACGACCGATCAGCAGTGGTTCGATGCTCGGATCATTGCCGCGGAAATTGCGGTACAGCTCGTCGGCCGGACGCAAGCCACCGGCTTCATAGATCCACTTTTTCAGGCGTCCCGCCACTTCCGGATCAAAGATATTCTCGGCTTCCTTGAAGGCATTGAAGCCATCAGCGTCGAGAATCTCTGACCACAGATAGGCGTAGTAGCCTGCCGAGTAGCCGCCGGCAAAGATATGTGCGAAGTACTGTGAACGGTAGCGCGGCTCGATTTCATCGATAAGGCCGTATTCGGTCAGTACACGCTTTTCGAATTCACGCGCGTCGGTGATGGCATTGGCTTCCGCTTCGCTCAGCATGTGCCAGCGAAGGTCCAGCAGCGCTGCCGCGATGAATTCCGTGGTCTTGAAACCCTGGTTGTGGTTCGCAGCCAGCAGCATGCGATCAACCAGTTCTTCAGGAATCACTTCTCCCGATTCGTGATGCGTTGCGTACAGAGCGAGCATTTCAGGCTGGCTGGTCCAGTGTTCCAGAATCTGCGCGGGAAATTCGGTGTAGTCACGCGGACCATCCACACCCGAGAAGGTCGGGTAGTTCATCTTGGTCATGATGCCGTGCAAACCGTGGCCAAACTCATGGAACAGGGTTTCAACTTCACTGAAGCGCATCAGGGTAGGCTCACCGGCTGCAGGTGTTGTCAGGTTCATGTTGTTGCTGACGATGGGTCGGATCGAGTCGCCACCGATGTTGGATGCGGAACGGAATCCGTTCATCCAGGCACCGCCACGCTTCGAGTCACGGGCATACATGTCGAACATGAAGACACCCAGGTGATTGCCATCTGCCTCTTTCACTTCGTAGGCAGTGACCACGTCATTCCAGACTGGTGCATCAATCTTGGTGAAAGTGATGCCAAACAGTCGCTCGGCCATTTCGAAGGCGCCATCAGTCACCGAGTTCAGTTCAAAGTAGGGCTTGAGTTCATTTTCGTCCAGATCAAACTTTGCCTTGCGCACCTTTTCCGAATAATGCCACCAGTCATGACCGCCAAACTTGAACTCATCCCCGATCATGGCCTGCATGTCGGCACGTTCTTCCTTGGCGCGTTCCAGGCCCGGCTTCCAGACTTTCAGCAGGAAGTCTTCAGCACCCTTGGGTGTGCGCGCCATGTTGTATTCCAGGATGTATTCGGCGTGCGAACCGTAGCCCAGCAGGGCAGCGCGTTTGGCGCGAAGTTGTGCAACCTTGATCGCCAGCGGGCCGTTATCGGTCTCACCTTCGGTGGAACGCAGTCGGTAACCATTAAAGGCGCGCTCACGCAGTGCGCGATTCTCCGACTGTGTCATGAAAGTCTCATAAACAGAACGGTCGAGCGTCACCACCCAGGCATTTTTCTCATCATCCCGGATGCTGGCCTTGAACGAATCGGACAGACCGGCGGTATCGGCCTCATCAGTGATCTCGATGGTGAAGGCCTTGGTTGAGGACAGCAGGTTCTGACCAAACTGTGTGGTCAGACCTGAAATCTCGGCGTTGATCTCGGCAACCTTGCTCTTGGTTTCCGGATCCAGTGCTGCACCCGAACGTACAAAGCCACGGTGAGTCAGCTCGAGCAAACGTGCTTCCTGCTCGCCCAGATTGAGTGAATCACGCTGCTCGTAAACGCTATTGACGCGCTGCCAGAGTGTATCGTTCAGCGTGATCTTGTCCGATTCACGTGTCCACATGGGATAGATGATGCCCTGAAGTTCACGCTTCTTCTCGTTCAGCTCCGTGCCGGCCAGCGGCCCGAACACGAGACCAACTTTTGTGATCAGCTCACCTGATTGCTCAAGCGCCAGAATGGTGTTCTCGAAGCTGGCGGCTTCCGGGTTATCGACTACGGCGGCGATATCAGCGCGCATCTCGAGCACGCCCTTCTTGAAGGCGGGCAGGAAATGATCATCACTGATGGCTGCAAAAGGTGGCACACCAAAAGGTGTATCCCATTCTTCCATGAACGGATTACCGGCCAGTTCGGCATCGGTGACCGTGATCTCGTCAGCGGCCTGGTTCTCTTGTGCAGATTCTGCTGCGGGTTCTGCAGCTGGTTGTGCACTGGCTTCAGGTTCGGCCTTTGCCACCGGCTCAGCGTCGTCGCTGCTGCAACCAGCCAGTAAAGCAGTGATCATGCTCGCAAGGATAAGTTGTCTAAATTTCATGGTTAGTTTCCTGATGTTTCAATAGTTTGCCTGATTGAAGCCTGTGCCCAAGAGCAGGGAATCGCAGTAAATAGCCGCACAGTCTACATTGAAATGGCTTCGGGGTCGCATTACCTTCGTCATGGTCCGCAGTACAGGTGAATTGAAGTGACCCCGTTCGCATGAAAGCTGTCCCGGGATCGTCAGGCTTGATGGAATCTTTATTGGAAGGCTTGCCGGATGGATGACATCAGGCCCGGTTCTCCCCCGGGCCTGAAGTGAATTAGGTTATTTCACGCGGTTGTAGGTGTACTCAACGACCTTGATGCCGGCCTCACCGACGCCGAGATCCCATATTTCCAGCACAAACTGATCCTCCGTGATTGATCGGAACACGGTTTTCAGCGGCTTGTTGAGTTCATCAGTCAGGTATTCGTTCAGGGTACCGTATTCGACGGCCAACTTGCCCGTGGGATCGACAATGACACCGCGGGTGACGTTGAGGGAATTGTCCATGCTGGAAACGGTGGCTGAGACATTGTTCTTCGCATAACTGTCATAACCATGCAGCGAAAACGATTCGTAGCTCTGCCCCATCATGACACCCTTGGCGCGATTGACCAGCCATCGGTCCTTGATGGCCCAGGAGATTTCGGCACTGCCCTTTGATGATATGGGCGGCGCACCTGGTAACCACATCTTGATGTCCAGATCATACTTGCCAACGTATTGCCTGAGGTTCTCATGATGCTCAGTCAATGCAGTACGCTCCTGCATGCGTTTCATCATCTCCATTGCCGGATCGCTTGCGCTCTCACCCGTGGCCTGGTGATTGTCCGCAATGGCCGCGCTCATCGCGAGCAGCCCGAACAGTATCGAAAAAATCAAACCTCTAGCGTTCATTGTTTTCTCCTTCCTCGCTGATTGATGATGTGTCTTGACTGAGATAACGGATGGCATAGAAAGCGTGCATGGAGCCGTGTCCGTTCTGATTTTCCAGCGCCCTGATGGCAACAGACTTGTAGTGCTGCGCCTGCGCCTTGTCCTGGCTGACGTAGGCTGTCGGTAACAGCAGCACCGCCAGGACTAGCAACCCGCCCGCGATCAGGCCCTTCAGCGGACCGACCTTCCACGGATGACTGGACACGTTCCTGTTCAGAATCTTCAGACGACCCATGAGCTCGCTGCGTTGCATCAGGGCGATGGAACCGACAGGCGGACGATCGATCGCCTGATCATGCTCGGGTATCGTCAGCGCCAGCGTTATCAAGGCGCGTTGATACTGTCCGGGGTTCTTCAGATTTTGGCTGACCTGATGATCACAGAAGACTTCCCTGCACTTCCGAAGCAACCTGCCAACAAGCCACAGCGGTGGGAAAAACCAGTAAACGCAGTTGACTAGCTGAATCAGTCGCTGCTTGATCAGATCACCACGCTTAATGTGTGTCAGTTCATGCCGCAGCATCATTTCGATCAGCGTCTGTTGATCAGCAGTGTCCTTGCCGGCCACGGACGCAGGCAGCACGATGACCGGACGCAAGATGCCGAATACAAATGGCGTCTGATACTGTTCGGACAGCCGCAACATCAGCCGGTATTCGTGCTTTGGATACATGTTTGCAATCACCGTCCGTAGTGACTCATCCGGAACCAGTGGTTGCGTCTGTTCGAGAATGAGACGACGAAAACGGGACTGCATTATCAACAAGGTCACGATGAGGCTGACAGCCACCGTGAGTACAACGACGAGCAGGATTGCCAGACTGTCTGAATTCCCATCGTCACCGTTGATGAGTATTTCACTGGCCTGCAGCGCCGTGACATCGGAACCTGGCCACGGTATTCCCTGTGCCATGGTCTCCGGGATGACGATGGTCTGCAGAGGCAGCATGGCCTTGATCAGGATCAGCCAGCACAGGGCTGCGACCAGGCGCTGCCACATCAGTGAATTGAGACCAGATCGTGTCAGCAGCTGCTGCAGCAGCAGAACAGCCAGGATCATCAGCATCAACTGGGCCAGATGCCAGAGAAACAGGTTGACGACAGGTTCTGAGATCAGTTCAGTCATGACTATCGTCGATGTATTTCAACATATCGATCAACTGTTCGCGATCGGTGCGCGATAACTGCCGATCATCGATCATGCAATGCATCATGCTGCGCGCGGCACCTGCGAATGCCTTGTCGAGCAACGAATGTGTTGCCGTTCGACGCGCCTCATTCTGGCTCAGCAGGGCCACATACAGATTGCGCCGATCATGTTTCTCCACTGTCAGAATCTGCTTGCTGACCAACCGATCCAGCATGGTCTTGACGGTATTGTAGGCCCAGTTCTTGTCGTTGCTGATGGTGTTGGCCACCTCACGTGCCGTGACGGGTTGATGCTGCCAGACGGCATTCATCAATTCCCATTCGTTGTCTGTCAGAGTTTGAAACGCATCGGTCATGATATGAGACTACTACATTTGTAGTAGTGAATCAAACGACATGCACAAACCATTCAGTGAATGGATGAGGACAGTGTATTCCGCAATCCCGATGACCCGATTTACTTCCTGATTGGGTTATCCTGTATTGCACCTGCCCGACAAGGTGTTGACTCATTAATACGACCCTGAAAAAGACACTGAATGCGCTGAAGCTCAACAAGAACATCCGGGTGATGGGATTTGATGACGCCCCCTTTTCAATAACTCGAGGCTCGGTGGTCAACATTTCGGGCGTGGTATGTGCCTCGGATCGATTTGAGGGCATGGTGTGGGGTGAAGTGGAGAAAGATGGCGACAATGCAACAGCCCAGCTGGTGCAGCTGATTTCAAACAGCAAATTCCATACACAACTGCATGCCGTGCTGCTCGATGGCATCGCATTTGGCGGCTTCAATATCGTTGATCTGCAGCAATTGCATGAGCAGTTGGGGCTGCCATGTATCGCAGCCATGCGCAGAGAACCGGACCTTGTCGCCATCGGGCAGACCCTGCAGCACTTCGATGATTGCGACAGACGAATGGCGCTGATCGAGAAGGCAGGTCCGATACAGAAGCGCAACGGATTCATTTTTCAGCATATGGGGATCGACGCCGATAACGCGGCCGAACTGTTGAACCGGGTCACCTGCACAGGCAAGGTGCCGGAGTCACTGAGAATTGCTCACTTTATCGGTGCAGCGATCAAGACAGGCGAAAGCAGTAATCGGGCCTGACACGTCTCGATAGCGTTCTGATAGAGATGCCTTTCTCGATGCCCTTCGGTATCAGTTCACATAACTGATCCGTACCGAGCGGATGACGAAATTCGAATTCCATTCGGTGCTGAATATCTGGAACATATAGTTCCGGTTTTCATTGTCGATCGTATCGGCGAAGATCGACGTATCCGACAGCATCTGCGTATCAGGACTGGCGCCGCTGCTGGTAATGACTGCCATGGGCCCAAATCCCATGTTTGTGACGTGATCGAAATAGCGCAACAGAAACGTCATGTCAGCATCCACACCGCTGTCATTGTCCTCGAACCATACGGTTACGCCCGTGACGCGCGCTCCGTGAGGCAGGTTAACGGGCGCTGAAATTGATTGTGAACCCGTGCCAATGACACGGAAGGTTTGTCCATTTCTGAAAAACGTCTGATCATTGTTTTCCGGACCAAACGCCGTCATCGACATCGAGTAATATTGCGTCTGCGAAGCGGATGACACCACATCTCCATCCGGCTCGATCAGCAACTGGCGCGTGCCGGGCCCGGCATGCGTCAGGCCACGAATACGAACATCTCCGTCGACATCAAGCTCTCGCTGGGGGAGCAGGCTGCTGCCGACTGCCACACTGCCCTGGTTGATGACCAGCGTATCGCCGTCCACTTCCGTGCCCAGTCTGAGTTCCTCTGCACCACCCTTGGTCCAGATTCGCGAGGCGCCCCGACCGCCACCACTGAGCGCAACACCGAAGGACATGCCCACAGAGCCATCGCCGATGTACATGTCCCCGCGACCGTTGCCGACACCCCAGAACCAGTTGTCGTCCGATGCGATATGCAGTGGTGCATCGGGACTGGTCGTATCGATGCCAACCAGTCCATCACCTGTCAGGCTCAGCAGATCGCCCGCATCGCGACTGAAGAAATTCAGCCTGTCGTTGACTGGGTCGGCCGTGATAGAGCCGCTGATAGTCCACAAGCGAGGATCACTGGGAACCACGAAACTGCGGGCATCGTTGTAGAAGCTTAACCGCGCCGGTTGAGAATCGGCCGTATCGGTGATGGCAATGTGCGGATCTGTCGCGTTACTGCCATGCCGCACGACGAACGGGAAAACGGTACCGGGCTGGATGCGCACGCTGCGATCGGGCTCGAGCGCATTGGTGGCACCCGGCATCCAGAAACTGCCACCGCTCATTTCACACTGCACACTGCCGTCATCATTGATGGCACGTATGGCTTCACCCGAAGCACAGACACTGCTGACGCGTCGCTGAACCTGAGTACTGTCGATATCGGCCGCGCCAACTGAATTATCGATGATTTCCGTCGTGCCGATCGCATTGGCGGCCACAAACTCTGCCTGAATGGCATAGGGTGCAGAAGTCACCGCTTGCCTGGGCGTCAGGGTTGAATACAGAGGATCGGCATCTGCCTTGACCCGTACCTCGAGAAAGACCGGGTTTCCTACAAAGGGGCTGTCTCCGAAATCCAGCAGCACCGTGAACACGCCGTCCTGCACACTGATATTGTCAATCTGCAGTGACGGTGCCAGCGAGCCTGATCCGATGTCGGCATCAAACGGTTCGAATTCGAAATCATAGACCCCATTCGCAGCCAGGCCAGTATCGTCGAGACGGCCCTGAAATGTGAATGCCGTTGAGGAGGTGCCCGCCATGGCGGAACTCAACCCAAAGCACAGTAATGCAACGATACTCCATCTCATCGTTCTTTCCTCATTCGAATGAATCTGAAAACATTTCGTCCGTCGGCTGAGTTTGCTGAGGCCAGAAACCAGCCGCCACCCGGAAACCGGAGCCAGCCATCACCGTGGTATCTGCTTGCCCCAGTGTGGCCGTCACCTGATAGCGGGAATCTGCTGAAACACCACCCCCACCATCAATGGTGACGGACTTGAGCTCATAGGGATCCATCGGACCACTGTCCGGATCGGGAGTCGCGGCAACCGTATGAAGCAGTACAAGACTGGCGAGTATCAGGTGAATTGGACGTTTCATACCTCACTGTTCGGAGGCAGGCAGGAAATCGTGCCAATCAGAGTCAATTATTTTGGTGACTGGTCTTTCGACAATTCGACTGAGAACACAAATTGTGGACGTGACACAATCAATGCGAACTAATCAATGATCAAGGGGCAGCGGTATTCCTGCTGCCCCAGATCGACAGGTACTAATCCCGTTTAAATCATGATGAATGCAAGGTACTACTCAATCATCGAACCTTGCACTTCTGCGTCCATCAGCAGATCTGAATTACTCTCGGCCATGATCGTTGCAAAACACTGATCACCCTCAAACACGGTATCGCGTGTTCTGAGCCTGATTCGAGCCTCGTTAACGGTGTCCATGACATAAGTGCATCGCATACGCACACCATTGCTGGTGCTATTGATCAGTGGAACGGCTGAAGAAATGGTGCAGCTGTGTGCAGACATGATTCCATTACAGTCGAGTGTGGCATCAAACTGCACGGACTGCCCAGCAGGCGGATCAACAATAAATCCTTTTGCGATGACAACAACCTCACCTGGGCCAAGTGGGTCTTCCTTCAGTTTAATTGAAGCTATGCCCTGGGAAGGTGACAGAATATCATCAACATCGTCCTGATCCAGCGCATGATCAAAGACCAGCAATTCATCCACGGCACCAGCCGCAAAGGCGCTCTGGTGGCCAAAACCAAGACGCCAGTTGCCCGACCCCAGATCTCCCGGCCTCAGATCGGATTCAGAGTTTTGCAATTCGCCATTGATGTAGATAGCCCCGTTGCTGCCCTCACGGGTGACGACCACATGCAGCCATTCATTCTGTTCGAATTCGTCCTGTGTATAGAGATTATCACTCTGGGTTGAACCGTTGACTATTTCCTGAGTGACCAGCCTTAACAGCTTTGTATTGCTGTTGGCGTATGTAAAGCCAATCAGCCCGGATTGACCTTGAGTACCTGTTGAGAGAATCTGCTGATCGGGCGGGCCATCCTGAAACATGACCCAGAAAGCAATCGAAAAATCCTGGGTACCAATGACAAGAACCTGACCCAGGTCGAGCATGTCATCCAGCCCGTCAAATGCAGCAGCCAGGCCAACGACGCCCGTGACATAATTGCCCGTTGTTCCTGACCAGACCCCACCTTCGCTCGTGTTGCCTTCAAACGAATACCGGGCTATCAGCCTGGCCTCTGCGACTGTACACAGGCTCACAATGATTAATAAAAATAAAATTCGTGTCTTCATGATGACCTCCTGAACTATAAAATTCCGGCAAAGGCTGCAAACTGAATACTCAGAAATACGCCATGCCGACGTCATCACATGACCGGGGAATGATAATGATTACCACCAGCCAATACGTACACCCCCTTTATTAAGGGTGAAGTTGAATACCCACACCTCTCACCTCTATGCCGCTGACGTTTTCACGAATTGATCTTTGCTTGATTCTCTCAGGCAGAATGATCATAGTGTTTCGTGTATGGGTATTGAGTGCCGCAGCCTTGTTCAACAGGTTCGCGGCAAGCACAGTTGATCATCGATCATGAATGACCACAGCACTACAGATAGTGTCTCGGCCGAGCTTCAGCTGCCGCAAGAGGTGTTGAAGCAGGGATTCTGGCTGGCTGGTGCGCGCGTCCAGCCGGTTGACGGCAGCATCAGCAATGGTGACCAGACACTGCACCTGGAGCCCCGAGTGATGGACGTGCTGGTGGTGCTTGCCAGCAAACAGGGGCAGGTGGTGACGCGTGATGAACTGATGAATGAAGTCTGGCAAGGCTCACTGGTGACCGAAGATGCCCTGGCTCGCTGCATTTATCAGTTACGCCAGCATTTGCCGACAATTCTGGACAACGATGAATCCGGGTCCATCATCGAAACCGTCCACAAGAAAGGTTTCAAGCTGAATCTGGCCGTGTCTGCAGAGGGCATTGCAGAAACTCCCGGCACTCACTCGCCGGCAAACACCAGATGGATCCTCCTGTTGCTGACCACAGTCGTGATCATCGTGGCTGTCTATCTGCTGAATTCTCGCACGACTGAAGATGCACCCATGGAGTCGATTGCGGTGCTGGCATTCAACAACATGACGGGCAACGACGAGTATGACTATCTGGCCGATGGTTTCAGCGAGCAACTGTCGCATGCACTCGCCAATGTGCCCAATCTGAAAGTGGCAGCGCGCACCTCGGCATTCTATTTCAGGGATAACCCGGCCAACATTCCCGAGATTGCAAGACAACTGGATGTCGAGGCTCTGCTGGAGGGCAGCATACGCATCAATGGTGGTGAACTCCGGGTGACAGCCCAGTTGATCAGGGCCGACGGTTTTCACATGGCATCGCATGAATACAACAGGCCGCTGACTGATCTGTTGCGGCTGCAATCCGAGGTGACAGATCAGATACTGATCGAATTGGGCATGACCGATGATGAAGCTGAAGTACAGCCCATCAAAGGCCCGACGGATAATTACGAGGCCTATGATCTTTACCTGCGAGGCCGATTCGAACTCACACGCAAACCTCCCGAATCCTATGCCCGTGCGGCCGAACTGTTTGAGCAGGCGATTGAACTGGATCAGAATTATGCACTCGCCTACAGTGGTATCGCCGACGTGTACAGCCTGCAACTTGCACGTGGACTGGTCACAACCGAGGCAGTGGCCGAGAAGGTCGAGTCGGCGATCACCAGAGCGCTTGAACTGGATGAACAACTGGCCGAGGCAAATGCGTCCCGTGGACTGCAGCATTTCACCTACAGACGATACGCCGAATCGGAGCCACATTATCGCCGCGCCATTGAACTAAACCCGAATTACATCAGCGCTCACAATTGGCTTGGATTGAGCCTGGTCTATCAGGACCGATTCACGGAGGCAATCGAAGCCTATCAGCAGGCGCAGAAACTTGATCCACTGGATGCATCGCTGAACAGAAATCTTGGTGCGAACCTGCTTCTTGTCGGCCGACCCGATGAGGGATTGAGATATCTCACTCGATCTCAACGGGTCAATCCCGAGTCAGCCCGCCCCTATGGACTGCTGGTGTTGTGGAACAGTTACTACGGCAGACTGGCCGAGGCAGCACAGTGGCGTGACAGTGGGCTGGAACAGTTCCCAGAGGACAGGGAACTGCAGTTGCAAACAATCGTGCTTTATACCCAGCAGGGCGACTGGGCCCGTGCCGGACAGGCACTGTCAGAAGCCCGTCAGCGATCGCCCGATGACGTGCGCCTGCTCCTCTACGGGATCAATCTTTATCTTGCTGCAGACCAGCCTGAAGCACTTGATGAACTGCTCGCAGATTTTGCCAGCCCGGAATCCCCGTTTGGCATCAATCCACCGTTTGGCAGAACCCGTGTAATCGCTCGAGGCCTGATGATACGTCTGTTGCAGCAAGGCAGGACAGACGAGGCCATCGAACTGGTCAATGCCAATGAGATGGGCAATGAACTGGTCTGTGGCGCATTCGGTGATCCTGGGCCACTGATGTATCTTGCCCATGCCTACAGACAAACCGGGCAAACGCTCACGGCCGACAATATTCTGGCTGATTGTCTATCAGAAATTGACAGCCTGCTGGCACAGCGCGGCAGCTATCCCAGGATGCTATACCGACTGGCAATGATCCATGTGATGCGCGGTGAATATCAACAGGGCGAAAACGTGCTTCGACAGGCCATTGAACTGGGCTGGAATCACTCTTACGAGGCCCGAAACGATCCGCTGTGGCAACCGTATCGAAATCAGGCCCCTTTTGATGAACTGTTCTCAGTGCTCGAAAGCAACTACGGACATCAGACGAAGATTCAATAGAACACTCACCGACAACTAACGCCAGCCTCATTCAAAACCATTGGAAAACAGGGCATCAGGCCTGACCTCAACCGAGCCGATATCGCAGCGGAATGATCCATCGCCATCGCCGTCCTCGGGCCTGAACACCAGACGCTGATCGACGAACAGTTCACAGGCCGTCGTAATGGCATCGATCGCCGGGCTTCCGGGCATGGGTAAATTGGTCATGGTAGCGCCGCCATTGAATGCCAGAGACGCCAGTTGGGGATCTGCCGTGATGTGATTGGCAGACATGTTTGCACAAGTGCCATCGGAATCGAGGTTGAACTCGGAGGTGCTGGTGTCAATGTTGTTGCAGTCGTATGAGTTGTTATTGGCAATGATGGAATAGCTGATGGTGCCGGTACCACCGCTGAAAAACGCCAGCCCACCTTCGTCGTTGTCGTAAATGGTGGAATGAACGATATTCAGTGTGGATGATGATGAAATACCACCGGGTGACACAGGCGAGAAGCCCGTGTTACCCGAAATGGTGGAATTGAAGATGGCTGTCGGTGCCAGGGCAATGATGCCGGCCGCTCCGTTTCCTGTCGTCAGATTATTGGAGATGGTTGATTGTTCAATGATGAGAGAGCTGCCAGGAATCGTCACAATCGCGCCGCCATCTGTAGATGTGTTGTTGTGAATCGTCGATCGCCTGATTGTCAGGTTACCCAGGTTCTCGATCGCGCCTGAAAACGTCTGGGCGACATTATCCCTGATGACGACACCATCAAGAATCATGGTGCCCTCATTGCGTACGGAACCGGCCGAAGTGGCTGAAAATCCGTCTTCCAGTGTCAAGCCGGACAGGGTACTGGTGGAGGTGTTGAGTATGTGCCGTCGCATATCCTGACCATTGATTTCCAGCAGATCCGCACCAGGACCCGTGATGGTCACCGGTGTAAACAAAGTCAGGGTCTCGTACAGCAGAATTCTGGAACCGTTCAGCGACGGGTCAAATCCGATGACATCGGCGCCGGGCAACCCCGGTGCACAATCAACGTAGGTCTGATTACCGTAATTGGCATTGGCCACGGCTTCGACCAGTGAACACTGGTAGTTGCTGAACGAATAGGTGGCATCGGTATCGACGATGATGTTGGGGCTACCGCTGTTGGGATGCTCTGGCTGACCTGTCTTGTCCATCGTGACAGTCGAATCCATATTACTGCCTTCTCGCGCATAGACTGCACCAAATGTGATCAACCCTGCGCCCACGGAGTGAATCAATGCCCTCGTGACTGCTGCCCCAAGCTTGTCCATCGAATTTGCCTCCCACGTTATCTGCTCACAATGACACCACAGCGTATTCGCGGTGTGCCCTGATCGATTGAGGTCAATCTATGAATCGAAATCTATCTTGTCGCGATACAAAGTCCTGATGATTATCTGATGATTTGATGATGATCAATAAAATCAGACACTTACGAGCCTCAGAAAATCCTGCAGCAGATACATCACGATACGAGCTCTGGTATAGTCTTAAGAGTGACAGCCTTGGGTCACACAGATGTCTTTTGATTCAGCCTGCCCGGTCAACTAGGTGGGAAACCTGACTGCATCGTCGTGGGGCCATTGTGGGGCATCCAGAAGTAGAGGAGGACAACATCATGAGAATCCTGACAACGTCATTTATTTTATTTTTGCTCCCGCTGGCCGCTTCAGCGGATATCACTGCACTTGTGGCCAAGGCCGAGTCCGGTGATGTCACGGCCATGTACGAGCTGGGGCATGCCTACAATCGCGCCAAGGGCACGGAAAGAGATCTTGAAAAGGCAGCCTACTGGTACGAAAAGGCTGCTGCCGGCAACAATGCCAAGGCGCAGTATGATCTGGGTATGATGTATGCCGCCGGTGCCGGGGTTCCCAATGATTTCAATCGGGCCGGCGAGTTGCTGGAAGCTGCAGCGAAACAACGGCATCCACGGGCACAGGCCGATTACGCCATGCTGCTGTTCGGCCTGGGACCGAAGGAGCTTAAAAACCCGATCGAGGCTTACGCCTGGCTGACGGTGATCGAAAAGTACGCACAGGGCAGTCAGTTCAAGGCGAGCCTGGAAAAGAAATTCACCGCCGAAGAACTGGAACAGGCAAAGGCACTGGGTGCCGAGTACCTGAGCAAGTACGGTTCGAAATAATCGATCCGGTTTATCGTCATCACGATGCACACTCATCGTGTGATGACAGCCGACTGTCAAATCAGTCACATCATTGATCCGGATGTTGTGATAGCGTCTTGACTGTGACGCCTGATACGCAATAACTGAACCATGATGAACGACCACAATCCTGTTGCTCGCCTGCTGGCAGGACTCGGCTGCCTGATTCTGCTCCAGCCTGTGAATTCTCCTGCAATCGACAGACCGGATGACTGGGTTGAAGGCACTCAGGCGCTTGATGGCGGCGCAACGCGGGACTTCTACAACCGCGGTGCCCAGTTGCCCTGGCGCAATTTCATGGGAGACTGGGACGATATCAATGGCGTCGCTCAGGGCGATGCCGCCTTTGCCAGTGTCAGCATGATTGACGACGATGTGGATGAATACATCGAATGGGATGTGACCGGCCTGGTGCAGTCCTGGCTTGATGGTGATTTCCCCAACCTCGGCATGCTGCTGCGCAATACCAGCTCGGGTGCCACCTACCGATTTTACAGCCGCGAGCACCCCGTCGCTGTCGAGCGGCCCGAACTGGTGGTCACCACGGCTTCCGGCACAACTGTACTCCCACCGCATGCAGACACCTATATTGCCTCATCCACCTTTCAGGGATTCGGTGATGACACGGAAATTCAGCTCAGCAGCGACACCCGGCACCTGCTGATCAGTTTCGACCTCGGTTCATTGCCGGCAGAACCCGTGTTATCAGCCGATCTGCGACTGTTTGTGCAGGCCGAATTCGGCAATGGCAATATTGGAGTGTTCCGGGCATCACAAGGACACAGTGAGCCACCGTCCAGTCCCGTTCAGGGTCTCGCTGCGCAATACCCGGCCGATGCGGGTATCGAAAACCACCCTTCCGTCATGCTGTTTGAATCGTTCGGGAGTGCCAGCTGGGGCCAGCAATGGAGTTACGGTACCGGGGATTCAACGCTGGATCGGGTCCTGACTGATCCCGGAAATCTGTTTCAACCATTCCAGGACTACGCACTGCGAGCCCGGGTGCCCGACGGCGGCCTGACCGGTCTGAATGTCGGTTATCGTTTCGAGGACGAACTGGGATTTGAACCCGAAGAAATCTATTTCAGGTATTACCTCAGAATCGGTGATGACTGGGATCCACTGGTGGGCGGCAAACTGCCGGGCATTGCAGGTCGTTACCCGGGCACATCCATGGAAGGCGGCTGGGGCGGTCGTCAGTCCAATGGCATGAACGGCTGGTCATCGCGCGGCCTGTACCGTGTGGAACCACCACCGGGAAACACCTTCAGTGGGCATCTTCCCACCGGCAATTATGTCTACCATGCAGACATGCCCAGTTCCTTCGGTGACAACGAGCTGTGGCAGAACGATCATCGTGGCCTACTGGAAAAGAACCGCTGGTACTGCATCGAGATGTACCTGCAGCTCAACAGCCTGACACAGAATGACGGCATCATGCGCGGCTGGATCGATGGCCGGCTGGCCTGGGAAAAGATCGATTACCGATGGCGCGATATCGACGCGCTCAAGATTCAGGAAATCTGGCTCAACGTCTATCACGGCGGCACCACGGCCGCCGATCAGGACATGCACGTGTATCTGGACAACATCGTTATCGCCACCGAGTACATCGGCCCGACGGCCACGGGCCTGGTTTTCAGCGATGGGTTTGAAGACTAATGCCCAGTCAGTATTGAAATACACAGTGAATGATCGAGGCCACCGGCAAACATTCGCCGGTGGCAATTATGATCAACTCACTCCTCGACGCAGCGCCTGCTCAGGAGTGTGTTGGCAAGCCGACCCAGCGTAACTGTGCGAGACAGTGACTGATCATTCATATTGAAAGTGGCGCTGAGACCATTGCATGAGGAGCGGGACAGCGTCAATTGACCCACGACCTCTGAGCTGGGCAGAGCAGCCTGATCATCGAAGAAGTTACCGCCGTCAATATCAAGCAGGTCCATGGTGATGACATCATCGCCGGGTGAGAAATCGGCATTGCCGGCCAGCCAGTAGGGCTGACCTTCGGCCTGTGAGAACACACCCACGAACAGGTAACGACTACCCGTTTCCGACATGCCGGCCTGAATCACGAGCCCCTGACTGGGAATCCCTTCCACCGCCCAGAGACCGGCCACATCACTGCTGATGCTGGGCTGGTTATCGATGGTGTAGAGGCCCGAGACTGCACCCGGCGCCACACCGTCGGCCCTGAAGAACACCTTCGTGTTGTCCGGGTTTTTCCGATCACGGTATACCGATTTGATATCGATGTCGTGCAGGTTGAGGCCCGGCACGAACTCACCCTGCTGATAGAAATCCACCAGGGTTGAGGTGTTGAACTGAGTCACCGTGAACGGGATGATCAGCTCTCTGTCATCAATACTCACCGTTTGAAAGTCGATCGGTGTGATGCCGGTAAATGTCTCGACACCGGTTGTGCGATCAATGGCCAGTATCGAACTGCCCGGAGGGTCGAGCAAACCCGCATAATAACGACCATAGATGAAATCCCGGCTGATACTGAATGCCTGTAACGAAATGGAGTTGTTTCCCGCAAGTCCGTCTTCAAGCACCACTTCGGGACTGGTTGACTCATCATCCAGCCTGACAATTGATGATGCAACACCGTTGGAATCAACGCGATAGGCGAAGACTTCGCCGAACGATTCTGTGATCCATGAATTCTTGCTGATGTCTCCGGGAATCTGTATTTCGTCAACCTGACCATCCTGCCTGACGCGCAGGACCTGATGCTGACCCTCTCCGCGAACGGTGAAGAAACAGCTGTCGCCACTGGCAATGGCTCTGTTCACCCCGCCCAGCTGAAAGCTCAGTGCGTCACTGCTGACATCGGTAAGCACACCATCCTGATACCGAACCAGCACATTGGCATCGTTTGATCGACCCCAGTTGACGAAATCTGTAGGCGCAAAGCCGCAGAGATCGAACAGATGCTCCGAAACGCTGATGTTGTCACCAGTCAGATCCGTCTCGACTAGTCGTTGCACCAGTTGACCATCGGTGACCAGTAATTCGTCATTGATAGTGTCTTCGATATAGATGGCGCCACCCGAAACCGTGGCGCGACCGAAATCAACCACCGTGTCAGCAATCGCTCGGGTACCATCGGGCGTGCCATCCGTAACCCAGAGTTGCTCATCGGCCAATGCATCGGTTTTAGCCATGAAATACACCTGGCCATTGAATTGCAGCAGTTCATTTCTGGCGGAAATGGCCGACTCGCTCAGCAAGACCGTTCCAGGGTTGGTGCCATCGGTTGACCAGAAACGGACTTCGGATCCGTCACCCGATGGTGTATACGACAGAAACACCAGCCGATCACCGGCAAATGCCACTTTCGATCCGAAGGTCGTGTGCAGGCTGGTCAGGATGGATTGGTTATCACCAATGGTTACCGGCTTGATGACAATTGGCTCGGCCTGAACAATGTCAGACATCAGCAACAGGCCAGCCAGTAAAAACTTGAAAATACGCATTTGTTTTATCCCCCGCAGGATTGATTAAGGTTCGCTATCAGAATGCTGTACCCGGTGTTAACGGCCGGTTAATTCAGGATGAAATTGTGTTACTAACTGTAACTGGATGTATCTGTCGAAACTGATCAGGACTGTGATGCCATTGCTGCTCACTGTCCTGATTTTCCTGTGTCTTGCGCGATCATCAAGTAGACTCAACACAACACTCTGATCGCATTAGAATCCAATAGAGAACAAAGCAATGAAGTTACTGAAACCCCTGGCCGTCTGCCTGCTGGCCCACAGCACCGCATTTGCACTCTCAGTCGACAGATTACCAATTCCCGATCAGATCGAAGTTGCCGAGAAAGACTCACTGATCGGCGGCACCAATGCAGTCTTTGACGAAGATGGCGTTTTTTTCATCGGTGATGACGGCAGCAGACCGAAGCTGTGGCGTTACGATGAAGCCAGTGGGAACACAACTGTACTGTCAGAATTCAATGTTCGTGGCCTGCACCCGGTAGGCAATCGCGTTGTTTTCGCCGTGGGCTTTGCCGATACCGTGATGCTGTGGAGCAGCAATGGTACTGAAGCCGGTACCTTTGCACTGTCAGAACAGACCAACATCTTTGATCGATTGACCGTACAACAGGGCCGCGCCTATGTGCCCACTACCAATGGTGGTCTGTTGAGTACAGATGGCATCCAGCTGGAGGTTCTGTCTGAAGGTGCAGGCAATGATCCATTGTCAAATGTCGACACCGAATCATTGTGTGTGCTCAATGACGGAACGATGGTGTTTCAGTACGACAATAATTCCTCTGCAGTCTATCGCCAGCAATCCGGCGATGTCAGCCTCGTCGATATCTCATCATCCGGTGTTACCGCCGTCGAGAGTTTGCAACCCACCCCAGATGGCGCGCGTTGTACCGGCATTGCCGATACCGTCGACAGTCGAAAGGACCTGCTGGTGTTTGGCTCCGACGGGGCCCCTCTTTTACTTGAAATGCCCGGTACATCAACCATTGATATCAGGCGTTTTACCCAACAGGATGATCTGTTGCTGTATCGTGAAGTGTCGCCCTTTTCCACCGCCACCAACCGCCTCGCCTCACCCATTGCCCTGCTGGCCGAGGGCAGTGCATCACTGGATCTGGTGATTACCGATCCCGGTCCCTGCGATCTGCTGACGGTGCGTCACTTCACACCCGGTCAGCAGACGCATCAAATCGTTTGCCTGGGTGGATTCGGCAACAACAGCGGATATGGTGTGGTCCTGTTTGATACGGCATTCAATTTCATTCAGGTGAGTGGCTTGCCTGACTCGCGTGAAGTGTTCAGCGTGGCATCGGATAACGAGAGCCTGCTATATAATCAGGGATCACCTGGGCGCCTGTTTCGTCCCGGCGAGGCAGAATCACTCGCTGTACTGCAACAACCACAACTGTCCATTGTTTCAACCTATGATTCAGAGGATGGGCCGGCCCATTTACTGGCCACCGATACCAGCACCGGTACAAACGCGCTATACCGACTCAACGATTCACCTGATCTTGGCTCTGACATGAGCGGCCTGTGGAATACAGCCGAGATTCCCAACCAGGGCCTGAGCATTCACCACGGCGAAACCAGCGACCGCCAGTATCTGTTTGTGACCTTCTATACTCAGATGGATGGCGCGCCACTGTGGCTGGTGGGTCAGGCCGACTATGAAAACGGCCAGCAGGCAATCGACATGCCACTGCAGGTATTCACGGGAGGCAACTACTTTACATCCACTGCGTCACAGGGCGATGAGGTGGGCACCCTCTCTTTGCGCCGCACAGGCTGCAACAGCATCGAGATCATCACCGAGACCGATCCAGTATTCGACAACCTGGCTCTCAATCTGACACGGCTTGGAAATAACCAGTTCGAAAGTCGTTGTCTTTCAGAATAAACAGGACTACAACCGGATCTGAATTTCCAGACCCGGAATTATCTGTTAATTGAAAAGTACACGTTAATTACGACTTACTGACCTGTGTCTGGTTTTGAGAACACATGATGTCGATCCAGGTATTGATCGATCAGTTTTTCCTCCAGCGCCAGATGAGTCAGGGTCTTCGGATCTGCGCCTGCGTCGATGGCCAGAGCAGCGACACGTCCCTGACCGGTTTTCAACGTGACGGGGATCCGGCCTGCGATCGGATCGTCGTAGGCCTGATCGGGACTGATCAGTGTCCAGCCGTCGGCCCTGAGGGCGACAACGAGATCGCCGATGAATTGCGCAGCCAGATCATTCTCGTGCAACAGCAGCACGTGTGCGGGTGAGCGGCCCAGATGAGTCACGGCAAGCTCGTCGTAGAAACGGACGGCCGACATCAGGATCTCGACATAGGCCTGGCCCAGGGCTTTTTCGTCAACGACCAAACCTGCCTTGACGGCCTGTTGCCATTTCAACTCCAGATACCAGTCGTAGTTATCAACAGTGACATAGCCGTTGCTGAACCCTCGCGCCTTCAATCCTGCCGCCACGATCTGCTGTCGCGGCTGCCCTCGCCCTTCATCCAGATACGGGTAACGGAACAAGGGACGATGATTGGGAAGATTGATCAACTGCGCTTCGGCATCGTCGATATCACGGAGATAGTCTTCGGCATCTGATCGACTGAGCCATGGATGGGTATTGCTGTGGTTGGCAACCAGATGGCCGGCTTCAGCATACTGGAGAACACGCTTCAGCCCACCCTCACGTTCAAAATCTCGCGGGGTGACGAAGAAGACTGCCTGAGGCGCACGGGCCTGTTGCAGTGCCCTGATCAAGCGATCCGTTCGTTCCTGACCCGTATAGCGTGGGCCCTGACCACGTGGCGCATCATCGAATGACAGGGCGATTCTCTTGCCAGCTGGCGTCGTGTCAATCAGAGTCGACTCTTCTCGCTCCAGGCCGCAGGATAGTGTCAGCAGACAGAGCAGGATACTGATTGATAATGCGCGAAATCGCAGGAACTGTTCAGAAGATGATGATCCTGTCATGGCTGTATCCTGTCGTTGCTGCTCGAACAGTGGATTGCCCGGGATGAACCGGGCAATCATTGTTGTCTACCACACCTCGCGTGGATTCACGCGCTTGCCATCAACCCAGGTTTCGATGTGTGCATGCGGACCACTGCTTCGCCCGGTCGATCCCATTCTGGCAATCGGTACACCCTTCGATACTCGCTGGCCCTGGGTGACACTGTATTCACTCAAGTGCGCCAGCATGGTGCGGGTCTGATCGGCAGTCTCGATAATGACCACCTTGCCATAGGCCGGCATGTCATTATAGAGATCGGTTGCTTCGATGATCACGCCATCATCGGGCATGCGAATTTCCGTGCCCTCGGCGGCTGCAATATCGATACCGCGGTGGAACTGTGTTTCTTCACTGCCCTTGCGGATCGGGCGCCTGCCGAATTCCGAGGTAACACGACCACTCACCCATTCACTGAACGGGGATGCCTTGTAACCGGGGCTGGTGCCCGTTTCGGAATCGGCGTGTACCGACAGGGCCATCGACACCGAAATGGCTGTGATGGTGGCGACCGTCAAAAGTCCGCGCCGGGCTTTGCTGCTCTTGATCTGCAGGGGGTCACCCGACAGAATGTATTTAATTCTCATTGATTCGCTCCAAAGATGAGGTGAGAAGGAGGCGGCCGGGTACGTCACTACCCGGTTCGCCGTTATGAAATGCGCCTGCACCACCGATCGGGCATAGGCACGACGCGCGTGATCCGGCTGATGCTGAACTGCTGCCTGGTCACACTGCAGTTCGGTGCTCAGCACCCAGCCCATGAAAAACTGTCTCACCCAGGGTGATGGCCAGCACAGACAGAGCACAACTCGCCAGCAGATTCCCCAGCGATCATCATTTCGATTGATATGGGCCTGTTCATGTCGCAGCACTGCATCCAGTGCATCAGACTCCATCAGTTCAGCATAGTCAGACGGCAGGATAATCCGCTGCTGATTACTCAGCAGCGACTGACAGGCGAAGGCTGCCGGCGCCTGGTCACTGAGCAGGATCTGGACTGGGTATTGCCGCCAGAGTGTGGCCCGATCAATCAGTCTTGCGAGCCGATATCGGCCGAGCAGAAGGCGGATGACACTGATCAGCAGACCTGAAAGATAGACCATCGAGATCAGCTGCCAGATCACATTCAGATCAAACAGCACCGGATGATTCGCGGCCGAACTGTTCGCCATCGAGGTGGTCGACTCCAGCAATGACCAGTCGGGTAATGGCAGGTGCTGAACCGGGTTGGCCGTTGGAAACAGGGTCAGCATGACCGTCATCAGCGGGATGATGAGGCTCAGCGAGAGCAACGTTGACCAGAATGCCGGCCAGGTCACCACCGAGGCTGATCGATGCTGCACCAGCTTCGCCATGATGCCCAGGATGGCACTGATGAGGAGTCCAAGCAGCACCCACTGACCGAGTGCAATCATTCGGGCCTGCCCTCGTGTTCTGAATCAGAACCGTCTGCCGCTTCTTCACGCAACAGCTGTTCCAGCTTCTCCAGTTCCCTGTCATCCAGCAGTGTACTGTCAACCAGATTGGATACGGGTAGCGGCCCGCTCAGGCCCAGCACATCGGAAGCGAAACGTTTTACCATGGCCGCAATGGTGGGTAACTTGCGGGCCTTCGCCCGGTACACATTGAGCCCGTGTGATTGTGACGAACGCACCAGTCCCTTCTGCTGCATGCGCTCCAGCGTCTTGCGGGTCGAGGAATAGGACCAGTCGAGCTCGGTTTCGGCAGCCTGGTGCAGTTCACGCGCACTGAGGGTGCCACAACGCCACAGCTGCTTCAGGAGTATCAGTTCAGTCGGTGATGGTGTCATGTCGCAATCATGCGACAGATGTCACATGATGTCAACGTGAACGACACAGGTCTGAGAGGATCAGTTACCTGCCACTGCTACTCCGGCAATTGGTTTTGTGGTGGTATGCCAGCCACTGGCTTCCGAGGACTCTCCATCCCAGTATTTGAGCAGGTTACCGCCCTGTTCGTCGTTTTCGGTGGAAACCACCCACCACTCGTTCTGTCCGCCCAGGCCAAGGTTCAGGGCCAGGCCCTTAGGGCCGGTGTAGTTGATTGCATTGTCGCTGGTGGCATCCAGAAATCCTGGCCGGCCGTCTTCATCGAGGAACACCAGATAGTTGTAGACCTGCACCAGAATCTGCTCGGCCTTGACCGCAGTGCCGTTTTTGACCACCGTCCAGGTGGCACCCTCATCGGCCGATTGCTTGATGACCGCACCCCCGTTATCGATTTCGTTGGTCATGATGTAGATTGGCAGATTGCCCATGGTGGCGATCTGCTGTGCGGTACCCGCCGGAGCGATCTGCTTGTGATTGCCATCAGCATCGGCGGTGTGGATGGATTGATCCGGCGCCAGGAAAATGCATTGTCCCGGCGTACGCGCCACCACCTGATCCGCACCCAGACTCTTGTCCAGTGACACCCACTTGGATAAATTTTCCGGAAAGCCCTTGAGGTACTGGATGGTGTTGCCGTTGGGCCCGACATCAGTCGTCACGGCCCACAGCGTTCCGTCGTAGTCACTGTTGATCTGAAGTGCAAATCCCTTGTCGGATAAGGGCACATTCTGTCCGGTCGAATCGATCCAGGAAACCTGTCCGTCTGCCGAGATGGCATAGGCTGACTGTGTCATGTCATTCTCCTCTCTACCTGTCTGATTGTTATGACGCCTGTGCTGGATGAGCTTGTTGTTCTAGCGTGATTAATCCTCGTCATCCCCGATCGCGGTGGCGATCACGCTGCCCATCGCCGTCGGGTTCTTGTCATTCTGATGACTGATTGCATGACGTGCCCATTTCTTCAGTTTCACCTTGTCCTTCTGGAAGATCATCATGTGTGTGGAACCGCCAAACTCGAAATGTCCGATTTCCGTATCACGGGTGATGTGAACCGGTTTCTGACCCTCGCCCACGATGAAACGACTGGGCTCGATGACACAGGTCGACACTTCCACCATGCCGATACAGATCAGTGCCACGTAGCCGCAGGTCTTGTGCTTGAAGATGAAAATGGCCCGTGCAGCGACATGTCCCAGATAGGGCTGCGATTCCGTACCTTCCCAGGTACCCGGGTCTTCGCCCTGCCCTGGTCGCTGCGCGAAATACGTGCCCGGCTCAACCCAGGATCGAATCAGCTTGCCATCCAGCGGTGCGCGCCAGCGGTGATAATGGGTGGCCGACAGAAACCCCTGGTAGATCTGACCGCCCTTGAACAGTTTTGCCCATTGCTTCTGCCCGCCAAACAGATCCAGCAGCGAATAGTTGACGTCCTTGATCCAGAACCGTTTTTTCAGCTTCGCTTTCTTTTCATACATCCAGGGCGTGGTCTCACAGCCAATGTTGATCTGTGTTTTCGGATCGCCCTTGAACGGCCGCGCACCGGGTTCGAACTGTCTCAGAAAGAAATCATTCCATGAGGGATAACCGTAGCCGGGCTCATGGGGATGCTTCACCATGTCCTTCCACACGCCCTTGGCTTTTGCTTTTTCCGATATCCACGAACCGGGTTTTTCCGGGTCCCTGATATCCAGCTTGTCCAGCGAGGCGCTGGTCTTGAGGTAGGTATTCCAGGCGTTCAGTACCTTTCTGAACTCAGCGTTGAAGGTGGCATCATGAAACAGGGCAAGTCCCGCTTCGGTTGCCATGGCCACAGCCAGCAGTCCGTTCATCGGCGTGCCCACCATTACAGTTTCGTTGAAGGCAGGCGAGGTGGTGATGATCTCGTTGAGGATCTCGAACAGGCTGTTGTAGCCGTCAATCCAGACCACATCACCGTCATGGCGTATCTGCTTGCGGGTTTTCTCATCCAGTCCGCAGACAAATTCATTGGCCTGCTCGATCATCGAATTCACCCACATGCGGTACACACTGTGCCCGGTGACCCAGGCCTTGAAATCGGCCATAACGGGTGTGAGAGGTTTCAGTGTACCTTCGGCTTTTCGCTTCGCAATTTCCTCTCGCAGTGGGATCAGGTAGTGCGCCGTGGCCCACACCCGGTTCGGCACCCAGAACCCCATCTGTATGGGATCGGTATTTTCAAGCGTCAGCAAATGGCTGTGGTCGGTTGTGCTACTGGAATCGTTCATCGTGCCCCCTCAATTGAGTATGGATACGGGGCACTGTGATTGTGAATTGAATTCTCGTACCCCTCTTATTAGTGTGGACTGAGTCAGCAGTTTCTCTCACCCAGTCAGTCGTAATTCAATCTGATCCCCCTGTGTGCGGGTCGTTTCTGTGATAACCATCAACTCTTGAGATCCCGAATGAACTGAAGGGCATCACCATAGGTTTTCAATTTGCTTCTGATTTCCTCTACCTTGTCCTGACCGATATAGCTGTTGCCGTTGGCGATATTCAGCATGCCGATGATAAGACTGATCTGAACATCATTGAGCTCAATGTCATCTGATTCATCGTCTTCACCCACTGTGCAGCTGGCCTGAATTTCGGGCCAGTGTGTATTCCTGCTGCCTTCATCAAGTGTCAGAACCTGATCCAGCGTGGGCGCATTGCTGATTCTTGGGCTGGGCAGAAACGGAACAGACGGATGGCTGTCCATCGATTTCCAGTCCCGCAGTGTGGCCAGTATGGAGGTGTGGTCATAGGGCGCATCCCGATCCGAACGAAACAGTGTGCCCGGTTGCACGTAACTGGAAATCGCGATGGTCGGAATTCGCACACCAAATCGTGTGAAATCGAAATTGTCGTATCGGGAAACAGACCCTGGCAGCGGTGGCGTGGCCGGTTTCAGTGGCGGCAGATGGTCGTAACAACCGCCATGTTCATCAAAGGTGATCAGCAGCAGGATCCTGTCCCGGTACGGGCTGGTCCGAACGGCATTGTAGACTCGCGCCAGAAACTGCTCGCCGCGACACACATTATGCGGCGGATGGTAATCATTGGGCATGCCCCCTTCCAGCAGCGGCATGAATCGCGGTTCGACAAAGGTGTAGCTCTGCAGCTTGTGGTTGGGTGGTGCCGATTCATCGGCCTGGCACTTTTTCTCGAAATCATCAAATGTGTGAAAATGCGAGGCGTGCGTCAACAGCTTTGGCAGAAACTGGATATAGGTGAGCGATTCTTCGGCCACACTGACATCGGAATACACGCCCCAGGATATTTTCTGATCCTGCATCACATTGAAAATGGTCTGGATATCGTAAGGCTCGTACCAGTCGTTGTTGATGTGCCCATCCGATGACCCCGTGTGCACGAAACCCCGGTTGGGCCAGGTCTGGCAGGGTGCCGAGGCGTGCCATTCATCACTGACGGCAAAATGCTGCGCCAGACGGTTAATGACGCTGGCCTGATCGGTGCTGTAGGTCTGCATGATCTTGTCGGCATCATTGGTGCCGTGCAAATCGGCGTAGTTCTGCAGGAAACCGCTCATGTTGGCCGCATCGCCCGGCTGCGGGTCACGCGTACCAAAGATCTGCTGGTTCATGTACTTGAATTTCTCACCCGGATCGGGATCGGGCACCACCATGGGATTGAAATTCCTTGGCCAGCCTGTGGTGGGCTGGCTGGCATAGGTTCGTTTACCATTGAGAATGTTGAACCAGGTGTTCGTGCTCAGTCCCTGATAACTCTTCGGCTGCGAGGAGGCTGGAATAATCTGACTCGGCTGATTCCCGTTCTCGCCATAGAGCCAGCCCAGCAGGTTATCGAAGGACCGGTTTTCGAACATGGCCACAACCACGTGTTCGATATTGTTCATGCCTGACATGCACACCCCCTGATGACTCAATCGGGGCAAAGTACCCCTATTAATAGTGTGAACTTCGTCACACTTTTCTCTCACCCTGTTGCGGTGGATTTTTCACTGAGTTGATCAACACACGCCACTTCACAGGCAGCTGTGAAACCTGAACAGATGCCTGAGTACTGTCTGATTACAGTCCCAGCTCGTCAGCCTTGAACCTGTCGACAATCTGCCTGGCCATACCGCTGAAGCGCTGATTGGGATCGCAATGCACTTCCAGACCGATAATGGCGTCGGTCAGCATCTGTTGCAGCTGCGCGTTGGTGGGATCGTTATCCAGCAGCTGCGCGAACTGCTGCACCATCATGATGGCGACATTGAGCTTGACCAGTTCAGTGGCCCGGTCGGTGACCAGCTGAGGTCGGTGCAGACCGAACACCTCGATGGAATTGTGACCCAGTGGCATGACCTGCTCCTGCGCCGTGTTTGCCGGGATAACGGCACCGTCGTCGAGAAACTCCAGGTGCTGCTGCGGGTCGTCCTTGCAGGGATCCAGCAACAGACAGGGTTCGTTTTCACACAGCTCGGCGAGACGATCCATGTCGACGTGATTATTGTTGTCGATCAGATTATCGGGCAGATCGTCGTGCCTGACACGATCATGCTCATCCAGTACCGGAAATTTGTCGGTCTTGCCCGATGATTGTGTGCCGCCACCGTCAAGCCTGTGCTTGCGTTTCTGATTACAGTGCTGACAGGAAAGGAACAGGTTTTCCCAATGAGCCGCCAGCCAGTAATAACCGGGCTTGGCGCGCTGGTTGTTGATCTCGACAGCACCCTTGGGCCTGAAGTGTTCAATATCGCTGTCGTGCACACTCACGGCCTTGCTCTCGCAATAGGCGCATTTGCCGTGAAACAACCGGATCAGTCTGTCCTTGACATCGGGTTTACCGTACTGCTGGAAATCAAACTTCTTGTCCAGGTTGGCATCATCGGAATAGAACTCGATGGCCTCACGCGTTTCGATCACACCGGCACCATCGTCCTGCGTGAGTGAAGGCGGAGCGGCCACCTGGCTGCGATCAACATGAATCATGATGATGACTCACTGTCCGTCTGGATGGTCAGTTTCTTCTCCATCGCCGAGCTCCAGATTTCCTTGAGCCGCGCTCTGGTGCCATCCTTCAGCGCCTTTCGCCCCTCGGCGCTGACCTCCAGTGTCCGATCCGCACGGTATTCATCGATGGCGTCCAGCATCATGCGCTCGCGCTCATTTTCACCCAGCGCACCCATCGCTTTGAGTTTCTGCCGCAGCGTGTCGAGTTCATCTTCCTGCATGGCATCCCTGTCCCTGTTTCTCAGTAGATCGTAGTATTTCCTGAACAGTTCGTTGGTTTCCTCATCCACGGTGTCGTCCAGATCAAAGAATTCCGATTGCAGAATCTGATCGACGCGCATGGTTTCGTGATTCGGCAGCTCGTTCGAGGCGATCACCTTGCCATCCTCGGTTCGGTCCATGACCCAGACTTCCCTGTCCTTCATGCCACGCAGACACAGCGGATCGTGAGAGCTGACGATGAACTGTACTGACGGAAAGGTATCGCGAAGAGAACTGACGATTTTCATCTTCCAGCTGGGGTGCAGGTGCGAGCCAACCTCATCCAGCAGGACAATGCCTTCGGCAACCGAGATATCGGTCCATCGCTCTTTCATCACGGCCATGATTTCCACCGCCAGAGCCACGACGCACTGATAGCCATCGCTCAGGTGCTCCAGCACCACGGTGTCGCCGTGCAAGGTGACCTCGACAAGATTCTCATCATGATTCTGATGAAGGTCGTCTCCCTCACCGAGGTTGAGCAGTTGTTTCAGCGCAGGCTTCAGTTCCTCGAATTCAGCCGGACTCTGTTGCAGCAGCCAGGCACTGGCATCAAGCAGGGGCGTGAACGGGTTGAACAGATTGGAAACGCGTGCCGGACTGATCACCACCTCATCATCGGTATGACGCGGCAGCAGTCGGGTGGAGCCATAAGCCAGCAGCAATACCTTCAAGGCAGTGTCGCCATAGAAGGTGGGATCGTCCTTTTTCAGTTCCAGTATCAATGGCTCTTCCAGACCACTGAGATACACTTCAACTGCGCCCGAGTCTTCGCCACGCCGCAGGTATTCACTTGCATCCAGTGCCAGTGACGGGTCGCTGCGTGCCTTTTCTCCCATCAGCGTCAATGCGATGGCGCGTATGGCCGAAGACTTGCCACAACCGTTTTCACCCAGCAACATCATCCAGGGCACCTCTTCGTCTCCGTTGACTTCCAGAGTCAGGTCTTCGATGGGCCTGAAATTTCGGATGACGATTTTCTGGATGGTGTGCGATTTCTCGTAATAGTCGCCGGCCTCATCCTCATCCAGCGAGTAGGAGACCTTCGATTGCTTGAAGGCACTGTAGTCATCGAACACTTTCTTGCGTTCATCATCACTGACAAATCGTGAGCTACCCACCTGTCGTGTGAGTTCCTGATCCAGCTCGTCGGCCCACAATCCCATTTCATCAAGAAAATGGCGCGTGAGTTGCCGACACATGCCTGCGTAGGGGCTGTCGTCCGTGGTTGATGTCTTCACTACCTCAATCAGTTGCCGGATCAGTTCGGGGCGTTCCTCATCACTGGCATTGTCAATCGCCGTACGCGACGTCGACATGATGGCCTCCACCTGCTTCAGGCGATCCAGGCGCGCAGCAACCAGCGAGCGCCGGTTCAGGGCACAGGTTTCGATGGTGACACGGCCGCGTTCGGTATCGCTGTTGATCCTGCCATCTGAACTGTAGACAAAATGCGCCTCGGGCTCATCATCACGCCGGCAGGGATCCAGCAGCAACGGTTGTTCGATCTGGTAAAGTCGCTCGACCAGGGTTTCCATATCATCGACCGAGGCACGCTCTCCGAGAATGGGAAAGCGGTTTTTCTTGGCACGATTACAGGCAACACAGGCCAGATACAGATTGCTCCAGGACAATGCCAGCCACCAGTAGTGATGCGGAAACAGCGTGCCCTTGTCATCGATGCAGCCTTTCTTGGGCCGGAAGTGTTCAACATCGGACCCCATCTTCTCGTCGACCCGGCTTTCGCAATAGGCACACTTGCCATTAAACAACTGTACCAGCGTTTTTCGTACATCCGGATGGCGATGCAGCCTGAACTGGAATCGTGCATAGCCGCCCTTCCTGCCAGATGTCTCGAACACCTGCCTGGCTTTCTCAAGCTCCTTCTCACCACGATCGCTGAGAACGGGTGGTTCAATCAATTGATTGCGGTCGATGAATATCATGCGGCATCCTCTTCGGGTTCATCGATCTGGGCGGCTTCAGGATGGCGCTCCAGATAGTCGAGCAGGTTCTTTGGTCGGTAGTCGTCGTGCTTTTTCATGCGACGGATGGCTGAGTGGTGGACGGATTCGTTACCGCGATCCATCTTGCCGATGTCGCGCTGTATGGGTATCAGCAGGCGGTACATGAAGGTGAGGGATTTGCGCAATTCGTGACCGTACCAGGGCCGATAGTGCGCCAGAAAATCCTCATCACACTCCAGCCCAAGCGCCCCTGCCTTTTCCTTCAGCCAGTGCAGTGCGATGTTCGACAGGCCATCCTTCTCGTAGCCGCCACCGATATTGGAGTGCACACCGGGAAACCACATCTGTTCCATGACCTGATCGGAGTCTTCAGGCAATGACCAGAGCGAGGGCCTGAACGGTCGCCGCCGTTCATCAATGGCCAGGGCGTGATAACCGTGCTCGATACTCGGCGCAAGGTGTACCTGATGAAATTCGTAGCGCTTGTTGAACGACTTGAACAGACCGGTAGGGATGCCGAGTGCACCGACCGTGTCCCAGACACCAACGTAACGAATCGATGCATCCATGGCGTCATGCGCCTGTCTGAATTCATCCAGTTCGTTCTGGCTTGCCCGGTTTCGGTACAGGGTGTAGGCATCGGGTATGAAGAAGGCATGATCCTTGCTGAGAATCCCGATGCTGTCGACGACACCGGCCAGCGATCTGACGGTATAGGCACCTCGCGAGAAGCCGAACAGATAGATCTCGTCACCCGGATTGTAATTGAGCACCAGAAACTGATAGGCCTCGACGATGTTGGCCGATAATCCGACGCCAAATCCACCACCGGCAATCTTGTCGAGCCCCCAGTTTGTACCAACGCCATCGTTATACCAGGTGAGCTGGTGTACACCGTCACTGGCAATGGGCAGGACACCACGTGCCGTCTTCACCACATTGGTGGGTTTGCGCTTGCCGCGGTCCTTCTGATCGGGTTTGTTCCAGGTGCCGTCGGCACAGATGACGATTCGTTTCATGGGCGCACTCCCCTCAATAATCGTGCTGACCAGATGAGATGGCTCACAGTAAGCTGTGATCACAGTTCCGATCATCCCACCATAAAGTGTGATACGCGTCACACTTTTGTCGCACTACATATATCTAAGGTGAAATTGAGCGCGTGATCCTCTCACGTACAGGCTGATCAGAACCCACACAGATGATGCGACATCAGCACGAGCAAGGATGTGGTTCTAGCCCCGATATCTGGGCGGGCTGACATTCGTGGTCAGACGGGAGCGGTTACGATCTCGCCTGTTCCTGCTGCGGCGCACGATCCGACTGTCGGTATGAGGCTGATTCTCACCACCATCGGCGACGGCTTCCACCCAGTCCATCAGTGGTTCTGCAGTTGTCGACTGCCTGGACAATGCCGTCCAGATCAGCGTGGTCAACAGTAACATGTAGACGATGATGAAGACGAGCTGAGTAGTCGACAGCAGCGGATCAATGGTGCCTGTCACTTGTGTTACCAGATAGATTGAAATCGCGATGGTTGCTGTCAGACTCAGTGCGCAGACGGCGCGTGGTGCCTTGTTGGCGAGGAATGAAATCACCAGAAATACAGCCGTGATCAGCATGATGTACAGCGACGTGCCGTTATTCGGGGCAATGGTGAATCCATCCAGAACAAGGCCAATGATGGCTGCGGTGATTCCCGCAATCACCAGTGTCATGAACAGTGATGAGACTATACTTTCGGTTTTATGGTGCATGGAACCATGTTGCCTCACAGATGAATTCTGCTCAAGTGACAGAAGTCCTGTCATTTTCACCAGCTGACCTGTCTATGGCTTGATCGATCAGGAACTGTCACCTGTCACATGGAATACACTGTAAGCGCAACGCCCGGATTGATTTTCAATTTATCCGGGCGTTGCAATTTTTAAAATCTAGTCGTACGTCACATCGGTAATATTGATCGCCGAGGTATAGGAATTCTCACCCCAGACACGGATCTTGCTGAAGGCATTGCAGAATGGGAAATCGTGCGTCAGTACAGCCACACCCTTCCAGGGGATGATGGTGTTGCTGCTGTGAAGACCCGACTGGACACTTGCTGTCGCGACATGTGTCTGAAACCAGGTGTCATCAAATTGAACCAGCTCGGTGTCCTTGACAAGGTTGGGACCCTGCGGTCGCATGATGGCCTTGGCCTTGATGCTGCCAGCTCTGGCATGCGGTGGGCGTGGGCCAACGCCGTTGAGCTCGGTTGACGCCGTGATGATCAGACTGTAATTGAACGCAGCACGTGCCACTTCATAGTCCAGATTGTAAGTGGTCTGGCACAGACTGTTGCTGAATGAACCATCACTGGCAGACTTCTGCCAGTTGTCATTCTCGATCATCGCTTCCAGTGTGGCGATTTCATTGAGAAGAACGGTGGTTTCCTTCAGTTCCGAGATGACCTGACCTTCACGCTTGCTGTCCATTGCCGTCTTGTTCGATTCGTTCAGAATTTCAAGCTCGGCCTGCAGTTCGAGCAGGTGCTCGATTGCGGCCTGCTTGCCCTGCTGGATTTCCACAGACAATCCGTTTTTCTCTGACTTGATTGTGTGTGAATCGACCTGCTCGTAATCCATGGTCATCAGATCTTCCATGGTGAGAAGCTCACTGGTTGGTTCCGCAGCTTGTACAGCAGGTACAATGGCCATCATGGCCAGTGCGAGTTTTGTTTTTGAAATCATTATATGTCCTTGTAATTGATTCGATACGCGGATGGATTAAATTTCGCAACCGCATAGTGAGGTTCGTATTCCGATTAAAAACTCAGACAGCGGAAAAGAATTCAGATGAGACCGGGCAATTCTTGCACACGAAAAGTCGCAAAAGCCGATGTGATGACATGCGCAGATGACCCAGCTCATTTCACAGGCAAACTGACAAACGACCGCGGTACAATGCCGGCATGATCGACACGCGCGACAAGGCGTTCTGGTGGTTTCAGCTGATGTTCTGGCTGATCGCCGGGACAACCCTGCTGATTTCAGGCCTGACACAAATGCCATGGTTTACGGCTCTGGTGCGGAATGTCTTTCTGACCATGGCCGGTTTTCTGTCCTCTTTCTTTCTCACCACACTGATAGATCGACTACGTCATGTTGATGAGTTGCGCCTGCGTTTCATTACCATGCCAATTGCCTATGTGGTGGCGCTACTGTGCGTGGTTGCCATCAATGCCATCACCTTCACCCAGCATGGCATTGCCTTTGCCAACGTCAGTGTTGGCATGTGGTTCTCGGGTGTGATGAATTTTGCACTGGTGTACTGGTTCTGGAATGAGCTGTTCATCCAGCAGGTCTATCTGAAGGGGCGTCTGGCGCACGAGCCGGCAGAACAGCAGGCAGCAGGCCCGGACAAGCTGGTGGTGGACGACCGCGGCAGCAAGCGCCGGCTTGATGTGGATCATATCAGTGCCATCACGGCGGCGGGCGATTATGTTGAAATCATCACTGCAGAACGAACCTTTCTGGACCGTCGTACCATTCGCTCACTCGAGGAGCGACTCGGCCTGTCTGGCTTTCTTCGCATTCATCGCTCGGCCATCGTCAATCCGGCACAGGTCGATCAGGTGACACCGCTGTCACGAGGTCGTTTTCGAATTCAGATGAGCGATGGAACCGTGCTGGAATCCTCACGCAGCCATGGCCAGGCCGTGCAACAGCATCTGTTGAACTGACCCGACCAACACGCCAACTGACCCGTTCACCGATTGGCTAACCCAATCGCCGATGCAGGCTATGCGTCAAGGCTGCTCTGCCCTATGTTGATGACCACCAACAGCCGACAGGAGCAGCAGCGTGAAGCACAGCATTAAGGTACTGGTATTTGTCTCACTTGCCCTATCCTGTTCTGTCGCCAGTGCGAATGACTGCACGCTGTCACTGGATGATGTGCTCAAGCAGTATCACCAGGCTCGTGGCGGTGAGGCACTGGATGCTCAGCACGCACTCAGGCTGGTCAGCACCAATCACGAGGGCAAGTGGAACCCGCGTTTTGATTACCGCGTGATGAAACCCGGCTACATGTGGATCGAGGCCGTGTACGATGACGGCGAGGTAATCGTCGAGGGTTTTGATGGCCAACGCGGCTGGGAAAAATGGGGCGACAAACCAGCTGAGTACGTCGGTGGCTATGCCGAAAAGGGGGTCAACCAGGGTGCGGTCTCGCCAGTTCATCTATATGGACTGCATCAGATGGAGAGCCTGGGTGCCACGGTGACTTCATCCGGCTGCAAGTCTTTCAATGGCCAGGCCTATTACCTCATCAATGTGGTGTCGACCTTCGGCACCGATATCGACTATTACGTCAATGCTGACACTTTTCGACTGGAACGGTCACGCGCCACCCGGCCACTGCACCCCACACAGGACCCGACACCGATCCGGATCGAGGAACGCTGGATCGATTTCCGCTGGGTTGATGGCGTGCTGCACCCGTTCGGATACAGCCTGTGGAATGTCGACACCAATGAACGCCTGGCCTGGCTCGAAGTTCAGACTGTTGAATCATTCGACGAGGCCAGCGTCGAGTTCTTCAGAAAGCCGGACTGACTGCACCGATCCCAGACGACTCGGTGCAGTATGTGAGTTTTCTACCGGGCGGCAGATGCATCCAGCAGCGTTTCACACAAGGCAATGCCATCACCGGCCAGCCGTGAAATCGGGAATGATCCAGTCAGACCACTGTCATCCAGCGTATAGGCCAGAGTCCCTGCCGTGCAGGAGGTGAAACTCAGCGTGGCCTCACCCACTCGGGTGGTTTGCACATCGGTTGAGGTGACAAACTCACCGCCAGCAGTGACAAACAGATCCAGCGTGACGGACAAGTCAGTGCCAAGAGTACCCTGTGCAGTCAACCAGCGATGATTGTCATCACCCACTGTCGCTGCTTCAGTTGTGGCAGCACCAGCCACTTCATGCGTAAACCAGGCCATGAACAGCTGATCCGAGTTCGACAGCACATCCAGCAGAATCCCCTGCCCGGGCGTTTCGGGATTGAACCAGGCACCGGCAAAACCGGGCGTCACCGCCGTATCGCGACAGGTGGTACGGGCGGCACCGATGAATTCACCATAGGGATCGGTATCACTGAGAATCGTGAATTCACCGGTTTGTGGATCGATGCGGACGTACTTGTTCAGGTTCTCGTCACCCACAGTGCCCTGATAAAGATAACCGTACAGCTGGTTTGCGTAACGGTCGTAGGTTATGGACTGCAGGAACTGGAGTCCGATATCAAAGCTGGTAAAGACTTCAATAGATGCGTCCGCAGTGCTGATCTTCCACACCGATCCTCCACCGTTCAGCTGAAGCGCATAGAGATTGCCGTCACAATCGGCAGCGGTTCCCGAGATAACACCGGCAAGAAAATCTTCGCCAATGTAGGTGAGTTCACCGGTATTAAAGTTGCATTGGTAGAGGGTATGACGTGAAGAAAGCAATGGTGGTACGGTAGCAGAAGCGGTCACAAAACAGCGGTTGTTCTGATCGATTGCCAATCCTACAGGCACATCGCCCTCCCTCAAGCCGGTCAGTGGCGCAATATCGACCATTTCACCGGTTTCTATATCGAGGGCGACAAGATCATAATCGCTCTCACGAAGCCCATAGAGCACCGTCATGTCCTGATTCCATTCGAGGAAAAAGGGGACCCGGTTATTGGGGTAAGGGTACTCGCGTATCAGTGTTGCTCCGGCGAAATCACCCAGTTCGTGACGATAGAGCTGCAGGCCCTGAGTCGTCCCGGGTGTCGGTCCGACACCGGCGATATTGAATGCATAGGAAATGGAATCCTCCGCAGCGTGGGAAGTGCCAGTCAGAATCAGACTGAGCCAGAGGACAACCCAGGCGACTGCAGAACGATGCTTACGAGGGGCAGAGTGTCTGTTTGAGCTGTTGATCACGCTCACCGGAACAGTTGTTGATTTATTGATGAACTCAGTCATTTCTCAAACTCCTGCAGAAGCCGGCCTGATCATTGGAGATTCTGCGAATCGGAATCTCGCCCTGCAATGAGCCTTCATAGAGGTCATAACTCACCTGGCCGGATTCGCAATCGAACACTGTGACCGTCATCTGACCAATCGGGCTTGTGGTGACCGCATCATCCGAATTGAAGACACCGTTCACGGTCTCGCTGACCGTCAGCACCAGACTCGATTCATCCGTCAGATTACCCTGTGCCGTCAACCAGCGATGCTGGCCATCACCGATAACTGCCGTATCCCCCTCAAGTGCAGACAGATCATGGGTAAACCAGGCGACAAATGCCAGATTCGTATCGGGATAGATATCGAACAGAAAACCCTGACCAGGGGCCTGTGGGTCGAACCAGGCACCCGAGTGACCGCGATTCAGCGGCTCACCCTTACTGACACAGGTTGACTGGACGGCACTCTGGAACAAGCCGCGGCGTGCGTTATTGAGCAGTCGCCCAATTGTCTGTACTGCCAGTTCTACCGTTTGCAGCCTGTTAAACCTCGACAGGTTCACGAAGAAACCATACAGATCCTGATCGCGACGATCGAATGCCAGCCCCTGATCAAGCGTGAGAACGAATGGTGCGTCCACGCGCGGGGTGATGCTGTCATTATCGACACTGCCGATCAGGATCTGATCACTGGCGGCATCAATCAGATACAACTCGCCCTCGCAGCCTGCGCTGACATCCAATAGCTCACGATCGCTTAAGGTCTCGCGCAGCGTGAGCTGACCGGTTTGTACATCGCAGGTGTACAGGCGGGATGAAATGGGACTGTCGCCGCGAAACACCGTTGACACATGACAGGTGTTGTCGGCATCGAAGGCCAGACCGGTGACTTCTTCGTCACTGAGTTCAAAACCGGCAAGGTTGATCGTCTGACCCGGAGCACCGGTATCGGGATCAATCTGGCGCAGCTGCCTGGGTAATGAACCTGCCTGAGCCTCGGTGCCCCCCACCAGCGCATACAGCAGACTGGCATCCCTGTCCCAGGCCATTGATGTGATCTGCAAGCCGTTGGTACCCAGATCGTGAGTGGCAATCACCGGCGTGGTTTCAAAATCGACCTTCGAATGCCGGTAAAACTCGTACATCGAGCTCTCCTCCAGGTTCTGGACAGTCTGGAATGAGGCTGAGGCGAGGGCGGCATCTGCCAGCAGGCACACCGGCAATGTGAACATCAGTACGTGAACTATCCGCATGACGACTCCTGTTGAATTCTGTTTCCTGAAAGATTCGCGTATATGACACGGAAACTGAGACAATCAGATCCGGACCATCACGTTGAATGGCTTAAAAAACGTGAGCCGAATTAGCTGAATTGTGCTGCTGAATGAAACAACACCGCTGAAAGCGCACGGCATAGCTGCACCATCAAGTCCATGATTGGGTGCAGCATGCCGGCGAATTATAGATGAACAGGCTGAGAATTACCCGAATTCCAAAAGCAAAGTCAAAACAACTGCTGAATTCAGTTCCCCAGACGCTTCTCACGCTGCCAGCGGTACAGCGACTGCGGGTACATCGGCATTCCAACTGAATCGATGACATCATCATCGCCGTCGATCGAGTTCCTTCTCACAAACGACAGACTGTTCGGGTTGGTGTCATCCTCGCGGTACGTACCCAGCACGTAGCCCGGCCCATACTGACCTGTGTGCACGATGCAATAACTGTGTCCATTGCGTGTGCAACTGTCCAGCTCATTGCGATTGCGGCTGATGGTGTTCCAGATCACTGACTGCGAAGTGGTGTTGCCGTGCGTGCCCACTTCCCTGAAGATGGCCGAGATGTAGTCATTATTGAGCGTCATGTTGTCGATCAGGTTGGAGACCGACATGTGCTGGTGAAAATCCAAGGGCAGCTCGGCATCGATCGACTGGCTGTCCAGCAAGACGTTGCCGCTGCTGATGCGGTTGATAAAGGAATAGTTGTGCCTGCCGGCTTTGGCTGACGACTGTTCAATCAGGTTTTCCTGGCCCAGCAGGCGAAACAGGTAACCATTGCCGGTGTAGCCCTTGTACTGCGGGTGCTGCAAATCGACATTGCGCACTGTGATGAAGGCACTGTTGGACAGCTCGATACCACCGGAGGACAAATGTACGGGTGGAAGACTCGATGTGGCCGGGCGAGTCTCCAGACTGGAGATATTCTCGATAATGCCGTTGACGGCAAAGCGTGTGCGAATTGCATAGGAGTTGTGCAGGTAGTAGGCCGTGTTGCCCTCAGTGTTCCAGCAGTGGAATTTCAGGCCATCATCGCATGTGACGGTTAAACCCATTTCTGTGTAGTAGATTCTATTGCCGTCTTTTTCCTTCCTGAATGCTGGATAGTTGTTGAAGAAATTGTCCATCGCCTCAACACCAATGGCGAGATTTCGGATGCTGAACTCCTCCAATGGCTGCATGCAGGGCGGACCAATTTGAGGCTTTATTCCATCGTCAGGTGTAGATCCATCAAATGCCCAGCGAATCGGTGCATTCAGGTAGTCGTGTTCATCAATGCGCCTCAGGAAGGCCACACCCTCGGATATACCCGAGGCCGGCGTATCCCTGTTCCCGGAGTTATCGCCAATGACCAGACGTTCCGGGTCATCGTGGTCGAGCGTACCCTGGCGAATGATGACCCAGAGATCCTGCCACTGGCCGTCTGCCTCGGGAACATATCGCTGCCCGAGTTCGACACCATTAGACAGATCCATGGCTCCGATGAGTGTATTGGTCTGAAGAAACTTGGAGCCCTTGGTGTCATCAGGGCGACAGTCGCGATTATTGAAGGGCGCCACTGCGATAACTGCACGAGAGCGCAAGGTGTCATTCGGGTCCATGTTGTCGTGATCCACTGTGGCGTGATCCAACCGTTTCTTGATCTGAATGATTCGAGTTTTATCCATGCCTTCGCCGGTCAGGTGAACAAATGAGCGACGAATGCGAATCGCTTCGTTCTCTGTATGCGAGATCGGATCGACAAAGAAATCGCCCGAGGGCAAACTCACCAGAACATTGTTGTCGATGGCGGCAAGATCGCCTGCTATCTCAAGCATGCGGTTGATCAGCGGGCCTGAATTGTAATTCCTGTTGTCGATAGCGGGGCCAGGTCCCATGTTGTCAAAACCAACTTGATACTCGCCGCTGTGGCCATCAATCAGGATTGCAGGTGTGTCACCATCCTGCAGTGTGATCACGGTATTGAACGGGGAGTCATGCCCATCGTAGCCCGCATAGGAAAAATCCTGAATGATACCCGACTGCAGGTTGTCCTGCGTGCGGGGTGGTGCCCAGGTTTCCGGATCAAAGACCTGGGCTTTCATGGTGATGCCATCCGCCGGATCCAGATCGAGGCCCGTCTGTGGTGTGATCATGAGCTTGTCCAGGCCTGTACCGGCCTCTCGCTTACGGATGCGCAGGCTGTGGCTGCCCTCGGTCAGTTGCACGAGGCCGCTGTTGCCCAGCGGCGGCGAACTCCAGTGCCAGTCATCGTTGATGTCGATGTGCCATTTCACCTCACCCTGGCCATCCAGATTGAGCCAGAATGAATTGGCGCTCTGACTCGGTGAGCGCGTGCGCACACTGATCTTGTAGAGTCCTGTTTTCGGCACATCGAAATTGAAGGTCGCGTGGCCGCCCACTGCACCCACCAGTGCGCACTGGCCCTGGCTGGCCGTGTTGTCGCTGATCAGATTGGCAAAATCGCCCACCCGGGCAACACGTTCATCGTCCTCAACCTCGATCCAGATGTGTGCCGAATTATCGGCGACTGGGCCCTGGTGTGTCGGCACCGTATCGCCGTTGGTGATGAACACCTTGTCGATCATGGTGCCGTCTTCACGATTTCGAAGGCGTAACTGGTGCCGGCCATTGCGCAAAGAAAAGCTGCGATTCAGTTTGTGCCAGGACCACTGAACCGTCACCGGCAGGTGCCAGGTGATCTTTTCCACACCATCGATGTAGGCATACACCGAGTTGCTGCCGCCGCCGGGTGACTTGTGCCGTAGCCAGACCACGTACTCATCACTCGTCGGCACTGCAGAGCCGGCCCCAACATCAAAATACAGCTCCACCTTGCCGAGGCCGGCCACGCCCTCGGGCACCATTACGTAGCGGCCCTCGCTGGCCTGGTTGTCATTCGCCACAATCATGGTGGATTGAATCACACCGTTCTCGGGTTCCAGCCAGAATTCTTCATAGGCGCTGGCCGACATCACGAACAGCAGCGGTAACAGGCAGTACAGTCTTTTCATTATTTTCCCCTGGGTTGTCAAATTCGTCTCGATACTGATTCGAAATGATCGGGGAAACGGTTGTCATTCCGACCCCGGCTATCGATCAGCCATGCGAGTCAGAATACGTCGACAATCTTCGTGAATGTTGCCGGTTTCTGTCAGTTTGGGGACCAATCCATTAGCGAAAAGGACAGGGACAGGTTTTAGCGCTGGTCAACCGGCTTCTGGTTGATGACGACAGACCCAGATAAGTAAAAAAAAGGCCGGATCATTCAGATCCGGCCCCTTGATATTGCAGTGTTGACTCTCGCTGGAGTTCGACATCACGGCATTGGCGTTTCGAATCCGTCCTCGAAGATCGGTGGACAGGCCTGGCCCAGCGGAGCCGATTCCAGTGTAACGCCGTCGATGCCGGCCTCGATAATGCTCCCGCCACCGCTGTCATCGGCAGTAAAGCGAATCTGGAACTGGTTGGTGTTACCGACAAAATCAGCCACCCTGAATGAGGAGAATACCCATTCGGCAGCAACGCCTGTGCTGACGGTTTCGAGTACCGTCCATGAACCGCCTGCATCATCGGAGACTTCCACTGTGAAGGTGTCGTCGCTGGTGCCATTATCACCCCACCAGCGCCAGTAGGAGATTTGCGAATCGGGGCTTGTGGCATCCATCACTGGTGAGACCAGGCGTGTGGCGCCGCCATCCACATCGGTATTGCCGGCCGCATTCTGCGTGATGTAGGCCGAGCCGGATGTGTCGGCATCCCAGGGTGGATCCTGCCGACGACCGTAGCCCGCCGGTACGCCACGTTCCCAGGCACCAGCTGTGAGACTGGGATCACTGTCGACTGTCCATCCCATATCGGTTTCAAAGGTGTCACGGAATGTATCATTGAAGGTATCGCCGACACGCCTGAGAAAACGTCGGTCGGCTGAATTCTCGGGTGTGAATGGATGGTGCACGATCGCTGTGGATGTGGTCTCCACATCCACCTTGAAACTGACGTTGGAGGCACATTCCATGGCCGGCAGGGTGGCCTCGTAGGTTGCCCCACTGACCGGTGTCAATGCGGCCATCATGTCGCCGTCACCATGATCATAGATTAGTGTGGCCGAATTGAATGCGGCCGGCATGCCGTCACGATCCAGTATGTCGACCTGGAATGAATGGCCGGTGGTCGGAATGTCTGCAGCGATTGGTGTGTTCTGTTCAATCCGGATTTCGGGTTCACCGGTCAGGCAGCTGCCGATCGGATTCGACAGGGCATTCTGCAGTGCCACATTGGCCAGTGATGTAGCCTGATTGGAGCCACCACCAGCCGTACAGCCGGCATTGGTGTGAATGCCGATCGATGTGCCGGTGCCTTCAACTTCAACGGCTGATCCTGAATCCCCGCCAGTGGTGTCGACCACGTAGCGCAGTACCGTGCCGGAAATGCTGGCGATGGGTCCGGTGTGTGTGGTCTGAACCTGACTCCACTCCAGCGGTGTGCCCTGGGTGCCGTCGATGCTGCCATACCCGGTGATGCGAATGGTCTCACCGCCGGGTGCCGCCGGCGGATCGGCCAGCGTGAAGGTACTTCCCTGAACCTCAGCCGGTTTCAGCCGCGACTGGCTGTTCGGGTGTGCGCCGAAATAGGCCCAGTCATTGCCGATGACGGTCAGATCCCATTGCACCGAACTCAAATCGATGGCGTACTGGTTTTCGGGAGCGGCATGATTGGTGGATCCATTCGAATTGGACAGCGGCACATCAAACTCGACCACACTGAAATTCACATCAAGTGCGCCGCCTGCATCCTCCACACAGTGGCCTGCGGTAAGGAAGCAACCGTTGGCATCATCAATCAGCCATGCCGTACATCCGATCGGCATCACGCGCGCCGTCCGTGCATCGGTGCTCAGCAGCCGATCATCTGCCGGACCACAGATGGATCGCCCAGCGACCGGATCGTTTGAGACTATTTCGCCCACACTGATCTCATTGATCTGTATCTGGCTGCTTCTTCCGGGTGAATCGATCAGTTCTACCCTGACGGCATCGCCGTTGAAATAGGCACTGGTATATCGCCATTCCTGCAGGGTTTCAGCATCATGAACCTGCACTGCGCCGTCCTGCAGCGAGGTCAGTCTTATTTCAGTTTGCTGACCCAGATCGGCCTTCGAAAAATGCATCCGGATCCAGGGCACACCCTCGACACGCACGACGTGTTCGAAAACCACGCCACGTTCAGTGCCGGTATTTCTGACAACGCCGGAGTCCACATCTAGCTCGACAAGCTGGCTGCGCAATGGACTTTGAGCAAGGGCACTGGTGAAAGACAGGAAAACTGCTACGAATATGAATCTCATGATCTTGACTCCCCAGGTTCAGGGCAAGCGAGCTTGCACTGGATTTGATCAGGCGTCGATGATGGCCCCAATTTGATACGTCGTCAATTCATGGCGGCCTGGTTCAGAGTTACAAACGACTGCTGCCTTCACTGTCCTGCCTGACACCGCAGAAGCTCTTCAGCCGCATGATAATTTAACATAGCCGATCGGGCATTCAATTGACCCATGCCCTGTCGCCCCCCGGTAAATCGAGTATATTGGAATACGGTCTCATACATCATGTTGCAAGCAGTGGAGGGACACACGCATGAGTGAGCGTTACAGCATCTACTTTGCAGGCGATATTTTTGACCACAAGCATCTAGTCGGAAACGCCCTGCTGGCGAGCTATATTGATCGGCTGTCAGAGGGTCGGTATTACTGTGTCATGCCGCAGGACCACGAACAGGGAGTCGACCGAAAGGTCTCGATACGGAATCAGGATTTACGACTGGTGATCGAATCGGATCTGGGGTTGTTCAATTTTGACGGTGCCGATCTTGATTCCGGTACCGTGGTGGAATTCATGATCGCCAAGCACCTTGACATTCCCTCGGTGGTATTCCGTTCCGACTTTCGCAGTGCAGGAGACCAGAGCGAGGACGGTGACAACTGGAACCTGATGTGTTCCAACTACCCGAGAACAGAAACGGTGCGGGTCAATGCCATGGAGGTATACCGGGGGGCGAGAGGCGACAATCTGGATAAGCGTATCGATTCGATCTACACCACACTGGCCACAAGATTGATCACGGCGCTTGATGCAGTACGGACACGGACACCCGTGTGCCAGTCCGGCACATTGATGGAGGATCTCTACCGCTTGACCACCCAATTCTGTGGTGGTGGAATAGAACAGCTGCTGGATGACCCCGACTGGTTATCCGGCTTGCTGGCCAGCAAACGAAACAAGGGCCTGCTCAGATAAGGAGGACAGGTGGATGGCAGATGTTGTGGTAGTCGGCAGTTATGTTCAGGATCTCGCCTTTCAGACTGCGGTGTTTCCGTCGCCTGGAGAAACCCGGATCGGCACCTTCATGACAGGTCCCGGGGGCAAGGGGTTCAATCAGGCCGTGGCATGCAATCGTCAAAATGTCGACACGCTTTTCATCGGTGCGGTTGGTGATGACATCTTTGCCGATGGCGTTCGCGATTTCATTGCCAGCGAAGGCATGCAGGCCGAATTGCAGGTCTGTCCCGAATACCCGACCGCAGCGGCATCAATCGTGGTCGATGAGAATGCACAAAACCTGATTGTGGTGGCTCTGGGAGCCAACGAGCACTTGTCAACAACGCATATTGATGCGTTCGGAGATGACATCGCCAATGCCCGATTCCTGATCTGTCAGGTCGAGAACAATATCGCTGCAACCGAAAGGGCGCTCAGCATAGCACGTGACAATCAGACAACAACGCTGCTCAATCCTGCACCCATCAATGAGGAGCTGAACCTGGCCCTCATTCAGTCGGCCGATGTCATCACACCCAATGAGACAGAGTTCGTGTTCATGATGAAACACGTGCTCGATCGTACAATACCCGACGATTTCTGGCTTGAAAGTGATGAGGCCATTCACGCCTATTGCTGTGAGGCGAATGTCGCCACCGTGGTGCTAACCCTGGGTGACAAGGGTTGCTTCATCTCACATAACCCGGCACACGGCAACAACCCCAGAGTTCAGGAACACCGTTACTTTCGCGTACCCGCTATCAATGTTCAGGCAAGGGATACGACCGGGGCGGGTGATGCCTTCAATGGTGGCCTGGCTGCCGGCATGAGCAGGTATGCGGATGATTTTCATCAGGCTATCGAATATGCAAACACGGTGGCTGGCTTGTCCACCACACAGGCCGGGACAGCACCTGCCATGCCACAACTGGAAGCGGTCGAGGCATTCCGGGCAGGCTGAATCAACCCCTGTCAGACATGATGTGCTGGCTCAGCCACCGACAGGATGCCAGGTGGTCTTAAGCTCCTGTGTGTCCATGATGGTGTGCGGCCCCATTGTGATCAGCTGAGGCCGCAGCGTCACCCGTTTGACATTGCAGGCAGCAAGCGATTCGATCTGCAGGATTTTTTCTTCACTGTCACCGCAGTAGATCAGGGCGTTCACATCCATATGCGTTGCGAAGGGCTCCACCAGTTCATCCTCGAATCCGGTCAGCAGGTTGACCACGCCGGCTGGCACATCTGCCGTATGCAGCACTTCGGCGAAACTGATGGCACACAGTGGATAGGTCGCCGAGGCCAGTGCAACCACGGTATTGCCGCCCACGATAATGGGGGCAATATTGGCAACCAGTCCGACCAGGCCGTGAGCTTGTGGTGCCAGCAGAGCAACCACACCCGTCGCTTCAGGCATTGAAAAGTTGAAGTGCGAGGAGGCAACGGGATTGACCGAGCTGGCCACCTGCTGATACTTGTCCGACCATCCGGCATAGTGAACCAGACAATCAATGGACTGATTCACATCCTGTTTCGCCTGTTCGGATGACAAGCCCTGAGTTGACAGCTCATCGACGAACTGCTGTCGGCGTCCTTCCAGCATTTCAGCCACACGATAGAGAATCTGGCCCTTGAGATAGGCACTGCTGTCTGCCCATTTTTTCTGGGCACGACGGGCGGCCACGACCGCTTCGCGCAGATCTTTCCTGCTGGCCCGACTGATGTCGGCAATCGATGACTCATCTCGCTCAAGCTTGAAATAACGCCCCGATTCAGTTCTGCTGAAGCATCCATTGATATAGAGCTTGTATGTCTTGTGGACCGACAGACTGCTGGAACGGCTGCCGTCCCGACCCGACTCTTTCCCGCTGTGATTCAGTGTTGATGCTGATCCTGATTTTGACTTGCTGCCCACCAATCTCTCCTGTTCAAGTCAGATTCACATAGGGGTTGAGACCCTGCAGGCCACCCTCTCGTCCGATTCCGCTTTCCCTGAAACCGCCAAAGGGTGAGGCCGGATCAAATTTATTGAAGGTATTGGCCCAGATGACGCCGGCTCGAATGTCGCGGGTGACCCTGAAGATTTTTGCGCCCTTGTCTGTCCAGACACCTCCTGACAAGCCATAGGGTGTATTGTTGGCCTTGGTGACCGCCTCATCCAGCGTTCTGAACGTCTGTATCGCCAGCACCGGTCCAAAGATCTCCTCCTGGACCACTCGGCTGGACTGCGCCACACCCGTGAACAGGGTCGGCCGACACCAGAAACCGGACTCGGGTACAGCACAACTGCTCTGGTAAACCCCGACGCCCTCATCCTCTGCGATATTCATGTAGGCCGTGATTCGATCCAGCTGTTCTCGCGAATTGATGGCACCGATATCGGTGTTCTTGTCCAGCGGATCACCCACGATCAGGGTCTCCATGCGCTCCTTGAGCTTGTCGATCACCTCGCTGGCCACCGATTCCTGAACCAGCAGTCGACTGCCGGCACAACAAACGTGTCCCTGGTTGAAGAATATGCCATTGACAATGCCTTCAACCGCCTGATCAATGGCGGCATCGGCAAAAACAATGTTGGCAGCTTTGCCGCCCAGTTCCAGCGTGACGCGTTTGCCACTGCCTGCCAGCTGGCGCTGGATCTGCTTGCCAACTTCAGTCGAACCTGTGAAGGCGACCTTGTCTATATCCGGGTGCTCTACCAGTGCTGCACCAGTTTCTCCAGCACCCGTCACGATATTGACCACACCGGGTGGCAGATCGGCATCCTGCATCAGCTCAGCCAGTTTCATCACAGAGACGGAGGTGGTCTCTGCCGGCTTCAGCACCAGAGTGTTACCACAGGCCAGTGCCGGTGCGATTTTCCAGGCGGCCATCAGCAATGGGAAGTTCCAGGGAATGATCTGAGCGGCCACACCCAGCGACTGGGGAGTCTGTCCCGGAAAGGCATAGGGCAATTTGTCGGCCCAGCCCGCATTGTAGAAGAAATGTGCCGCTACCAGCGGCAGGTCGATATCACGCGACTCACGGATAGGTTTGCCACCGTCCATCGTCTCGATGACCGCAAACTCCCTTGCACGTTCCTGCAGCAGTCTGGCGATGCGAAAAAGATAGCGGCCGCGATCCGCTGGGGACATTCTTGACCACACCGTTTCATGGGCACGCCTGGCGGCCTGAACTGCCCTGTCCACATCCTCGCGACTGCCGCGAGCCACGCTGGTCAGTTTTTTCTCGGTGGCCGGATTGATCGAGTCGAAGTAATCACCGTCAGACGGCGAAACGAATTCGCCATCGATGAAATGCGAATACTGTGCTGACAGCTGAATGTGATCGGTTCCCTCGGGAGCGGGATCGTATTGCCAGCCTGATTTGAAATCCAGACTGGGGACGCCGGTTTCTGTGGTTTTCTGTGTCATGGATTCATCCTGCCCAGTCAGTCCCTGGAAAAGTAATCCGCAGACTGGTATGCACCCATGCGTTGTTTTTCCAGTTGCATCAGCACATCGTTGGCCAGTGAACTGACGCCGAACCGGAACAGATCCGGTGTCATCCAGTCGTTGCCGAGCGTCTCGCGCAGCATGATGAGGTACTGAATGGCCAGCTTGGCTGTGGAAATTCCACCGGCCGGCTTCATGCCAACCTTGACTCGGGTGTCATGATAGTGGTCCCGAATGGCCTGCAACATGACCAATGTCACCGGTAGCGTGGCGGCTGGCTGCACCTTGCCTGTTGAGGTCTTGATGAAATCCGCGCCGGCATGCATGGCAATGACACTGGCTCTTCGCACATGATCGAGGGTTCCCAACTCGCCCGTTTCGAGAATCACCTTCAGATGTGATGTTCCACAGGCCTGCTTGATCGCTGCAATTTCCTCGAACACCTCATCATATCGACCCTGATGGAAGGCACCTCTTGAGATCACCATGTCGATCTCATCCGCACCTTCCTCCACTGCCATGCGGGTCTCGGCCAGCTTGATTTCGATCGGCGCCATACCACTGGGAAATGCCGTGGCGACTGAGGCGACCTTGATGTCGCTGCCGGCCAGCGCTTTTCTGGCAACTCCGACCAGCGTCGGGTACACACAGACTGCGGCCACCCGGGGCAGATCCGTGCGGCTTGCATGCAACCGAAGGGCCTTCTGGCACAACTGTCTGACCTTGCCTGCCGTATCCTGACCTTCCAGAGTGGTCAGGTCGATCATGCTCAAAACCGTCTTCAGTGCTTCAAGCTTGGAATCAGCCTTGATACTGCGCTTGCAGAAGCGCGCTACCCTTTCAGACACGCCGACAGAATCCACCCGAGGTATGCGGGAGAGGTCAGGCAGGTGACTGGCTGTCGATATCATGTATGAGAATCTCGTGTGTCAATCCAGTATAGCGCCAGCTACAGCGCGATATCCAGAAGTCAGACGGGCTCTGTCAATGATACTTATGGGTTAGATCAAGGGTTTGATGAACGTCAACAGACAACATGAGATCCATCGGATGCCACGATATTCTGCCCAGAAAACTGAGTAATCATAGAGGCCTGGATGGTCTAGTCTTCGAACCCATCTTCAAACAGCGGTGCGTCGTCATCAAGCAATGTCACCGTCAGAGTGGCTTGTGCCCCCAATTGGGCATTGCCCTGCGGGTTGATCAGATTGATGGTGAAGGTCTCGTCCATTTCTTCGAGTGCATCATCAATCAGCGGCACGATGATGAACCGGTCAGCCTGGTCTCCGTCGGGCCAGTTCAGACTACCCGCAATACCCGAATAATCGGCGCCGTTGGTGGCCGTGCCGTCAGTAAAGGTATAGTCGATGCTGGCAGCACCAGTGGCGGTAACGCCGCGATTGACAGTGAGTGAAATCTGACCATCGTTCTCTAGCGCAATGTCCACCGCCAGATTGAAAGCGATATCACTGACCAGTACCTGTTCAGTGACATCGCGCTGCAACAGGTTGCCGCTGGCGTCGTAGCTGTAGGTAATGACAACACCGCTATCATAGACCACTCGAGACAGTCGCCCTGCGCCATCGTACTCGTATTCTATCGCCTGTACCGATGAGACGATCAACAACGTCAGCAGCCACCACCGTGGTCTGCCGCCCGATTTATTCCCCAGCGCTATGTTGTGTCCCTGTTGATTCATCGACTGCTGATTCCTGATGATTTCCTGAGCAATACGACACGAACCTGCAAATGGTTCATTCGACGCCGGGCATCACCACTGTGCACTGAGCCGACTGACGCCCTGCTGCGTATTGAAACCTGTACTTCGCAACAGGATTGAGCAGGTGATGAGACAGCAGACACAGACCAACCCATCATTCGCCGTCACACAGCGGCACTCCTCACTGACACGGGCATTGATTGCCTCAATTGTTCTTCTGTGGTGCGGGATGTTGCTCCAGCCTGCCCGGGCACAGACAGGCTCGGTAATCACCGATTGTGCCAATGCACAGACCATTGAGGAATTTGTCACCCTGTTCGGTCGAGGATTGTGCCTGAATGGTTTCAGCAGCCCACGAGGCTGGGTGTTCACCGATCCGGCAGACAGCACCGAAGCGCTGCCTGATCCACCCGATCCTTTTCCACTGCCTCTCATTCGCTACAGCGGAAATCTCGAATTTCGCGCCGAGGCAGAGACCATCAATGCCGACGAACCGGACAAGTTCTACATCGTGTCGCGCGACCTGTCGGATCTGCCGCCTTTTCAGCGCCCAACCCTGCCCCATCCACAGGTGATCGGTCCGTTTTTCTATGGCACGGTGGCCAGTCCTGAACTGGTGACGCTGGATCAGACCGACATCACGCAAATTCTCGACATGCAGCAGAACAACAGTCCGGATAACCGGGTAGTGATCCTTCAGCATGCGGCTGGGTTCGATTTCAACTCACCCGGCGTAGAACGCTTTACGGGCGTGCGCTTCGAGGAGGCCGACAATGATAATTTGCTGATCCAGCAGATCTGTCCTGATAACAGCCGCGGTACACGCGAGTATTTTCTTGGTCTGCGTGGACGCGCCAACACCGGCTACACCTTCTCTGCCAGAATTCACGACAGTGACGGAAATGAAGTCGAAACTGTGACGCTGAATGTCAGCACCGACAGCAATGGTGTCGCCGTGACGCCACCACTCTCGGTGCCGTTCGGCAACAACCAGTTCGGTTTCTCACTGCACGATGACGTCGACCAGCAGACCGATGCCAACACCATCACCACGGACGGTCAGCCGCTGAACCCGGGATTGGCTGCGATCAAGACTAATACGGCCGAGCCGCCCATCATGTGGACCAATTCGGACCTTGCGGCCAAGTTTGCCGAGGGTGAAAAAATTCCCAATTCCGACAGCGGTTACTACTTCGGACCCAATGACGGCAGTTGTGATCAGCTCAACCGACTGTATGCCATCAATGAATTTGACGGGATTGAGCAGGACGGAACGAGCGTCCGACAATTCATTGAAATCTATACTGATCAGCCAAACCTCAACGGCCTGGTGCTGGTCTCAGCGATTTCATCTACACCGTTAGTACCTGATGATGAACCTGATCGCTCACTGTCCAGTATTGATCTTGATGGCCTGACCCCGAATGCGGACGGTTATGTGGTTATCGGACCCGAGGATACCTTCTTTCTCGTGTCTGAAGACGAGATTCACGGGCTCGGCTTGTATGAACTTGATGAGCCGATCCCGTTCAATACGCCCTTGAACACTGTGCGAAGTGCCGAGTACGAATTCATTGAATACAAACGCTTGTCTGCAGACAACATGGGCCATCTGATCAAGGGCGGTAATGAGAACGGCAACGGTCACCCGACCCGTGACAGCCTGCAATTTTGTCCGGACGCCTCTGAGAAGACCTTTCCCGAGGAGCCGTTGCCGGCACCTGCGACACTCGGGGCGAAAAACAACTGCGACATGCCCGATAGCTCTGGACAATCAACGGTCGCCAACATGCCAGAGGCCCGCGATGCCGGCGACCCGATCAACGCCGCCACGGGTGAATTCTATACCGTACCAGCCGTTGATATTGATCTGGGTGGCCCGCTGCCACTGCGCTTCGTGCGCCGTTATGCTGCCTTCCTCAGCGACGACGGCCGCGTCAGCAGTCCGCTGGGCACCAACTGGCTGCATGATTTCGAGCTGCAACTGACACAACCCGACAGCGACACCATTGAAATCATCTATTTCGGCGGCCAGGTGCTGAGGTTTTTGCGCGATGGCGGGACAGGTGAATGGGTGCTGGACGAGCCGTTGCGAATTCCGTTCCAGCTCAGATTCGCAGGCGATGAATATCGACTGATGGACCCTTCACGGGATCGGGTCTACGCCTTCGATGGCTTAAACAACCTGTCGCTGTCGTTCGGACGTCTGGAATCCATTGAGGACCGCAACGGTAATCGCCTGAACATCAATTACACCTTTATCGTCGGTGGCAGCCGCACTATCGATCGCATCTCGGACGGACTGGGCCGCATGCTGCAGTTCAGCTACACAGGCGGTCAGTTGACGCGCATTTCCGATGGCAGCCGTAACCTCGATTTCGGTTACACCAGCGGGATACTGACATCGGCCACCAATGCACTGGGCAACACCACGCAATACAGCTATGACACCAGCACCTCCCACGGCCCACTGTTGACTGCAATTCAACTGCCAGAGGGCAATACGCCCTTCAGCCAGACTTACAACAGCACCGGAACTGTAACTCAGCAACAGGACGCCTTTGGCAACCCGATGGACATCCAGCTGGATACACCTGCGCCAGGCATGACCACCATCATTGACCCGGCCGGCAGCACCGTCTTTACTCACGACCCCCACGCCACCGCAGCAATCGATGTACTGGATCGCACAGGCGCGTCGATTCAACTCACCTACGACAGCGCCAGTCGCCCACAAACCCTGTTCGATCAAAACACGGGCAACAGTCAGGGAATCAGCACCCGACAATACCACGCACCGTCTGGCAACCTGGCCAGCTATACCGATGCAGAAGGCAATACCACGAGCTTCACCTATCAGTTGCAGACCCAGACGTTTGGAACAGGGGCCGGTACAGTCAGCTTCGATTTCTACAACCTGACACAGATCGAGTACGCCGATGGCAGTACGGTACAGCTACAGCATGACGCAGTCGGCAACGTCAGCACGTTTGTCAATCCACTGGGCATAGCCACCATGGTGAGTCACAACAACCAGGGTCTGGTCACCTCGATCAACGGGCCCGATGGTGGCAGTCTTGAATTCGACTACAACCCCGACGGTACACTCGGTACTGAATCGGACAGTGCCACGGGCCTGACCGTGTATCAATATGACACTCTCAAACGCCTGATTCAGATCCTGCCGCCACAGACAGGTGAACCCAGCGCACCTCAGATCAACATCATCTATGACGCCAGTGATCGCATAACCTCCATCGTCGATGCCAATGGCAATACGGCACAGTTCAGCTATGACTCAAACGATAACCGGGTCTCAATCCAGGACCCGAATGGGCTGCTGACGCAGTTCAGTTACAACCTGATGGACGAGATTGATGCCATCACCAATCGCCTGGGCAGCACGCGTACTCGCACATATGATGCACTGCGCCGACTGGCCAGCACGACCGATGCGGATGGCATTACCACCGCATTCGGCTACAACCCACGCAATGACCTGACCACTGTCAGCATTGGCGGCTCTACCCTGATCCTGGGCTATGACAGCGAAGGTATCCCTTCCAGCATCACCACACCACTGCAACACAACACCACGCTCGAGTCGGACCGCATGGGACGATTCACCGCCATCGAGAACCCATTGGGGCAACGCACTGAAATAGGCTATGACGCACGCAGTCGCGTCAATGAAATCCGTACAGCGGATGATCGCAGCATCCAGTATCAGTTCGATGCCAATTCGTCGCTGATTGAGTCCACGCATCTTGATGCGTCGGGCACACCCAATCGCAACGCCAGCTATGCCTACACAGACAGCGGTCAGCTCGAGAGCCTGACCGACCCCAATGGTGAATCCTGGGGATTCCAGTATTCACCCGAAGGGCGCGTGCAGGCCATGAATGATCCGCTTGCTCAAACAACCAGCTTTGCCCAGGATGGTCGCGGGCGTCTGTCACAGATTACCTTTCCGGACGGCGACACACGCACACTCAGCTATGATGCCAACAGCAACATCACCCAGATCACCCACAGCGGCCCGCTCTTGCTGGGCTACAATTTCGACGCACTCGATCGGCTGACATCTACCAGTGGGTTGGACCTGAGTTATGACGCTGAGGGCGTGATCATCGACAGCAGCAGCAACGGGATCAGTTTTGGTGCCAGTTACACTGCCGCTAGCCGATTGTCCTCGGTCAGTTACAACAATGGTCTGTTCGAGGTTACATACAGTTACGACCCCGTCACCGGCCTGCTGACTCAGGTCAGTGACACACTGACAGGCACTGTCATCGATTTCAGTTACGATCTGGATCGCCGCCTGACGCTGATCGATCGAAGCAACAACACGCAGACCGAATTCAGCTATGACGCTGCCGATCGTCTGACACGCATTCGCGGAAATCACACGGTCACCGGAACCGATTACCTGGACCTGCAATACAGTCTCAATGCCATCGGCGATGTGATCGATCAGTCGGTGGTTAGCCCCATCAGCCTCGACAGTACTCTATTCACTCCAGCCGTTCAGAATTTCAGCGTCGACGCTGCCTCTCAGGTCAACAGCGCGGGTTTTGGCTACGACACTCGCGGGCGTCGCACCCAGTCGCAAGGGGATATACTGGCCTGGGATGCAGCCAACCGCCTCACCGGCTTCAACGGCCAGATTCTGAGTCACAACGGGCTGGGTGATGTGATCACGACGCTCGACACCGAACTCCACCGCTATCATTACAATGCCGCATTGGGAGGGCGCCCTATGGTGGCGGTACAGAATGCTGGCGGTGGTTTTGATCAGTATTTCGTATTCTCGCCCGAGGGCACACTGCTGTACCTGATTGACATCAACGATGGAAATGCCGTTCACCATTTCGACTTTGACCGCGTGGGCAGCACGATGGTGCTGACCAATATCAATGGCAACGTCAGCAATGCCTACGCCTACCTGCCCTACGGTCAGGTCCTGGCTCAGTTGGGCAACATCGAGCAACCCTTCACGTTCAACGGCCAGTATGGCATCAGACAACTGGATTCTTCTGGTCGTTACTACCAGATGCGTGCCCGGATATACGATTCGCACACGGCAAGTTTCCTCACGCGTGAACCACTCTGGCCAATGATCGCCAATCCGGATCTGCTCAACCCTTATCAGTTTGCCTACCAGAATCCCCTGAGCTTTCTGGACATCAATGGACTGACAGGCGTTCGCAGTGATCGCGCGAAGCAATCGTTGCAGCAGGCGTTGACTGAGCGCGCCAGAAATGAAGCTGAACTGGCCAAGTTTTTCAGTAACTTCACGGGCAGTGACCTGATTCAGTATGCCGCCGTCGAGTCACCCCGAATCAGTCAAACGCCCATACCCATTGACAGCCTGGGCAGTGTGCAATCCGGGGTGCTCAATGCCTTGCCGAGTACCGAGGAACTGTGGGATCCCTCCTCCAGCTACAACCAGACTCAGCGCGCTATCGAGAACCGCATTCAGGAACTGCTCGGTGAGGATGAGGGTGACTCCAGACCTCTGGTGCCGCCTGCAAAACCTGCCGTGACTATTCAGATCCCTGATGTCATCACAGGCTACACTGCCAGCCTGATCAAGTCGTTTTCATTTCGCCTGCAGCTGTTCCAGATTACCAGCTTGTCCAGACTGTGTGACCCATTAAAGGTCATTGAAAACAGTACCCCAAAATGTACGAAGGACTGCGATGGAAGTCGCAGACTTGCCATCAAGTTCGGTTGCACGGTCTGCAGGCCATCAATTGCCACTGACGTTCCTCCACTGACGCTGGATGATCCCGATCTGGAAACGCCACAAAAAGCCGACCCGAACGATCCGGAAGAACTTCGCGATGGGGATTGCGTACTGTAAGCAAGAAGAAGGGGCAGTTGTTCCGATCTGGCAACAGAGCAGTTCATCACCACAGGTTACACTGATGAAAAAACGACTGATTGACTTAAACAAAAGCAGGATCGGACGGATTCTTGGCATGGTTGTGCTAATTTCGATGGCGATTTAGCTGAGCAACCTGCAGGCTCTGGCCCGAGAGACTGATGGTTCGCCAAGGATCTCAGATCGTGCATGGACAGAGATTATGGCAATGATCGATGACATGCGGCAATACACAGAAGCTCAGCACAAACTGGATTCTTCAGTGATCTACGCCATCAAGCGGCTACGTCATGATTCGTGCGGCTCCGCTGGGCCCAACTAATCCTGTTAGCTTCGAGGACTCATTTAGGAGAAAGCAACCTGAATCGTGTTTGGAACTGCTAGTGCCACCACATTTCTCAGATGGTTAGGACGCACGAGTTCGTGCACATTCATCTGCCCACTGATGATGCGCTTTCAGGACTTTTATTAGCGATCATAACCTACCGTGTGCAGCGATTATTTAGCCCCGCAAAACAACCTGCGGGTGATTGTGAGAAAACGTGTACTGACAACAACCTTACTCAAAAGAATCAGCGAAAATGGCATCTTCAAGATATTGGTAAACGATCCCTGCGTTGATCCCGTTGTCATCATTATTTAATGCACCCACAAGCAAACCGTGATTGGTGAAATCAAAATCGAACCCAAAGCCATCATCAGATGAAGTGGTTGAATTGATGTCAGTCAGACTCACCCAGCCTGCCTTTTCAAGACCGTACAGATAAAGAACTTCATCGTTAAGCGCATCCACTGCGAGCGTCTTGGTATTCATTGAGAGTGCACGGCCGAAGAACAATTCATCCGTTGCATTTGCGGGTAACAGTTTTTGAGTTTGGACAAAATCACCCGCTGATTGATGATACACATAGACAGCGCCTGCATCCTCAGCAGCAGCATCTACACTGGGTGCACCCACCACCAGGAAAGGCGGCTGATAGTGAATCGCGAGTCCAAAATTATCTCCATCACCCGCATCCGACGCAAGCAACAAATTGTCAAATTGAGGTACACCATCAATCCATCGATAGATGTACACAGCTCCCTCATTATTTCCAAAAAGGTCAGTTCCAGGCGCCCCTACAAATAAGTATTCGTCGGTCACTTGAAGTGATGAAGCAAAAGAGAATGCACCGTTACTATCACTCACGGTCAGGATCTGTGACTGCACCCATTGATTGTCAATTAAACTAAACACATAGACGAGGCCCGTTCTCACTGAGTTGATACCAGAATTTGGCGAAGTGACGAGAATTCGATCACCATTGATCGCCACTCGTGTGCCAAATCGAGCACCGATTGTTGTCACAGACCCAGTCAGTTGCTGGGTCTCCTGCCATACGCCATTGATCAGTTCAAAGACAAAGGCTGTTCCATTACTTAAGACTGGCTGATCATACGAACTGGCGCCGACAACGATTCTGTCACCATCCTGACTGACTGATATACCAAAATTATCGTTTTGAGTGATCGTGGCCGGTCGCAGATTTGTAAATTCGTTCCAGCTGAAACCGATATATTGAAACACATACACATTCGAACGCCCGTATCCGGAAATAACTGCACGATCCCCTGCCACATCGATCGCAGCGCCAAATGCCTCTCGTTCGATTGGTATGACGGGACTGAGCATCCCCATGGGCAGTAGACTGCGGTGTTCATTTGTTGGGCTGATGAAGAGGGTCTCAATCGAGTGACCCGTTTGTTTCTCGCCCGCTGCTATTCCCGCATGACACAAACCGATAACCCCCCAAATAAGGCAAGTTAGCAGACGAATGACCGTTTGCTTTTTGAAGTATGCTTGCCCTGTGCCTCTCACGTTTCTGTTTCACGACTCATGGTGTTCATTCAATAATTCGATGGGCCGCAATATAGGCATCTACTTGCTTTTCCAGGATTGGCAATGGCATGGCGCCACTGCCGATGACCACGTCATGAAATGCACGGATGTCGTAGTTTTCTCCCAGCGCCTGCTCCGCAGCTGCCCGCAGCTCGAGTATTTTCGTCATGCCCATCTTGTAGCCCAGGGCCTGGCCGGGATTGACGAAATAGCGCTCGACCTCTGTAACAATGTCCTGTTCTGAAATGGGTGTGTTCTGCTTGAAGTAGTCGATCGTCTGCTGGCGGGTCCACTTCCTGGCATGAATGCCGGTGTCGGTTACCAGTCGAACCGAGCGCCAGAGTTCGTTCTGCAATCGACCGAAATCGTGCATCGGATCGGTATAGAAACCCATTTCCTTTGCCAGACGTTCGGAATACAGAGCCCACCCTTCGACAAAGGCACTGCCGCCACCGAAGCGTCGAAAGTTGGGTAAGTCTTCCATTTCCTGTGCCAGCGCCAGCTGGAAATGATGACCCGGCACACCTTCATGGAAGGTAATGGCCTTGAATACATATTTCTGCACACCGGTCATGTCAGCCAGATTGGCATAGTAGATACCGGGACGAGTCCCATCCATCGATGGACGGTTGTAGAAAGCGATCGATGTCGAGTTCTCGCGCCAGGGTTCCACCCGACGCACTTCCATTTCGGCCTTCGGCAGGCGATTGAAATACCGGGGGGCTACCTTGAAGATTTCTGCGGTCTCGGCACGTGCATCCGCCAGAAACTGCTCGCGACCGGCGTCGCTGTTTTCATAGAAATTGTTGGGGTCGGTGCGCACGAAGGTGAAGAATTCCTGCAGGGTGCCCTTGAACCCCACCTGATTCATGATCGATCGCATTTCCCCGTGGATACGAGCCACATCCTGCTTGCCGAATTCATGTATCTCATCTGCCGACATATCCAGATTGGTGTGGTGACGGATCCGGTTCTGATAAAAGGCGTCACCGTCGGGCAGCGCCCACACACCCGTCGTTTTCTCCTGCAGCGTCGACAGGCGCTTCACTTCTTCCAGCAGCGCCCCATAGCCCTGCATGAATGGCCCCTCGATCGCAGCATTGGCCTGTCTGATCAGCTCATCCCTTTCCTGCTCTGGAATATCCAGATCGGCCAGCTTGGACTCGATATCAGACTTCAGTGGTGAGCTCTCGAGTACGCTCGAGATATCGGCGATCATTGCCGGAAAGGCAAATTCTGGCGCAATGACCCCGATTGAAGCACGGTCCTTCGACTGCTTCACCATCTCCATCATCAACCCTTCAAGGCCCTCGATTCGCGAGATGTAGTCCACCGCATCCTGCCGGTTCTCGACCTTGTGGTTGTTCTGCAGCAATGTCAGCGGCCAGGTGTACTGACCCTGGAACTGATCCACCACATAGAAGTGACGTCGCCAGGCATCATTGGCGATTCGCTGCTCGATGTTGTAGCGGAAGATATCGTGACTCAGCCTGCTGCTGGCGCTGAGTTTGTCGTAGTCGAAGTCGGTTCTGAGCTTCTCGAGATCGGACCTGGCTTCCTCTGATCGCTCTGCCGCGAAGGCATCGGAGATATCATCCCATTTGCCCTGATCGTCTGTTTTCATTCCCAGACTGGTCTGTGTGCTGGGACTGTTGGCCACATTTCGCTTGAAAATAGTCTCGAAGAAGGCAGCAAGTCGCTCATCCTCGGTTTGTGTACCGGCAACTGTCTTGCTGTTATCGGCCATTGCAAACGGTAGCGACAGACAAACAATGGTCAACGCAAGCAGTTTGGCATTTCTTTTTAGAGTGAACACAGACCTCAACCTCCAGATTCGTTATTCGTGATCATGCTGCGAGTGTCATTCATCGCTAACCGAAAGAGTCACACAGTTCAGCACAGGCTACGTGAATGAAGACGGCTGCATCCTCACACTGTTGATCACAGGGTTGCCGCCGTCAGCGCAAATTGTACAAAACGGTATACCACGTGTGCCCAGTACAGGCCAATCAGCAGCAAGGCACTGGCCGGAATGACCCACAGCCAGTGATAGCCGAAGGCCTTGCGCAGCATGAAGGGTACATAGATGAACTTGAGCGCCAGTGCCGTGCGCCAGACCGGAATCCGATCGCCTGCCAGCCAGTCCAGGCCCTGCAGTGGCGGGATGATCACATAGGGCATCAGGGTGTTGTAGAGCATCACGAACGCCATGAAATGAAGCGCCATCACAACGTGATCGGCATAATACAATTTCCTGTGCAGGCCGAGTGCGAAACTGACCAGCGCCAGCATGGGCACATGCAGAATGACCATGGTCTTGGCGATTTCATTGCTTCTGAGCTGATACTCCCGGGCCAGTGCGGCGAAATCATCACCCGATTGCTGTACCAGGCTGTCAATCCAGGGCTGAATCCAGGGGCTGTACGGCTGCATGTTGTATTGATCCCCCAGCACCAGAGAAAAATCACTCAGGCTCGGTGCCAGGAAAAATATCAGGTTGGCCATCAGAAAGATGCCAATGGCCGAAATGTAACGCTTTCGCTGCCCGTCAATATACGCCCGAGTCAGGGCACCTGGCACGAACAGCAACTTGCGAAGAGATAACAGGAGGCGACTGTCCAGCGAGGTGATCTCGGTAAACACAGTCGACATCAGGTAACGAAACGAGCGGTGGTTGCCGACGATCGCACGCTGACCGCAATTCGAGCAGAACGGTCCTGAGAGTTCAGATTGGCAGTTCAGGCACTGGCTGTTTTCGGCCATGGATCGCAAGTCTTTTGTCCGATTGATGCCGATAGTAACGACTCATTGGCCGAACGTCACCACCATCCGGCATCTTTCAAAACACGCACATTGGGCCGACTGACAGGTACTTCGATGTCATTGTCCAGTATCAGCCACACCCGGCCACCGTTGCGCCGCACACTGCAGACGCTGCCACGGGACACCCACCAGGAACGATGCACCTGTGCACCATCAAGCGTGGCCAGCTCACTGACGGCATCCTTCATGCGCAGCAGGATCATGTCCTTGCCCTGATCGGTCCACACCTGAACGTAGTGCCCTTCCGATTTGACGGCGATGATTCGGGCTTGCTGTATTGCGGGGGTGAGGCGCTGGGCGAAGGCGGTCGCCGCTGGCTTCCTGTCATCACCCCGCATCGCCGGCGCACCTCGAAGCTTGAGAAACAGGATATTCAGGCCTACCAACGCCGCACTGACTGCCATCGAATTCTGAAGATACATGAACAGGTCGCTGAGAGGCGGCCAGCCTCCCGAGGCATTGGCCAGGTAGGCAATGGGCGTCATGACCAGGCCAAACAGCAGAATCAGTATGATCCAGTGAACAAGGCCCGATTTCGGCAGGCGTGACAGATGCGACAGCCCCCATTCGATCGCCGCGGCAATCACTGACCCGATCAGGCACAGGCCAGTCCAGAAACCCAGCCTGAAACCGATTGAATACTTGTAACTCTCAAGCGCGCCAACCATGGCCAGAAACACACCCATGATGAAACCGGCACACAGCCAGGTACCGAAGTGCGTGGACCCGACGCTCTGCCATGCCGTTCGTGCTGCACGAATTGCAGAATGACGCCATTGGTGAAAAAAACCCGTCCGCTCGTGCATCAGTCGTCGACCGCATCCTCAGTGACTGTTCATACTCGAGATTAATCTAGCATGAGAGAAACACCATGACGAACAAATCCAGCACAACCCTGTTTTTGATGGCCGCACTTCTGAATGTCACATCGCTACATGCGCAATCATCAATCGAGAGTAGCGTAAATATCCTCGAGCGCTACGTGGAGGATTATGCCCTGGATCCGAATGCGGTACACATCAGCTTTGGCATCGAGGTGGATCAGCAGCGCTGGCATGTGGTGTCTGAACGCCAGACGGATGATTCCTTTGAGGTACATCTTGCGGACGGTTTTCCCGATACACCATTGTTTTACTACACCATGAGCCGTGATGTTCTGGACTTGATCGATCAGGGAAAGATGAGCGCGCTCACAGCCATGGGCGCCGCCACGTCTGCCCAGAAGACGCCGCTGGATGTTGGATTCACGCAAGGCTATGAGCGACCGGCTGATTACGACGCCGTTTTCCGGACCCTGTCGTTTCATTTCTGGACCCGTGGGCTGCCCGAAATCGTGCCTCTCGGAGCAACGCATGCCAAAGCCGTTCACGGTGCACCTGCCGTGGTGATGTATTACGACAGGGATTTCAGAAGCGCTGTCTATCACATACCGCCCAAGCTCGGTCAGGACATGGCACCGACACTGGTGGTGCCATTCCCCAGACTGCTGGTGGTGCTTGAGGGCGAGATGACCGGCATGGTGAGTGATGATGCATTCAGCATACCGAAAGGCCATATGCTGTTCATACCGCCCAACGCACCGGCGCAGGTTTGGAATGATCAGGACGCACCGCTGCAGTTCATGTTCCTGATGTTTGGCGATGGCGCCTGATCACCTCTTTCAGACCCCGGTCATGGGCACTGAAGGTGACCGGGGTTGCAAGATCGATCAGAGCAGGCCGACTGGCCTCATTCAAAACCGTCAATGAAGATAAAGGGCACCGCCACCCCGAAGACCTGCACGCCATCCTCGGGACCTGACGTGGCATAGAGGTTTCCACCATCCTGACTGATGGCAATGGACTGCACGAAATTGAGCGCATTGACGCCGCCCATATTGTCGATTTCCTGGCCAAGATAAACAAGCAGACCACTGCTGCTGTCGCGCCCGAACACGGCAATGGCGTTCTCGTCGCCGCCAGCAGCAATCACGTACTCGCCATTGGGACTGACGAGCAGATCATCACAGCCTGCCAGCCCGTCGACGCCGTCCTGGCCGTCAAACCATGACTGCAGGTAGGTCAATGATCCCGTCAGTGTATCTCGCTCGAATGCTGCGATGGCATTGTCGGATTCACCGCACACATACAGATGCCCCTGGTTGGGACTCAGTGCAATTGCCCCCGCAAAACCGAGACCATCGACACCCGATGTGTCATCGATATGGATTTCCGAATAGCTCAGGGAGCCGGTCATGTCATCGCGATTGAATACCACCAGGCCACCCAGCTGAGTGGTATCCACATCGCCGACTGACAGGTAAAGCTGTTCACCGTTGTCACTGAGTGCGAGCTTGTTGTGAGCGAAGAGCACTGGCTCGCCTTTTCCATTCTGTGCCACGTCGACCAGTGTGATTTGACAGCTCAGCGGGTCGGCGCCATAAACCAGGATCGCTTCCTCTGCGAAATCGGTGACATAGACATGACGATTATCCGGGCTCACCTGAACCCGGCCCGGGCCGGACAGGGGCCCGGAACCGGCATCGAAGATGTCGTATGCCTGAACGAAACTCAGTGATCCGTCGCCCGCATCACGACTGAAGCTGGCCACGTGTCCGTCAAGATTGAACGGCACGATAACCTGCAGACCCGTGCTGTAGAGACAGTTGCCGTCCGGGCTCAGGGCAATGTCATTGACACCGATCAGGCCATCAATGCCATCCACACCATCAACGTGATCGCCTGAAAACGTCAGCAATCCGTTACCCGCATTGCGCGAGTAGACACTGATGCCATCGACATCAAACTGGTCGCCCTGATTGAAGGCCACATAGACGAAGGCATCATCCGGACTGATCTGTATGCTGGTTGGGCCATCCAGTGCGATCGGGTCGAACAGGTCCTGTATGGGGGTCAGTACCCGCCCGCCATGTATTGTCTGTGTTGTATCCTCGGTGTGGCCCGTGACCAGCAAACATGGCTGGCACAGAACAAGCAACACCACAAACCTTCGATTGCGTGTGCAGTTCATTGCGCTCCCTCTCATCCTGTCTCATGCGACGGGTTCATTCTGTATCGGCCAGAATGAAAATTGAGTTAACCGTGAATTAACAATTTATTGGTTGGCTTAACCGTGCAATCAAGTCAGTCGACAAAATCCTCCGAATTCAATGAATCCGGCAGAGACGGACGGATTCCTCTCATGCCAGCGCGTCATGGCCAACTTGATGCACAGGTCATCAATCCCCATGTTTGTGGTTTCTCAGATTCCCACGGCTGATCAATGGAAAAATTCATCGAAACCCTCATGTACCGCTCGCGCTGGCTCCTGGCACCCATCTACCTCGGCCTCAGCCTTGCGGTTCTGGCGCTGGGCATCAAGTTCTTTCTCGAGCTGGTGCATCTGCTGAAGGACATCATCGTGCTGTCGGAAGCCGACATGATCCTGATCGTGCTGAGCCTGGTGGATATTGCCATGGTGGGAGGCCTGCTGCTGATGGTGATGATGAGCGGGTACGAAAACTTCGTCTCGCAGCTCAATATCGATGACAGTGAAGAGAAACTGTCGTGGCTTGGCACAATGGACTCGTCTTCGCTGAAAGCCAAGATTGCCGCCAGCATCGTGGCCATCTCCTCCATCCATCTGCTGAAGAAATTCATGGCTGCCGAGAACATCGATAACGACAAGCTGCTGTGGTACGTGGTCATTCACCTCACCTTTGTGCTGTCGGCCTTTGTGATGGGTTCGCTGGACTCGATCGTGGCCAGATTGAACCGCTCCAATCAGTCACAGCCCGAAAACATCGCGCCAGCAAGCAACCCCTGAGTCAAACGTTAGCAGCATCACTTGATCAAGCATTGTGACGGATTGGGGCGCACCCATGCACTCTCCGTTCTGAGATGCCATTCATGACAGACTCCTGTTCTGCCATTGTGCCAAAACTGCGCTACACTGCATGCATCTGCAGTCCGGGGAACTGTTGGTATGCTGCCTGATGATTTCTTTGCTGAAAACGGCTATGCCGTCCTGCGCGGTGCCATAGAACCGCAAACCTGTCGTTTGTTCGAAAAATACGCGCTGTTCAACCGGTCGCTGGCCGGTTATTACCACTCTGCCGGACCGGTGACTCGTGATGTGCAGGATCGTTACTCCGATCCCTTCGGCGAGAGCATTCTGGTTGAATTGCAGCAGCTCATCGCCGATACGGTGGGCGCTGAGCTGCACTGCGCCTACTCCTACCTGCGAATCTATGGACCCGAATCATTCCTGAAACCACATACTGATCGCGAATCCTGCGAGATCAGCGTCACCATGACCGTGGCGCGTGACCCTGTCGACGCCCGATGGCCGGTGTATCTTCGTCACAACGACGAGCCTGTGGCCATCAATCTCGAGCCGGGTGATATCCTCATCTATCGTGGCAGCGACCTGGAGCACTGGCGCGATGACTACGAGGGCAGCTACTGGATGCAGCTGTTTCTGCATTACGTGACCGTCGGTGGCGCATTTGATCATCTCAAGTTTGACGGCAGACCGGTGCTGGGACACCCGGTGCAGAATATCGTGCACTCGCGAAATCAGCCCTGCCCCTGCGGCAGTGAACGACGCTACAAGCATTGTCATGGATCAGTCGAGCAGAGAACGACGCAGGAGTCCGATGCCTGAACGGCTGCATAATTCAACAGCAAATCTCGCCTGCGTTGAATGTTGTGAGACAGGCTAGTCTCGAGAGAGCGGAATCAGGGGGACGATCCAATGAAACACTCCATTCTGTCAAGGACAAACCTGTCACTCATACTGGCGACATCGATCCTGACGGCCTGTGGCGGTCCGGCCTACGTCATTTCCGGCGAAACTGATCGCGCCTTTCTGGTGGTGCACCCACGCGAGTCAGAGACGCTGATTGGAAACTGGGGCGTGATACGCATCTATCCAGATGCCTGCCCTGTCAGCCGGGACAATGAGGGATACGTTCTCACCAAGGGACCGTATGAACGCCTCGGGCCGAAAACGGTTGAGGTGCCGGCAGGCAGAACAGTGATCATCAATGCGGTGTCCAACTACTACCCGGACTCGCAGAGCAGCGATCACCTGACCTGCTCAAAGGCCATACGCGTGGTCTTCAAGCCCGGTGAAACCTATGAACTGACGCGAGAATTCAACATCAGATCAGAAGCCACCAGCAATGTATCCAGGCGCTATCGCATTCGTCAATGCACAGCCAGGCTGAGTCACAATGGCAATTCAGCAGGCCACAGACTGCACACCCGTAGAAACGGCACGCCATCTTGCTGAATCGAGCCCGGCAGACTACCCGTTTCTCAAGCCAGCCGAAAAAAGCAAGGACAGCCCCGTCTTGAACAGCAGAAAACAGGACAGGGTCAGCTGGTCGATGATTCGAAAATCGTTCAGCCGTCCGTATCCGGTCACCGGGTCCATGCTGCTGCTGGCAATGCTGGTACCCGGCTACCTGGTAATAGCCTACTGGACTGAAGGCAGACCGGCCTCGAAGCCGTCGTTAGCGCTGGATGACTGGGTTCCCCTGATCCCGGACTGGGTACTGGTCTACGCGGGCCTCTACCTGTTCCTGATCATACTGCCCGTGATAGTCATCTGGCAGCGTGAGCTCATCGACCGGACAGTGCGGGCCTATTTGCTGGTGTGGCTGGTCTCATTCGGAATCTTCCTCATCTATCCGACCGTCATTCAACGAGCGGACATCGTGCCTGGTGATGATTTCTTCAGCTGGAGTCTGAGACGGCTGTATGAGGCTGATACGGCGTTCAACTGCTTTCCATCGATTCACGTGGCTCATTCAATTGTCTCGGCCCTGGCCTGCTTTCGCGTTCATCGATGGGTCGGGATCTTTGCCCTTGGTTGTGCATCCCTGGTGGCCCTGTCCACGCTGTTCATCAAGCAGCATTTCGTTGTTGATGTTGTCGTGGGTGCGCTGCTGGCATTGCTGGGCTATCGCCTGTTTCTGCAAGCGTACCCGCGTGAACACACATCGCCGACTCAATATCGTCTGGCACCACACCAACTGTGGATCGCGGGTGGCTTTGTCTGCCTTGTGATTTTCTGGGTCTGGATCGTGTTCAGATTCGCCGATCAATCGGTTTGATTGATTCAACATTTGCCCCGTGACATTTGCCAGTTGACTGATGCGACAGGCTCAGTCAATCTCTGAACTGGTTCAGGTGCAATGAGCACACGATGTGCCTATTGATATGAATGACCATCAGACAGACACACACAGCCCGATGATCTGCGCGTCCTGCGATTATGTACGAACGCCTCAGGATGATGCGCCCCAGTGGCAATGCCCAGCCTGCGAACGGGCCTACAGCAAGTCATCGGCCCACAAACGCAATTCCTCGTTCGGGCTCATCCGGTGCCCGGCCTGCGGCCATCAACGATCAGAACAGGATGACGCTCCCGACTGGGCGTGCCCCGCCTGTGACCGTGCCTACAAAAGGTCATTCATCGATACGCTGCCCAAATCAAGGCGCTTTCAGGGCAGCAATCTGCGGGAAGGCGTTGGAAGGATATTACTCGCCCTGATCCCTGCCATACTCGTAATGCGGGCTTTGATCAGTGGTGAAACCTGGATCTCCGTCAGCGGCGTAAGATCTGTAAGCTATGCGGAGTCCCCGGTTGAATTTTCGATCAACATGTTCTTTTTATCTGTCATCATGGTCGGGCTGCTGATCAGTGGATTCGGTTATCTGAGAAAACTCGATGAATGATTTCTGAAGATGCACTGTCCGGAGACAGGCATCATCTGCATCATGCAAACCCGTCATTGAAATGATCATTGGATCATCAGAACGGGGCATGCAGTCGAGCGCAGGCACGCTCTGGCCCTTAGTCCTGCCTTGCACCCTATATTCACATCTGATTTACTGATCGACAAACACCTCAGTTGGGGGCTCACTGTTGGATCCGGCGCGTTATCAGGAGATCAAGGGCATTGTCATGCGGGTACTCGAGATGCCAGAGGCCGAACGTGCGTCCTATCTGGACATTGCCTGCAAGGATGATGCCATATTACGCCAGGAAGTCGACGAGTTGATGGCGCTGGATGTGGACCAGAGTTTCATGGCCTTGAGCCCGGTTGGCATCGATCTGCCCGCAATCGAGGACAAGCAACCGCTGCAGGGCCAGATCGGACGAATCCGTATCGACCGACTGATTGCCAGCGGCGGCATGGGCGAGGTGTATGCCGGCATCGATGACCTGCTGGAACGTCCCGTTGCCATCAAGGTAATCCAGTCGGGTCAGCGCCTGTCAGCCTTCAGCCGAACGGCGTTTCTGAACGAGGCCAGGGTACTTTCAGGCCTCAAGCACCCCAATATCTGTGAGGTTCACGACTTCTTCGAAGATCGTGAACGTGACGTGCTGGTGATGGAATTGATTGAGGGCCAAACCCTCAGGGATTCGATGAAGGCAACAACACTGTCTCGACCGCTGTTGCTGGCGCGGCAAATTGTCAGCGCCCTGGCCAGTGCGCATGAACGCGGCATCGTACACCGTGACCTGAAGCCCGAAAACATCATGCTCACTGAAAACGGTCAGATCAAGATTCTGGATTTCGGACTGGCGCGCAGCAATACCATTATGGCTGACATCCCATCAGCAGATGATGATCCGGCTCCCACCCTGAAGACCCGGATTTCCGGCACGCCAGGCTATATGTCACCCGAACAGGCTCGGGGTGAGGTATCCACCTCCGCCACCGACTTGTGGAGTTTTGGACTGGTGTTGAGTGAATTGCTGACCGGACAGAAACCCTATCCAGCCGGCACCGCCACTCCCGAACTGATCGAACGGGCACGATCAGCGGACGTGAACATACCCAGACAATTACCCCAGGCAGAAAAAGCCCTGATCCAGGCCCTGTTGTCCGAACAACCCGAGCAGCGTCCATCCGCACGCGATGTGCTGCAGCGCATTGATCGCATCCTGGATCGACCCAGACGTCGTGCAGTCTGGGCAGCGTTTGCCGCCGTGCTTGCCTTATCCGGTCTCGGTCTGTGGAAATACACCAGTGACCTGAAGCAGGAACAGGAACTCGCGGTCGCCGCCACCGAGCGCGCCGAACAGGCGCGATCGGAGGCTGAGGATCTGATCGGCTTCTTGGTGGAAGATCTCAATAGAGGGCTGCGAGAAGTGGGCCGCCTGGATCTGCTCGAATCCGTGGCCGATCAGGCGCTCGGCTATTACGGTGAGCTCAGCCCGGAAGAAATGAGTCGCTCCGATGGTCAGCCAGCCGTGGCCCTGCAACGGGTGGCGCAGGTGATCGACTCCCAGGGAGATATTCCCCGGGCGATCACAATCATGCGACAGCCGATCGAAGGACTGACCTACCTGATTGATTCGGAGCCCGACAACGCACTGGCCTTGTTTCGACTGGGTACAGCCCACAGCTACATGGGCGATCTGATGCGAACCGAGGGCCACTTTATGGAAGCCAGAGCCCACACCTCGACCGCCATGGAAATCGGTCGGGAACTCACCCAGGGACTCGAACCGGGCGAAGGCCCATCCGCACGCCCCAATGCCGAAGAACGCTGGCGGGTGCTGCTGCGATCAACTTACATTCATGCCGACACCTTCATGCGGATGGGTGATAATGATCGTACCGTTGAATTTCTGGAACAGGCTGCCGCGCTGGCAGTGCCTGCGGTCGTCAAGCAACCCGGCCTCACCACCAATCTGGCCGATATCCAGTTCAAGCGCTGCGACACCTATTACGACATGGCGCTGAAGGAACTGGCGCTGGAGGCCTGCCTGGCGTCACTGGAAATGGACCGGCAACTGCATCTGGCCAAACCGGACGATTATTGGGCACACAAGAATTTTGCACTCGATCACATGGTGGTGGCACGCGTGTACCGCAGCCTTGGACGTCCGGACGAAGGACTGGCGATTGCCAACATCGGAGCCGAACACACGCAGCAACTGCTTGACTGGGAACCTGATAATGCCACCCGAATCAATGACCACATCACCATGATGGTCACACGCGGTCAGATGTTGCGTGCCATGGGTGACCAGGAGCAGAGTCAGCAACTGTTCCAGCAGGCCCATGACCGCATTCAGTCCTTTGAACAGACTCGCGACGATATACCTTTTCTCAACAACACATTTCTGACTCGCTTGTATGTCGGTGAAATCGAGCAGGCACGTGAAGTCGCCGCAATCCTGGCCGAACGCGGCTTCAAGCGCCGAGAGTTTCGAGAACTGTGTGCCGAATTCAACATCGCCGAGTGTGGGCTGAACTGACCCGATGAACACACCCACACAATCGCCGGTCACACTCATGCTCAGGCGCTGGCAAGCCGGTGAAGGTGACGCCCTGGACGAACTAATCCCTGTCGTGTATGAAGAGCTTCGACGCCTGGCCGCGGCTCAACTCAGAAAGGAACACAAGGCATCGATCCAATGCACCGAACTGGTGGCCGAAGCCTATCTCAAACTGGTCAATGCCGATCAGATCGACTGGCAGGGTCGAAATCATTTCTTTTCCATCGCCGCTCGCACCATGCGGCGCGTGCTGGTGGAACGATACCGCCAGCGCAGCGCCGAAAAACGCGGCGGAGGTCAGACCCTGCTCACCTACAAGGATGAACTGGGCAGCGATCAGCAATCCGGCGCGCTGGAACTCGACCGGCTGGACGATGCCTTGACCGAACTGGAATCACTCGACCCACGCCAGGCTGACATCGTCACGCTGCGTTTTTTCGGCGGGCTCAAGGGCGAGGAAATCGCCCAGGTACTGTCCATCTCGGCTCGTACTGTCAAACGTGAATGGGCCGCTGCCCGGTTATGGCTGTTCAGGGCGATGAAACCACCTTCAACCACCTGATATTCATCTCAATACGCAATCACGTCGATCGGCTCATCACGCTACGTTGAACTCAAGCGTCATTGTTTGGCCCTTTCTGTCTTCGTTCTGCACATCCGATAGGTAAGCAACACAACAACACCTTGATGTGAGCGAGGACAACATGAAACGACTCATCCACAACCTGATCATTCTGGCCAGTATTCTGATGGCCTGGAGTCACGGTGCGCAGGCGCAATTTACCGTTGCGACAGGCACCAACTTTGGCCCGATCCCAGATGCACCGGGATCAGGTCCGCGCAACTATGGCGAAGCTCGAGACATACTGTTCAACGTGTCGGGACAGACCGGATCGGTAACCTCGGTTCAGGTCTATTTCGATGCAGATCACAGTTTCGTGGGTGATCTTCGCGTGACGCTGATCGCACCCGATGGCCGGTCCCTGACCCTGTTCGAGCACACTGGCGCGACCAACGCCACCAGCGCCGGATCCAGCTCCAACCTGAGCCTGTTCAATCGTGTCATCTTCGATGATGTTTCAACGGATAACTGGTGGACGGGTGCGGTGATCGGTGACAACGACATTCCATCCGGTTTCTACCGGTCTGTAGTGGCGGGTGGTCCGGGTGTCACCAATCCGCCCACCGTCACGTCCATTAACGCGAACTTCGCGACCGCCTCGCCAAACGGCCAGTGGATCCTGCGGTTTGAAGATGGCTGGAGCGGCGACACTGGTGAGGTGGACTATGCCGAACTGGTGCTGGGCGTACCCGGACAGGATCACGTGGTTACCAACACCGCGGATTCCGGCCTGGGCAGCCTGCGGGACGCCATGACCAGTGCCCAGTCGGGCGATCGTATCGTGTTTGAAAGCCCATTGTTCGACATCGAACAGACCATTGTCCTGCTGGACAGATTGCCCGATGTGCCCGATGGTGTGGCCATTATCGGGTCCGGCGGCAAGATTCTGGGCATTTCCCGCGATGGCACCCAGGAACCGTTCCGGATCTTCAACATACCGTCGGGTCGCACGGCCACGATCAGCGATCTGAACGTGCTCAATGGCCTCGAAATTTCAGAACGAGGCGGTGGTATTCGCAATGACGGCACCCTGTTTCTGATTGACGCCATGATCTCGTTCAATGAGTCAAGCACCGACGGGAACCTGGCCTTGTCAGGTGGCGGCGGCGTCTACAACAGCAGCTCTGGCACACTGGTGATGACGGGCTGCTCGCTGTTCATGAACACGACCACTTTTATCGGCGGCGGGCTGTGGAACCACAACAACGGGATGGCACGTGTCAGCCACAGCACCTTTGCCAACAACGTTGCCGACACGGGCGGTGGTATCGGTGCGGTCAGTTTTGCCAACACCAGCGGCTTCACCTCGCTCATGAGCAATACACTGGTCAACAACACCAGCACCAGTTCGTTTGCGGGTGGTCTGGCGATTGCCACTCAGGGGCCCAACGCCACATCGCTCAATGTCCTAAGAAACAACCTGTTTTCCAACCCGGGCGTATTCGGCAACCTGAGTTCAAATACATTCAACGGAGCCAACCCGCCCAACATCATCTCGGACGGGTTCAACCTGAGCACCGATGGTGGTGCTGGTTTATTGAACCAACCCACGGACCGGGTGGGCGCAGTGGCCAACGTCGGACCGTATGGCGATTACGGCGGCAAAACGGCCACGGTGCCACTGCGTGCGGGCAGCGAGGCCATTGACGCGGGCCGTGCCACTGGCTTCAGCAGTTTCGATCAACGCGGCACGGGATTCAACCGACTAGTGGATCTGGGACAGCCCAATGCCGAAGTCAGCGACGGCAGCGACATCGGCGCCTTCGAATTGCAGGCCGAACCGCAGGTGGAAATCTTCAGAAACGGTTTTGAGTAGGGGTATCTCTGGACAGCGGACGGGCTGCACTCACTGTGCGATCCGCTCGCTGCCTGAACCAAAAACGGCCCGCAACAGCGTCGTGACTGTTGCGGGTTTTTTACTCTGCGACATATCCGATCAATTGGCAGCACGATCAATCCCCGCTAGAATTTCAGACGAATACCTGGCAACAAGGCAGCACCTTGGACAAGATTTCCATTCTCGACATCGGATGGCGCAGCAGCCTGATGGCCGCGGTGTGTTTTTCCGTGCTGCTATCGGTGCTGTATCTGCTGCGTCGTGACAATGAACGGCGCGCCAGCCTGTTCCTGGCCGGCATGCTGGTGTTGACCGTGATATCGATGACCCCGCAGGTAATCGGTTTCGCCGGCTTCTATGCCGTCTGGCCGCGGCTCAGCTTCGCACCCTTCAGCACCGAGTGGTTTATCGGACCGCTGATCTACCTGCATGCGTACACACTGATGAGCGCCGAGCCGCTGCGCTGGCGCAAGTGGCTGCTGTTGCCGGGAATCATACAGACCAGTTACTACCTCAGTGTCTACCTCTACTACCCAGAGATAGAACCGATGTGGGCGTACAACAACGCCATACATGAGCCCTATGTGCTGCCGACCGAAACGGCTGTCTCTGTGCTGCTGCTGATTCAGGCGTTCACGGGCGTGTTCCTGCTGCTCAGACGCTACCGCCACTTCCTCGAACACAGTCAATCTGCTGCCGTTGAATTCAATCCGGTGTGGATTCGCAATCTGATGGTGCTTGGTCTGTTCGCCGTGCTGCTGTACTTCGGGCTGGAATTGTACCAGCTGGTATTCGAACGACTGCGCTACACCACGGCGTTTCCAGTCCAGGTCGTGATCATGCTCGCCATGGCCTGGGTAGGCCTCGATGCAGTGGCACACCTGAACGTGCCCTACCCCAAGATGCCGCAGAATGATTCGGGTGAATCTGCGGGCGACGTCGCATCGGATGCAGAATCAGACTGGAATGAACAGGCAGAACTGCTGACGACACAGGTGCTCGATCATGAATGGTTCCTGGAACCGAGACTTTCGATCCGTGAACTGGCGCGACGTCTTAACAGCAATGAAACCTACCTGTCCAGAACCCTCAACCTGGGCCTGAGCAAGAGCTTCAATCGCTTCATCAATGAGCTCAGAGTGACGCATGCCCGTAAATTGCTGCGTGAGACCGACGCCATGATTCTGCAGGTGGCGCTGGAATCAGGATTCAATTCAAAGGCCACCTTCAACCGGGTATTCAAATCCATCGCCGGAGTCACCCCGAGTCAGTTCAAGACGTCTCAAGATCAGTAAACCCGGTCTCATTACCCGCATTGAGGCGAACAAACACAACACCTGCCTGAAAATCCCGTTCATGTCGGCCCGCCACGCGGCCGAGTCTGAATGAGGAGAACGCCATGAAAACCCGCTTACCCCTGACCAGAGCCCTAACGCGATGTGTCGCCATCTTGCTGCTGACCCTGTCAGTTCTTCCTGCTTCCGCATCCGAAAGAGCGCTCGGTCCCGAACTGAAACGGCTCAGCCATGATCAGGTAACAAGCGACGTCGCACTCGCACGAGAGACATATGAGCGGATCCACCCAGGTTATGACCGCTACACAAGTGAAGAAAATCTGAATGCCGGATGGGAAAACATCCTTGATCAGTCGAAAACAAACGGCGGTCTCACCGTGGGGGAGCTTTACCTTGCCTTGACTCGAATTCTGGTTGAGATTCGCTGTGACCATACCAAGGCCGAGCTGCCCAAGAGCCTGGCCAGGGACAGGAACGTCACACCGGTCTACCTGCCCTTCCACTGGGACGTGATCGAGGGGCGTGCCTTCATTCGCAAGGCGGCAGAAAATCTTCCAGTCGCAACAGGCGATGAATTGCTGGCGATCGATGGTCGGCCTGTGGCAGAGATATTCGAGGAAATCAGGCCATTCATCCCGGTCGACGGCTACACCGATTTCGTCCGGGATCTGTCCCTGAGCTATTCCAATGAGCTGATGGGTGGTGCCGTCGATCATTTTGGGGCACTGCTTTACGATATCAGGCCATCCGCACAGCTGACAGTCAGGTCACCGTCGGGTGAAACTCGCCAGATCAGTGTCAGCCGTGTCACCTTCGATGAACTCAATGCCATCGATACCGGGACTGTGCGCCGACCCAATTTTGCCGATGCCGTGACGTTCGAGCGCATCGGTGAAAACGCCGCTTACCTGCGCGTCGATACTTTCGTCAATTACCGCAAGCCCGTCGATCCATCCGATATCTTCGTGCCCATTTTCAAGGCCCTGCGCAAGGAGCAGCGTGATCACCTGATCCTGGACCTGCGCAACAACGGCGGTGGCTCGACTGAACCGATGCGTGAACTGTTTGCCCACCTGACCACCGAGAAGGCAAGACTGGTTCGAGACACCCGCGCCAGCACACTGGATTTCGACGGGCTGCGTGATCACCTCTGGACCTGGGACAGCAGTGCGCTGAATCCGAATCCCAGAATGTTCAACCAGAACGATGATGGCAGTTACAGCCTGAAGTCGAAACGGAATGAGGAAACCCGACTGATCAAGCCGGCCCGCAACAGCTTCAAGGGCCAGATCTATGCACTCTCATCACACAGCAATTCATCCGGCAGCGCCATCCTGCTGGCCAAGCTGCGTGACATGAACCGCGCCATCATCGTGGGTGAGGAAACCGGTGGCAGTGCCGAAGGACCCACAGCCGGCATCATATTCACACTGACCCTGCCGGAAAGCGGTATTCGCACCCGTGTTCCAGGCTTGCGTTCCTACAATGACATCGCCGCATTCGATCACGGCAAGGGAATCAGGCCCGATGTCTCGGCTGACGTCACAGTCAGCAGCTACCTGAATGGTGAGGACCCTGCACTGGATGCAGCCAGGGCACTGATCGAACAGCAACCGACTCCCGCTGCACAATGAAATGGAGCAACACCGGCCCGGTCAACACAGTGACCGGGTCGTAACACTGCGCCAGTTTGATTCGATGAGTGTGCTGTGTCACGATCTGCCGATGCCGGATTTCCAGTTATGAATATGCACGAGGTCCTGAAACTCGAACCCATTGTGGAGACCATCGCCACTCTGGAAAAACGAATCGATGAGCGCCTGCCCGCGTCCGGGCTGAGCGAAGTCTGTCATGAACTGTGGAACACGGCACGTGGTGCCGAACAGCGTATCGTGGCACTCACCCGGCCTAATCTGGTTATCCGCAGCGGGGTGATCCTGGCACTGGCTGGATTCGTTGCCTTGCTGCTGTACAGCGCCACCACGGTCGAATGGGCGATGGGCAAACCCGATCTGTCCGAACTGATCCAGGTGACTGAAGCACTGATCAATGACATCGTGCTGATGGGCGCCGCCGTTTTCTTTCTGGTCACGATCGAAAAACGAGCCAAGCGCAAATCGGCATTGTCCGCTCTGCATGAACTGCGATCCATCGCCCACATGGTGGACATGCATCAGCTCACCAAGGACCCCTCGGCCATCAGAACCGGCTACATCATCACCAAAAGTTCGCCTGACCGGAACATGAACGAATTCGAGCTGCAACGCTACCTGGATTACTGTTCGGAAATGTTCTCGCTGATCGGCAAGATCGCCGTGCTCTATTCAGAGCATCTTCCCGATGCCGAGATCGTCTCTGCCAGTAACGATGTCGAAGCCCTGTGTACCGGCCTGAGCCGCAAGGTGTGGCAGAAAATGGTGTTTCTCAACCAGCGAAACTCGCGTCACAACGGCTGACCATCATCAGCTGATACGTCAGGACCCGTGCAGTGGTACTTCAGATCGCAACCTGCCCGGCTGCCCGATCTGACCTAGACTCAATAGAACACCATGACCAGGATCGACTGATGAGTGCATACAGCCTGTGCCGTTCCGGGCTTCACGTGACTGGGCGAAAACGCATGCTGGCCTTCGCCCTGTTGCTGTTGGCCCACTTGGCAGCGGCAGAAACGATTGCCACATCCGATTTGTTTGACCACTACAGGATCGAGACGGGAGATGCCGGACCGCAGACTGTGCTGAGCGGACATTTCCTGGCAAGTGATGTTGCCGAGATCGCCGTTATACAAAATCGCGACTCCGGCGCTACCGTGCTGAGACTGTATCGATTCTATGATCACGGCTGGGTACTCCAGATGACATCAGCCATGCCGCCTGGGCTGATGTCTGTTGATGTCGCCCACATCAATGGAACAGACCGACTGGTCAGTTATGATGGTGAATGCCTGATGTGGTTTGACCCGGTTCAAGGGCAGTTTCGACCACTGCTTGAAGCCACTTCTGCATTTATATCACCGAAGAAACCCACCATCCCCACGATTGAACTGTTCGCCGACATCAATGGTGATCATCGGGACGACCTGCTGTTGCCGATTGACTCAGGGTTCAGGATATTCATCCAGCTGGATGACGGTGACTTTGCCAGGCCCGTGAACGTCGGTACGGCCCCTGACTTTTCCATGATCACTGGTGCACAGGGTTATCGTTACAACCCCTGGAGTCAGAGCAGGATTCATGTTGTCGATATCAATGCCGACGGGCGACGTGACATCGTGTACTGGCAATCGGATCATTTCAGGGTTCACCTGCAGGATCAGCAGGGTCTGTTCCTGCAGGAGCATGACAGGTTCAACATGGCGGTAGCATTCTCGGGTGATCGTCGCACACGAAACGGCGAGGCCATCATGCACGGGCGGATTCTGCACAGCATGGACGACATCAATGCCGATGGACTTGCCGATCTGGTGATTCATTCGATTGAGGGTGAGAAAATCAGGCGGATGAAGTCATCCTTCCAGATCTATTTCGGCAGGATGCCATCGGATCACAGACTGACCTTCGGTGACAGTCCCGATCTGATCTTCAGCACCAGGGACAGACTCATGCTGACAATGAAATCGGAAGACATGAATTCGGACGGGAGACCCGAGCTTTGGTTCAGCAGTATCGATCTGGATCATCTCAGCCGCAGCCCCTGGAAGGCGATCAAGGGGTTCATGGGCGATGACGTCTGGCTTGAGCTGGACTTCTACCGGATCGAAAAGCAGATCACAAAGTCGACACATGTGGCCCATCACAGGATTGCACTGGACGGGTTTCCCAGCCACCGCGAGCCGGGCTGGGTGCCCATGTCAGTGGTCTTGCTCGGTGGCAGACATGTCAGCCGCCTGAATGCCGAACAATGGCCGCGGGCTTTCAATACAACACTCCGGATTGGTGACATCACAGGTGATGGCCTGTCGGATCTGATGATCGGGGATCACCCCAGAATTCTGAAACTGCATCCCGGTACAGTCAACGGCGCCCTGTTCGCCGAATCGGCTGTTGCTGTTTCTGTCAGGCTACCGGCTGATGAGGAGTACACCCAGATTGTTGATCTGAACCGCGATGGCAAGCAGGATCTGCTGATGCATCAGACGACCATTGAACGCGACGCTCACGGTGGCGCAAGAAACCCTCCTGGCAGCGAGCCGAACAGGATAGTTGTGCTGATCGCCCGTTGACTGAATCAGCGGGTGAGTCGATCCATCAGTGGCTCAATGATGTCGATCGGCATTGGAAACACCACGGTCGAATTCTTCTCGGCACCGATATCACTCAACGTCTGCAGATAGCGCAACTGCATTGCACCGCTGGATTCGGACATCTTTTCAGCGGCCTCGACCAGCTTCTCGGCTGCCTGCTGCTCACCTTCGGCGAGGATGATCTTGGCCCGGCGCTGTCGCTCTGCTTCGGCCTGCTTGGCTATGGCTCGAATCATGGTGTCGTCCAGATCGACATGCTTGATTTCGACATTGGCCACCTTGATTCCCCAGGCATCGGTTTGCCGATCCAGTATCTTCTGAATATCGGCATTGAGCGTGTCACGCTCGGACAGCATTTCGTCGAGCTCATGCTTGCCCAGCACCGAGCGCAGGGTGGTCTGGGCCAGCTCGCTGGTTGCCACATTGAATTTTTCAACGGCGATGATGGCCTTCTCGGGATCAACAACCCGGTAGTAGATGACGGCGTTGACCCTGACCGAAACATTGTCATGCGAGATCACATCCTGTGTCGGCACATCCATGACCACGGTTCGAAGATCTACCCGCACCATTTGCTGGATCAGCGGAATGATGATGATGAACCCCGGGCCCTTGACGCGATCGAAACGGCCCAGTGTGAACACAACGCCTCGCTCATATTCCCGTAAAATTCGAATCATTGAGGCCAGCAGCAAGACCAGCAGTGCAACCGGGGTTATCCAGAAATATAGATCAATCATGACTCTCCTCCATTGGTTCGACTGTCAGCGTGAGTCCATCGACCGAAGCAATCATCACCTGGTCTCCGGGCCTCACCCGCTGACTTGAGACCGCACTCCAGTCCTCTCCGGATACATGTACTCTGAGCCTGTTTTCCGAATCGACCGTGAGGACATCACCGCTTCGCCCGATCAGCATCTGAACCCCGGAGACCACAGGCTTGCGGTAGGCCCGGGCCAGCATGAACATGATGACGGCGAACACTACCCCTGCGGTGATGGCAACGCCGCTGATCAGGCCAATCGGTATGCCGAAACCGGGAACATCCGTATCCATCAGGATGATCGAGCCGAATGTGAGGGCAACGATGCCGCCAACGCCGAGTATGCCGAATGAAGGCACGAAGAACTCGACGGCGATCAGGGCAAACCCCAGCAATATCAGAGCCAGGCCGGCAAAGTTGACCGGCAGTATCTGAAACGCATAGAGGGCAAGCAGCAGGCAGATCCCGCCGATGACACCCGGGACCAGGGCACCTGGGTTGTAGCCTTCCAGCACCAGTCCATAGACGCCGATAAGCAGCAGAATATAGGCCAGCGTGGGGTTGGTGATGATGGCCAGAATTCTGTGTTGCAGTGTCGGCTCAATGACAACAATTGCCTTGTCGGCAACGGTCAGTCGTCTGGTCACACCCTCGATCACTACCTCGTGACCCTCGAGCTGTATCAGCAGATCGTCAATATCCGCTGCAACAAAATCGATCACGTTCTGCTCAAGCGCACGCTGTGACGACAGGCTAGCTGCCGATCGTACCGCTGATTCTGCCCAGTCGGCATTTCGTCCGTGTTGCTCGGCCAGTGAGCGGATGTAGGCTACGGCATCTTCAACCGCCTTGTCTCCACTGGCCTGTTGTGATGGTGCCGCAGCATCCTCCGGTGACGCTGGTGCTGATTCATCCGATTCGCTCTCGGTCTCCTCGTCCGCCTTTTCCGCCAGGCGTTCGAAGGCTTTCCTCGCAGGAGATGCCGGTTGCTGACCGCCACCGATGGCAACGGGTGTCGCTGCACCGAGATTGGTAGACGGCGCCATGGCACTGACATGACTGGCATACAATATGTAGGTACCGGCACTGGCTGCACGAGACCCTGCCGGACCGACCCATGTGGCAACCGGCGTACGTGCATTGAGAATTCGCTTGATGATGTCACGCATCGAATCGGCCAGACCTCCCGGTGTGTCCATTCGTATGATCACCAGTTCAGCGGAAGACTCGTCCGCCTGGTCAATGCCTTCAACGACATAGTCCCGGGTTGCCGGTCCGATGGGACCGGAGATATCCAGCACGATGATCTGACCTGGTTGAGTCAGGTCAGCCTTATGCTGGCCATGCACAGTCGACACCGTCGCGGCAAGCGCGATCATCAGAATCGTCAGTGTCAGCCTGTTCAGAATCATGACATCACTCGAAAATCAGTAAGCGGTAATCTGTTCTCCTTTATATTCCAGAGAGAGCTGAATGTAGTCACTGAAAGGATCAGTCACTACCGGGCTTGATGGCCAGTACAGCGCAATCGACATGGTGCAGTACGCTTTCAGCAGTATTCCCAATGAACATGCCCGGTATGCCACTGCGACCAACCGTACCCATGACCAGCAGGTCACATTTCAGGGATTCGGCCAGTGCCGGAATCATTTGCTTTGGCAGCCCCTTGTGAAAATGGACACGCGTGGTTTCCTGATCCAGTGTGCTGTCTGCGACGGTCTTCTGTAACAGGTTCCAGTGCTTTTTCTCCTCCTGGACTACCAGACGATCCACTGTTTCAGCGGAGACCGAATGTCCCCTCAGTGTGTCTTCATGATAGAGATTCCAGACATGCACGACATTGATCTCGGCCTCAGTCGCCCTGGCGACGGTTTGACCCCACCTCAGCAATTCAGCCGCCAATGCCATTTTCGAGCTGTCCAGTTCCACCAGATCCAGCGCAATCACGAGTCGTCTGATATCCGTGTGGCCCGCAGGTTTCTGGATCAGCATGGGAACCGGACAATGTCGAAGCAGCTGCATGTCATGGCTGCCGAACAGACGCTGTCTGAGGCCATGATCGGGATCAGCGGTCTTGATGACTATGTCAGGTTTGTATTCGTCGACATGCGTCATGATCTCATTGTAGGATCGACCGTATCGCAGGCTTGATGTTGTCCTGACGCCAGCACTGCTGAATTGCCTCTTGGCTGCATCCAGCATCCCCTGGTGCTGTTCGGTCAGTACATCGATGATATCCCTGTCTTCGCTGTGGATGCTCAGATCAACCACACAGAGCAATTCGACTGCCGGCGTCTTCAGATGACCCAGGGCGACAACCTGACCGGCGAGGGCATCCAGGTCAGAGCCGTCCTCGATCAATACCAGTAGCTTTTTAATGTCTTTCATTTAGGTGCACTCCTCATCATCTCACGTAACAATAGCGAAGCGCCTGACAATCGAGTATCCGGGATTTCACCTACTCGTCTTCGCTTGCATTGTGCAATTATTGCTCCAGGGGATCATCCGGTGATACCGCGCATGCCACAGAGGACGGCAGTTCGGGCTTTGCTGGTACGGGCAGCTGAATCCTGCCAGGCTATGCACTCAATGCGATACAGGAGATGCCGACATGTCTTCGCACACTGCATCGAATTCACAGGCCAGCCACCCCCGGTGCTGGCACACGGCACTGCCTCATGGGCCGCGTCTGGTGAGAATCAGAGCGCTGTCAATTCTTGTTTGTTCACTGTTGGCTGGCACCGGATGTTCGATGCTGGGAAGCCGGTCCAGACCCGACCCGGATGCGGAAAATGTCCGCTGTAATCTGGAGTATCAACCCCTGACACAACATGCCGAACAGGAGGGCCATGACCTGCTGTTCCTGGCCATCTCATCGCCTTACAGGGAAGAGACGTTTAACATGAGTCTTCCGGATGTAATGTTCCATGGCATGTTCGCTCCCGGCCGTCACCTGAGTCGCGATGCCATTGTCACCGGTGCAGTCTGTTCCGGCCCGCCATGGAAAAAGGGATTTCGTCTGCCGCGATCGCTTAGCAGTCACAAGTGGATGCTGTGCAGACGCAACGGCAACGAGGCCGTCATGTTTCAGGTTGAAACCAGATGGGGCTCATGCAGCCGTCACATTGCCGCCGGTGACATGCGGCCCATTGCCTTTGAGCACAATCCGCGTCAGGTTGTCGAGCTGCCGGAGCTCGGTCCGGAAACTGATCGATGATGCCGACTATCGCGTCAGCAGATCAATCATGTCCTCGATGGCGGCACCGCAAACCGTGCAGAAGTCCTTTGTCCGGGTAAACATGATGCAGTTCATTGATGAGCGGTAATAGCCACTCGCCTGGTAGTTGGCCCCCTCGAAAGCACCGATGAGCTGGTGATTCTCATGTGCACTGAACAGGCCCTCAACGTGCTCCTGATTCTCAGTAAACAGCGTGCTCATCTCGCTTTCGGGCCGTCGATCCGCTCGCAGCTGACGGCGCTTTTCCTGATAGGCATGCGAGTGCGTCTCGAACGCTTCCTTGGGCCAGGCAGTCGGCAGGGTCGTGTCTGAATCGACCAGATGTTTCCACTTGAGATTGTCCGGGTCCAGCAATGCAGTCACATTGGGCTCATAGGGCTCGGTGATGTTCGCTGGTGCCTCGTATGCCACCGAACTGGTGTAGTACTCGTCAGCGAGACCGGCGAAATGATGACCGAATTCATGGATGAAAAGATAATCGGCCCAGTCATTATTGGCGGCAGCGGTTGAGTACAGACCGTAGATGCCGCCCCCGCCATAGGTTTCATTGTTGACCAGAATCTCCACCGCATCATAGGGAACCGATGCGGCCACCCTGCGCCAGGCCTTGTTGTCATAGGTCAGGACATAGCGTTCCGAGCGGAAGGCATCGTAACGGGTTCCCAGCGGTGAATCACGATAGGTATCCGTTGACGGTCGCGAGATGCCCGATTCTGCCGAAACCGGCGCCAGTGCCCAGACATTGAAATCCTGTCGTCGCCGGTCAAACGGCGAGGTGGCAAAAAAGGCTTCGGTCAGCTTCCTGGCCGTCTCGATGAACTTGCCCTGTTCATCTGCGGTATAGCCATCACCCAGCAAGAGCAGATCCACCTTGTCGGCAGGGTTGCCGTTCTGCTCGATGGCAACCACCTGTGACTGCCATGCCGCGGCTTCGTGATGGTTCATGTAATCATCCGGGTCCAGATCAATCTGCCACACGCGCCGGTATTCCTGACTGCTGTCCCGTTTCCTGATGACGAGCCTGAAAGGGTTTTCCGGTCGTGGAAAACGAACCGATTCATGAAAGGTACGCTTGATACGACGGGCTTCAGCAGTGGTTTCCCATTCGCCGTAAATACTTGAAAAACTGCGCGAGAACAGCAGCTCGCCAGTGTCGCTGTCGATGACCTCATACAGGTATTTACCCCGCAACAGGGTATCGAATGGCTGTCTCGGATTTCCAGGCCAGGCCAGCGGCTCGATCACCAGCTCATCCAGGCTGAACAGTTCCTGCTTGTGATTTCCGGTATGGAAGTAGTCCAGTTCTCAGCGTGTCCGCAGACTGTGTTGAGGCGGCCGCAAGCAGAGTGATCACAAACAGCAGCTGTTTCATCTCGATGTCCCCTTGAGTCCGTTGCAGGCACTATACAACAGTGGAAACAGACTTGTCGCGACTTCGACTCAGGAGCATTTCAGGACTTGAATGGGCTGTACCTGATCTATCGGGCAGCGATGCGATCAGCTGCTCGAGTTCTGGATATTTACATCAAAGCCTTCCTGCAGGTTGTCGGCACCGCGTACCACCACGGTGTCTCCGACAGCAAGCTGGCCTTCGATGGCAATGAACTCACCGACATTCTCACTGGTCTGCACTGCCACCTGTTCAACCTTGTTGTCGTCTGTGACACGGAAAACGAAAGTACCGTTCTCGCGCAATACCAGCGCATCCTGATTCACCACCAGCGACTCCCTGGCCTGATGCCTTGGAATGGCAACGGTGACCAGCTGACCAATGCTGAAGGCATCGGATTGAGGAAATTCCACCCGCAATTCATAGGACTGGTTGCGGTTGTCCAGATTGGGGATCAATGACTTGACGGCGCCCTTCTGGCTGACGCCATAGGCATAGATATCCAGTTCCTGACCCGGCGTGAGATACCCCGAATAACGCAGTGGAACCTGTACCCTGATTTCAAGATTGCTCAGATCGGTCAGTGAACCGATCACGGTGCCGGCCGAAATGGTCTCGCCTTCGCGGCGTAATCGGGATGACACGATACTGTCGTGCTGTGCCCGCACCTCCGATTTCTGCAACTGGTCATCGATCTGACGGGCACGCAACTCGGCAACCCTCAGGTCACTGGCGGCCACATCGCGCTGTGATTCGGTCTGTTCCACCGTGTTGGCCGATACCGTGTCTGCCTTGACCAGATCCTTCTGACGCCTGAGGCTGGTTTCAAGATACTGCAGCTGTGCACGTGCGCGGCTGATCAGGGCCAGCTGTTCTTCCTTCTGCAATTCCAGCGACAGCGTATCCATCCGTGCGACAAGATCACCGGCGGCGACGCGGGTTCCCGGTTCGGTAACGAATGCCAGCTGACCGGTGATGCCTGCCGTGATCTGCAGGTCGTTCTTGCTGTAGACGTTACCAGATATGGGCAAGGTCGATACCACATCAGTGGCCTTGACGGTATCGGTGACGACAGGCGTTGCCGGCGGTGCCGGCTGAGCCAGGACCTGACTGAAGACCAGCAGGACAACCAGACCAAGTGTGATTGCGGATTTGTGATTCGGATAGTGTGTGTTCATGTTTCTGATCTCGCGTCAGGCAACGTGGATTGCCCGGTTGTGTTGTGCGTCAGTCTTGTCATCAGACTGTGCAACAGGTCGCCTGGTTCCCCCATCCGCAACAGGCTGGGCATCAGGATCAGGGTAAAGAACAGGCTGAATATCATGCCGCCGATAATCACGGTGGCAAGCCCCCTGTAGATATCCGATCCCACACCCGGAATCACCAGCAACGGCATCATGCCGATGATGCTGGTGAGTGTACTCATGTAGACCGGCCTGGCGCGAACGCGCACGGCCGTGGCCACGGCCTCTGCCCGGGACTGACCCGCTGCCTCGGCATCGCGGGTCTGGCTCACCAGCAGAATGGCGTTGTTGACCACCAGGCCGAGCAGAATGATGAAGCCAATCATGGTCAGCATGTCGAGTGACTGGTAGGACACCAGATTCAGCAGCTTGAGCGCCACGAATCCACCGGCCAGTGCCAGCGGCATGACACTGATCACCAGCAGGCTGTCCATCAGTGACTTGAAGATGGCGGCCATGATCAGGTAGAGGATGACAATCGCCAGCAGGAAGTTGCTGAGCATGTCGCCCAGTGCCGATTCCAGCCGGTCTGCACTGCCACGATAGGCGATGCTGGCACCCTGGGGCAGCAATTCGCGCAGCTGTGGTCCCACGTTGGTGCGCAGCGTTTCAAGCGCCTCCTCAACGGTGACATCGTCAGCCGGCAGCACCTGCAGACTGACCGTACGCTGTCCGTCTACCCGCTGCAGCTGACTCGGTCCGACTGTGCGTCTGATGGTGGCAAGCGAACCGATGGTCTGTGCACCGGCCAGCGGTGTGGCCACCGGCAGTGCCGCCAGTTCGTCCGGGTTCTGCCATTCTTCCGAATGCAGGATCATGTTGTAGCGATTGTTGCCATCGAAATACTCACCCACGAACAGGCCGCCGGTGAATGCGCGGATCGAGCGCGCCAGATCACCCGGGTTCAGACCCACTTCGGTGATGCGGTGATCATCCGGTGTGATCTGTAGCTCAGGCTCAGACAGTGACAGCCCGGACATCGGCCTGACCACGGCACCAGGCATGGCTTGCTGAATGATGCCCATGCCCTGCCTGGCTGCACTCATCAATCCGGAGATGTCGGCACCCTGGAGATTGACCGTGATGGAGCGACCGCCATTGTTGCCGACACCGAGCAAAGAGGCACGGCTGGCGAATGCCTGGGTATCGGGAATGCCCTGCAGCAGCGGCCCGCGCAGCATGCTGACAAACTCTTCGGTATCCTCGGGGTTGAGCGGATACAGGTAGAGGATGCTGTTGACACCGAACATCGACAGGTTGTATCCACGGATATACGGCTCCTGCTCATGTTCCATATAGGGCCTGAGGCGCTCGACAATCACACTGGCAATCTCGTTGTCGTAGACCGTGGCCGTGACACCGGGCGGTGCATTGAAAAACACCTGGACTGCATCGGCCTTGGCCGGCGGCAGGAAATCGGCCTTTGGCATCAGCCACCAGGACAATCCCAGTGATGACAGCAGCAGACCGCCTATCCAGAGCATGCGCATGCGACCGGTAGCGGTCAACTTCATCACCAGTGAGGTTATCGAGGTCCACCAGTGGGCATGGGGATCGCGCTGTTCGGTGTTGCTCAGCCACTTTCGGCTGGCCACGGGAATGATGGTCAGCGCCGTCAGGAAGGACGCCAGTACACTGATCGACAGGGTCAGCGCCAGGTCGGAAAACATCTGTCCCTCCATGCCATCGAGAAACAGGATGGGCAGGAAGATGGCGATGGTGGTCACGGTTGAGGCAAACAGGGCACCGTGCACCTGACCGGTTCCGCTCACCACTGCATCCTTCGGTGACAGTCCGTTCTGCCGGTAACGGACAATATTCTCCTGCACAATGATTGCGGCATCCAGAATCAGACCGACCGAAAAGGCCAGGCCGGCCAGCGAAATCACGTTCAGTGACAGATCGAATACCTTGAGTGAGATAAAGGCCACCAGCAATGACACCGGTATGCTCAGCGCAATGATCAGTGTTGAGCGCCGATCGCGCAGGAACAGCCACAGGGTGAGCACGGCCAGCACCACGCCCAGGCCGAGATTGTTCTTCACCAGATTGATGGCGCGTCGAATATACACCGAGGAATCGTAGCTCAGCTCCATGATGAGGCCGGCTTCGGCAAGCGGACCAGCGTTCAATTCGTCGATGGTCTCATTCACCGCATCGAGAATACTGACCGTATTGGAATCACTGCTGCTCTGCAGTGTGATGTAATAGGAGGGGTAGCCATTGCGCTTGTTGACACCGAATCCATCCACGGGCTGCCTGGACACCGTGGCAATTTCGTTCAGGTGTACCGGTCTGCCATCGACCCAGGCAATGATCAGATTACCCAGTTCATCCACATCGTACTGCCCCAGGAACCTAACGGTATACTGTCGCCGCCCGACTTCGGCAAAACCGGCCGAGACATCGGTGGAACGTGCCAGGGCCTGGGATACGCCCGAAATCGGCACGCCCAGTGCAGCTGCCTGATAGGGGTCGAAATTGATGCGCACTTCAAGCGGACGCCGGCTCTGCATGTTGACTCGCGTGACACCGGGTATGCGGGACAGGCGGGTCTCGATGACCTCGTCAAACACCACCTGATATTCTTCAGAGGTGTAGTCCGGATCCGGGTTGTCACGCGCCGGATACACCTGCAGTGTGGCCACATTCGGTTGCCCCTGACCACCGACAGCGACAAAGGGCTCTCCTGCATCGGCCGGCAGTGGCGGTGCCTGATTCAGATTGTTGATGACATTGATGAAGGCCTGCTGCATGTCGGTTTCGGCATCGAACGTCAGGGTGGTCTGGACAAATCCACGATTGATATTACTGCTGATCTGGGCCAGGCCGGGTGTGCGTCTCAGGATGGTCTCCTGCGGTTCGATAATGTTCGATTCCATCTCGGCAGGTGCCGCTTCACGCCAGTTGTTGAAGATCGAAATCTGTGGCTGGGACAGGCTGGGAAGCAGCTGAATGGGGCGATCGGATATCGCCATGTAACCGAACAGCGTGATCATTGCGATAACTACTGCCACGGCCGCCGGGTTCTTGAGACTGAGTTTTGTAATGTTCATGTGACTACCTTGCTTCCCGGACGAGTCTAGCAACCGACCACGATGGCAACATATGCCGATGGACACAGCCACACCTGATACAACCCTGAAAAATAACTAAATACTCCATGAATTCAATAAGTTGCTGTGTGTGCCAAAATTGCGGGCATGCGATGGAGCGAGCCATTATCGCGATGAGACGACTCATCCTGCGGTGAGTTGAGCCGTTTCTGCATCTTGTCGTAACCGTGTGAATCATGGATGATCAGGAGTGAAACGACAGGACAGCGCCATGAAAATACTGATAATCGGTGCCGGCGGAGTCGGCGGTTATTTCGGAGCGCGATGGGCCGAGGCAGGACTCGATGTCACGCTTCTGGCACGCGGTGAGCATCATGACGCCATCGCCAGCCAGGGTCTGAAGGTCGTCAGCCCGATGGGCGACTGCCGGGTTGATATCAGGGTCATTGACAGTTTCACCGATGCCACAGAGTCAGACCTGATCGTGGTGGCCACCAAGACCTGGCAACTGGACGACATCCTGCAGCCACTGAGCGAGATTGTCATGCCACAGACCCTCGTCGTCGGACTGCAGAACGGCGTCGAGGCGGCAGATCATCTCACCCGGGTCATCCGCGGTGATCAGGTTCTTGCAGGCACCTGCAGGATCATCAGCTATATTGAACAGCCAGGTGTGATTCGACACACCGGTGTCGAACCCACCATTATCATGGGTGAGCGGCACGGATCCACACCATCAGACATCGTGCAACTTGTCGAGCAGCTCGATACCGGCAATGCACTCACTGTCAAATCGTCGAACGACATCCAGTTCGAGCTGTGGAAGAAATTTCTGTTTTTCGCTCCGGTGAGTGGCATGGGTTCGGTCACACAATCACCGATTGGTGCGTTCAGGGCTGTTCCGGAAAGTCGCCAGATGCTCTACGCGGCCATGATGGAAGTCTCCGCCCTGGCACAGGCTCAGGGCATTGCACTGCATCAGAGCCTGGTGGATGCCACACTGAAGTTCATCGACATCATGCCACAGGATTCCACCACGTCTATGCAACGGGATTTTGCCGATGGCCGGCGATCTGAACTGGACGCACTGGCGGGTGCGGTGGTGCGGTTTGGCAAACAGCACAATGTCGACACGCCAGTGCATGCCTTCATGCATGCGGCATTGCTGCCCCGGGAACTGGACGCACGTGAAGAATACAGCCGGAAAGAGGGTTGATGCTGAACCGAACTCAGTTAATCGTGACGGACTTGTCCATCAGTTGCTTCGCTTCGGCAACCTTGCTGTGATCCGGGCCAAAGGACTCGGCAAACAGTTCAGCCGCGTGAGTGGCGATCTTCTTGCAGTCCTCCTGCAACTGCCCGCATCGTATGGTTGCCAGTGTCAGCAATGCATTGGCATACAGATGATGCCGGTCAAGATCGAGCGACTTGAGGATATTCATCGACTTCTCCAGCAGTAATACTGCCTGTTCATCATCACGTTCACTGTGGGCTGATTTGGCCAGCAGGATCAGTGTCATGGCGACACTGGTGTGTTCCTCTCCGTACTGGACACGATAGACCGTGAGTGCTTCTTCCAGAACCTCTCGTGCCTGCTCGGGTTTGTTCTGTGCCAGGTACAGCTTTCCGAGGCTACTGGCCACACCCGCATAGCGCGTGGATTGCCGACCGTACTTTTCAGGATAGAGACGATTGATCTCCAGCCAGATGGGCTCGGCTTCCTCCAGTCTGCCCAGAAAGACCAGCGATGAGGCATAGGTTTCCATGGGTGTGAGGTAACTGATATGTTCGCGGCCATAAAACCTTGCCGCAATCTCGGCCGATTTCAGTGCGTACTCGGCGGCATGCTCGTCATCGCCACGGGCATAATAGGCACCGGCAAGAAAACTGTAGGCCTCCCCGGTCTTGACCGAGTCATCACCATAATGGTTTCGGGTAAGCGCCAGTGATTCACGCGCCAGCTCAATGCCCTGCTGCGACAGGCTCTGCGCATCGTAAGCACGTGACAGATACTGCAGGGTATCGATGGTCAGATCAGTCGGGAATCCGGAAATGCGGCGACTGAGGCGTAACACCGATTCGAGCATCTCGCGCGATTGGTCACGCTGCCCCATATTGAACAGCGTCAGGCCTATGAGTGCACGGATTTCGGCAGTGCGGATGTGATTCTCACCAAAATGTTCGGCATACACCGCATGCACATCCTGCAGAATGGCAAGCCAGGGCTTGTAATCACCCTCAACGTCACTGCGCCGATTCCTGAGAAAGCGGATTTCCGCCTCGTCTACGGGTGATCCGCCCAGATCCTCTAGAAAACTGCTGGCCAGATCCAGGTCCTCGTGCTTCAGATCGTTCAGATCCTGGCGGATGGCGAAACGTGCCCGGCTCAACAGGGCATCCACATGGCGCTGGCTGCCAGAATCGTGGGTGCCGATGACGCTGACTGCATCATCGAGGAGTTTCTGTATGGTTTCGGCATCATGAAAACCTTCAAGACCAAGCGCCATGGCCAGGTAGATGGCGGATTCGGCCGTATCAGGATGATCATTACCGAGCACATCGACAAACAGCGCATGCGAACGACGGATCAGTTCCAGTGCATCATTATTCAATCCAAGCCGCGTCATCAGCTGCCCGATTTTCAGCCATGTGGCTGCCAGCAGTTCGGGTTGCTGATCCAGATCAGCTTCGGCCTGATCGGCCACACGTTGCAGGATCTGCCCCGGGTCAAGCTGCGATGCATCAGGATCCGTGGGCGAAAAGTTTTCGAGTACGGTCTCCATGTAACCCAGCATGGTACTGGCCCGGCTGGCCTCCATCCCGGCAATAGCGGCCTGTTCAGTGGCACGTTTGGCCTGCCAGAATGTGGCCATGCCGCCTGAAAGCAGCGCCAGCATCAGCAAGGCAACAAACGATGTCGCCAGCCGATTACGCCCGAGGAACTTCAAGGCACGGTATCGGCGGGTCCATTTGCGGGCCTTCACCGGCGTGCCTTCAAGACAGGCGCGAAGGTCAGAGGAAAGGTCATCCACCGAGGGGTAACGACCTGACGGATCGGGTGACATTGCCTTCATCAGAATGGCATCCAGATCTCCAGTGAGTTGCTGACGCAGTCGTCTGTCATCGGTAGCCATGGAAGGCAATTCACGCTGTCGCTTTCCACTGGGCTCCAGCGTTCTGCCTGTCAACAGTCGATAAAGCAGGGCGCCCAGGCCAAACACATCCATGCGTGTGGTGGCGGCCGCCCCGGCAAACTGTTCCGGCGATGCGTATTCCGGAGTCAGGGCATTCATCTGTGTCACCGTGTTCTGACCTGTGTCATCGAGCAATCGTGCGATGCCGAAATCCAGCAACCGAACATGGCCATGCTGATCAACCAGCACATTCGAGGGTTTGATATCGCGATGGATGATGAGATTGCTGTGGGCATAGCTCACCGCATCGCAGACATTCAGAAAGAGCCGGATTCGCGTCATGATGTCGGCATCCTGCTGCTGACACCACACATCGATCTCTTCGCCTTCGACCAGCTCCATCGCCAGCCAGTGTATACCCTCTCCGGTCTGGCCCGTTTCAAACAGTGTTGCGATATGCGGGTGTCTGAGTCGTGACAATATGGCCTGTTCGCGCCGGAATCCATCACTGCCTGCAACGGCACTCATCATGGCCGGCAGCAACTTGATGGCGACCCGTTGCTCATTTTCGGGATCGGCCGAGCGCGCACGATACACCACTGACATCCCGCCCTGGCCGATGATCTGCTCCAGAATCCATCGGCCAAGTTCAAGTCCACTCAGATCCTGACGCATCTGTGGATTGACAAGCTGGTCAGGAATCCTGTCCACCGCGCCCACAGTGGCCTGGTGACAGCGGATCAGTTGCAGCACGCAACCCAGAAGATTTTCATCAAGGGACATGGCCTGCAGATTGTCAGACCACTGCGATTCCGGCAGGTCGAGTAGTGAGTCAAAGATGCGATCGGCATCACGCCACAGGCGGTTGTCGGGTTTGTTTTTCTCAGTCATCTGGAAACCTGCCTCCCGGTGATTACGACTTCAGGCCAGCTGGGCGTTGAGAAAGGCTCTGGCCCTGGCCCAGTTTCGGTTTACCGTGCGCAGCGATGACATGGACAGTTCGGAAATTTCATTCATGGTCAGACCGGCGAAGAACTTCAGTTCGACCAGTTCACACAAGGTTGGCTCGACGTCATTGAGGTCATTGAGTGCCTGATCGAGTTCGATCATGTCGGGTATATCATCATCGGTGCCGTTATTGCGCGTGTTCAGTGTTATGCGCAGCTGATCCCCGCCCCGCCGGCTGGCACTGCTGGCCCGGTAATGATCAATAACGATATGGCGCATGGCGCGGGCGGCACAGATCATGAAATGACGCCGATCTACCAGATCAAGCTGGTTGGCCCGGATCAGTTTCAGGTAGGTTTCATTGACCAGCACGGTCGGTGTCAGCGTCTGTCCCGGCCGAACCATCATCTGGCTGGCAGCCAGTTTCTTCAGCTCGGGGTAAACCATCTGAAACACCTGATCCATGGCTGAATCGTCACCAGCCCTGATTTCTCCAAGCAGTCGGGTAATTTCGGTCACAGAACGCACCAACACAGTCACACGATTGGATTATAGCTCGATACAGCCATATCAGCATGTGACGTATCACTCGCCTTGTTGTGAGATTTTTACCACGGTTGACATCATTTTTCTCAACAAACCAGCACTGACAAGCACTGCCTGACTGTGGTTCATGCCACTTCAGACCGGATCAGGGTGGCACATCTCCACCCCAGTCTGCGAATAAACAGGCAACCGGGATGGCCATCATTGAAAGCCGATTGCCAATCTACCGTTGTGACTACAGACCGGAATCAGACCCATGTTCGAGACGAAATCGACAATACCGCTGTTGGCCATCGCATTCATCATGGCCGGCACACTATGCGCAACAGCATTCGCTGAAACCTATCGGGTAAGTACCACGCTGGACAGCGGTGGTACCAACTGTGCCGTGCCCGGCAGCCGATGCATCCTGCGCGATGCCATCAATACGGCCAATGCCCGTATCGGGGCGGATCAGATCGTATTCGATGTCTCAGGGACCTTTGTTCCGCTGACGCCGATGCCTGATATCACGGATCTGGTCACCATCGATGGCACGACGGCACCTGGCTATGTTGCAGGAGGCCCTCCTGTGCTGAGTCTGGACGGTACACTCGCCGGTGCCAATGCCGACGGCTTCCGATTCATCAATGACAGTGTGGTCAGTAATCTGACAGCCTTCAGTATCGTCGGTTTTGACGGTGATGGTGTGTCGATCACGCAAGGTGCCACATCCATACAGATCGAGGCCTGTTACATCGGCCTGCGGCCGGATGGCACACCACTTGGCAATGGTCGTGGCATTCTGGCCGCCACCAGTTTCAACATTATCGGCAGTGAACTGCAACCCAATGTGATCGCTGCCAATAACGGCAACGGAATCAGCGTTGTTGGCAACGCCAACCTGATTCGTCACAACCATATCGGACGTGTGTCCTCCCCTCCTGCTCCTGGCAATACGGGTAATGGCATCAATATCGCAGGCAATATCAATACCATTGGCAGCTTCCGAAACGTTGACCAGGACGCGAGCAATTCTGTTATGGGAAATGGTGGTGACGGCATCTTTGTACTCGGCAGTGACAACGTGATCATCGGCAATGACATCGGTGATGATGGCGCCAACGCCAATTCAGGGTCGGGAGTGGCACTGTCCGGCGCCCGGAACCGGGTCGGTGGTACAAACCTGCAGGAGCAGAATCTGATCCACAACAATAATGTGGGAATCCAGGTGGGTGATACGCTCAGTGCCACTGATTCACGTGTGGAGATGAATGTCATCAGTGGTTCCGATATGAGTGGAATCGTGATCGGTGCCGGAAGCCTGAACCGAATCGAGGGTAATCACATCTTTCAAAACGGCGACACCACTGTCTCTCCAGGCATCTGGATCCTGAGCGACGAAAATTTCATCAACGGCAACTTAATCGGTGTTGAACCAGTGGCTTCCCCGGGAAATAGCGGAGCGGGAATACGACTCTCGGGAAACCGCAACACCATCGGTGTCAGTGCTATCGGACTGAGTGACGGCAATGTCATCGGCCGGAACCAGCGTAGCGGCATAGAGATGCTTGGTGATTTTTCCGTGATTCGAAACAATTTCATCGGTACCGACATGTCTGGATCTTTCCTGGGCAATCAGCCTGATGGGATCGCAATCATCGGGTCGGTAACCGGTTCGGCTGCTGAACCCATAGTGATCAGTGATAATGTGATCGGGCACAGCAGTCTGGCAGGAATTCGAGCCACAAACGGTGCTCTACTGTCGCACGCCCGCTTGTGCGGTAATCATATCGGACTCTCGCCCGATGGTGTCGAGATCCGCAACGGCACCGAAGGCGTCGTTATCGATGCCAACTCGGTGAACATCGGATCTGCCGGCATCTGTGATTCCAACGTTATCAGCTTCAACGGAAGTGACGGGATTATTCTGCAGGGCACGAACAATGTGATCAGTGGCAATCAGATCGGTACCGACCGTTCGCTCAGCATGATCGCTGGCAATGGCATCAGTGGCATCTGGGTTCGAGGCTCGACCTCGAGCGGGAATATCATCGAGCTGAACAATATTGCATTCAACGCATCGACCGGTATCGATATCACCTCGGGCCCTGGGACCAGCAACTTGATGTTTCGCAACCTGTTTGAAGGCAACCAGGGTATCGGTATCGACCTTGGGGGCGATGGCATCACTGACAACGATCCTGGCGACGCAGACACGGGGCCGAATTTGTTGCAGAACTTTCCGATACTCGGAAACATCGACATCAATGGTGACCTCATCTCGCTGGATGTCAGGATCGATTCTGATACAGCCAACACTGTCTACCCGATCGAAGTGCGCATCTACATCGCCGATGCCATCGGCAGCCGGCAGGGCATGATATTCCTCACCGGAATCACCGTCGAGGAAGCGGATGCCAATTTGAATATCCGCATTACCGATATACCGCTCGGCGGCATAAGCAGCGGATCACTCACCGCCACAGCCTCCTCGGGCCTGAACACCAGTGAATTTTCACTGCCCGTCACCTTTGGCCTGCCAGACGAGCTGTATGCTGACGGATTCGAATAGCGCCGTGCCGTAGTTTCCTGATGGCGTCAGATTAAAGTTGCAGACGCATGGCACAAATCTGTGCTGGTTTCCGAATGCCTTGTAGAAACCCATTTCAAGGAATTTGTCATGTTTCACAAGGCATCGTGTATCACCCTGAACGGATTACTCAGTGCATCATTGCTGCTGGTTTTCACATTCGCTGAGGCTGCCACCTACACGGTTACCACCACATCAGACGTCGGAGCTAGCAATTGCACCATCGCTGGCAATCGCTGCATCTTGCGCGATGCGATCAATACGGCCAATGCCAATGCCGGCCTGGATACGATTCGATTCAGCTTTGCGGGCAGCATTGTGCCCGTCAGCATGCTGCCGAACCTGACATCACCGGTGATCATTGACGGGACAACGGCACCTGGCTACATCGCTGGAGGCCCGCCCGTGGTCAGCATTGACGGTGTACTGGCTGGAGCCAGTGCCAACGGTCTGCGATTCGCCAACGGCTCGGCAGTCAGTGACGTGACGGCAATCAGCATTGTCGGTTTTGATGCCAACGGCATCAGTACCATCCAGAATGCCGATTCGATCCTGGTTCAATCCAGCTACATCGGTGTGCGACCCGATGGCAGCGCCGCCGCCAATGGCACTGGCATCTCGCTTGGCACGGATTTCAACATCATCGGCAACACCGACCGGCCCAATCTGATTGCTGCCAACACGGGCGTCGGGGTCAGTATTGCCGGCGATTCGAACGATGTTCGCTTCAACCATATTGGCAGACAGCTTGTGCCGTCGATCCCGGGTAACGGCAGTCATGGCGTCAACGTGGCAGGAAACAACAACACCATCGGATTTGCCCGCATTGGCGGCAGTGATGCCATCAACACCATCGTGGGAAACGGTGGCGACGGTGTGTTTGTTTTTGGCAATGACAACACGATTCTGGGCAACGATATCGGCGGATCGGGCAGCCTGGGCAATACCGGTGACGGCGTCGCCGTGTTCGGCTCACGCAACACGGTGGGGGGCGATACCGCCAGTCATTTCAATGTTGTTCGCAATAATCTTGTTGGCATACGCCTGGGTGAGACCCTCAATGCCAGTGACACGATTGTCGCCAACAATTCGGTTAGCGAATCCGATCAGACCGGCATTCAGGTTAGCGCTGGCAGCCAGAACAGCATTCGCAATAACCGTGTCTACGGCAATGGCACAGTGGGTGGCTTCTCTGGAATCTGGCTGCAGAGTGATTCGAACTTTGTCTATGGCAACGAAGTGGGTGTTCAGCTGGCGCCGACGCCGGGTAACAGCGGTAACGGAATCCATGTTTCAGGCGATCGAAATGTCATCGGACTCGATTCGACGGGCCAGGTGATTCCCAACATCATCGGGCAGAACGGCGGCAGCGGCATACTGCTCACGGGTGATCATGCCATCATCCAGGGCAACTACATCGGCACGGATGAATCGGACACCATCCTGGGCAATGATCTCGACGGCATTGCCATCATCGGTACGGTGCAGGGCTCTCCTGGTGACCTGATGCTGATTCGTGACAATGTGATCGGTCACAATGGCCAGGACGGTATCTACACGCTGAGCGGGGCCCAGCTGAGACAGGCACTGGTCTGTGGCAATTTCATTGGTATCTCACCCATGGATGCCAACATCGGTAACGCACAGGACGGCATCGACATCAGTGCCAATAATGTATTTATCGAGGCGCTGGGTGATTGCCTGTCGAACGTGATCGGCAACAACGGCGGTGAGGGCATCAATCTGCAAGGCACCACCAATGTCGTCTCCTTCAACCACATCGGCAGAAACCGCAGTGGCAGCGTGGCGGCCGGCAACCAGGTCAACGGCATCCGATTCACCGGCAGCGGAACCGGCGGCAATACCGTCCAGGGCAATTTCATTGCCTTCAACCAATTGAGCGGCATCAGTGCCGACGGCAACACAGGCACGGGTAACCTGCTGTTCCAGAACTTCTTCCATGACAATAGTTCGATTGGCATTGATCTGGGTGGTGACGGGGTCACCACCAATGACGCACTCGATGCGGATACCGGCCCAAACCAGTATCAGAATTATCCGGTACTGGGGAATGTGATGGTTGAAAATGGTCTGCTGTCACTGGACATACTGATTGATTCGGACCCGATGCATGCCGACTATCCGATCACCATTGACCTGTACCTGGCAGACGCCATCGGCAGCCGGCAGGGACGCACATTGCTGGACACGATCACGATCACCGAACCGTTTGCCGGCACACCGGTTTCCGCGTCAGGCATTCTACTCGATGGGGTCACTGTGGGATCACTGGTTGCCACAGCAACAGCCGACCGTGAAACCAGCGAGTTTTCGCAGCCGCTGACCTTCGGGCTGCCTGATGAGCTGTTTGAAAACGGTTTCGAATGCCCCCCGGGCAGAGGACTGCCGAACCGAGGCGGGTGCTGAACGGGCAAGGTTCAGGTGTGAATCAAGATGATCAATGGTATCGTCTCAGACTGATAATCAGCAGGCGATCACGGCATGAGAGCCGTCGTTATTGATCAATTCAACAGCCCGCCCAGCATGGAACACATCCCTGACCCGGTTTGTCCCGACGATGGTGTCATCGTCCGTGTGGACGCCTGTGGAGTCTGTCGCTCCGACTGGCATGCCTGGAAGGGCATGGATCCGGATGTCACTGTGCCTCATGTACCCGGTCACGAGTTTGCCGGGGTGGTCGTTGAGTCGGGCCGTGATTGCAGCGTTGAGAAGGGTACTCGGGTGACGGCACCATTCATACTCGGCTGCGGCCATTGCCCGGACTGCACGGCGGGCAATGCCACGGTGTGTGATCAGCAGCGCCTGATCGGCTTCACCGAACCGGGTGCCTTCGCCGAATATCTGGCTGTTCCGCATGCAGCATTCAATCTGGTGCCGTTGCCACCATGGCTGGAAACGAACGAGGCTGCGGCCATGGGGTGCCGTCTGACGACGGCCTATCAGGCGCTGGTCGGGCGGGCAGCGCTGCAACCGGTACAATGGCTGGCCGTCCATGGCTGCGGCGGAGTCGGATTGTCCTGCATCATGCTGGCACAAGCCATCGGAGCCCGTGTCATCGCTGTCGACATCAACAATCGTGCACTGGAACTGGCACGATCTCTCGGCGCTGAGTACTGTCTCAATGCTCATGAATCCGATTCTGTCGCCGAGGCTATCGTTGATCTGACCGGTGGTGGTGCCGATGTGTCCATCGAGGCCCTGGGTCTGACCGAGACCTTCCACAACTCTCTCGCCTGTCTGGCCAAACGCGGCAGGCATGTTCAGATCGGACTGCCCACAGGTCAGCACGCAGAACCCACCCTGCCCTTGCTGGATCTGGTTTACGCCAGGCAATTGACCATCATGGGCACACGCGGATTACCGGCCATGCAATTCAGGCCGCTGCTGGATCTGATTGAGCGCAAACAACTCGATACCGGCAGCCTGGTAACCAGAACACTGACACTACATCAGGTACCCGAGGCCCTGATGAACATGGATCGTTTCGAGGGTTGCGGTATCTCGGTCGCCACTGGTTTTGCCTGAGTTTCGCTCATCATTGCCTGATAACGCTTTTGCTGGAAACGACGTCTAAGCGGAATGACCACTCAACAGGCAGCAATAATGCATTCATCATCAGAACGACTATACCGACCGTGCACGCCTCTGCAAGCGGTCACGATGCTTCTGGGGCTACTCATTGCGCTAACCGCAGTTCGTGCAGACGATGAGTCTGCCTTGGTGACCGAACTGATGTCGGAGGCCGGCATTCCGGGCATCAGCCTGGCGGTCATACGAGATGGCAGGATTGAGCAGACATCGGTGTTTGGCGTGGCGAACCTTGAGAGCGGTCAGCCTGTGACCGATGAGACCCTGTTCGAGGCGGCCTCACTGAGCAAACCGGTGTTTGCCTGGATCGTCATGCGACTGGTTGAGCGTGGCGAGCTGGAGCTGGATCAGCCACTGCACGAAATCCTGCCCTACCCGCGCTTTGCCGATGCCGAGGAATCTCGATTGCTGACGCCACGTCTGATCCTGTCTCATCAGACCGGGCTACCCAACTGGGGCGGTGATGTACTGCCGTTCATGTTCGTGCCCGGCAACCGATTCGGCTACTCGGGTGAAGGCTATGTCTATCTGCAACGCGTGATCGAGAAGCTGACCGGGCTGGAGATTGAGGCTCTGGCACAGCGAGAGGTTTTCAGGCCATTGGGGATGAAGCACAGTCATTTCAGCGCCAGCGGAAATACTGAAGTATCGGTTTCTGCCGGACACACTGAAACGGGTGCAACGCAGCAACGCGGTCTGGGTGATGCCAATGCCGCATCCAGTCTGCACACCACGGCAGGCGATTATGCCCGCTTCTTGCTGGCCGTACTCAACTCCGATGGCCTCAAGGCCACATCGGTACAGCAGATGTTGCGTGGCCAGATTCGCATGCAGGGCGATGAACGCGGCTATGACAAACCCGATAGGATCGGAGGCAAGGTGGGTTGGGCTCTGGGCTGGGGTACACAGCATGGCGATCAGGAACTCGTCTGTCACTGGGGTGATAACGGTGTGTTTCGCGCCTTTGTCGTGATGCGCCCTGCCGACCGGTCCGCACTGGTGTACTTCAGCAACAGCAGTAACGGGCTGGCCATCGGCCGTCAACTGCTGGCCAGGCAGTTTGCCGACATGCAGCACACCTTCGACTGGCTGATGTATGCCCAGTCCGATGATCCAGGCTGGCAGATTCGAAGACAGGCCGCCATGGCTGAATCCCGTGGCGAACTGGCGCAAGCCGTGGCCCTGTACCGTCAGGCCGTGGTCAAGGTGCCCGATGACCGCAATAGTCAACGACGCATCGAGTGGCTGCAGGATCTGATACGCATAGCATCAACTCCCTTCTCCGTTGAGCCGGAAGCGCTGTCTGAATACACCGGTCAGTTCGGGCCGCGCAGGGTATTCATGGATGAGGAAGGTCGGCTAAGGTATCAGCGCGGTGAGAACGGCAGCTATCAACTGATCCCGCTGCAGCAGCACTGGTTTGCACTGAAAGGCCTGAACATGTTCCGAATTGAATTCGAAATCGACGAGAGCGGCAAGGCCACTCGGATCATCGGTCATTACATCAATGGCCAGCAGGATGAGTCCCCGCGCTCCAAAGCTGAATGATCAGCTGATCGTCAGCACACGAGCAGCCGTGATCGGTCCGGTTTTCATGGCAATGATCGCCTCATTGGCCGATTCCAGTGGACAGCAGATCGTCTCGGGCTGAATCGGGATCGTTGCAGCCAGCGCCAGAAACTCCGTGACATCCTGTCGTGTGATGTTGGCCACCGACACCACTTCCTTTTCCAGCCACAGGTGTGTTGGGTAATCCAGCGCGGCCAGCGATGGTTTGTCAGGTATATCATCGTGTTTGCGGATCGCATTGATCACCAGCCGCCCGCCAGGCCTCAGGCATTCAAGCGATGCCAGCACCGGGTTCCAGACCGGTGTGGTATCGATTATGCAGTCCATCAGCTGATCAGGGCGATCACCATGATCACCGGCCCAGTCGGCACCCAGATCGAGCGCGGCCTGACGTTCGGCCGGATTGCGAGCGAATACATGGCAACGTACATCCGGGTGACAATGGCGGCACCAGTGCCAGAACCTGGCGGGCAGAGACGCCGAATCCGGAAAAGCCCAGCTGTGTTGCGCTGGACAGCTGTGCCAGTCGCATCGAGCGATAACCGATGGCACCGGCACAGAGCAGTGGTGCAGCCGTGACATTATCGATGGCCTCGGGGATCGGCAGGGCAAAGGCTTCCGGTACCCTCATGTATTCGGCATAGCCACCGTGCTCATCCTTGCCGGTGGCCCTGAAGTCAGGGCACAGGTTTTCATGGCCTGACTGGCATTGACTGCACTCACCACAGGCCGAGAAGATCCAGCACACACCAACACGGTCGCCGATCGCAAGTCGCTTCGACTCAGAACGATTTTCCACCACGTGTCCGATCACCTGGTGACCCGGGATCACAGGCAGTGTCGGCGGTGTCGCACGGCCCTCGATTTCATCCATCTCGGTATGACACACCCCACAGCAGGTAACCCTGATCAACAGCTCGCCTGCTGACGGGACTGGTATCGGTATGTCGGCAAACCGCAATGGCTCTGAACCTGCACAGATCTGCGAGGTGTGTTCCAGCAGCATGGCCCGCATGTGAAATGCCCTCAGATACGCTATATTTTCATACTATAGCGCGATCATTATCGAGACGATCCACACAGGTCAAAAAATCAGGGGAAACGGAGGCTTCAATATGAAATATCAGGTGGTGAAAGAGATCAACCTGCCCAGGCAACAGGTCATCGAAAAATTCGACAGCGTTGAAAACCTCTACAAGTGGCAGCCGGAACTGATCAGTTTCGAACATGCCTCGGGAGATCCGGGCCAGGTCGGTGCCACATCGAACATGAAATACCGGATGGGCAAGCGCGAGATCGACATGGTGGAAACCATCACCGTGCGCGAGCTGCCTGAACGATTTGCTGGCACCTACGAGGCCGGCGGCGTGTTCAATACCATGGACAACCGCTTCGAGGAGATTGGCGATAACCGCACCCGCTGGATTGCCGAGAGTGAATTCACCTTCCGCGGCTTCATGAAGATCATGTCCTGGTTCATGCCGAAGAAAGCCTTCTGCAAGCAGACTGAACAGTTCATGGATAACTTCGTCACCTTTGCCGAAGGCGGCACAGTGGCGGGAAAAGACTAGGACCCGACGGCGAACCATGGCCTGACAACACGATTCCAAACGGTTCTGTTGTGCCTGAAAAAGCGCCGATTCCGATGGAGAGAGTGAGTCCGATTACAGGTGTGCTGTGGTGAGTGTTAGCAGGCACTGTTTTCAGGCGCACCCCAAAGGGTCGCCCCCACTACAACCACCCGTTCTGCCGGGCAATGCGACCAGCTTCAATGCGGTTGCTGGCCTGCAGCTTGGCCGAGGCATTGGAGAGGTAGTTGCGCACCGTGCCCGAGGACAGGTTGAGTCGCTCGGCAATACCGTCCGTACTGAGCCCTTCCAGTGCCAGGCGCAGCGCCTGACGTTCGCGATCAGTCAGCGGATCGGCCTCGACCCAGGCATCGGTGATCAGCTCTGGCGCGATCACCTTGCCGCCGGCATGGATCTTGCGGATGGCAGCGGCCAGTTCTTCTGACGGACTGTCCTTGAGCAGATAGCCACGTACGCCGGCATCCATGGCACGTCTGAGATAGCCGGAACGGGCAAAGGTGGTCAGTATGATGACACTCATGTCCGGATAATCGGCGCGCACCTGCTGGGCCAGTTCCAGACCCGTCATCTCGGGCATTTCGATATCGGTCAGCAGCAGGTCGGCAGGATTCGATTGCAGCAGTTCAAGTGCCTCGCGACCATTGCTGGCCCGGGCCACCACCTCCAGATCGGTTTCAAGATCAAGCAGGGCACTCAGTGCCCCCAGCACCATGGCCTGGTCTTCGGCAATGATCAGGCGGATACTCATGCCGGCACCTGGATCTGCAATGAGGTGCCCTCGCCGATATCGATACTGAAATGACCCTTGATGGCAGCGGCACGTTCACGAATCCCCTTGAGGCCATTGCCCTCGTCAAATTGCTCTGAATGCCCGTTATCATGAATTTCCAGTGTGATGTCACCGTCCTCACTGAGCACACTGACCCGACACTGACTGGCATCGGAATGACGAATGATATTGGTAATGCCCTCGCGCAGGATAATGGCGAACTCACGGTCGAGATGTTCCGGCAGCGGGTTCTCCGGCAGGCGGTAATCGAAACGGATGTCCTTGGCTTCCAGCGCCAGACGAGCATTGACCAGCTCAGTGGCCAGATCCGATTCGCGGTAGCCGGAAACGGCCTCCCTCACCTGACTGAGAGAATCACGCGACAGGTTTTCCAGATCCTTCAGCTCGCGGCGGGCACGATCGACATCCACATCCATCAGCCGATTGGCCAGCTCGGCCTTGAGCGTGATCACGGAAAACGTGTGGCCGATCAGATCATGCAGATCACGCGCGATGCGCTCACGCTCGGTGGCCGTGGCCAGCCGCGTGATTTCCTGCTGTGACAGTTTCAGTGCCTGGTTCTTCAGTTCCATTTCGCGAAAATAGATGTTGATGCCACCAATGATGGCGCACAGGAAAATGGAAGGGATCCAGAAATATTTTGGCAGATCGAGGATGAATGCAGCCAACAGACTGGCAACGATGATCACGATCAGACCGGTAGCTGCACGCCTCACCGACCCCAGCCGGATACAGAACGCCCCGCTGTAGACGACATAGACCGAGCTGCCGAAATTGATCTCGGCAATGACCATGCCAAGCAGCCACATGGCTCCGATGTACCATGCGGCCTGACCCGAACTGACCCAGTGAATGCGAAAATACAGCAGCAGGAAGACCAGTACCGAAGCCAGCCCCAGCATCAGTTCAGGTGCCGGCGGCAGTCTGAAAAAATAACTGAAAAAGAAAATTCCCAGATAACTCAGCATGACGTAGGGTGTGTATCCGTCGTCACAATCCGCCGGCAACAGCAGCCCGTTCAAGGTGCGTCCGAAGCGCCGCAGCGCTGACAACATGGCAGTCATGGTCTGACCCGGTTCATTCAATTTTAATATCGTCCAGCACCAGTTCGAAGTTGTCAATGATGTCATTGCGTACCCAGGCCAGGCCGGTAACGCGGCTCAGATCCGCACCGGTAAAGGCTGACAGTGGTACGCTGACATCACGCCAGGCTTCTGCCACATCGAATGTCGTCCGAAACGGCATTGCCACGCCATCACCGAACAGCATCAGGGTGTAACTGCCTTCTCTGCCCCGCGCCCTGAAGCGAACATCGCTGTGTGCACTCAGGTCGAGCAATGAGGTCGTGTCCTCAAGCGGTTGCAGATAGACACCACTCCAGGGAAAGGGAAATCCAGTACGCACACTGCCAGTCACCTGCATCGCGCCACCAGAGTCATCAAGCCAGTGAATTTCAGCCACTGAGGCACCATTCATCATCTCGTCGGTGGTGGCAGAAAAACCTGTTCCAATGCCACTGGTCAGATCTCCACCATTGAAATCCGCGATCAGGTGATCGTCCGGTACACTGACCACTGATCGTTCCGCTTCTACCGGCGCATCACTGACCCTGCGCCCGGCTTTCCAGACGCTGTCGATGGCGCGTGTCGCCATGATGTCCTGCAGTGGATTGCCGTCGACCAGTACCAGATCAGCGATGAGGCCCGGCTTGATGCGGCCACGATCCTCGAGCCCGAAGGCACCGGCTGTGGCTGCGGTTGCTGCGATCAGTGCCTGTTCATTTTCCAGTCCCGCTTTCCACCAGCAGCGCCAGTTCAGCGTACAGACTGATCCCATGGGCAGTGCCCGGATTGGGTGCGTCGGTGCCTGCCAGAACCACGATTCCGCGCTCATGCATGCGCCGTGTATTCTCCAGTGCCGTGTCGAGTGTGCTCAGGGGAATCCCGAAATCGGGAAAACGGTTGCTGAGTGCTGCCCGGCCGGAACCACCCAGTCGGGCTGTCAGGCGTTCGTCGTCCAGCAGGGCCTGAGCCCGATTGCCATCTACCATGGACGCCATCACCGCCAGGGTCGGTATGACAAAAACTATTCTGTTCTGACATCGCATCAAGCAAAGCCGTGCTTGCAGGCGCATCCATGAAGGTATGCACCAGACCGTCTGCTCCGGCGGCCACGGCGTGCTCGGCAGAAACCAGATTGGAGATATGGACCACGGCAAGCCTGTCCTGCTGGTGACTGGCATCAATCACGGCAGCCAGCGTTTCACGACTGATGGATGGAAAATCCTGACGCCTGGCCTCGACAGCATTGTAGACAATCTTGATGTAGTCCGAGCCTTCATCGAGACGCGCCTGAACGAAGGCGGATGCCTCCGCTGCATTTTCGATCACCGGGATATCGATACCGTACTCGGTACCGTGACCACCCGGGGCAGTAATCAGTGTGCCTGCTGAAAACAGATCGGCCTGGACCTCACCCTCGGTACTGCCATTGCGGGCACGGGCACTGGCTGCGAAACGATGATCGGTGAACATGTCCAGCTCGGTTGTCACACCGAAACCGACGGCCTGAGTCAGGGCATCTCCCCAGGTATGAGTATGGGCATCAATCAGACCCGGCAACAGCGTCTTGCCGCGTCCATCGATAACCGTCTTGCCCTGCGGCGCAATCTTGCTGGTGACCTTGCTGATGCGGCCATCGATGACTTTCAACCGACATGCCCTCACGCACGCGTTCGCCGTCGAACAGGCGTACATCGCTGATGATGAATCCTTTCCGCAGACTCTGCCTCGGGCTGAGGCAGGGCCATGAAGAATGCCACGGTGGCAATACTGGCGAGGACGAGAATGATCGAGATCTTGTTCATGTGCATGTTTCCGAATATGTGTTATCTGTTTCTAGTTGCTGTGCGGCTGATTCAGCCATTTCTGACCGAACGGTAGGCCTTCAGTGCCAGCGCCATGAAACCGGCGGTGACCGCCAGCAACACCGACCAGATGCAGCACAATACTCAGGCCCATGTCCCAGCTCAACCACCTTGAGTGACAGTTGCGCCACGTGATAGGGCGGCAGGAACAGCGCCACTTTCTGCAGGATGTCTGGGAAGAAGTCCATCGGGATCCAGAGTCCGGACAGAAACGGACATCGGCAGATAAATCAGATTGACCACGGCCGGCCGCCACCTGTGGCTTGAGAAACAGGCCCATGGCCAGACCCATTGCGCAGAACGGCAATGAACATAACACCAGCGTCACCGCCAGTAACACCCATTGTGAGGTGAACAGCCTGACTTCGCCGAACAGGGCTCCGAGCACAAACAACCCGCAGACCACAACGAACGAAAACAGCAGACAGGAGACGACGCGTGCCCAGATATAGGCCATCGGCGGCATCGGTGAGGCCTGCTTGATATCCATCCAGCCCTGCCCCTTCTCGATCGCTACACCAACACCGAATGAAAACAGTGCCGGGGCGATGATTCCGAAGGTTCCGTAGGTGGCCAGCAGGTAGGTGGGCATCTGTCCACCAAATCCGCCGCGATTGAAAATCAGGCCAAAGAAGACATAAAACATCCAGGGGAACAGCAGCGTTGGCAACAGATAGCCCATGACGCGTGTCACCTTGCGTATTTCGGTCAGGGTTTCCAGACCGTAGATGCGTAGTACCGAGGGTCGGGTGATGGCGGTGCTCATGCGGCAGCCTCCTTGTCATTGTCTATTGAGCGCTGTGGTGTGGTCAGGTTGAGGAAGGCATCTTCCAGTGCGATACCGGTCACCGTCAGGTCGCTGACATCAGAATCCAGCGCCAGTAGTTCGCGTAGCGTCTGCTCCGGTTCCGAAGAATGCAGTTCGATCCGGTTGCCGCTGTCGCGTACCTGCTTGACGGCAGGCAGTTGCTGCAGTACATCAGGCGCCAGATCAGTGCGACAACGGATCACCTTGGCCGCTGCCATGTCCTTCAGTGTCTGTGGAGTTCCTTCAGCTGCGATACGCCCTTCCGACAGCATGATGATACGATCGGCCAGTGCATCGGCCTCTTCGAGATAATGGGTGGTCAGGACGACGGTGGTGCCACGTGATACCAGTGAAGTAATCACCGACCAGAACAGCCGCCTGGCCTCGACGTCCATGCCGACGGTTGGCTCATCCAGAAACACCAGTTCCGGATTGCCGCAAATCGCGAGGGCGAACAGCAGGCGCTGCTGCTGGCCGCCGGAGAGCTTGTCGAAGTATCGCTCCTCCAGTCCCTCAAGACCGGCTGCAGCAATGACCGCGTCCATTGGCATGGGCGAGGCATAGTAACTGCTGAACAGTTCAATGTGTTCTCGCACACGGATGGTGCCCGGAACGTTGCCCACCTGGAACATGGCGCCGAGCCGACGACGTGCCTCCAGTGAACGGGGTTCGTGCCCGAACACACGAACCGTGCCGGCATCGGGCTTGAGCCGGCCCAGCATCAGGTTGATCAGTGTGGTTTTTCCTGCACCGTTCGGGCCCAGTACGGCCAGCACTTCGCCCCGATTGATATCCAGGCTGATGTTATCGACGGCCAGTACATCGCCGTAGGATCGGGAGAGGCCCTCTACCCGACCGATAACGGCGCTGTCTCTCTGTGAGCTTGATTGCATGGTGTCCTCCTGTAACTGACACCAGTATCCGCAATCGGGCTAACAGACGGTAGAAAGGGTTGTCACCTCATTGATGTGACAATTGTCATTGCCTCAGAAGTCTTCCTCGGTGAAGCTCATGATCGAATCAGAGCCGGCGCGGATGGTGGCCGCCAGTGAATCACATCGGGGCAGGATCTTGTCGAAATAGAAGCGGCATGATTTCTGTTTGGCCGCATGAAAGGCGCTGCCATAATCACCCACACCCTCGAGGGCAGCATCATTCATCCGAGACCACAGCCAGGCCAGAATGACATAGCCTGATACCATCAGGAAATCGACACTCGCTGCGCCAATGTCATCGGGTTTGCGCTGTGCACTTTCTCCGATGTCCTCGCACAGTGAATTCCACAGATCGAAATAGCGGCTCAGCTGAGTCTTGTACTCCAGTCCCTTGTCACTGGCAATGTAGGCCTCGATGTCTTCACCCAGTGCACCCAGTGTGCCCATCTGGCCCTGCAGCATCTTGCGGCCGACCAGATCCAGTGCCTGGATACCGGTGGTGCCCTCATACAGGGTGAAGATCTTGGCATCGCGGTGCCATTGCTCCATGCCATGCTCGCGAATGTAGCCGTGTCCGCCGTATACCTGGATACCGTGATCGGTCGTCTCCAGACCGGTTTCGGTCATGAATGCCTTGGCGATCGGGGTCAGGAAGGCGACCACCTGCGTCGAGCGCGCTCGCACCTTGTCATCGATGGCGAAATTGGATCGCTCGATCTCCATCGCCGTCAGGTAGGTCAGCGCCCGGCACCCCTCGGCGATGACTCGCTGTGTCAGCAACATGCGACGCACATCGGCATGCACGATGATCGGATCAGCCGGTTTATCCGGATATTTGACACCACTGAGTGACCGCGACTGCAGTCGTTCCTTTGCGTAAATGACCGAACCGTCATAGGCAGCCTGCGAGGCGGCCATACCCTGGATTCCGGTATTGAGGCGTGCCGAGTTCATCATGGTGAACATGGCCCTGAGCCCGTCATGAAGATCACCCACCAGGTAGCCCTGGGCGTCATCAAAGTTCATGACACAGGTGGCTGAACCGTTCAGCCCCATCTTGTGCTCGATACTGGCGCAGCTGACGTTGTTGGATTCGGTCACCTGATGATTGTCACTGAGCATCTTGGGCACCAGAAACAGTGAAATGCCCTTGACGCCGGCCACCGCACCCTCGGCTCTGGCCAGCACCATATGAACGATATTGTCGGTCAGGTCGTGCTCACCCGAGGTGATGAAGATCTTGGTGCCTGTAATGCGGTAGCTGCCGTCTTCCTGCGGTTTAGCCGCGGTGTTCAGCATGCCCAGATCGGTGCCGCAGTGCGGTTCGGTCAGGCACATGGTACCGGCCCACTGGCCCGACACGAGCGGGGGCATGTAGTACTGCTTCAGCTCGTCTGTACCGAAATGATCGAGCATTTCGCGCACGCCGTGTGTCAGGCCGGGGTAATTGGACCAGGCCGGACAGTAATAGGAGTTGAGCTCACCCTGCACCACATGAGCCAGATACGGCAGGCCCTGACCGCCGAAGGCATCATCACCGTCCAGCGTGCTCCAGCCATTTTCACAGTATTCGTTATAGAGTTCCTTGAAACCATCCGGCGTGGTGACTGCACCATTGTCAAAACGACAACCCTGTTCATCGGCAATTCGATTCAGTGGTCCGCATTTTTCGTACAGGAATCGTGAGGACTGCTCAACGATGGCCGTCAGGGTTTCGGCATCCAGTTCCATGCGGTCATCAAGCCCGCTGTAATGCGCATCGATCCCGAGCAGATCGTTAATGACAAAGCAGATATCGTTTTCAGGTGCCTGGGTTACGGGCATGGGTGAGACCTCATGGGCTGTGACAATCGGACCATGATAATCAATGTCTGCCTGATTTCAAACAGATGTTTGATAATTTGAGTGGGATTCAGGCCTCTGCCCGGTAGGCCAGATCGGGCTGTCTGGCGGCCTTGACATCATCCAGTCGGCGAACCGGCTGCTTGTAGGGCGCACCCTTGGCATAATCGATGTCCTCGATGGCCTTGTCACGAATGCTTGCCATGACCTCGACAAAGCGATCCAGTGTTTCCTTCGATTCGGTTTCGGTCGGCTCGATCAGCTGACATTCGGGAACCAGCAGCGGGAAATAGTTGGTCGGTGCATGGATATTGTGATCCAGCAGCATCTTTGACAGATCGGTCGCAGTCAGGCCGTATTCACGGTGTTCATCCTTCAGTGTGATGATGAACTCATGACTGGCACGGCGGCCGGGAAAGGCCAGCCTGAAACCACGTTTTTCCAGTTCCACCATCAGGTAGTTCGCGTTCAGCGTTGCGAACTCCGATACCCGCTTCATGCCCTCCTCACCGAGCATCTTGGCGTAGACGTAGGCACGCAGCAACACGCCGGGATTGCCACAGAATGCCGACAGGCGGCCGATGCTGTCAGGGCAGTCGTCTTCGGTCAGCCAGACAAATTCGTCATCCTGTCTGTCGACCATGGGGATTGGCAGATAGGGTATGAGCCGTTCCGAAACACCGACCGCACCCGAGCCAGGTCCACCGCCACCGTGCGGTGTGGAGAAGGTCTTGTGCAGGTTCAGGTGAATGGCGTCGAAGCCCATGTCGCCCGGGCGGACATGACCGAGAATGGCATTCAGGTTGGCACCATCGTAATAGAGCAACCCGCCCACCGCATGCACCTTGTCGGCAATTTCCTTGATGCGTCGCTCGAACACGCCCAGTGTCGAGGGGTTGGTCAGCATGATGCCGGCAGTCTGTGGTCCAAGAGCAGCCTCGAGTGCTGCCATGTCGACATCGCCATCATCAGCCGTGGGTATTTCATGCACCTTGTAGCCACACATGACAGCCGTGGCCGGGTTGGTGCCATGAGCGGCATCGGGCACGATGATTTCGGTACGTTCGGTGTCGCCGCGGGCCTCGTGATAGGCCTTGATCATGCTGACACCGGTGAATTCACCCTGAGCACCGGCCATCGGCGCCAGTGATACCCGTTTCATGCCGGTGGCTTCGGTCAGGATGTTCTGCAGATCATGCATGCATGACATGAACCCCTGTGACAGCACATCCGGTGCATAGGGATGACGCGCCAGGAATCCATCCAGCATGGCCAGCTTGTTGCAGGCCCGCGGATTGTATTTCATGGTGCACGAACCCAGCGGATAGAAATGCGTGTCGATGGAGAAATTCAGCTTCGACAAACGAGTGTAGTGTCTGATCGCCTGCAACTCGGAAACGGCTGGCAGGCCCGCTGACCGCTCTCGCCTGAATTCAGCAGGAATGGCAGTGTCTGCCGTGTTGCAAACCGGGTGTTGAGCCTTGGCCGAACGGCCGGTACTGGAGCGCTCGAATATCAGCATGATCAGGGATTCCAGGGGGATGATTTCCAGACGCGTATGATGTCAAATTCAGTCAGCCGCGACAAGTGATTTCAATGCCTCTGTCACACGATCCGAAGGGTGTTCAACCGCTGCCAATTCAGCCCCGACTGTTCTTCGACAATCATTGCCACTGCAGCCTTATCGAGACAGCAGGAACTGTCAGTCTGACATGCTAGACTATTGCCCAGGCAGGGCATTCGGAGGCAGACAAGATGTCGCAATGGTACTTGAGTTACAACGGGGATCAGGAAGGCCCCATGGCACAGGACGAAGCCATCAGGCGGGTCAGGGAACGACCGAACGGATTCTGCTGGCGCAGCGGTTATGCCGAGTGGCTGCCCATCAGCCAGGTGGATGAGCTCAATCCGGTCAGTGCTGATCAGGTGCCAGCGCCACCGCCCTCCTCACCCGGAAAATCCGACGAGATCGATTACCGCATTTTCGGTGAGGACATGCAGTTCGTTGAAATCGAACTCGACCCGGGCGAAAGCGCCGTGGCCGAGGCCGGCGCCATGATGTACAAGGATGCGACCATCACACTTGAGACGGCATTCGGTGACGGCAAGCGTGACCAGCCCAAATCGGGCATCATGGACAAGCTGGTTGGGGCCGGCAAGCGCCTGATTACCGGCGAGAGTCTGTTCATCACGGTGTTTACCCATGCCGGCAATGCGCCCAAGGCTCATGTGGCGTTCGCGGCGCCCTACCCAGGCACCATCATTCCGCTGAAGCTGGACCGGCACGATCACCAGCTGATCTGCCAGAAAGACAGCTTTCTGTGTGCGGCCCGTGGGGTCAGCATCGGCATTCATTTTCAGAAGAAGATTCTCACCGGACTGTTCGGTGGCGAGGGTTTCATCATGCAGAAGCTCGACGGCGACGGGCAGGTATTCCTGCATGCCGGTGGCACAGTGATCGAACGTGAACTGGCCGAGGGCGAAACGCTGCACGTCGACACCGGCTGCCTGGTGGCACTGACCCATACCGTGTCGTACGATGTGGAACGGGTCGGTGGCATCAAGTCGATCCTGTTCGGCGGTGAGGGCCTGTTCTTCGCACGACTGAAGGGGCCAGGCAAGGTGTGGTTGCAGTCACTGCCGTTCTCACGCCTGGCGGGCAGAATGCTGGTGGCGGCCTCACCGACACGACGCGGTCGGGGCGAAGGTTCGGTACTCGGGCCACTGGGCGGCCTGCTCGATGGCGACAACAGCTTTTAACGGATAACAGTCATGGCATATCAATCCGAGGGGTTCTTTTCACGGCTCAAGGGCAGTCTGGGCGGCATCATCACGGGCATACTGCTGGTGCTCGGTGGCATTGGCTTCCTGTTCTGGAATGAGGGTCGGGCCGTCAGCCAGTACAAGGCACTGCAGGAAGGCGAAGCCAGTGTGGTCTCCATCAGTTCCACAGCGCTGAAACAGCAGTGGCAGGACAAGCTGGTGCATTTTTCCGGCCAGGCGACATCCGATGAGGTGCTCAGCGATGATCTGTTCGGTGTCCGCAGCGACGGCCTGAAACTGTCTCGACAGGTGGAGATGTTTCAATGGGTTGAGGTCGAGGACACCACCTATGTGAATGAAGCCGGTGGCAAGCGGACCAAACGTACCAGCTATGACTACCGAACCGAATGGTCATCCACACTGATCGATTCGAATGACTTTGCCCGAGGCGGCCATCAGAACCCGTCCACCATGCCCTTTCGCAGTGAGACACAGGCAGTTGCCCGGGTCAATGTCGGCATGATCCAGCTCGATCCCGGGCTGGTCAGTGACATTGACCGCACCGAAGTGCTCAATGCAGCCGATATCCGCCCACCGCCTGGCCCGGCACCGGCACAGGCCTATGGGCAGTATGTCGTCTACGGATTCAAACCGGACAATCCCCAGGTGGGCGATCTGCGCGTGCGTTTTGTCGAAACACCCGAACAGCCGGTCAGTGTGGTGGCAAAATTGCAGGGCCGTAGTGCCGGCCCCTACGAGGCCAGCAACGGCAACACGCTGATGCTGCTGCAGACCGGCACCCACAGTGCCGAGAAGATGTTCGGCAAGGCGCATGATGACAACACCGCGCTGACCTGGATGCTCCGGGTCGCCGGTTTCCTGGGTCTGTTCGCCGCCTTTGCCATGATCCTGAAACCGATTCGGGTGCTGGCAGACGTGATTCCTTTACTTGGCCGTCTGGCCGGTGCCGCCATCAACCTGGTGGCCGGATTACTGGCCGTGGCCGTGGCTGCCGTCACCATCGCGGTCGCCTGGCTGTTTTTCCGTCCCCTGCTTGCGGTCGGGCTGCTGCTGGTTTCAGCAGCCTGCCTGTTCGTGTTGCAGAAACTCGGATTGTTCAGCAAGAAGTCAACGGCAGCTCCCGTCAGCGGTGATGCACCACCACCGCCGCCACCACCGGGCCCGACCACGCACTGATTAACGACACGGGGGAACCGTTTACATGGATATTCTGTCTGCTGCAATTCTGCTGTTCCTGATCATGGATCCGCTCGGCAATGTGCCGATTTTCCTGTCCATACTGAGGGATATTCCGGCCAGGCGTCGGCTGTTCATCATCGTGCGGGAGAAGATCATTGCCCTTGGCGTACTGCTGCTCCTGCTCTATTTCGGAGCCAACATACTGGCGGTGCTCGGTCTGCGGCAGGAATCGGTCAGTGTCGCCGGTGGCATCATCCTGTTCATCATTGCCATCAAGATGCTGTTTCCGGGGGCGCGAGGTGAATACGATGACCAGGTCGACGGAGAACCGCTGATTGTTCCGCTGGCCATCCCGCTGATCGCCGGCCCGTCGATTCTGGCAGCACTGCTGCTGATGGTCTCACGCGAGCCCGACCGAATGCTGGACTGGACCATCGCGCTCATCATCGCCTGGTCGGCATCGCTGCTGATCCTGATGTCATCCAACCTGCTGCAGCGCATGCTCGGTCAGCGCGGCCTGGTGGCCATCGAACGGCTCATGGGCATGCTGCTGGTGACCATGGCCGTACAGATGTTTCTTGACGGTGTCTCGGCGTTTCTGGCCGGTTCAGGCTGATTCCCTTGCGCTGGCGTCTGACTTGCGCGCCAGCAGCTTCTTCTGATAGCGACTCTGCACGATATCCGAGATCACCAGAATGACGATTACGAAGTAGAAGGTGGTCTTGTTCATGGCCACGATCGGGTTGCCGAACAGGTGCATCTCAGCCAGGTGACCGCCTTCGGACAGCAGCATGATACCCACCACGAACAGGATGAACAGGCCGAGTACCTCGTACATGCGGTTGCGCTCGAGGAAATCGGCGACACGATCAGCCAGCCAGATCATCAGCAAACCACCGATAACAATCGCTGTCGCCATGATGGCAAATACTTCCGTCAGTGCCATTGCCGACAGTATCGAATCGAAGGAGAACACTAGATTCATCAGCACGATCCAGAACACCACCTTGACCACCGATGACTTGTCCCGCGTCTGTTTGCTCAGATCCTCGACACTGACCATGTGTATGATTTCGCGTATCGCCGTGTAGATGATCAGCGCACCACCGAGCAATACTATCAGTGCGTGCAGGTTGAAGGTGCCGTCAATGACACCCTCCCAGCTCAGCGTGAACATGGGGTTCTGGAAATAGCTGATCAGTTTCATCAGCACCAGCAGCAGCACGATTCGCAGCACCATGGCCAGGCCGATACCCCAGCGACGAACACTGGCCTGATGCTTTTCGGGTGCACGTTTTGATTCGAGTGAGATGTACAGCAGGTTGTCAAAGCCCAGTACGGCCTGCAACATGATGAGCATCATCAGGGTGACAAGATTGTCGAGTGTCAGCAGATCTGCCATGTGTGGCCCCCTTTTGCGACGTCAGCGTGGTCTGCTGCTGATTCTAAACCGATGATTTTGAATAGGCAAAAGCAGGCATGGGGGGAGGCGTGCCCGCCCGTGATGGCTTCAGGCGGATTTTCCGATACGGGAGAGACGATGGCGCAGCCAGCGCATGCGCGCCCGCGCCCAGGCATACTCGGCACCCAGCACCGAGAGCCCGATGAAAAGGAACAGCAGGCCCGGTCCCGGCAGCACCAGCAATACCAGCCCCAGCAACGAGAAGACCACACCGATCAGGGTGATGATGACCTTTCTTACATGTTTCATGCCTGTTCCTTGTCGAAGAGCACAACAACAGGCTATCGCAATTACCATGACGACACATCGCACAATCGTCATGCCTGCAAGAGAAGATCTCGTGTCAGGAAACTCTCAGTGTGCTCTGTTATCATGGTGGATTAAGAAACAAAACCTTCATGACATGATTGACCGTAGAACTTTTCTCAAACAGAGCGGGCTGGTGGCCGGAACCGTGCTGGCGCATGCACCGGCGGCCCGTGTCCTGGCCGATGATTCGGTCCATCCGGGCCTTCAGGCAATCGCCGATGCACACACGGGGCTGTCATTGCTGAAACTGCCGGACGGATTTCGCTACCGCACTTTCGGCTGGACCGGTGAGCCGATGAGCAACGGCAAACCCACACCGGCGCGTCACGATGGCATGGCGGTGGTTGACGAATCCGGTGATGAGCTGATTCTGCTGCGAAATCACGAACTGTACAAGGGCGAAACCAGTATCGGCGACGCTGACATCAGCTACGATCCGAAGGCTGCCGGAGGGGTATCCAGACTGGTGTTCAACCGTGCTACGGAAACCCTGACAAGCAGCGAGGTTGCACTGGGCGGTACTCTGATCAACTGCTGTGGCGGGCCTACCCCCTGGGGCAGCTGGCTCACCTGCGAGGAAGTGGTGCTGGATGCCTCTCAGTCGCCACTGATGGATCATGGCTATGTGTTCGAGGTGCCTGCACGCGGCAAGCCCAGCGCCGAGCCGATGAAAGCCATGGGCAAGTTTGTGCATGAAGCCGCAGCAGTCGATCCTGATACCGGTCATGTGTATCTCACTGAGGATAACAATACCAACGCAGGCTTCTATCGCTTCATACCGAACGTTGCCGGTGATCTTGCAAAAGGCGGTCGACTCGAGATGATGTCAGTCGAGGGTCATGACACACTGAAAAAGGGCGTCCCCGCACGCACGCAATTCAAGACAGGCTGGGTGAAGATCGACGACCCGGACCAGGGTCATAGCCCAGGCACACAGGATGGATCAGGTGTGGTCAACCAGGGATTGGCCGGTGGCGCTTGCGGCTTTACCCGACTGGAAGGCTGCTGGCATGCCGGCGAACACATCTACTTCACTTCCACCAATGGCGGTGAGGCTGGTCAGGGACAGGTCTACTGCTACCACCCGGCCAGTGAGACGGTCGAGCTGCTGTTCGAATCCTCGGGCAAGGATGAAATGAGTGGTCCGGACAACATCACGGTGTCGCCCAATGGCCAGCTGTTTGTCTGCGAAGATGGCTCTGCCGAGATTCAGCGTCTGATGATTCTGAATCACAAGGGAGAACTGATCCGCTTTGCCGAGAACAATGTGGTTCTTGACGGCAAACATCTGGATATCGAGGGCGATTTCAGGCGATCGGAATGGTGTGGTGCCTGTTTCTCTGCCGATGGCCAGTGGCTGTTCGTCAACATCCAGACACCGGGCATCACCTTTGCCATCACCGGGCCGTGGGCATCGCTGTAGTAGCTTATCACCCGGGTTCAGCACTGCTGTCCCTGAACAAGCCAATCTTTTATGAGTATTAAGAGATGAGCGATAACCTAACAGAAGAAGACTACGTATACCTTCTCAAACAACAGAGGCATATGTATACATGGTGCTTAAGAAATATTGGAAGTCTCACTGCACATGAAGCAAAGCTTGAATCAGAAAAGCTCTACAATTACGAGCCACCGGACAAAGAATATCGTGGGATAGTTTTTCATGATGATGCGTGGCATTGGGCGATGCTGAAAATCAAAGGTGAACAGTATTGGAGTAATTTCCCTGATTTAGTGGATCCTACGAATGAGTATGAAAAAGAATGGACGAACTATGAAAAACAACACTCATAACATACTGCTCAAAATTGTGATCGCCACGAAATGTGTAGCCTCCATCAGACCTCGCTGATGCTTGCCGATTGACGGGACCTTAGAAAGAAATCAACTCACAGGAAATCTGAAACATGCCGATTACCACACTGTACGCTTCCATTCTGGGTATCTTCATCATTCTGCTGGCCCTGTACACGGTCAAGGGCCGTCGTGCCTGGCGTATCGGACTGGGTGATGGTGACAAGACGGAAATGAACAAGCGCATTCGCATTCACGGCAATGCAGTCGAATACATACCCATTGCCCTGATCCTGCTCGGACTGCTGGAAAGTAACGGCGGATCTGCAATCCTGCTGCACAGTCTCGGCTCTGTACTGGTCGTGGCCAGGCTGCTGCATGCCTGGGGTATCAGCCAGTCAGCCGGTACAACCTTCGGCCGGGTCACCGGAACACTGTTCACCTGGTTGATGATTCTGACCTGCGCCGGCGTCAATCTCTACATGGTTCTTCTGGCAAACTGATCTCTGAAACGGAGCAGGCATATTCAATGAAAGTCATCTTCCATGCCGATCATCTGTTTGAAGCCGAAATGCTGGCCGAGAAGCTGGCTGCGGCCGGCATACGTCCGTTCATCAAGGGAGGCTACCTTACCGGTGCCATGGGCGAGTTGCCAGTAATCAACCTGGTGACGATATCGGTGATTGACGATGACGAGGAGGAAGGCGCTGCCGTGATCCAGAAACACTTCGATGACATGGCAGCCAGAGAGGCACTGGAGGGCGAGAGCACACCGCTTGACGATGATGCCGGATCTCCGGATCCAGCAGACCCGACGCCCGATGCGCCAGGTCTGACCTGATCAGATCGCGGCAGTCAGACTGCTGACAAAAGCATCCAGATCCTTTTCGGTCTTTGTTTCGGTGACACAGACCAGCAGCAGGTTCTCGGCTTCATCATAATCGCGCGACAGCGCATAGCCGGCAACAATATTCTGTTCAGCCAGCGTGTCGATCACCTGTTCCGCGGCCACGGGCAGTTGCAGCACGGCCTCGTGGAACGTCGGTGACGTGTAACGCAGACTGATGCCATGCGGGGCCAGTTTTTCAACCAGTTTCCGCAGATTCTGATGACAGGTCGATGCAATCTGTTCCAGGCCCTCACTGCCCATCATGGCCATGTAGATGGTGGCAGCCGTCACCATCAGCCCCTGATTGGTGCAGATGTTGGACTTTGCCTTGTCACGGCGGATGTGCTGCTCTCTGGCCTGCAGGGTCAGTGTGAAGCCTTCCTTGCCGTCCATGTCTGTGGTTCTGCCCACCAGACGACCGGGGATCTGCCTGACCAGCTTTTCCTGACAGCATAGAAAGCCGAAATAGGGACCACCGGAGGACAGCGGTATGCCCAGCGGCTGCCCTTCGCCACAGACGATATCGGCACCCGACTCACCCCATTCTCCGGGCGGCTTGAGGATCGCCATGGCGAGCGGATTCACCACAGCTATGACCAGACCGCCGTGATCATGGGCAAGGTCGGTCAGCTGATCGGCCAGTTCAAGCGAACCGAAGAAATTGGGCTGTGGAATCACCAGCGCTGCAAAGGGTTCTTCGAGATATGTCGCCAGTGAATCCGCATCCAGCCGGCCAGAGCTGTGATCGAATTCCATCTCCACAATCTCGATATCGAGCACATCAACCAGCGTGTGAACCACCTTGCGATACACCGGGTTGACCGTGGCGGGCATCAGGATACGTCTGGACTTTGCCTTGCGATTGGCCCTCACGGCCATCAGAACGGCTTCGGCCAGTGCCGAGGCGCCGTCGTACTGTGAGGCATTGGACACATCCATGGCCGTCAGCGCCGTGATCATCGACTGGTATTCATAGATGACCTGCAATGTGCCCTGACTGGCTTCGGCCTGATAGGGTGTATAGGCCGAATAGAATTCACCACGGGTGGTGATGTCCCAGATGGCCGCAGGGATATGGTGCTCGTAGGCACCGGCACCAACAAAACAGTCGGGTGTGCCGTCCTGAGCGGCTCGACGCCGCATCAGCCTCGAGATTTCCATCTCGCTCATGCCCGCGGGCAGGTTGAGCTTGCCGACTTTCAGCGACTCGGGAATCTCGTCAAACAGTTCATCGATGCTGCCGGCACCGATGATGTCCAGCATGGCCTGTATGTCCTGTTCGGTATGTGGAATAAATGGCATGTCTGTTAACCGTTCAGTCTTCCAGCGATGCCTCGTAGGCATCGGCATCCATCATGTCGTCAAGCTGGGATTTGTCATCCGGAGTAATCACGAACAACCAGCCATCTTCGTAGGGTGATTCGTTCACCAGTTCGGGTGAATCCTCGAGCTTGTCATTGATGCTGACCACTTCGCCTGCAATCGGTGCGTACACGTCCGAGGCCGCCTTGACCGACTCGACTACGGCAGCTGCATCCTCCTTGTCGAATGTATCCCCCGGCTCTGGAAGTTCAATGTAGACCAGATCGCCCAGTGCTGATTGCGCATGATCCGAAATACCAATCCTGACGTTGCCGTCATCCTCCATTCGGGCCCACTCATGTGATGACAAGTACCTGGCTGATTTATCAATACTGCTCATGTTCCTACCTCTGGCTGAAACTGGATCGGGTTAGGTTGACGTTCGGGGCAGATCCCGACCATATTGTGTTCCACCGACCGCCCCGGTACCCGCACAGCCTTGACGGTTGCTGGCGAAACACAAGAAAAATCAAAGCGCGATTCTATCACCATTCACTGGCCAAAACGCCACTGAATCGACCGATTACAGGGTCGATTCACCATTTTTCACAAACGGTGGCCTGACCACACGTGCCTTCAGCGACTTGTTGCGCACCGCAACCGTCACTTCATCACCCGGTGAGACCGCAGCAGGCAACCTGGCCAGTGCAACTGAACGCTCGGTTGTGGGCGAAAAACTGCCGGAGGTGATCACCCCCTCACCCGCTTCACAATGCACCACCTGACCGTGTCTGAGCACACCCCGGTCCTCGAGAACCAGTCCTGTCAGTTTTCGTTCAACACCAGACGCCTTCTGAGACTCAAGCACCTTGCGACCATTGAAATCGCGATCAGGTGGATCCATCGCCACCGTCCAGCCCAGCGCCGACTCCAGCGGAGTTACGGTTTCATCCATGTCCTGACCGTACAGATTCATGGCGGACTCGAGCCTGAGTGTATCCCGCGCACCGAGTCCGCAGGGCTGCACTGACTGGCTGGCAAGGTCCGTCCACAGGCGTACGGCTGTCTCGGCCTCACAGATGATTTCATAGCCGTCCTCACCGGTGTATCCGGTTCGTGCCACAAAATAGGGGTTCAGCTGAATGGCACTGAATCGCTTCAGCTGACGCGCTTCATCGGCCTCTTCCGGTCGCAACAATGAATGGAAGAAACCACGCGCATTCGGTCCCTGAAGGGCGATCATGGCCAGTTCCGGTCGTTCGGTGACGCTGATGTCAAAGCCCTCAGACTGCTGATTGATCCAGTTCAGGTCATTGTCCCGTGTTGATGCATTGACCACCATTCGAAACCATTCCTCGTCCAGATAGTAGACAATCAGGTCGTCAATCACACCGCCTTCCTGATTCAGCATGCAACTGTAGAGCGCACCGCCTGTTTCGGTGACCTTGTCGATGTTGTTGGCCAGCAAGCGGCGCAGAAAATCCCGGCAGCCCTTGCCTTCCAGATCGATCACGGTCATGTGCGAGACATCGAACATGCCAGCATTCTGTCTGACGGCATGGTGTTCATCAATCTGTGAACCATAATTGATTGGCATATCCCAGCCGCCAAAATCGACCATTCTGGCCTTTGCTTCCAGGTGCAGTGAATGCAATGGTGTTTTTTTCGGTTCCATGGTGTCTCCATCAACAATCCGGACAGGCTCCGGTTGTGCCAAACTGAGTCGGTGACCTGATCAATGCCACCACACATCCGATCGGGCTGGCATCCGCACCACGGATTACCGTTGTCGACCGGATGCGCGCTTGTATCGCGTGAAGAGGGTCAGGCGTCAGGTTTGCGGTGTTTATTATCCCATAATTGCTCTTCGAAGCCACCGCTTGCCGTGAGTTTTCGGGCAACGACAAACAGCAGATCGCTGAGCCGGTTGAGGTAGCGGATAGCCAGAGGACTGACTGCCTCCAGGCTGGACAGTGACACCAGTCGCCGCTCTGCACGTCGACAGATGGTGCGAGCCAGATGACACTGGGCTGCGGCCTGGCCACCGCCAGGAAGGATGAATTCCTTCAGTGGTGGCAGGTCTTCGTTAATCCTGTCGAGTGCGGTCTCCAGCATGGAAACATCGTCATCCGACATCATCACCGATTCCGGTATGCACAATTCTCCGCCAAGATCGAAAAGATGATGCTGCACCGACACCAGCAGCTCGTTAAGATCGTCCTGATCCGACAAGGCAATCACCACCCCCATGGCACTGTTCAGCTCATCCACGGTGCCGTAGGCCTCGACACGCAGTGCATCCTTGGAGATGCGACTGCCATCACCCAGCCCGGTTGAACCATCATCGCCCGTACGTGTGTAAATCTTGGAAAGTCTGTGACCCATGCTGTTGTCCTGTATTGGTAGCCTGCTTGCGTGACTTAAAGGCAGCGGCGCAGACCCTTGGCAAATCTAATTGAGCCAGTTGAACAGTATCATCAGCGCAATGACTGTCAGCCAGCAGGCGACACAGCGCCATACCAGAGACATGGCTGCATTGACCTGTTCAAGCTTGCCCTCGTAATCGTGATCGAATGCCTCCTCAACCTCGTCACCGGCCACCACCATGGCGAAACCGACGCAGGGGTAGAACGCATAATCCCAGGTGAGCAGTGACTTGTGCTGTGACACGAAATGTTCTCGCCAGGAGGTAATCACACGCTCAAAATCACCCACCAGTGCCAGCGCCAGGCTGGCCAGCGCGGCTGGCAGCAGATCTATCCAGCCAATGACTGATTTGGCCAGGGCCAGCTGTGGTCCGTTCAGCAGCCTGCGATTGACCGGATCCGAGACCTGAGAATGAATCAGGCGGAAGCCGATGGCACCGGCGGCACCAAACACCAGAAACCAGAAAATGACGCCAAACCAGCGAACCAGTGACTGGTAGAATATGCCCTTGATCACCGACTCATGATCATGTCGCCCCACCGGATGACGGTAATCACAGGCCAGGCGTTCGGCCCTTCGGTCACGTTCCTCATCCGTTTCAGCATCCAGATAGTCCTTGACGTCACTGTCCAGATCACGCGAACCCAGCGAAAATACCAGCACCACGGTGGAAAAGATGAACCACGCTGCCGTCGAGCCAGACCGGAACAGCAATTGCGCCAGCACCACCAGCGACAGAACCATCAGCATCACCAGCACACTGTTGAGCCGCCATTTGCCGATACCCGCCAGCTTGAGGAGCGCATGCCCCCGGTCGGTCAGGAAGCGGATCACCAGCCTTCGCTGACGTCGCCAGGTCCTGCCAAAGAAATGGGCGATCAGGTAGGACAGAATGATGATCCAGAGACTCATGTTGTGATCCAGTCGTTGATGTGTCTATCGTGTCGCAGCCGGCACCAGTTGGCAAGCAGGTGATAGGAAATGGAAAACCGGGTAGACAACTTGATCGTGCCCTGCCGTACTGATGCTTCCAGCTCGTCTACACTGAACCATCGGGCATCTTCCAGTTCAGTGCCACAACGGATTTCCGGGTTGTCGGCGCGGGCATAGAATCCAAGCATCAATGAGGCCGGGAAGGGCCAGGCCTGGGAATGCTGATAACTGACTTCAGCGATGGTCACGCCCGACTCTTCATTCACTTCCCTGGCCACAGCCTGTTCGATGGATTCTCCAGGCTCGACAAATCCGGCCAGTGTGGAATAGACGCCTTCAGGCCAGCCCGGCTGCCTGCCCAGCAGACAGCGGCCCTCGTGCTCTGTCAGTACGATGATGGCCGGCTCCAGCCGAGGAAACGATTCATAGCCGCACTGCGGGGCTACGCACTGCATTCGGAAACCGGCCGCATCCAGCCGGTTGGCGGTTCCACAACGGCTGCAGAATCGATGGTTGCGCCACCACAGCTCCACTGCCCTGGCGTATATGGACAATTCGAACTGGCTCTCGTCCATTCTCATCAGTGCCGAGCGAGATGAGAATCGGTGCCCCGGCTGGTTCAGAAAGGATGGTCGTGATGCCTGATCGACACTGACACAGAAATAGCGTGTGTTGTCCTGAACGCCGAGAAAGGCGTACTCACCCAGGAATTCAGGGATGTCATCGGGAACGAAGGTCAGCAACCTGCAATCCAGGCCGCCATGGTTGACCAGCAGGTCACCTTCACTGACGACAATCACACGGGCACGATGGGAACGTAACTGCCTGCTTACCCAGTCCGCATCGTCACGCTGTTCTGAATAACGTTCCAGTGTACTGGTATGAATCACCGTTTTCCCTTCTGGCCGCAACGGATGCATGTCCGAAACCGTTTGGCCGTATCAGGCGATGGCGAATGATGAACCACAGCCACAGGTGGTTGTGGCATTCGGATTCCTGATGACAAACTGTGCACCCTGCAGGTTTTCACTGTAGTCCACTTCGGCACCCATCAGGTACTGGAAACTCATCGGATCAACCAGCAGCACAACACCATCATTCTCGATACTGATATCGCCGTCCTCAGAGGATTCGTCGAAGGCAAAACCGTACTGGAAACCCGAACAGCCGCCACCGGAGATATAGACTCTCAGTTTCAGGTCCGGGTTCGATTCTTCCAGCGCAAGAGACCGCACCTTGGCGGCGGCAGCGTCGGTAAACTGGATGTGTTGCTCGGTGCTCATGACCCTGGTTTTCAACCTGTTTTCTTGCTGTCCTTGCTGCTGGTATTGTCGCTGGCCAGGGAAACGTGGGGTTGTTTCTCCTCGTGAATCAACTGGCCATTCACGCGTGCACCCAGCTGCATCTCGATGCTCTGGTAATAGATATTACCTGTGATCCTGGCATTGGCCTGAAGTTCAATTTTCGAAGTGGCCACCAGATCACCATCAACCACGCCGTTGATCACCAGATAAGGCGCCGTTACCTTGCCCTTGATCTTGCCTGTTTTCATCAGACGGAATTCGCCGTCTTTCTGATCGATGGCCTCGATGGTGCCATCAACCGAACCCTGCACATACAGGCCTGACTTGAAACGAATGTCACCAGTAACGGAGGATTCCTCACCGATGAGTGTGTCTATCTGGTCTTTTTGATCTTTCATGTTGGTCTCTGTCTCTCGGTTAGTCCTGAACATTTGTCTTCAGTTCGCTTACCAGTGTATCCCATTCAAATTGCTGCACGATGTCATCGCGGTTGCGCCGCCCCTCAGGGCTGACTGTGATTTTTACAGTCATTGGTGAAAACCCTTCGGGTATCGCCAGCGTGCCCGTCAACCTCTGAAAATACTTGAACTCGAAGGCCAGTGACGTGTTGTCATCGGTGACCGGATTAATCTCGCTAACCTGCCCGTCGTCCAGACCTGACAGTGCAATCTGCACCGTACCATTGACGATTTCCGCCTTTTCGAGGTTTTGTGACAATGTCAGATTATAACCATAAATGGACCCTGATGGCGTATTCTCAAGCTGCAGCTCATGAATACCCAGTCCTCGACGAACACCACCGGCCTCCAGCAGGCGCTGATAGAATTCGATGTCATCAGAAAGATCCGACAGTCGCGCTTCAGCCTGTTTCAGGTCAATTCTCAGCTGATCATTGGCAGATGAGGTAATCTGGGATTCGCGCTCGGCGATAACCAGAGACCGCATCAACTCCTCATTTGAGGCAGACAGTTCGCCGACTCGGGACTCGGACTGCTCCAGTCGCTGGCCCAGGCTGTCATTCAGTCTGGGCAGCAGATACCAGGCCAGTGCCGCCATCGTCAGTGCAGTCAGCACGACCGATAACACCACCAGTGTGCCTCGACGCAACTGCTTGCCACGGGTCTGACGCGTGATGATGAATTGCGGGTCGTCAGACATGCTGGCTGAAACTCTCGCGTGTCAGGTTCACCGGTGCCTGCTCAGTGACGATGATGTCGTCCTCGATTCGGATACCGCCGTAGGGAATCATGGCGTCAATCCGGTTCCAGTCGACGGCCCCTGAATTACCGGATGACCTCAGTGGTGCCAGCAGCGATGGAATGAAATACAGCCCGGGCTCTATGGTCAGTACATGACCTGCTTCGAGATTTCGTGTCAGCCTCAGGTAGGGGTGGCCTTCGGGGCGATCGATGGTATCGCCGGCTTCCGATGCCTGAAAACCGCCGACATCATGCACCTGCAACCCCAGGAAATGGCCCAGCCCATGAGGGAAGAACGGTGTGCTCAATCCGGCGGTGACGATGTCGTCGGCCGGCATGCTGATCAGACCGGAATCTGACAGCACCTCGGCTATGCAGTGGTGCGCACTCAGGTGCAGATCCCGGTAATCCACTCCGGCCCGGGCCGAGTCAACCAGAAACCGCTGCTTCTCATCCATCTGTGCGATCAGGTCAGCAAACTCACTATCATCATTACACCAGGTTCGCGTGATGTCCGAAGCATACCCGTGATACGAGGCACCGGCGTCAATCAGGAATGATCGATGCTGATCCGGGCAGTCACGCTGCTGAACCTGATAATGCAACACGGCACAATGCTCGTTCAGCGCCACGATGTTGCCATAAGGGAGCTGGTTTTCAGTCTGCTCGCAGGCCTGCATGTAGATCGTATTGATGCCAGCTTCACTATCACCTTCGCTGAAGGCCTGGGCTGCAGCCAGGTGACCGGTGACAGCGATGTCACTGGCCTGCCTGAGACAGGCCTGTTCATAGGCCGTCTTGATGGCACGCTGGTAATGCAGAATATTGATGACATTGTCAGGATTGACTGCAGCAAAACCAGGGTTGGGCATCAGATCTGCCTCGCCCAGTGCGACAATCTTCTCGGCCGGCAGATCAAAGTGTGACAGAAAATCATCGGTTGATGAGGTGACCACAATGTCAAACTGGCCTGTCCAGAACCCGTCGGGTGGTGACGGTGGCAGATGCCAGTAATCATCCGGCAGGTGATACACCAGCACGGGCTTTCTGCCAGCCCTGCAGTAAATCCAGCTATGCGGATGCTCTGTCAGTGGTGCCCAGTACTTGAACAGCGGGTTGGGCTGGAACGGATGCGGGCGATCGTCCTGGAAGTGGTATCGCAGCTCACCTGAATAGATGGCAATGGCCTGGCTTGAGGTCTTTTCCAGCACGTGATCGAATCGCTGGCGCAAGGTCGAAATGTGTTGTTGGTAGATTTCTTTCATCTGTCCGCATCTGTCGAATCAGCACGATCGGGCATTATGGCATGATAGACGCCCGCGACATACCCGCACTTGCATGCTTCACCATTGCAGCGATTCGATACTGGAATTCAGAAGATGTTCAGACATTCGGGCTCGATCGAGACCCATTCGATTCGCTGCAGCATCCTGCGATCGAGGTGAGCACATCCCGACTCGTCGATCAGCAGCACGTGAGACAGATTCATCTGCGACATGAGTGATTCGAGTGCGGATTCACCCGAGACTGCCAGTGCCGTTGCAGCTGCATCGGCGACACCACCGTTTGCAGCGATCACGGTGGCACTGATGATGTGATCGACCGGGTAGCCTGTACTCGCATCGAGGATATGGCTGAAACGATGCCCGTCATACTGCTTGAATCGAATATAGTTTCCCGAAGTGAAGATGGCCTCATCACCCTTGATCGTGACACCGGCCAGCACATCCCCGCCGACAGGATCCCTGATTGCGATACGCCAGGGCTGTGCCATCTCACCATAGCCTCTGAGATCGCCTCCGGCATTGACCAGCGCCGCAGGTACACCCTCATGCCTGAGCATTTCGATGACCCTGTCAACGGCGAACCCCTTGGCAAAACCGCTGACATCGAGACGAACATGAGGATTGCTGGAACTGACGGTGACATCATCCAGAACAAGATCATCCATTACCGGTTTTGCCCTCAGCCACTCGTCAATTGCAGCGGGATCGGGTGGCGCAGTGGTGATCGGAAAGCGGTCGGTGTGAAAGCCCCACAAACGGATCAGGCCGCCGATGGCAGGATTGAAATAGCCCTGACTCTGGGCCGACAGTTGTCTGGCCTGTTGCAACATGTTCAGAGTCCGTTCACTGACCCGACCTGAATCCCCGCGTGCAATGGCCTGGTTCAGGTCTTCCAGCTCGCCGGGCTGCCAGGGGTGCCAGGCATGGTGAAACTGCATCAGCTCGTCATTGACGGTGGCAAACAGCTGCTCTGCCCTGTCGGCATCGATACCGCGTAACAGCAGAGCGACTTCCGTGCCAAAGATATAGAACTGTGCATCGTGTTCGGTGAGATGTGCTGTTGTATGGTGTGTCGATACTGGAGGTGAGTTCTCGACGCTGTCGCAGCCCGTCTGAAGCAGGCCAGCCAGTATTGTCGTGATGATCAGTAAGCGTCTTGCAGTTGAGGTGAATCGGGTACAGAGAAGAATGTCAGGTCTTTTCAAGACGCTCAAGTATGTCCCTGTCCTCATCTGAAATGTCGATGATCTCGAATCCGGCCCAATAGACATTATTGCTCAACGCCTCGTTGATCCACAATGACTCGATACCCAGCTTCATGACTTCAGCCGAACCGGGCAGGGTAAACGACACACGAAACAGGGATTCACTTTCGATCGTACTGCGGGTGATCAGCATCAGTCCGTGAGAGGAGATATTGGCCAGCTGACCGAACTGCTCACGTGTCACTGCGTCGTAGACAGGTATAACCTCCTCGAATATATGTCGAGAATGCTGACGCATGTTTTCCATATTGGCCCCCAGTCCTACGAAAATTTTACTTCTCCCTTACTCAGTGTAACCAAAGTTTAACATTTCACAATCTCTTGTATAACTCGACAATGTGAACCCTATGTGAAATCAACTGTTCAGTCAGTGGTCAGCGTGGACAGTTTTTTCAGCTGCCTGAATATGCCCTCAAGTGCACGATCCATCAGAGGTTTTTTCTTCGGTGTGAATATTCTAGCCTTCTTGTCAGCCATGTATTCGGCAAGATCATGCATGGTGATCTGCTCACAGGAGGCGCCTCGATTATTGACCAGCATGCAACGATCGGTCACGGGGCTGTACCAGGCCAGTTTGCGCTTGACCCACTCAGTCGTGTCCTTGAACAGGATCTCGAACCACGTACCAAATTCCAGCTTGCGCAGCCGATTGAGCATGGTGGTCTGATCTGAAGTCAGTGAACGGCTCGATGTCTTGAGGATTGGCTCGGCAATCCTGGCCTTGACCTTGAGCGCCTTTGGCAACAGTTCTGCGTTATCGAGCAGATCCGGTTTTTCAGGTGGCTTCTGTTGTGGGTCAGGCTCGAATCGCTCGTAGACAACCGAAGGATCCGGCTTAGTCTTCGACTCACTCCTTGCTTCCTGTTCTTCCAGTTTCTCACTGTCGGCTTTCGCTTCGGTAACCGCTTCGTTCAGCGCCTGTTCGGACAGATCCTCTGCTTCATGTTCTGCAGGCTGCGCTCTGGCCTCGGCTGTTGCCGGCGATGCGGATTCGGCCACGGCCTCCTCAGCAGATTCCACTTCTTCCGGCAGAGGCTCGCTGACTGCTGTCTCGGGTGCCTCTGAATCCTCAGCCGTTTTTGCCAGTGACCAGCGATGACAGGCCTGAAGGTTGGCCATCACATCCTTGATGTCGTTTTCGTAATAGCCTACCTGACTCAGACCACGATTCAGTTCCGTGTAGAGCCATTCCCTGCGATTGTTGATACTGGACTTGACCGAATCGTGCAGGTCTTCCTGCACCGATATGATCAGCATGTTGGCAACACCAATTGCCGTATTCCAGATTTCACTCTTGTCACCATGTCTCAACAGGATCAGGCCCAGGTAATCGGCCCATGGTTTTTGCAGCACCGACTTGATGAACAGGGGTGGATTGTGTTTTTCGATCAGCTGATCAACGACCTGCTGTGCCTGTTTTCTGGCCAGCTCCAGTCGTTCCTGCCCCTGCAAGGTTTCAACATGTCGCTTCTCTGAAATCTGGGCTTTCCGGCTAAGCAGCTTGATGTGCTTGTCCAGATCATCAATCAGGTCGCGGAATACACCCACATCGTCATTGAATTCGTTGAGAACATGCTCGGTTGCCGTCTGCATCTTGCCGAAGGTCTTCGAGTCTTCAGGTGTATCGCCCAGCCAGAGCTCGCCGGCTTCCGCGATGGTATTGAACAGCTGTCTGGCCGGGTGCTCGGTATTGTTGAAGAACTCCTCATCCTGCAATGCAACTCGCAGCATGGGTACCTGTAACTGCGTCAACAGGTTTTCCACCTTGCGGTGAAGCATGGTTTCCTGTTCAACGAACTGGTACAGCATTTCGAATATGTCAAAGGTCTGGCTGTGTGATTCACTCAGCGCATAGGATTCACCATCCTTGGTCAGCAACTTGCCGAGCGAGGCCTTCAGATCGGCGATGCTGGGCTGGGATGACTCACTGCCGACTCGCGCCGCATTCGATTGAAGCGACGACAGCGCATTCTGCAGTTTGGCATGCGGAACACTGCTTTGTCCGGCTGCACCGCCCTGCTGCTGGTAGCGCTGCGAAATCAGATCCCGGATGTTTGAAATCAGGTTCTTGTTCTGGGCAGGATCATTGGGAATCTGACGCGCCGGTGCGCTCGCTGCCTGCTGCTGTGTACTGTCAGTGCTGCGGCGTTGCGGTATGACAGGGCCGTCAGTGGCACGACGCATCGGATGTGGCGGCACCTGCTGTGCCTGTTCACCGGGATCAGTTCCCTGTTCTGTCTGTTCTGCCTCTTCTGCCAGTTTTGCCAGTTCTTCAGCTTCTGCGGCATCCGGCTCCTGACGGCCTGACCGGCTGGCCTTGAAGTGCGGTGAGGGCTCCAGATTGGGCAGAATATCCTCATCGATCAGGTAGGCATTGATGTCGTGATAGCAGTGACCGATTTCCGTCTGGATAATCAGATCCAGTTCCTTGAACAGCTCCGCCTTGGGAAAGGCTTCATCGGAAATCTGGTCCATGCTGCGCTGAATGGCTTCACCCAGTTTCAGTGGCCCGCATGGATTATTGTCATCCTTGATTCGCTTGCCGCCATGATTGAGCACCGAGAATCGCTCATTCAGGGAATAGATCTCCTGCGCCTGGCGCAACTCGACCTTGCTGACCATGCCCAGCATGATCAGTTTTTCTTCGAGATCCTCATCATCGATCAGTTTCAGTTCGGAACGGTTGCCGGGTTTTTCCGGTTCTGGTTCTTCGATAGTGGTTTGCTGCGGATTGATCAACGCGCTGAAATTGTCAGCCACTGCCTCACACATCAGTTCGCTGAAACGCGACTGCTGTTTCAGCATCTGGTCACGCTGATTCAGATAGTCGTTCTGTTGCTGGGTGGATTCTGCCTGATCGGCACTGTCAAACAGGTTTTCACTGACTGCCTCGGCTGCAGGTGAAACAAACTGCCTGAAATAATCTACGGTAATCGAACTGCATTTTTGCAGAAGCTGTTGCCGTCGGTTCTGATCTGATTTCAGTTTTCTGTCCCCGGCAGGATCGAGTTGGCCACCACCACGCACAACCATAAAACTACCCTTGCAAAGATGAAAATTGTCCAAACATACTAGCTCATTTTTGCACAAGTTGCAGAATTGTGCCGAATTGCAAGTTAACTATTTGCAAACTCTGAAATCACAAAAAGGCGGTGTTGAACCGGTTTCCGCAGAAACCGGTTCTGTGCAAATCAGAATTGCCAGCGTAATGCCAGATAACCTGAACGCCCCGGTGTATTGAAGCCACTGGCCAGCTGATAGTCTTCATCCAGAATATTGTCCAGTCGCGCTTCAAGCTGGACGCGATCGGTCAACGGCATGCGTCCGCGCAAGGCCAGCAGTGAATAACTGTCCAGTGTTGCGCCGAAATCTTCGGCCTCATCACTGTAGAAGTATTCCACACCCACTGACGACCCGGCATCGAAACTGTAATCAGCCGAGAACGACAGTTTCTGATCAGGGCGTCGCAACAGTGCGCTGTTGCTGTCTGCATTCTCGGCATCCTGCAATGTGACACTGGATTGTAGCTGCAGCCTGGGGTGCACATAGCGGTATGCCAGCTCGACGCCACGCAGGTCGGCACGCGCAATATTGATGGCCATGAAGTCGTCACCAGCGAACGAGATCAGGTTCTCGACATCGGTGTGATAGGCACTGATCGAACCGCGATGACGTTGCTGGACGAAACTCAGGCTCAGCTCGGTACTGTCAGACTGTTCTGGCTGCAGATCGGGATTGCCGGCGAACAGACCTCCGAAACCGGGTGACAGCTGCTCACTGAGATTGGGTGCCCTGAAGGCTTCACCGTAACTGGCAGCAAGGCGCCAGTGCTCATCGATTTGAAAACCATAGGCTACCCGCCCGGTGGATTCGGTATCAAACTCGGAGTTGTCATCGACGCGCAGCGACAGTTGCAGGCTGTGTTGCCCCAGTTGACGTGCATAACCGGCAAAGACGGCCGCATTCTGACGATCTCCGGAATAGACTGGCGTATTGCCAAAGGTATCCAGGCTCTTTCCCTGCTCATCAACAAAGGCCAGACCGAAGGTGTAGCTCACCTCACTTGTCGGCTGATAATCAAGCTGCCAGTCCAGGTCAATTCGATCGGATTCAGATGCACTGAAAAACGCCGTCGTTTTACGATCCTCACTGCTGTAGCCCAGATTGAGCCGATGCTGCCAGTCGCTGCCAAGCTGACCGAACAGCGATACAGTAAACTGATCCTGATCAGTTTCCGAAACACCCTCGTCGAATTCGGTTTCATTGTCCGAGACATAAAAGGAGGCACTCAATCGGTGGCTGGCGAGGGTAGTTTCCAGGCCACCGGTGAGAGACCAGACCTGATGACCGTCATCATCGGGGTTAAACGAAAATCCGTTAGGGTTCTGTGAAGAAAAGCCGTCGACATCTCGATATTCAGCCGTGAGCCAGCTGTCGAATGCCTGGGTTTCGGATTGCCAGCGACCACCCACTTCGTATTCGTGGTCGCTGTAGGAGCCAGCTCGCACTCGTGCATGGTAGCCATCGGGTCTGCGGGTGAAAATCTGGATCACACCACCGATGGCATCGGATCCGTAGAAACTCGCGGCAGGACCGCGCACCAGCTCGATTCTCTGTATCTGTGATACCGGCAGGTTTTCCCAGGCGAATGCACCCGTGTTCACAGATGACATGCGAGTGCCATCGATCAGAACCAGTACATGATTGGAATTGGATCCACGCAGGAACAGGCTGGTCTGCGAACCCGGGCCACCGGTTCGAGCGATGTCGACACCAGGCAGCACGTGCAGCAGCTCGAGCAGATCGGAAGCGGCCGATCGTTCGATATCGTCACGCGTCAGCACATCGGCTGTTGCCAGCGTTTCTGTCACCGACTCACTGACTCTCGATGCCGTGATGATCATGATGTCCTGCTCCAGCACGTCATCAGCCGAAACCGCAGGGAATGCAATTGCGAGAACCACAGCCAGTGCGCAGGAATACAGAGATTGCCTGAGCTGCCGTGCTCGCCTGAGGGTATTGATGTTGTTCATGGTTAACTCCCGAATCGTGTCTTTACGAGAGTTGCTGTGGGGAAGGTGAAACCAGGTCAGGATTTCAAGTGTCGCCCACCGCAACACATTCTGGCCAAAGGGCCGCCGTCAGGCCGGTCTCCGGGCTTGTGAGCATTGGACAGATCCCCTTCCCGCGTGACATGACACAGTGGTATGGATCAATCCCCTCACTTACCGTTGCGGGGGCAGCACTGGATTTACACCAGTTTCCCGTTTCACCTGCAGGATCCGGTTGGACCCGTCGGGCACCTGAAACAGTCGAATCAGTGCACCGCACTGATTCAGGGACGGCACTTTAGCACTGCACCCGGACAGATGCCAGCATATTCAGCCCGTCTCGCTGCAGCGCCGGTCAATCCGGACTTGCTGCCACAGATTGACTGTGCTTCAATTCAGACAACTGAAATCTGGAGATACCCATGATTGACCCGGATGGATATCGACCCAATGTCGGCATTATCCTGAGACGAGAAGATGGACGGGTTTTCTGGGCAAGACGGATCAACCATGATGGCTGGCAATTCCCACAGGGTGGCATGGCCACCGATGAAACACCCGCCGAAGCCATGTACCGCGAGTTGCGGGAGGAAACCGGACTCAAGCCGGAGCATGTCTCTGTGCTCGGCGAGACGCCGGGCTGGCTGAAATACCGCCTGCCGGAAAAATACCTGCGTCGCGGCAGCAAGCCGTTGTGCCTTGGGCAGAAACAGGTCTGGTTTCTGCTGCAGATGACCGTCGGCGAGGAGTACCTGGACCTGGAGTCCAATGGCTCGCCGGAATTCGATGCCTTCAGGTGGGTCGAATTCTGGTACCCGGCCAGAAATGTGGTGCATTTCAAGCGGCGTGTCTACCGTCGGGCCCTCAAATACTTCGAACCGCTGACACTGCTGAATGACCAGGCAACCGGCTGAACGCTGAATTCAGCTGAGCACAACTGATCGGGAATACGGGTCTGGACACCCGCTTCTCATAACCCCCTGTCCTGTCAGCCGAAGACCAAGCAGAAAAGTCAACACAAAAAAGCGCCGGCACTCAGGCCGGCGCTGTCATTCTGTCAACCGTGTCACTGAGATCAGTTGCTGGACGAATCGTCGTCAACTGCATTGGTATTGGCGACAGTGAGTCGGCGGTCACTCAGACCGATGACGTCACTGATGATGCGAATACTCTCCTCGAGCATGATGTCGCTGTTCGTGTCTTCTTCCTCATCAGCCTGATCCTCTGACTCCTCTTCTGTCGAGATGCTGGCCAGTTGATCACTGCTGTCTGTTGAACTTTCCTCGGGTGCAGAGACCAGCACGATGGTTTCACTCTTGCTCTGCGCGGCCAGTGCGTCCTTCAGTGATTTGCGCTCTTCGCGACGTGCATCGTCTTCAGCCAGTTCTTCCCTGCGCTTGCTCTCCAGCAAAGATACACGGGTATCGTCCTGAGCTTCCTTGAACAACCGAATGTCTTCGAGCAGGAACTGGAATTCCTGATTCTTCTTCAGTCGCTGGGCTGAACGCTCATTGGCAGCGATCAGCACATCGCTCATGTCCTGATAGGTCTCGTAGCGTGCCGGCGTGATGCTGCTCCACGGCAGCGCATTTTCCAGCGCCGATTCGCCATGTTCTTCATCGATACCCAACGTCGGGAACATGATGTCAGGGATGACACCCCGATTCTGCGTGCTACCGCCGTTGATGCGGAAAAACTGCGCCACGGTCAGCTTGAGCTGACCATACTTGTTTTCCTGTGCTCGGAAGGTCGCCTGATCCAGGTTGATCAGATGCTGCACGGTGCCTTTGCCGAAGGTCGGTTCGCCGATGACGATGCCGCGACCGTAATCCTGAATCGCTGCAGCGAAGATCTCCGAGGCAGATGCCGAATTGCGGTCAACCAGCACAGCAAGCGGCCCTTTCCAGGTGATGTTCTCATTCCGGTCGCTGTTGATGTTGATACGTCCGCGGCTGTCCCTGACCTGGACAACCGGGCCGGATTCTATGAACAGACCGGTCAGGTTGGTCGCTTCGGTCAGTGAGCCACCACCATTCGAGCGCACATCGACGATGATGGCATCGACTTTTTCAGCCTTCAGTTCATTGATCAGTCTCTGAGTATCACGTGTCGAGCTGCGATAATCGGCCTCACCGCGCTCCTGTGCGGCAAAATCATGATAGAACGCTGGCAGATCGATCACACCAATCTTGTAGCTGAACTCTGCACTCTGGATTTCATAGACCGACTTCTTGGCTGCCGATTCCTCAAGCTTGACCTTGTCACGGGTCAGATCAACCGTGACCACCTCGCCATTCAGTCCCGATTCACCCGGCAGGATATCGAGATTGATTCCGGTACCGGCCTTGCCGCGAATGATGGCAACCACGTCTTCCAGCCGCCAGCCACGCACGTCAACCATGGGTTCATTGGCCTGGCCGACTGCAACTATGCGGTCTCCGACCTCCAGCCGGCCATCAAGATCTGCCGGACCACCCTTGACGATGGTTCTGAGCACGGTGTACTCGCCGTCCTGCTGCAGCACGGCACCGATACCCTCCAGAGACAAGCGCATGGAAATATTGAAATTCTCAGATGCACGCGGCGCCAGATAGGAAGTATGGGGCTCGATCGAGAGGGCGTATGCGTTAAGGTACAGCTGAAAGACATCTTCGGCATCCAGTTGCGAGACGCGCTGTTTCTGATTTTCGTAACGTGTTTTCAGCAATTCCTTGATTGACTCGTCGTCCTTGTCAGTCAGTCTCAGCCTGAGCACATCGTTCTTGATGCGCTTGCGCCAGATCTCATCGAGTTCCTCTTCCGTTGACAACCAGTCAAGTTCACGACGATCGAGCTCGAGTTCTTCATCGATCTTGAAATCAAAGGTCCGATCCACCAGTGCCAGTGCGTATTCCATTCGATCGTTGACGCGCTGGCGGTATATGTTGAACATGTCATAGGCTGGCGTCAGGTCGGAATTGCGGAAGGCATCATCCAGTGTATTTCGATAGGCCTCGAAAAAGCGGACATCACTCTTGAGGAAATAGACCTTGCCGCCATCAAGGCTCTTCAGGTATCGATCGAAAATCATCGATGACATGTCATCGTTGAGTTCGGTCGGACGGTAATGGCGATTACCGAGGAAGCTGGTTGTGTTGCGCGCCGCATCCCGGAAATGGGGCTCCGGCTTGAGCGTGACAGAACTGTCGTTTACCGATTTCGCAAAAATGCCCGTGAATGTAACGGAGGTGAGGACGAGTAGTACTAAACAGGTTTTGCGAATCATGCATGTGCTCCTTGAGTCAACAGCAAATGAGACCACCAATTGAGCAAACAAGTTTCATTTACTGTGAAAAGCGTTGTCGGTAACGCCTCCAGTCCGGCCCACATCGACACTTGCTGTCACTCGAGCCTGTAGCCAGTCTGACATAAAATATGGCGTGATACATAGTTCAAAAGATTGGATTGTCGTCATTTTTAACAATTATTGACCTGATCTGTGTGTACCCGCCGTGAAAATCCGATGCACCCTGTGTTGATCAGGCGACTCAGACCATCTCGATCAGACCCGATTCCTCAGCCATCTGATCGGCGTGAAAAGACGAGCGAACCAGCGGCCCGCTGGCCACATGGGTGAACCCCATGGCCTCACCATCAATCCGGAATTGTTCAAATTCTTCGGGCGTCCAGTACTTGTAGACAGGATGGTGATGCTTTGTGGGTTGCAGATATTGCCCGATCGTCATCATGTCCACTTCGTGGGCTCGTAAATCGCGCATGACACCCAGGACCTGCTCTCTGGTTTCACCCAGTCCGAGCATGATGCCCGACTTGGTCGGCACATCAGGATGTTGCTGCTTGAATCGCCTGAGCAGATCCAGTGACCACTGGTAATCCGCACCAGGCCGGACCTGGGGGTAGAGTTCCACCACGGTCTCCAGATTGTGATTGAAAACATCCGGCGGTGCAGCAGCCATGATGTCCAGGGCCCGGTCCATGCGCCCCTTGCCCCTGAAGTCGGGGGTGAGGATTTCGATTCTGATGCCAGGGCTGTGCGCCCTCACTGCCTCGATGCAATCGACAAAATGCTGTGCGCCACCATCGCGAAGATCGTCGCGATCGACCGATGTGATGACGACATACTTCAGACCCATGTCGGCAATGGTTCTGGCCAGATTCAGCGGCTCATCCGGGTCGACCGGAAGCGGCCTGCCGTGGGCAACATCGCAGAAGGCGCAACGCCGTGTGCAGATCTCACCCAGAATCATGAAGGTTGCCGTGCCCTTGTTGAAACATTCATGAATGTTGGGGCAGGAGGCTTCTTCACATACCGTGAAGAGCGACCCCTTGCGCAGGTTTTTCTTCAGTTTCTCGACCGCATTGCCGGCAGGAATCCGAACACGTATCCAGTCGGGCTTGCGTAGTGCCGGCTGCTCATGATCAAAGGTGATCCGGTTGCCGGAAATCTTGTTCTCGCCGGTTTGCTTGACACCCGTGATGGTCACTCGTGCTGACTGAAGATTCTGTTTGTTGTCCATGGCTCAGGAGGCCTCCTGGATCGGTGATTGCTGAAAACCGAACTCGTTCAGGACCACATCGAGGAATGGCTGCCTGACGGCATCAAGGCCCTGCTGCCCGATTGTGGCCTGTTGTTGCGGGTCAACCAGGTCAACCAGCTGTGTCACCTGCAGGTTGGCAAAGCCACAGGGGTTGATTCTTGAAAACGGTTCGAGATCCATATTGATGTTGAATGCCACGCCGTGAAAGCTGCGACCCCTCTTGACCCGCAGCCCCAGAGAGGCGAGCTTGCGACCCTCAACGTAAACGCCAGGTGCATTGGGCAGTCGCTCAGCCTGTATTCCGAAAGTTGCACTGAAATCGATGATGCACTGTTCCAGCCGGGTGACAAACTGACGAACGCCAATACCCAGACGATTGAGATCAATCAGTGGATACATCACCATCTGGCCAGGCCCGTGATAGGTGACCTGTCCGCCACGGTCAACCTGGATCACGGGGATATCGCCTGGCGCAAGAATGTGTTCGGCCTTGCCTGCCTGCCCCTGAGTGAATACAGGCGGGTGTTCCACCAGCCAGATTTCATCTGCCGTTGCCTCATCCCTCTCTCGCGTGAATGCCTGCATCCGACGCCACACCGGCTCGTAATCCTCAAGCCCCAGATGCCTGATCAGAGGGTGTCTGTTGTTCACAATGTCCATAACACCATGTCATTCTCTGACAGTGAGCGATAGATCTCCTCGAGATCTTCACGCGTGTTCACATCCACCGGAATGGTGATGGACCGGTACTTGCCGTTGCTGGAATTCTTGCGCCGGATCAGTTCGGGAAACATGCGATCCTGATGCGTCGAAACGATCTCGATCACGACGCTTTCAAACTCGTCAGTGTTCGGGCCCATCACCTTGATCGGATAATTGCAGGGAAACTCCAGCCCCTTGGCAACGATACTCATGCCAATTCACTCATCATCATAGAACCAGAGGGAGATCGAATCGGAAAAACGGTGCCAGAACCCGCCTTCGCCTGCACCCTCCAGGGTAAAGATCGGTGTCGAACTGAACTCCTCATCATCAAGCAGTATGCGCAGGCGACCCACCTCTGTCTGATTTTCTATCGGTGCGGTCATCACGCGTCTGGTCTCAATTCTTGCCTGCAGATTGTCATACTGACCACGCGGTATGGTGATGTACAGATCCTGATTGATGCCCAGCGCGAGGGTATCCTTGTCACCCTTCCACAACTTGGCAACCGTCAGCGCCTGACCCGATTCAAACAGTTTGTGGGTTTCATAGAAGCGGAATCCGTAGTTCAGCAGTTTCTGGCTTTCATCGGCCCTGGATTTTTCACTGTCCGTTCCCATCACCACGCTGATCAGGCGCATGTCTGCCCGGTTGGCCGACGATGCCAGGCAATAGCCTGCAGCATCCGTATAGCCGGTTTTCAGGCCGTCCACAGCCGGATCCCGCCACAACAGATTGTTCCGGTTGTGCTGTCTGATACCGTTGTAGGTAAACTCCTTCTCCGAGTACCAGCGGTAATATTCGGGAAACTCATTGATAATGGCATTGGACAGTTTGGCGATATCACGGGCACTGGAATAATGATTCTCGACCGTCAGACCATTCGAATTCATGTAATTGGTGTTTTCCAGACCCAGTTCGTCTGCATATTTGTTCATGATGCTGGGGAACACATCGGTTGACCCGGCAATGTGCTCGGCCAGTGCAACACTGGCATCATTGCCCGACTGAATGATCATGCCCTTGAGCAGCTCCTCGATGGTGACCTGTTTGCCCACCTCGATGAACATGCGGGAACCACCCGTTTCCCAGGCCTTCTGGCTGACCGTGATCACGTCATTCAGTGACAGCGCACCCTTGCGAAGTTCATGGAAGACAACATAGGCCGTCATCAGTTTGGTAATGCTGGCAGGGTCAACGCGAGTGTCCGCGTTCTGTTCAGCCAGCACCACACCACTGTCGGCATCGATCAGGATGTAGCTGCGGGCGGCCAGCTGAGGCGGTGCCGGCAATGGCAGGTTCTGAGCATGCACGAGTGCACTGAGCAGGCTGCAGCAAAGCAGCATCATGGCTGGAATTGTTCTTGTTTTCACATTAAGGCCCGTATTGATTCGTTCTCAAGTATAGCCGTCTTTACAGACACGCAGATGTCCATATCATGGCCTGTCCCGTTCGCAACCGGTTCGTTCTGCGGCTATGGGTCGATCACTGAAAGATAACTTTGGGTTGACCCAGCCCCATTGCAACTATTTTATCACTCAATTCATCGGCCACTGCCTCATTTTCCAGCGGCCCCAGTTGAACCCGGTGGATCGGCTGACCGGGTGCCAGTTCACCACTGAGCACCTGTGCCGAATCAATTTGATTGCTTTTCAGACGGTTGACCAGTCGCAAGGCGTTGTCACGATCCGAGAATGCACCCACCTGCAGGTAGACAAATGAGGCGCTGACCACATCAGGGCGGTTTTCCTCAGTCGAGTCATGCGGCATGATGGTGCGCACTTCCACTTCGGTGACCCCATCGTTGATCATGTCAAGCTTGACCGCTGCGGCATAGGACAGATCGATGATGCGATCGCCGACAAATGGACCACGATCATTGATCCGGACGATCACACTGCGGTCATTCTTCACATTGGTGACTCGTGCATAGCTGGGTAACGGCAATGTCTTGTGAGCTGCACTGTAGGCGTGCATGTCGAAAGTTTCCATATTTGACGTGGGCTTGCCGTGAAAGTTGGGCCCATACCAGGATGCCAGCCCACGTTCATAGTAGCCCTCACTGCGTGCCAGCACGCGGTAGGTCTCACCCTCGACGCGGTAGGGCGAATGGTTGCCCTTCTCGCTCAGTGGCTCGACCACGGGTGTCGGTTCAACCCGTGGCGTCGACGGCGGTTCCAGACTTTCCGGTGATTGCTGAACCGGTGCCGGTGAACAGGCGTACAGCACTGTGCACAGGAACAGGAACCCGGCGCGCATGATTTGATCAGGATTGTTCATGATGCTGTTTCAGTTGCTCGCTGAGCTGGAACACAGCCATGGAATACAGCGCACTGTGATTGTAACGCGAGATCACGTAAAAATTGTGTAAACCAATCCAGTAATCGGTTGAATTCTGCTGTTCCAGTGTGATCAGTGTGGAGGCCGTCTGCGGATCCAGGTGCTCTGGCACCGAGTAGCCCCACTCAGCCAGCTGAACCAGGGGATAGGCCGGTTTCAGGCCGGGCTTTTCAAGTTTGCGCGCACCCTGTGCAGCTTCACTCCTGAAGGTCACCGGTTCACCCGGCTTCCAGCCATGCTGCTTGAAATAATTGGCGACGCTTGCGATGGCATCCTCTTCCGGATCCCACAGATTGCGTCGTCCGTCCTTGTTGAAATCCACCGCGTAATGACGGTAACTGCTGGAGATGAACTGGCCGTATCCCATGGCACCGGCATAGGATCCCTTGACGGTAGCGATATCGAGATTTTCCTCACGTGCCAGTATGAGGAACTGAACCAGTTCGGAGGTGAAAAACCGCGACCTGGGTGGATAATGAAAAGCCAGCGTTGCCAGTGAATCCAGCACCCTGTATTTACCGGTAATCCGACCGTAGGATGTCTCGACACCGATAATGGCAACGATCACTTCCTGTGGCACACCGTATTCACTCGAAACCCGGTCAAGCGTTGCCTGGTGCTCGTCCCAGAACGCCAGGCCGTCTTTCAGTCTGCGATCGGTCATGAATATCGGGCGATACTGGTACCAGGGCTTGGCTTCCGCGGGCCGGCTGATGGCGTCGATGATATCCTGTCTGCGCTTTGCCAGAGCCAGCCATTTTTCAACCTCGGCCGGCTCGAAACCATGTTCGGAAACCATGGTTTCGATGAACGCTGTGGCACCCGGATGCAATTTCTCCAGGTTCTGGTTGGCCCACAGCGGGGCAGCGATGGCGAGTAATATCGCCAGCATGATCATGGAAACTCGTTTATCGGTTGTGGGCATTGAATCTGCGTTCCTCTCAGGTTCGATCAGTCGAAATGAATTTGCGGTGTGCATAGATCGACATCATCACACCAAATGCTGCCATCAGGCTCACCATGGATGTGCCGCCGTAACTGATCAGGGGCAGCGGCACGCCAACCACGGGTAATAATCCACTAATCATCCCGGCGTTGACAACCACATAGACAAAAAATGTCAGGATGAGTGCCCCGGCAAGCAGACGTGAATAACAATCCTTGGCCACCATGGCGATCGACAGGCCACGCCAGATGATCAGCAGGTACAGTGCGAACAGTATCAGGACACCGGCCAGGCCGAACTCTTCGGCATAGGTGGCCAGAATGAAATCGGTCGATTTCTCCGGCAGGAATTCGAGATGTGCCTGTGTTCCCTGTTGCCATCCCTTGCCAGTGAGCCCTCCTGAGCCGACGGCAATCTTGGACTGGATGATATTCCACCCGCGACCGAGTGGATCAGATTCCGGATCCAGAAACATCAGCACCCGATTGCGCTGATATTCATGCATGTTATGCCACAGGATGGGGCTCATGACCATGGCCAGAACAGCCATGACCGAGATCATGCGCCAGCTGATCCCGGCCAGAAACAGCACGAACAGACCGCTGATCGCTACCAGAATTGCGGTTCCAAGATCTGGCTGATCTGCGATCAGGATGGCAGGGATGGCAATGATCAGCAGACTCACCCCGGCCTGCATGACCGATGGCGAGTAGCTGCGTGTATGCAGATACCAGGCCATCATCATCGGTACCGTCAACTTGAGCAGCTCGGAGGGCTGGAACCGGGCAATGCCCAGGTCCAGCCAGCGCTGTGCACCACTGCCCTCACCCATGATTGCCACAGCCAGCAACAGCAGGATACCGAATGCGTACAGCACCGGCGTCAGGAATTTCATCCGCACCGGCGGTATGTGTGACAGCACCAGCATGACGATGAAACCGATCAGGAACCGGATTGACTGCTTGATAACCAGCTGACTGTTACCGTCGGAGGCCGAATACAGAATCACCAGCCCCAGTCCGGTGGTTGCGATGATCAGCGCCAGCAGCGGCAGGTCGACCCGTGGCCTGAACTTGAGCTGCCGCAGCAGTTTTTCAACAACCGTCATTGCTGCCTGCCCCGCTGACTCAATGATCTGGCCGGATCCGCGCCTTCTTCTGTAGCGGTGGGCGGAAGCAGATAGGCATCGATCACCTTGCGGGCGATTGGCGCGGCCACAGAAGACCCACCGCCACCATGCTCGGCGATGACGGCGATGGCGATTTGAGGCGAATCAGCCGGTGCGAACGCGATGAACAGGGCATGATCCCGAAGGTGGTCGGCAACCAGAGTGACATCATATTCCTCGCCTTCCTCAAGGCCATAAACCTGTGCCGTGCCTGTCTTGCCCGCAATCAGAAACGGTGGATTGTCTGCCGCGATGGCACGGGCCGTGCCGCGCGGGCCGTGAACCACATTCTTCATGCCCTCGACGACAATCTGCCAGTTGAGCGCATCTCGCACGGGTATGGTGTATCCGGGATACTCGGGATAATCGATGGCGCCCGATTCGCCATCCTCGATTGCCCTTAACAGATGAGGCTGAACCACCTGACCGCGATTGGCAATCGCAGCGGCGGCGCTGGCCAGCTGAATCGGAGTCGTCACCATGAAGCCCTGACCAATGCCGAGAATGACCGTTTCACCCGGGAACCACGGCAGGTCCTGGGTCTGGCGCTTCCACTCACGTGACGGCAGGATGCCGGATATTTCGCCATGAAGATCAAGACGGGTCGGCTGGCCAAATCCAAACTGACCGAGATAATCGTGAATCCGGTCGATGGTCAGATCGACAGCAAGCTTGTAAAAGAAGACATTCACCGATTGCGACAGGGCATCCTGGACATCAACACGTCCGTGTCCGGTTCGCTGCCAGTCATGATATTTGCGTTCCTGGTTGGGCAGCTGGTAATAACCGATGGAATTGACCACGGTGTCCTCATCGATCAGACCGAGCTCGAGCCCTGCCAGTGCGATGTAGGGTTTCAGTGTCGAACCGGGTTCATATCCGCCCTGCAGGGCACGATTGAACAATGGTCGCCCCGGTGAATCGATCAGCTCGCGGAAATCATTTCTGCTGATTCCATTGACAAACAGGTTGGGGTTGTAGGAAGGCGCACTCACCAGTGCCAGGATTTCACCGGTAGCAGGATCGAGTGCAACGATTGCACCGTTGTAACCTGACAGGGCCTCGATTGCCGCCTGCTGCAATTCCAGATCAATGGTCAGGTGCAGGTTATGGCCGGAGCGTTGTGGCTCGGATTGTAGCACCTCGATCACCCTGCCCTGGGCATTGGTTTCGACCTGTTGCTGCCCGACCTGGCCATGCAACAACGACTCATAGTAGCGTTCCACACCGGACTTGCCGATGTGTGTTGTGGCGACGTATTCACTGGCGTCGACCAATTGCAGATCCCTGGGGTCCAGACGGCCCACATAACCAATGATATGCGCCAGCTGACTGTCGAAGGGATACTGCCGTGTCTGGTAGGCCGTGACCTGCACACCGGGGAAGCGATGCCGGTTGACGGAGAAACGCGCCACCTCATCTTCGCTCAGCTGCAGACGCAGCGGGACACTCTGGAAACTGTGCCGTGCCGATCTGATCTGCCTGAATTTCTCCAGATCATCATCGCTCAGAGACAGAATGCCCGACAATCGCTGCAGTGTATCTTCAATATCGTCTACCTGTTCCGGGATGATTTCCAGCCGGAACGCAGGCCAGTTATCCGCCACAACCACGCCATGACGATCATAGATCAGGCCGCGGTTGGATGGTCTCGGCACAATCTTGACCCGGTTTTCCTCCGATCGTGTGATGTATTCACTGTGATTGATGATCTGCAGATCGATGAACCGCCAGATCAGCACCATGAAACAGAACAGTGTGATTGCAAAGGCAGTCATGGCTCGCTGTCTGAAACCTGCCTTTTCCCTTGCCAGGTCACGAATCTGCTGTCTGGGCCGGCTCTGGATCATGACTGTGCCGATCGCACTCCCCGTCTGACCAGGTCCATCGCCAGGATCATCCATGGCCAGATCACCATGGCAGAAAACGGTGCGATCAGGATTTCCCAGCCAGGCGCAGAACCATAGACCAGCGAATGAATCCAGGTGTAGATCACGCGGTCGTTGAGCAGGATGACCATGACAACAATCGCCTGTTGCCACAGCCTGAAGAACCTCAGACGCAGCCTGAATCGGTGAACGATGTAGGTGATTACCACCAGACCGAGCGCATGCTGACCGAGCAGTGTGCCGGTCAGGAAATCGAGTATGATGCCTGCGCTGAATGCCAGCCCCATGGTCATCATCGAAGGCGACTCGATCGACCAGTAAATGATAAACATGGCCACCCAGTAGGGCCGGAACCACTGCAGTGATTCCGGCAGTGGAATAATGGTGAGTACCATGGCAACCAGAATCGTCGCCGTAATGATCCTGTAGCTGACCAGCCTACGAGCCATCGCCGCTCACATCCGTTTCAGCTTCAGGCTCAGGTGCTGTTTCATCCCCCTCGTTTGGCCATACCACCAGCACCTGGTGGATCCGACCCAGGTCGGCAGCCGGTCGGGCCAGTACGGTCAGGAATGCATCGTCCTCTGGTCGCGAGATCTGTGTGACGGTCGCCACAGGAATCCCGGTGGGAAATCGCCCCCCCATACCGGATGTGACCAGCAGGTCGCCTTCGACCAGATTGGAACTGATGGGTATATCGCGCATCTCGATCTGATCGGTGCGACCCATGCCATAGGCGATTCCACGCAGACCGGTTCGATTGACAGTCACCGGAATGGCATGCGATGGGTCGCTGATCATCAGCGCATTCGAGATCAGTGGACTGACCGATGAAATCTGTCCGACAACACCACTGGCATCAACCAGCGGCTGACCGACTACGATATTGTCGACGGCCCCCAGAGAGATGGCGATCTGGTGTGAGTACGGATCCAGGTCGATGTCGACGATATCCGCCACCAGTGTTCGATCCTGTACCCGTGGTGCTGCATTGAGCAGCGTTCGAAGTCGGTTGTTCTCGCTTTGAAGCGATCTCATTCTGGACAGTTCGGACTGCAGCTGCAGCATCTGAGACTCAAGACGCTGATTGATTGCGACTGTGTCATCATGTTCAACCCAGGTTCTGCTGATCCAGGCACCGGCCTTGGATGGCCACTCGACCAGATAGACAATCGGATAGGCAATCACCGACAGGCTGGACTTGAGCTTGCCGATATAACTGCCATGATGATCAGCCAGCATCAGACCGATGGCCAGCAGTACATAAATCACCACTCTGAGCGCACCTGTGCCGGAGGGCGTGGTGGTGACTGTGGCACTCTGAACGCTATCAATCATGGCTCATGCCCGAATCCGGTTGTCTGGCCTCAGTCAAACGAAAAGATGTCATCCCCGTGCTTGTCCATCAACTCGATGGCTCGGCCGCCACCGCGTGCAACACAGGTCAGCGGGTCTTCGGCAATCAGTATTGGCAGCCCTGTTTCCTCCATCAACAGGCGATCGAGGTCACGAAGCAGTGCCCCGCCACCGGTCAGAACGATACCGCGCTCAGCAACATCGGCACACAGTTCGGGCGGCGTCTGTTCCAGTGCCGTTTTCAAGGCTTCGGCAATACCCATCAGTGGCTCATGCAGCGCTTCGAGAATTTCATTCGAATTGATGGTGAAGACACGCGGAATGCCCTCGGCCAGGTTTCGGCCCGAGACATCAAGCTCGCGCACTTCGGAGGAAGGATAGGCACATCCGATTTCAACCTTGATCCGTTCCGCCGTTGCTTCGCCGATCAGCGTACCGTAGTTGCGTCTGACATAGTTGATGATTGCCTCGTCGAACCGGTCGCCACCAATCCGTACCGATGACGAGTAGACAATGCCGTTGAGCGAGAGCACAGCAACCTCGGATGTACCACCACCGATGTCGAGTACCATCGAGCCACGGGCTTCATGAATCGGAATCCCGGCACCGATGGCTGCCGCCATGGGCTCCTCGATCAGATAGACTTCCCTGGCACCAGCACCTTCAGCTGATTCCTTGATGGCGCGTCGTTCAACCTGGGTCGAGCCACAGGGCACACAGATCAGCACACGCGGGCTTGGGTGCAGCATGCGATTGCGATGTACCTTGCGGATGAAATGCTGCAGCATTTCCTCGGTCATGGTGAAGTCTGCAATCACACCATCCTTGAGCGGGCGTATGGTGTTGATGTTCCCGGGTGTTCGCCCGAGCATGCGCTTGGCTTCGGCACCCACAGAGGCGACCGACTTGGGTCCACCGGGTCCACGATCCTGGCGAATGGCCACGACGGAGGGTTCGTTCAGCACGATGCCCTGATCACGCACGTAGATCAGGGTATTGGCAGTCCCGAGGTCGATGGACAGGTCGTTTGAGAACAAACCTCGAAGTCGTTTCAGTATCATAGTATTGTTTCTTTTTCTGGAATCCGGGAAAAAAAGCGCGGTACTGTATCAAGAATGCAGTCCTGACAGCAAGCGCCTGAAGCGAAAAGAACGCCTCATTGTCGCAATAGCACAGTGTAGTGCCTGACTGATGGCCAAATATGTCATTTTTATGGACGTTTTCACTGATTCGGGCACATGAGAACACCAGCGCACCAAACTTGTAACTGCCGAAGGTTCAGGGCATTATCCGTCTGCTTTGCCCAATTCCCGAGGTTACCCCATGTCTGCACTGATCTGCGGCTCCCTGGCCTACGATTCGATCATGGTTTTTGAAGATCATTTCAAGAACCACATACTGCCTGAAAAAGTACATATGCTGAATGTCTCGTTCTTTGTGCCCGACCTTCAGCGCTACTATGGCGGCTGTGCCGGCAATATCAGCTACAACTACAAACTGCTCGGCCAGGACCCCAAGCCGATGGCCACCGTTGGCCATGACTTCACGCCTTACCGGGACCGGCTCGACAAACTTGGCATTTCCTGTGAGTACGTCACCGAGCTGGATGAGTTCTACACTGCCCAGGCATACATTACTACGGATCTGGACAGCAACCAGATCACGGCGTTTCACCCGGGCGCCATGCTGCAGTCTCATCGCAATCATGTCAGAGACACTGACGGAATCAGCATCGGTATCGTCGCCCCCGACGGACGTGAGGCAATGATTCAGCATGCCGATGAATTCCTCGAATGCGGCATCCCGTTCATTTTTGACCCGGGCCAGGCACTGCCACTATTCGATGCCGATGATCTGAAGCGATTCATCGAGCAGGCCAACTGGATCACCGTCAACGATTATGAATCGGAACTGGTGAAGGAACGGACCGGCTACAGCGAAGCCGACATTGCCGCTCGCACCGAAGCTTACATCGTCACTCGCGGCGAGCGTGGTTCAACCATCTACCTGGGAGATGACACGCTGGACATTCCGACCGCCAGAGCCGCACAGGTAGAGGATCCCACCGGTTGCGGCGATGCCTTCAGGGCCGGACTGCTCTATGGTCTGGAACATGAGCTCGACTGGGACAAGACCGGACGCATTGCATCACTCATGGGTGCTATCAAGATTGAATTGCAGGGTACACAGAATCACGCCTTCACGCTGGATGAGTTCAGCAAACGCTACGCCGAGGAATTTGGCCACAGCCTCTGAGGCTGGTCACGATTCACTGACGGGACCGGCAATCGCCAGTCCCGCCATGTTCTGATTCAGGGCTGAATCACCAGTGCCGGATCGCCGAGCAGTGTCCAGCCCAGAATCACATCCAGATAACCCGGTTGTTCCATGGCCAGACTGTTCCTGGCCTGCACAATGGCGTCACCAATACGGGTACCCGGTTCTGCCAGCAACGGTATCAGATAGGTACCCAGCAGGGCCTCATGCGCACTCGATGTGAGCGTGGCCGAGCCCATCACGGCAGCAGCGCCGCGGTCACCGGAAAGCAGGAAACTGTGCGCCATGGTATTCGACAGAGGCGAGACAAAATAGGTATTCCAGCAACCGAACTGATTGATGAAGGTGGGCTTGCCCGAATTGTTCAGTGCCAGCACGTCACTGGTGGTGTACAGCCCATCGAAACTCCAGGCATCCGGTCCGGAATGTCCGAAATAACTGACAAGTGCCGTACCCTGATTGATGGCAGATGTGATTCGCTGATTGGCCCCCTCGACCGTGTCTTCGGTCAGGAATGCCGTATCAATCGACCAGCCCTGCGGCAACAGCGCCATCTGCGACGACGAGATTGCTGCAAATGTCTCATTGTCATCAGCAGAAAACAGTGCCGTCGAACTGAAGCTGTTCTGGGAATAATCCACAATCTTGCTGATGGCCAGTTGCAACTCGCTCACCGTTCTCACCGGCAACCTGCCGATGGGTACGTCAGCCACCAGATCATTGTCGATGTCGGCCAGCAGGGAATCTGACGGGGTGTAGCTGATCAGATCATCTGTCGGCGCATACAGCGTTGGAATGAAACTGACCGATCCGATGCCAAGATGATCGAGATAATCATAGCTGTCGCCGCCAACCAGCAGTACATAGGCGGTGCCTGATTGCTGTATTGAATCCCGGATGAACGCAGCGATGGCATAGGCGTCGACCCGGTGGTGTGAATAGGCCGAGTACACATCCTCCACAGATACGATCCTGACCTGCAAACCCCTGGCCTGATGGAACAATGCCAGTGGTTCCAGCGCATCGATGAAGTCGGGATGGGCGATCATCAGGTACTGGGCCGCTTGCAGAATGGGTTCTGCAGGCAGTGCGCGTCGTTGCAATGAGGGCTTGTGCATGCTACCTGCCGTGGCCATCCAGTATCGTGTCTCCGGATCCGGTAATGTCACGATATCGGCAGAAAAACCATTGCCATCGACGCTGACCGCTGTGGTCATCCGGTAAACTTCCGATCCACTGACTGCCCAGCTGGCAATCTCCGGCTCATCGAAGTGGCTGACGCTGACACCATCGCTAGTGACGGATTCAAAGCCGTCACTGTGGATATCATCTGATCCGGCACGCAGTTCACCCTGAACTCCCACAGGAACAAAATCGAGACGATTCGCCCTGGCCTGAAGTCTGGCGGGATAATGAAGCTGATAGCCATCCAGATTGATCAGATCGAACGCCACCCCGGTATCACCCGGCATGGTCAGCGTCAGGTTATTAGCAATCGTCATCAGTGATGCATCGATTGTGGCGATACTGCTGATCACCTCGAGATCATTGGCAGTGACATCATCAACCATGACGCCATTGAACAGAATCTGCAGATGATGATCGGGTGATTGTGGCCATGCCGTACCGCCCCAGCCGGTGACACGAAGCTCGGCATCAGCAACACCAGGCAGCCAGTCCATTGCCTCGATTTCATATTGCCAGCTGGTTGAGTTCTCATAGGTCAGCAGGCGATGACGGTACCAGGGATCATCGATTGGTGAGGCGAAATCGTACTGCGCATTGCCGGTATCACCTGCCACAGCCTGATACCAGGCACTGGTTGAAACCTGCTCAGGTACTGATGTCACGAGGACAGGCTGTCGGGCCACGGATGCATCAAGCAGCAATTCATAGACATTCGTACGCGTGTACAGACTGTCGGCCGAGTGGCCAAGAAACTCGATGGTATCTCCAGGACCAAAAACGCTGGCGCTACTGACATGGCGAGCCACAGGCTGCCCTTCGAACGTCAGTGCAATCGCCTCGACATCAACACCCGTCCAGTCAACACCGGCGGCGAGCAGGTCATCGTATCCGATTCGCTGCAGACCATCGTGGCTCACGTTGACGGTAATGATACCGCGGGTACCGAGACTCAGGGCACGCTCTGTCAGCTGCGCCTCGCTGGCCTGACGGATGGACTGCCAGTCTATCGGTCGATCAGGCAGGGGTTTGCCGTATTCGCCACCAACCTCGAATGCACCGTGCTGACGACTCACGCCCTGCCAGGAAATATCCTCTATCAGAACGGAGTTCAATCCAGTCATCGTGGTACTCAAGCGGTACTCGGCGGGAGCCACACCACTGACCTGACTGGAGGATATCGTCTTGTCATTCAACCGTATCCAGTCACCGCTGGTCTCAGCGTAGACGTTGAAACCGATGTTGCCGGCCTCGGTGGCAGTGGTCCATTCGATATCTGTGGTATCACCACGCTGCTTCACCTTCACGTGTGCCAGCGTGACTGGCGTCAGTGCCGCTGCCGTGAAGCGGTTGTCCTCAACCTCACCATCAGCAGCACCACCGGTGGGTGATTCTGTCAGTCGGGAGATCGGTTCGGTGTCGTAGAACCGGCAGCGCGACTCGAGAAAATCATCGCCCATGGTGCCGAAGCTACTGCCCGGATCGATGGTCACCGAAATCATGTTGATGCCAGCTGTAACGTCCTGGGCAATGGCCTTTTCACTGGCCGCAAACTGACCGTCATTGTTCCAGTCGAACCAGCAGGCCAGGAAGCCCGCAGAATTGGCATTGGCCTGGAGTTCTGCATCACTGCTGCCCGGCAGCCAGAAACCCGTCGCCGTGATGCCGTCGTCATCACTGCTGTCCGAATCCTGCGAGTAACTGCTGTCTGCTGTCCAGTTCGTGCCGAGTCGGGAGACACCGGTACCGGTGTGCCAGGCAATGCCGTAGATATTGTCCAGATCGGAGAAGTCGGCGGTGAATCCGCCGCCACCACCGGTGCCCGTGAGACACCACTGATTCAGCGTACCCGGATCCGGGCTGGCAAAATCACGTACACGAAGGTTCCAGTCCCCCGCAAAGCTCTCGCCATCGAAGGCCGACAATGCATTGTTCGGGGTAAAGGTGCCATTGATGGTGGGTATGCCACCACCGCACTCGTTCTCGACCGGTGTACCTGAATCATCATCCAGCGTGGCATTGATGTTGTCACCACCGCAGCCGAATGTCGTGGCCGGGACCCCAGGCCGATCGAAGATCACCACATTGGTCGCCGTTGGCACGTGGGTCAGATCATAAATCAGGTCACCCACCCAGGTATGCGTTGTCACGGTGCTGAAGTTGAGATCGGCAAGCGTGAATGTATCGCTGATGTTCAGTGTGGTGGTCAGGCCGACCGCATTGGCATCGGGAATCGCGGTATTGGGGTTGGTGCAGACTGTGGTTGCCGAAATCGAATCGGTCACGAACGAGAATCCCGATCCATACGGACCCGAACCACAGGTATTGTTCACACGCACGCGCCAGTAGTATGCCGTAGTCGAGCTCAGGCTGGCACCGCTGTAACTGGTCCCGGCGACATTGGCCGAATCAACGATGGTTGTGAACAGGGGGTCGGTGGCAATCTGAATATCATAACTGACAGCGCCCGGCACGGCCGCCCAGGTGAATGTGGGTGATGGTGAGACCATGGTGGTGCCATCTGCCGGTGAGGACAATGTCGCCGGCGAGGTTGGCGGGAAGCTGATGTCCAGTGTCAGACCCAGAGTCTGGTTGGACAAGCCTGGTGACGTTGCCTCCACCGTCAGCGTGTTGAAACCCGCCGGAGCCGTGTCGTCCACGGTCAGTGTCAGAATGGACTGGTTGCCTGCAACGACCGGATTAGCCGAAAACATTCCGCTTATTCCTGAGGGCAGCGCCGGATTGAAACCCAGCGTGACCAGGCCGTTGTAGCCGATGACTGACCCGACATCGACATCAATCGGCCCTGAATTCTGAGGTGATGGATCGACACAGATCGACTGACTGGTGTTGTCACCACTGAGTGAATAATCGGGTACGCCGCAGGCGTCAAAGCGGAAACTGGCAATACGCGTGGTCCAGGCACTGCTCGGCAGGTATTCGGTGGTGTACCAGTAGGTGCAATCATCAACCGGGTCGACATTGAGTGAGGAATAATCGCCCCAGCGATTGCCGTTCTGAGTGGACCCTACCGTGCTGCTGACGATGGTTGTCTCTGCTGTCGTTATCAATCCAGGGGTGTCACCAGAAAGACGTCCGACGTAGCGGATGCTGGGTTCAGGCTGGTTGTTGGTGCTGGTGGAGACACTGTAGGCCACGGCAATGTTGCCGCTGCCGTCCATCGCGGCACTGCCCATCCAGCGGTGCAGTGAACCGGGCGCGTAGGTGCCTTCCTGAAACAGTGTCCAGTTACTTGCGATACCACCGGTTCGGCGCAATTCGAACCAGCGAATGCCCGAACGGTCACTGCCGACATCAGTGGACAGGTTAGCCACCAGGGTCTCGTGTGTGCCTACATTACGGTATTGCAGGCGCCACATCACCACCTCGCGCAGGGGATCAAGCCCCTGCGAGGCATTGCCGTTGGGCTGGGGAATGCAGTTCAGCGTCGCCTGGCCACAGAGTGTCGAATCAAAATTGCTGACGGCCACATTGAGTGGCCCGGTGACCATCGAATTGGCCGGTGTCACCCAGTCCACGGTGAAGGAATAGATCTCGAGAAAATCATTGGCAGGATTGGTGCCACCCGCGTGAATCTCGTCATCGCGATGACGCATGAACATGCCGGGTGCGCCGGCCGGTGGCCCTGCCGGGCCGTCATGATCGGCGGGGATCAGCCCCTGGAACCCGAAACCGCTCAGATCGGGCACCGTGAATCGTTGCTGCATGGCCGGATTACCATTGAGCATTTCTGTACGCTCGAAGGCATACAGGGCAGTCTGGGATTCGTTGGTGCCGACATAATAGGCATCGGGCCAGACGCCATACTTCGGGTAATCGGGAAACGTGACGCCATCAAACTCATAACCGTACCAGCCACCGCCGATGGGGTCATCGGTTCGACTGATGTAGACACACATCTTGTTGGGGCCCTGGGAACTGAATTCTGTCAACACCCATCGAGAAGCCAGCTCGTCATACAGAATGATGGGATCACCGGCACCACCACTGCAGGAACCTACGGTAGGCAGGGCTGTATCCATGGCGAATGGTCCGGCAACCGACGATCCGGTGACCTTGTTGAAGACTTCATAGATGGCACCACCACCACCATTGATGGACTGAATGTAATAATTCTTGCCAATCTCACCCACAGTGTCAGGCGGCTGCACACCGGTAAAGCCTAGGCCCTCGAAATTAAGGTCGGGGGTGGTGAAGACATTGGGAACGGGGTTCTCCGCATTCCATTTCGCCTGCACATCCAGCAAGGGATCCACCAGCGCGCGAGGGTCATCAGACGGCGCAACATTCAGGTCCTGACCAGGCCTGACGTGATACTGTTTGGGAATTTCCTTGATCGGATCTCCCGGCTGCCACGGCTGTACAATCGGCAGATCGCGCAGATCGACATCGATGATGACCGGCTTGGATTCAGAGACATAGGTGGCGCCCTGGTAGACAGGCACGTCTTGCGCATGGAGTGATATGGACATCAATCCGGCTGCGACTAGCCAACTAAAGCGATACATTGTTTTCCCCTGGCTGAGCAGGCTCAACCTGATTCCTATCAAACCCGTCGAGCTTGATTCCCCCGTTAATGCTCTCGAAATGAATCCGGTTACTGCCATCCCCGATCACCCGGGTAAGCTCCGACCCGTTTGGGCCGGTTGAAACGGTCGACTTGAAGTCGGACTCAATCGAATGTCCACTTTTTGCAGACAGAGTTACGTCTCCGTATTGTGGAACACCAAAGACGATATTTCCGGAACTGGTTCTCACTTTTGACTCTCCGCCCCAGTCTGCATTCATGGCCGAACCGTAAATGTCACCCTGCTGCGAGATGAGCGTCAAGGTTCCACGAGCCGTGACGCTGATCTGACCGGACAGGCTACTGGCGATGATATTGTTATCGAGGCGCTTGACGCTGATGTCACCGTGAGTTGTTGCCAGATGGGTATCCACACCGGGAGGCACAAAAATAACCAGGTCGACACGCCCGGCAGGCTTTTTGTCATCCATGAGGTGAGCGTCACCAGGGTGATCATTCGGGTAGCTGATGGTTACTGTCACACTGGCAGGGTCATTGAGTATGCTGATATCAGCCGCTCGAGGGGCATCACCCAGTCGCTGTTCGGTCGTGAACACACCGACATAGGGTTCGCCGGACTTGCGCAGATAGATATTGCCATGCGGATTGTCGACATGCAGTGATATGAGCTCTGCCGTCACGGGAAGATCATGACGCTCACGCAGGATTTCGAAGCCAGCTGCCTCATCTTTAATGGCCACATCCGACTCGCCAGGATCGGATTGCGGCAAACTGCCACAACCAGTGATAACCATTACCGCAGCCAGCATCGAATAACGCATCTTCATGGGTTTATAATAATTCATATTTACAGTCTGTCATGCCAGGGCAGCTCAAGAGATGCGAAACAGACCAGATTCATACCTGATGACAGCGGCAACGGCACTCCGACCTGACCTGCGCCGATACGCTCTCGCCTTATCTACCGCGTTACCACTGTTATTCAGCCTGAATACGGTATCTGCTGCCGAAATCTACAAGTGCCAGCACGATGGCAGAACCGTCTTCTCTCAACATCCCTGTGCCGATGACGCGGAGGTCGTTGACGAGGAATCCCTGTCACAACCGACCGGTTCGGGCGCCCAATCCGGCTTTGTCGAATCAGTCGACAAGTCTGCCGATCGCAGCCTGGCCATCGCAGCAATCGATCGCCAGATCAGTGGCATCCGCAACAGGGCACTGCAACAGGTGCAGGACAATGAGGCCGAACGCAGTCGCTGTATGGACAGGATCGCCAATCAGGCAGCATCGGACACCGACGTGGACCGCAACGTCATGCTGCGAGCATGCCACCAGTCACTGATTGACCGTAACAACGAGCTCATCAGACAGGCGGACAGCAGACTCAGGGCTTTGATGGAACAGAAGAATGAATTGCTGCTGGGACCCGACCGGGAAGGCGGCATTGCACGCAAGCCTCTTGATTGAGGTGAACCCCTCTCAACATGAGGCATTTTAATCTTTCTTGTTGAATGCCCAACAACCGATAATGAGTATGGCATTGATGAGTGCCATCGATGCTGACAATGACATCGCAGAAATACTCACCGGTTGTTGTGTGATCGAATATGTGTATTGCACAGAATCATTTGCATTGTTCGGATCATCTCTTGAGACGAGCTGGAGATTTACCATCGGGTCTCCAAACCGCTCTACACCCACAACCATGTCAAACGAACAGGTTGCGGTCTCTCCAATTGCTAGCGGATTGATGTGCTCCCAAACCAGGCCAAATCCAGGAATACCAGCTCTTGCAACGATCAAGGCCAATGCACTGCACTCAACATTGAATGGCACTGAGAGATCGGTTATGTCGTTTAGTGTTGTCATCCGAAATTCGGACGCAGTATCTGGTCCCAGGTTTGTGACACTCAATGTAACAGACGTCGTATCTCCAGGAGACACATTCGGACCATTGACTACAGTTATGGAAGCTTCCAGATCTGCACTAACACCGGAATATGCAACTGCATCCAGAGTCTGCAAAGCCAGGAACAATAGGAAACAGTTTTGTATGAATCTAGCCAACATGGAAAAGATTGGTGGCTATGGGTGGACTTGAACCACCGACCTATGCATTATGAGTGCATCGCTCTAACCAGCTGAGCTACATAGCCATATGGGATGCAAAACCCTCGTGGGGCGTGCATTTTCATGATCTGGCTCAGGATTGTCAAGTGGTTTCAGCGCCTGCACTCCGAGACTTGACGCCAATTTATGCAATTGTTGTGCAATTGGGTGTTTTTTTGAGCCTTATCAAAAATTTCCTGCTGTTGTTAAAACTTCGTTAAATAGTGCTTGACTCCGACTCCCTCGCTGGCGCATGATCGATCACGGTAGGGGGTTATGAGTGATCATGCCTCCTCTTTTTTTTGCAAACATAAAAATTCATGTAACTAAATATCTAAGTGCTTGAGGAGGTAAGATGTTTACGTACAATCACAGGCGAAAAGCCTTGTGTCAGGCTCTGCTGTGCGGCGCGCTGGCATTATCAGGTGGAAGTGCATTCTCTCAATCGGAAGACGAGTCAGTCGAACTGGGTCGTCTCGATGTCACGGGTACGCGCATCCGACAGGCCCAGGTTGAAGGGGCGCTGCCCATCCAGACCATCGACCGTGCTGAAATCAAACGGTCAGGCCTGACATCCGTCGGCGACCTGTTGCAGCGAATCACTGCATCCGGTTCCGCCATCAACACCCGTTTCAACTCCAGCGGCAACTTCGGCTTCCCGCCTGATGGCGGCGGTATCGGTGCCGGCGCCATCCAGGTCGACATGCGTCACCTTGGGCCGAATCGTGTTCTGGTGCTGGTCGACGGACAACGCTGGGTCGCCGGTGCTTCTGCATCAGGCGTTGCTTCGGCAGTTGACCTGAACACCATCCCGATCGGCATCATTGAACGCGTTGAAATCCTCAAGGATGGCGCTTCATCCGTGTATGGCTCTGATGCCATTGCCGGTGTGATCAACATCATTACCCGCAAGGACTATGAAGGACTCGAAGTCGAAGCCTACTACGGCACCTTTGATGAAGGTGATGGTGACAACAAGCAGTTTGACATTACGCTGGGCAGCTCCGACACCGATCACAATGTCGTGCTCAACTTCAGCTACACCGACCAGAACACGATTGCTGCACGCAACCGTTCCGGTGCCCAGTTCCCGACACCCAACACGGGCGTGACACGAGGCAGCTCCGGCACACCGCAGGGTCGCTTCCTGTTCAATGATCCGAACACCGGTGAATTCATCAACCTGACCATCAACGATGGCGTCACTGGTATACCGTTCTACAACCCGGCAAGCCCCGGCATGGGAGATGATTTCCATCCGTTTACCAATGACGACCGGTTCAACTTCTCGCAGTTCAACCTGTACCAGACACCATCGGAGCGCATCAATGTGTTTGGCTACGGTGAGTACAATGTAACCGACAGCATCCAGTTCTACGCCAAGGCCATGTACAACAACCGCAAGTCGGTCAATCAGGCTGCGCCAGAGCCGATCTTCATCGGTCCGGATGCGGGTAACGGCACACTGGCTGACAATATCATTGTCGACTCCACAAACCCGTTCAATCCCTTCGGTTTTGATCTGTTCGCCGACGGCTTCGGCTTTATCGGAAGGCGACCACTGGAAGCAGGACCACGCGTGTTCGAGCAGGACATCGACACCTTTTACTTCGGCACCGGCCTGAAAGGTTCGTTCGAAGCAGCCGATCGTGTGTTCTACTGGGACTTCAACTACATCTACGGTGACAACCAGGCCAACCAGACCAAGAACGGTGCACTGAACATCAGGCGAATTGCCGAAGCACTGGGTCCACTGGATGAGTGCCAGGCCATTCCCGGCTGTGTTCCTCTGAACCTGTTCGGTGGCCAGGGCGCCGGTGGTGGCACGATCACACCTGAAATGCTCGACTACATCGCCTTTGTTCAGAAGGATGAAAGTCGCAACCAGCTGCGTGATCTGAGCTTCAACCTGTCCGGCGACCTGTTCGAGCTGCCCGCTGGCCCGATGGGCTTTGCTGTCGGTTACGAGCATCGTGAGCAGAAGGGCTTTTTCCAGCCTGATGCCATCGTCGTCGCGGGTGAGTCCAACGGTGTTCCGGCATCGCCCACCTCGGGCAAGTACGACATTGACGAGTTCTATGGCGAGATCTCCATACCCCTGCTGGCTGACGTCGCTGGTGCCGACCTGCTTGATATCACGCTGGCAGGACGCAGCTCCGACTACTCCACATCGGGTTCGGAAACCACCGGCAAATTCGGTTTCCGCTGGGCGGTGAACGACGAGTTCCTGCTGCGCGGTACCTTTGCCGAGGGACTCAGAGCCCCCAGCATCGGTGAGCTGTTCGGTTCCCAGGCCCGTTTTGATGCCGTCCTGACGGACCCCTGCTCCAACTTCAATGGATCAGGTGTTGATCAGAACACCATCAATAACTGTATCGCCCAGGGTGTGCCTGCTGATGGCAGTTACAGCCAGTTCAACCAGCAGATTTCCACACTGACCGGTGGCAACCCGGATCTCGATCCCGAGACTTCGGACACCCTGACAGTTGGTTTTGTCTACAGCCCGGAATGGTCCACCGACCTGAGCTGGTCTGATCGGCTGGATTTCGAGTTCACCTACTATGATATTGAACTCGACGATGCCATCCAGGCACCGGATGCCCAGACCATCCTGAACCAGTGTGTTGCCACCAATGACGCCAGCGTCTGTTCAGCCATCGGCAGGACACCGAGCGGCAACATCAACCGTTTCGAGAATACGCTGACCAATATCGGTGCCGTTGAGACCTCGGGATATGACATCAACATCGGCTGGACCAGCCCGGAATTCAGCTGGGGCCAGCTGCGCGCCCAGTGGAACAACACGCTGGTTGACGAGTATGTCGAGTTCAATCCTGTGGACACCGGTCTTGAAGCCACCCGTCTGGAAGGGCTGGAACGAAACGACTCGGCCATCCCGGAGTGGCAATCCAACCTCGACGTCATCTGGACATATGGTGAGTGGCAGGTTCTGGGCCGCATTCGTCACATCGACGAGGTAACCGAGAGCTGCAGTGACTTCCTCGATGGCACACCCAATTCGCTGACCAATCTGGGTCTGTGCTCGAATCCGGACATGGCCAACAACGCCAACTCCACCAATGAGCTGGATGCGACCACCTACTTCGACGTGCAGGTTACCTTCCCGCCAATCTATGGCGTCAATGTCGAAGCCGGGGTCAACAACCTGTTTGATGAGGATGCACCAACCTGTTACAGCTGTTCACTGAACGGCTATGACCCATCCACTTACGATGCCGAAGGTCAGTTCGGCTATGTCAGGGCAAGCTACAAGTTCTGATAAGGAATCCGGGTACTCAACCCAGGGTACTCATCCGGAAGGGCGGCATCAGCCGCCCTTTTTTTATTGCACAGACAGCTCAGGATGAAATCGGTAATGCCCAGTCACCCGATAACGAAACAGCACATCTTCAATCTCGGGTCCACGACCGATGTTGTGCACAATCAGATGACGTTTGCCGTCAGCAGACAGGCCATCGACCACAATGCCGATGTGGGGCAAGCCGTTACCCAGTTTCCAGCTGACCAGGTCGCCCGGCAGGTAATCACGAGCGGCTGCACTGGGTGTTTCTGAGACCTGAAAACCGCCCCGTTCGAAAAACCGCCTCAGGTTGGGCACACGGCGGTGATCAATATTGCTGTCGGGCCTGCCAAGTCCCCAGTGATTCGGGTATTGATCAAATGCCAATGACATGTCCTCGTGAACCAGTTGCTGCAAATCGATATCCAGTTGACGGTAACTGCGTATCAGCACATCGGTACAGACACCGATATTCTCGGGGACATCACCCATCGGGTAGTCTATGCTGAGGTATCGACCATCGTAGGTGACCTCATGTGCAGTGCGACTGATGGCCGCATCTGTCAGTCGTTCTGCAAATTGACGATCGGCCTGTGCAGGCAGGGACAACAGACAGGCCGCAAGCACCAGAGCGCGGCGTGCGATGCAGGAAATGGAAACGGGCATGACCCTACTCCCTGAACTGGATAGTACTGTGTTTGTCCGGGTATTTGCCGGTTTTGTTCCCGTAGAATTCACGAATGATGCCCAGATCGTCTTCCAGCACACCGGTTGGAACAAACCAGTCGCCGACACCGATTTTCTTTTCGGCAAAATCCAGGTAGCCCAGGGCGATCGGCAATTTCGCTCCGACGGCTATATGGTAAAAACCCGATTTCCATGAATTCGTACGCGATCGGGTTCCCTCTGGCGCCAGCACCAGCACCAGTTCATCCGAAGTCCTGAAGCGCTCTATCAGCTGATCGATGAGACTGGATTTGCGGGTCCGGTCTACCGGTATGCCGCCCAGCATCCTGAAGAACCAGCCAAACGGACCCTGAAACAGCGTATGTTTGCCGAGATAGCGAAACGGGATATTCAGTGCGAACATCGCGAGGATGCCGTAGACAAAGTCCCAGTTAGTGGTGTGGTGAGCGCCTATGATGATGTATTTGCGTTCATCAGGCAGATTGGTGTCCAGCTGCCAGCCCAGTAGCTTTAGCAGCAGACGACTCAGCCATCCCATCAATCAGGCCTCCTCATGGTTGCAGATGACATACCCTATCGGTAAATCGAACAGGGCGACAGTAAACGAATGTCACGATTCTCTTCTGCTGATGGCAAACGCACCGAAGGACTGGCAGACAGGCATCACCTCCACGGCATTGATATTGACATGCGGTGGGCAGTTCACCACCCAGTGAACGATATCGGCAATGTCACTGCCGGTCAGCGGCGAGGTGCCCTTGTAGACCTGATCAGCCTTGTCGCTATCACCATGAAACCTCACCATTGAGAATTCGGTTTCAGACAGCCCTGGTTCAATCGTGCTGACGCGTACGGCTGTCCCTGACAGGTCGGACAGCAGGTTGTTGCCGAACTGCCTGACAAAGGCCTTGGTTGCACCATAGACATTGCCACTGGGATAGGGCCAGGTTCCAGCGACCGACCCCATGTTGACGATGTGCCCGCGGTTTCGCTCTACCATCCCCGGCAGGATCATGCGCGTCACATCCACCAGTGCAGTCACGTTTGTGTCGATCATGGTATGCCAGTCATCGGTACTGGCTTGATGCGCGGGCTCCAGACCCAGTGCCAATCCGGCGTTGTTGACCAGTACATCGATTTCGGAAAACTCATCCGGCAGGTTTTCCAGCCGGGATGCGATCAGGTCACGATCGCGAATGTCTGCGGCCAGCAGATGTACGCGTGAACCAAAATCCCTTTCGAGCTCCCCGGACAGTGCTACAAGCCGGTCTTGCCGACGGGCATTGAGGATCAGTCGCCAGCCGGAACAGGCAAACAGTCTGGCGATGGCTTCACCAAAGCCGGACGATGCACCGGTTATGAATATCACCTTGTGTGACATGGGTTAACTCTCAATCGCACCAGAGGGTGCGCCAGTATACGGTATCCATTGTCGTCGGTCATGATGATTGATCCGTGATCGAATGGCTGGTTCACGCATGACTGGCCTGTGATCGGCCTGCGGGCTATAATTGCCAGACTTCCAAGGGGTGGCCACGCCTGAGATGTTTCGCAACACGGACGAAACGAACCCTTAGAACCTGATCCGGATCGTACCGGCGTAGGAATGGAAATTTCAGACACGTCCGAGACCGGGTCTCTATCTGTTGGTTTTTACTGGAGATCCCGCATGACCCTTGATTCACTCACCTCGCGCAGATTCATTGCATGCTCAGTGCTGCTGCTCTGTACACCCGTATTCGCAACCGATAATGACGTCCGCCAGCTGGATGACATCACCGTCACCTCGGACCTGCGTGGAGACACCTCAGCCGATGAACTGGCCACTTCGATCAGCGTGATCGACGAGGAAACACTGCAGGCGGTCACCGAGCAGCATTTCGAAGAACTGATCGAGTATGTGCCCAATCTGAATTACTCGTCAGCCACCTCTCGCGCACGCTATTTCCAGATTCGTGGTATTGGCGAGCGCAGTCAGTACGAGGGTGCACCGAACCCGTCGGTCGGTTTTCTCGTCGACGACATCGACTTTTCCGGCATCGGCACGGCGGCCACGCTTTTCGATGTGGAACAGGTCGAAGTCCTGCGTGGCCCGCAGGGCACACGTTACGGCGCCAATGCGCTTGCCGGCCTGATCTACGTCAAGTCGCGTGACCCGGAGTTCGATTCCTCATTTCGCCTGAGCAGTCTGATTGGCGATGACGGTGACCGCTCGGCCGGCTTCAGTGCCACCGGCGCGATCAATGAGGCCTCGACTGCTGCCTACCGTTTCTCACTGCAGCAATACCGTGCCGATGGATTCCGCTTCAATGACTTCTTCAATTCGGACGATACCAACGAGCGAGATGAGCTGGTCAGCCGGGCAAAGTTCAGGTTCCTGCCATCAGACAGGGCCACACTTGATCTGACATTGCTCTACGCCGACCTGGACAATGGATTCGATACCTTCAATCCGGAAAACACCTTTGTCACCCATGCCGATGACCCGGGCCGTGACAGCCAGCAGTCGACCGGTGCCTCTGCCCGCTTTTCCCTGCGCGGTGATCATCATGACCTGCTCAGTATCACCAGCCTGGCAGATTCCGACATTCTCTACAGTTTTGATGGCGACTGGGGCAACGACGAGTATTTTGGCGAATTTGCACCTTACGATTTCACCGCCCGCAACGACCGGCAACGCAAGACGCTGTCACAGGAAATCCGTCTGCTCTCCAATGCCAGCTCGAGGCTTTTCAACGACCGTACCGACTGGCTGGCTGGAATCTATGCCCTGAAACTGGAAGAAGACAATCAGTTCGAGGACTTCTTCAATGATTTCCTGTTCCGTGATCTTCAAAGCGACTATGAAGCCACCTCACTGGCCCTGTTCGGACAGCTGGACAGTGCACTCACGGATGATCTGGTGCTGACGACAGGCATCCGGGTTGAACGCCGATCGGCCGATTACCGTGATACCAGCGGCCTGGATCTGTCACCCACCGACACCATGGTCGGCGGGCAGATTTCCCTGCGCAAATCCCTGGCCAGTGGACAGCAGCTGTACACCACCCTGTCGCGTGGATACAAGGCCGGTGGATTCAACCTCGGTATCGAGCTGCCCGCCGAACGTCGCGAATTTGAACCGGAGTACCTGTGGAACCTGGAGGCAGGCATCAAGGGTCTTGGCATGAACGGACGACTGCATTCGGCACTATCAGTGTTCTATGCACGGCGTGAGGACATGCAGGTTTCCACCTCGTTCCAGGCCGACCCGACCGATCCGCTGACCTTTCTGTTCTTCACCGACAACGCGGCCAGTGGTGAAAACTACGGCATCGAGCTCGATGCCCGTTATCTGGCCAGTCGCAACATCACGCTGTACGGTTCACTGGGTGTACTCAAGGCCAGTTTCAGGGATTTCGTCACCGCTGAACGCGATCTGACGGATCGCGACCAGGCCCATGCACCTGGCTACCAGTTCGCACTGGGCATGGAATACTTCTCGGACAATGGACTGTTCACTCGAGTCGATGTCACGGGCCGGGACGACTTCTTCTTTTCCAATTCTCATGATCAGCAGTCTGATGCCTACCACCTGGTCAATCTGAAGGCCGGTTACCGGGCAGACGCCTGGTCGGTCCATCTGTTCGCCAACAACCTGATGGATGAGGAATACGCGACCCGGGGCTTTTTCTTTGGCAACGAGCCACCGGATTTCCCCAACCGACTCTATACCCAGTTCGGCAACCCGCGTCATATCGGCATTCAGGCCGAAATCAGTTTCTGAGGGCGCTGGATCATGAATGTCTCGGTAGAAATCAGCCTGTATCCCCTGTGTGACGATTACATTCCGCCCATTCAGGCGTTCATCGATCGTCTCAAGGGGCATGCCGAACTGAAGGTGATCGGCAACACCATGAGTACACAGGTCTATGGCGAGTACACGAGGGTGCTCGAGATCGTCTCGCAGGAAATGCAGGCCACGCATGGGCAGACACCGAAAGCGGCCTTCGTGATGAAGGTTCTGAACGGAGACCTGTCCCCGCAGTGACGCTCTCCGACTTCTGGACCCAACTGGCTGCCCAGTGGCAGGCGCAATCGATACTCGAGGTTATCGCTGTCGGTTGTGCCCTGCTCTACCTGATTCTGGCAGCAGGCCAGAACATCTGGTGCTGGCTGATGGCAGCCATCAGTACCGCCATCTATATCTTCCTGTTTCATGATGTCGCGCTGTATTCGGAGTCACTGCTGAATATTTTCTACCTGGCGATGGCAGGCTATGGCTGGTACCAGTGGCGATACGGTGGATCGGCGCCTGATCAGCTGCCGGTAACCATGCTGTCGGTACAAAGCCATCTCATCATCATCGTTGCAACCGCGCTTGCCGTCCCCGCACTGGGATACTGGATGCAGAAGCTGGGTGCCGATTATGCCTATCTGGATGCGTTCACCAGTTGTTATGCCGTGGTGGCAACCTGGATGGTAACGCGCAAGATCCTGGAAAACTGGTATTACTGGTTTGTCATCGACTCGGTGTCTATCTATCTCTACTGGCAGAAGGCCTTTTACCTTACCGCAGCATTGTTTGCTGTTTACCTTGTTCTTATCGTTATCGGCTATCTGGCATGGCGCAAGACACTGATACAGCAATCCCGGGCACTGACCGCAGCCTGATCGATTCGGTTTCCGATCGGACTGGACAAGCCATCACCATCCTGTCGGAGATGAAAGGCGGGCTGACCAATCACTGTTATCTGGTGCAATTCGGTCAGGAACGTGCTGTGCTGCGCATCAACAACCCGCAGGCACCCGGGGTAGATCGCCAGACAGAAGCGAGAATACTGTCACTGATTGACCCACTGACCTGTGTTCCGGATATTCTCTATCTTGATCCGGACAAGGCACTGTTAACGCGCCTTGTCGATAACGGCATACCGGGCCTGCCCGAAAAGAGAGATTGCGCCATCACGAAAATGGCAGACTGCCTGAGGCAGATTCACCGCATCCACTTCGAGCAATCCTCCAGCTCGATGACAAATCGCCTGCAGGATTATGCTCGGCTGCCGGGAATGGACCCTGTGATACTTGAGGAAGTGATCGAATCATGCCAGAGGCTGGATCAGCTCAATGAACTCGAGAGTGCCAAATCACTGCTGCATCGCGATCTCAATCCTGCAAATATCCTGTGGACTTCAGACGGACCGATCATCATCGACTGGGAATACGCTGGCTCTGGCCACCCTGTGCTCGATCTGGCCAGTTTCTCGGCAGGCCACCAACTGACCAGCCGCGAACAGGCGCTGTTACTTGATAGTTATGGCAACAGCAAGATTGATCAATCCCGCCTGACGCTGGCCGGCACAGTCATCGACGGTCTGAACCGCTTGTGGGCGACAATGGGCATCGGCAACTGAGCTGAGTCTGACTCGAATCTGTCTGACTTCACGGTTCGAAACGTGCCCCGCCACTTTGTGAACATCTCTAAACTTTTGATTCAGGGCAATTTCATTTCTCACGCAGATGAAGTAACGTAAACCCTTGATTTATTTAACTCGTGAGGTGCCCTCATACGGCTGACCCGATTCAGCAAACCGATGGCCGATGCAATCCCGGTGTCGTTTCCTCAGCCGGGCCAGATGCTGTTGTACTGCATTCTTCTCCTTTTCCTCACCACGCTGCTGCTGTCAAATCCTGTCACGGCGGCGATCGAACTTGATGCCACAACGGACCAGTACGCACTGGAAATCGACAGCAGCTATCTGATTGATCCTGATGGCAGAGAAACCATCGATGGCCTGCTCGGGCGACCCGAGACAGACTTTTCCAGGATGAATCAGGGTGAATTCAACTTCGGCTTTCGCGATGAGGTGTTCTGGTTCAGAACCGAAGTGATCAACCGAAACCATCCCCAGCAGAACTGGATACTGTATCTGGATTACAGCCTACTCGATCGTATCGAGCTATTTGTGGTTGAAGACGGTGAGGTCATCCAGACCCAGCTGGGTGGTGATCGCTCGGTGTTCGCCAGTCGCGGACAGATGGATCACCGCATCAATTTCCATGTCAGTCTGCCGACGGGTGAAACACGGCTGCTGTTCATGCGGATCTCAAGCGAAAGTTCGATGCAGGTGCCGATGGAGCTGATCACAACCGAACAGCTGGCCAGCCGCAAGTATCATTCCCAGTTCGCATTCGGGTTGCTGTACGGCGTGGTGATTGCACTGGTGCTGTACAACCTGCTGCTGTATCTGTCGACCCGGGAGTCGGCCTTTCTGTTCTACATCATCTATGTCAGTGTATTTGGCCTTTTCCAGATGTCGCTGAATGGTTTCACCTTCCAGTTTTTCTGGCCAGACTCACCCATGATGGCCAATACCGGCCTGCTGTTGCTGATGTCGACCAGCATGATGGCCATGCTGCAGTTCGTCAGGGTGTTTCTCAATCTCAGAATGGTGTCACCGGCCAGCAACCGGCTGATGCTGGTGATGATCGCGATCACTGCCGTGTTCATGATCAGTGATTTCATCTTTGACTACCGAACACTGATCCAGTTGCAGACGCTGTTCGTGTTCGTCAACAACGTCGTGATTGCCGCCTGCGGCATCATCGCCTGGCGCAAGGGTTATCGCCCGGCACGCTACCTGCTGCTGGCCATGGCACTGGTGTTCCTGGGTACGATGCTCTATGCCAGCGTCTCACTGGGACTGCTGCCAAAAGTGTTTGTCACCGAATTCAGCATCCAGATCGGTCTGGCCGGTGAGATGATCCTGCTTTCGCTGGGACTGGCCGATCGGCTGAATCAACTCAAGGAAGAGAATCTGGCTCTGTTCAGGGAAGGACAGATCACGCTTGAAAGACGTGTCGCCGAACGTACCGAAGAATTGGGCAGCGCCATGCGCAAGCTGTCCGAGGTCAACAAGGTTCTCGAAGAGATCAGTATGCGTGATGGCCTGACTCAATTGTACAACCGGCGTTATCTGGATCAGACACTGGGCGAGTTGTGGCAATCGGGCGCAGAAAGAGGACAGCCGCTGGCGCTGATCATTCTCGATCTGGATCACTTCAAGACCATCAATGACCAGCATGGCCACCTTGCCGGTGACGAATGCCTGATCTGCATCGCACGCCTGCTGGAAAAGCAATGCAGGGAGCTCAAATGCGTGATTGCTCGCTTTGGCGGTGAGGAAATCTGTATTCTGTTGCCAAATCACACACTCGATCAGGCCGTGGCTCTGGCAGAACAGCTCAGGCTCAGGATCAAGAAGACACCCATTCCAACTGACGGGCAGCGTATCGCTGTATCCGCCAGCTTTGGTGTGGCCTCAATGATTCCGGATGCCATGGGTGATGCCACCACACTGGTTCGCAACGCGGATGATGCCATGTATCAGGCCAAGAAGGACGGGCGCAACTGTACAAGATCACATGAAACGGATTGAGTTGAACATGGGTCTGTGGTGCAAAGGGGTGGGCACGTCCTTGTGCCCCTTCAGCACGGGGAAAGGCAGGTCGGTCAGGAAGGGGCCCGACCTGTAAAAACAGTTTAATACGATAAATATCGTACGTCAAGAACTCTTTTTTATGCCGCCATGCCATTGGTTCAGTTGCAATTCACATTTGAGCCGGTATGATGGGCGACCGTTTGGCTGAGGCTGAACGGTTTAATCAGCACTATCGACCTGCCGGTACATCCGGTGACTCACAGGCTTAATCCCATGCTCGCGCTTGCCGCAATCACACTGCAAACCATGCTCAACTCGCCGGCACAGGCAACTGATGAATCGGTTGAACTGGGCCGAATGCAAATCAGTGCCGGTCGACAGGCCGAAACCACTTTCGATGCAGTCGGTTTCGTGTCGGTGATCGATGAGGAAGACCTCGAATTCGCCACACCGCAGGTGGTCAGTGATCTGTTACTGGGCCAGCCCGGGGTGTATGTACAACAGACCACACCAGGGCAGGGGATACCCATTGTCAGGGGGCTCAAAGGCTCCGAAGTACTGCATGTTGTCGACGGCATGCGATTCAATAATGCCTTTTTCAGAAATGCACCCAACCAGTATCTTGCGCTGTTCGATCCGAACTGGCTTCAGCAGGTCGAAGTAGTACGGGACCGGCATCGACACTGTATGGCGCGGACGCCATGGGAGGACTGGTGCAGTTCCGTACCCGCGAAGCCCGGTTTGCCGACAGCAGCAGTTATCGGCAGTCGGACGTCAGCCTGACCCTGTCCAGCGCCGATGATTCGGCCTGGGTTTCGGGCAGCACGCAGGGGGGCACTGATTCGCAGGCCTACATCCTGCAGGCCGGTTATCAGAATGTGGGTGACCGAAGCACGGCACGAGATGGCCGCCTTGATCAGTCGGACTACACCGCACGCTCGTTTCGTGGCCAGTGGCGCTACCTGTTTGATCCGTCGCGTGATTTTTCATTCGACCTGCAATATCTGCGGCAACCGAGTACGCCACGACTAGATCAGCTGATACCCGGCTTCGGACAGGATGAACCGGATGCCGTCGAATTCTTCTTTGAACCCAATCAGCGTCTGTTTGCACATGCCAGATTCCATCAGAGCGGGCTTGGTTTTGTCGATGACATGGAACTTCATTTGTCGTTCCAGCAGATCGATGATGACCGCCGGTCACTCGATACCGGATCAACCTCACGAAGACTGGAGGAAAACAGCAGCGCACTGCTGACACTGTCCGGCCAGTTTTCCAGCTTCTGGGATGATTATGATCTGGTTTACGGGTTCGAGGTCACTGAAGACAGGGTGGATTCATCCCGACTGTCGGAAGATATCATCACCGGGCTGAGAGAACGTGCGACCGCACGTTTTCCAGACGGCTCGGAACAGCGCTCGAAAGCCGCCTTTGCCGAATTCAGTATCAATCGATGGATCAACCATGATCTTCAGCTGGGTGTCCGTTATACCGATATCGATATCGATCTTGCCGAATCGGATCGTGGCGTGGGTGCCTCGCTCAACCTGGATGACCTCACAGCCAATATCGGTTACCGCTATCAGATCAATCCGGAGATGGCACTGATTGCCAATATTGCCGAGGGTTTTCGCTCACCCAATATTTTCGATCTGAGTACACTGGGCCCGAGACCTGGCAATCGCTTCAATATTGCCAACCCGGATCTGGAGCCGGAAAAACTGATCAGTTACGACATTGGCCTGAAGTGGCAAAGCCGTCGCTTCGAGGGTGAACTGGTGCTATTCCAGGCCGATTATGACGACCGCATCGCTTCGGTTCCAACCGGTGAGTTCACCGATACCGGTCGTGAAGTGGTGCAGAGTGAAAACATCAATTCCCAGCAGAATCAGGGTGTCGAACTGAGCTGGCGCTACTATGCCGAATCGGGCATCGATTACGAAGGTGCCATCAACTGGATCCGGGGCGAAGAACGTGACGAAAACGGACAGTCTCAGCCTGGCGATCGAATCCCGCCCATGAATGCACGCTTTGCGGTACGCTGGCCATTCACCGATGACACCACACTACGTGCCTGGACAGATATTGCAAGGCGTCAGGATCGTCTCAGTGACCGGGATATTCGCGATTCCCGGATCAATCCGGCAGGCACTCCCGGATATGCCATCGTCAACCTTCAGGCGCGTCACCAGATCAATCCGGTCTGGGATCTCAATTTCAGCCTGCGCAACCTGTTTGACAAGGCCTATCGACAACACGGCTCCGGAATCGATGCGCCCGGTCGCCATGCAACATTGTCCATCAGCGGGCAGTTCTGATTGCTGGAAAATGGATGTGGTGAACCCCACTTTCATTTAGGATAGAGTCCAGTCAACCGGTAGACATCAGATGTATCACGCAGGCAGCGAACCCGTACAATTTGAACGCGATTGCGAAGCAATCATGGTACCGTCGGGTGATCCGGTCACTCTGCCACTGGGTACAGTTGGCTACATCACACAGTCACTGGGCGGATCCTTCACGATATTCGTGGAGGGTAATCTGTTCCGGCTGGCCGGTGTGGATGCCGACGCCATCGGCAAGGAAATTCAGCCTGGTCCGCAACTCCCGGATGATCACAGTGAAGATGATTTCCGCGATCTGGTCTGGGCCCAGCTCAAGACCTGCTACGATCCTGAAATTCCTGTCAACATCGTCGATCTCGGTCTGATCTATGACGTCGATTACACACGCCAGGATGATGGCAGCAGACACGTCAGCATCAACATGACACTGACCGCTCCAGGTTGCGGCATGGGCGACATTCTGGTCGAAGATGTGCGCAGCAAGGTCGACATGATTCCAACGGTTTCTGCTGTCGCTGTGAACATGCTGTTTGACCCACCCTGGAACCAGTCAATGATGAGTGATTCGGCACGGCTCGAACTCGGCTTTTTCTGACGACATCAGGCATCATTTTTCAGTCTCCGGGCCTGACTGCGATCGCATATGACAGCGCCTGTGAATTCTCGTATGATGGGTCCCCGGCTGGTGTCGTCCGGCACTGGCAACATAGCCGTCAGGAATCCACAAGCTGCCATGAAAAGACTGTTACTCCCCACCCTGCTGTTGTCCACTGCATTTTCTCATTTGCAGGTTCATGCTCAGGCACCATTCGATGACAATGTCATAGAAACAGCTGTCGCCTTGCGCGAGGCCGCCGCTGAATCGGATCTTGCCTATCAGATCACCGAATCTCTGACGACGGAAGTGGGTCCGCGGATGGCCGGTACCGAAGGAGACGAAAAGGCAGTCGCCTGGGGTATCGCCAAGCTCAATGAACTTGGCTATGACCGCGTCTACACTGAACCTGTCACCTTCAGAAGCTGGCACCGTGGACAGGCAGATGCACAGGTCATCTCGCCGTTCAGCCAGCCCCTGACCATCACGGCTCTGGGTGGCAGCCAGGCCACTGCGGAAGACGGTATCGAGGCTGAAATCGTGCACTTTGCCACTGTCGAGGATCTCGAGGCGGCCGAAGACGATTCGCTCGGCGGCAGGATCGTGTTCATTTCCAACCGCATGGAACGGGCACAGAACGGATCCGGATATGGCAAGGCAGTGCGTGCCCGCAGTGTGGGCGCACAGCTGGCCAGAGACAAGGGTGCCAGCGCATTGCTGATACGGTCGATAGGGACCGATGACAACCGAACACCACACACCGGTCTGATGAGCGTTTCCGAGGAAAACCCCGGTGTCCCGGCTGCAGCCCTGTCGAATCCTGATGCCGACCTGCTCAATCGCCTGCTGGATCGTGATTCACCGGTAACAGTCTCGTTCAGCACCTCTTCGGGATGGGGCGAGGATTACACCTCACACAATGTGATCGGTGAAATCACCGGCATGACCCGGCCCGACGAGATTATTCTCATCGGCTGTCATCTGGACTCATGGGACCTGGGCACCGGCGCCATCGATGATGCATCCGGATGCGGCATCACCATGGCAGCGGCCTACCTGATTTCAGGACTGGACCAGCGACCGGCCAGGACCATCCGGGTTGTGCTGTTTGCCAATGAGGAGCAGGGGCTGCACGGTGCCAGGGCATATCTCGAGGCGCATCGTGACGACCTCGACAAGCATGTCATCGGTTCCGAATCCGATTTCGGAGCCGGCCGAATCTACCGCTTCTCTTCACGTGTTGACCCGGTCTCGTTCGGTGCCATCGATCAGATCACACAGGTGCTGGCACCGCTTGGCATCGTGCGTGGCGACAACAAGGCATTCGGCGGTGCCGACATGACACCCATGCGGCAGGCAGGCATGGCCGTGGCTTCGCTGCACCAGGATGGCACCGACTATTTCGACCTGCACCACACAGCCAACGATACCCTGGACAAGGTCGACCCCGCTGCCTTGCGTCAGAATACGGCCGCCTGGGTGGTCTTCACCTACATGGCAGCGCAGTACGAAGCCGGATTTGGAACCAGCCTGGCACAGGAGAATGCTGATGACTGATCGACTGACCAGATCTCTGGGCCTGATTGTGATTGCGCTGGGCATGAGCCTGGCCACCTGGGCAGCGGATGAGGGTGATGAGCTGCCGCTGATTTCCGGGTTCACCGCAAGTTTCGAGTCATTCGACGGCTTTGTCCCGCTCTGGTTTGACCACAGCAGCGGAAAGACCTATGCCGAAATCAACCGGCAGAACTACGAGTTGCTGTACGTGACCTCATTACCGGCCGGCGTCGGCTCCAATGATCTAGGGCTGGATCGGGGTCAGTTGAAGGATACCCGGGTAGTCCGGTTCGAGCGAAGTGGCCGACGCATGATCATGATCGAACCCAACCTCGATTACCGTGCCGTATCCGACAATTCGATGGAGCAGCGCGCGGTGGCCGATGCCTTCGCACGATCGGTGCTGGCGGGCTTTGACATAGTCGCAGCCGGGCCTGATCAGGACGCGCATCTGATTGATATCAGCGCCCTGATTCTGACCGACTCGCACCAGATCAGCCAGCGGCTCAAGCAAACGAGTCAGGGCAGCTACAAGACTGACAGGGACCGATCGCTGCCATTGCCGCAGAACTATCGCGGCTTCCCCGATAACAGTGTGCTGGAGGCCTGGATCACCTTCGCCGGCAGCGAACCCGGTTCACACATCAGGTCAGTCACTCCCACTGCCGAATCCCTGACTGTCAGGACCCGGCACAATTTCATCAGACTGCCTGAAGACGGTTTTGAAATGCGCCCGTTTCACCCACGCTCGGGCTTCTTCTCCATGGACTACCGTGATTACGCCACACCTCTGAACCAGCCAGTGGAGAAGAAATTCCTGGTCAGGCATCGCCTGCGTGATCCATCGGGAGCACTCAAGCCGCTCATCTACTATCTGGATCCAGGGGCACCTGAACCGATTCGATCTGCACTGCTGGAGGGTGCCGCCTGGTGGTCCGATGCCTTCGCAGCTGCCGGCTACGATGGCCTTTTTCAGGTCAGGATGCTACCCGAGGACATTGATCCCCTGGACATACGCTATAACGTGATCCAGTGGGTGCATCGCTCGACGCGAGGCTGGAGTTATGGCTTCAGCGTGGTCGACCCCAGAACCGGTGAAATCATCAAGGGCCACATTTCCCTTGGCTCGCTTCGTGTCAGACAGGACATGCTGATCGCTGAAAGTCTTGTACCATTGTTCGCTGAAGACGGCACAATCAATCCGCAGTTATCCGAAACAATGGCACTGGCAAGGCTCAGACAGCTGTCTGCTCACGAGATCGGTCACACACTGGGGCTGGCTCACAACTTTGCCGCCAGCAGCAGGGATGATGCGTCAGTGATGGACTATCCGCACCCCAATTTCAGCCTCGACAACAATGGCAATATTGACCTGTCGAGGGCTTATGACAGCGGCATCGGTGAGTGGGATGTGCTTGCCATTCGTTACGGCTATGAGGAATTTGACACTGACGAGGCCACCAGAGCCGGGCTTGCCGCAATAATCGACGAGGCCGATGAGAAGGGACTCAGTTTCATATCAGACCCGGATGCACGCGGCTTTCGTTCGGTTCATGCCGATGCACACCTGTGGGACAACGGCAGTGACCCGATCGAGCGGTTGCAGGAAATACTGAGCATCCGCAACAAGGCTCTGGCACGATTCTCACTCGACAACCTGGCACAGAATGCACCGATCTCGACACTCGAGTCCCGACTGGTTCCGCTCTATCTGCTGCACCGGTATCAGGCCGAGGCGACGGCGAAACTGATCGCTGGTCTCAGTTACCGATATGCACTGAAAGGCGATGGCAACACGGCACTCAGCACTGTCCCGGCTGACAGGCAGCACCGTGCACTCGATACCGTGCTCAGCCTGCTCGACACCGAACACCTCGAGCTTGATGATCAGCTGCTGTCGACACTGCTGCCGCCTGCCTACGAATACCGTCGCGACCGTGAGTATTTCACCCATCTGACCGGACGCGGATTCGACAGCCACAGTCCGGCCAGGACCGTGGCGCAGCTGGTATCATCACTGCTGCTGGAACCGGGACGTGTCAACCGGCTTATCCAGCAACATGCCAAAGACGCCGCGCAACCGGGGTATGAGACAATTGTCGATGGGCTGACAGCACGCTACTTCGGCAAACGCAGTGCGTCAGTGATTGATCAGGAAATTGCCTGGGTGATTCTCAATGAAATGATGCGGCTTTACCAAAACCCGGCCACCGGAGCGCTGGCACGCAGCAAGACGCTGGAACTACTGACTGACCTCAGGAAGCAACTGGGCAGGCGGGATGGCTGGCAGCAGGCGATGTCACGCGAGATCTCGGAATTTCTCGAGCACCCGATGAATCACAGGGTGCCCCCAGCCGTCGTGATTCCACCCGGATCACCAATCTAGTCAGATGATCAGAGTCATGAGCGACACTATCGGGAGCTGCGAACGATGCTCTGGCTGAAGGCATTTCATGTCATTTTCGTGGTGACCTGGTTTGCAGGTCTGTTCTATCTGCCGCGATTGTTCGTCTATCACAGCATGACCGAGAACAGAACCTTACTGGATCAGTTCGCCATCATGCAGCGCCGGTTGTTCATCATGATGACCATCGGCGGTGTCATGAGTCTGATCTTCGGGCTCGCACTGGTGTTCAGAACCAGTACCACTCCCGCCTATCTCTTCAGTCAGGGATGGTGGCACGCAAAACTGGCCCTGATTGTGCTGCTGGTGGCCTATCACATCTACTGCCATGTGTTGATGACCCGGCTGATATCGGGCCAGAATCGTCATTCACACCGCTGGTATCGATGGTTCAACGAAATCCCGAGCCTGTTTTTGATCGCAATCGTCATCCTGGTAGTTGTTAGACCGATTTGACAAATCTGTTACAAGATATTGGCTCATCTCGAAAATATTTGTTGTAAACTCTCTCTTTAGGTAGTCGTGATGTTCGTCATGTTACGAACACGATGCAAAGGGATGAAGAATCATGCCAAGCGGTCCAGCTGTCAATCAGCTACAGAAAAAGATCGATGAGCTAGGCGATCAGTACCGATTTGCGCAGAAAACCGCCACCATCAAGCGACGGTTGACGGTCCTGTGCGACGATCACTGGGACGTCAACATGCTGATCATCATCTACAGGGACCTGTCCTGTCTCGGTGCCTCCCTGAAAACAGAAGGTCAGGCCGAGCTGGCGGCAAGAATTCACGAACTGAGATCCTACCTGCAACAGTTTTCAGAACATGCGGCAACCCCGGGCCAGTCACAACTGGTCAGGATACGCAAACTGCTGGACCAGATCGCCGCAGGCGATGGTCATGACGGTCAGTCACGCGATGCCATCAACGAACTGCTCGAACGCAGTGTCCGGGTCAAATCCGGTCAGATGGAAGACCCCGAAATCGAGATCAATGGCCTGCCCGGCGTGTCCAACATTCCGACGATGCTGGTTCCCGCCAATGGCTTTCTGCCGTTTGAAAGTGAATCCACCGGGTCCGATCAGCCGCAATTCGAATCTCGCCGATCCAACACACCGTTCATCGACCCCGACCTTGCCCGAATGACCGAGTCTGCAACCGAACTCTCGATAGGCAATCTTGCAGAACAGATCGTGACTGGTGAGGATCAGTATGATATCGAAGTGAATACCGGCCAGTTCACTTCGGTGACTGACCTCGAGGCTGAAGAATCCATAGCTGTCGACGAAGGCGATGCTGACGAAGCTGCGGCCGACATGAGTGATGACGACATCGAACAGCTCAGCGCCGCCGCTCTGGCCGGATCGGATACAGCAGGCGGCCCGGAAAAGGCAACGGTCAGCGACACTGCCGGGCAAGAAGCAACGCCCAGGCAACCCAATCCGGTCAACAAGTCGAGCGCAATCAACCAGCCGATCGTTTACATACTTCACCAGCCGGCAACACACCTTGATCATATTGTGTCCGTCCTGGAAGCCGATCATGAGATCCACTGTTTCAATGACCCGGCAGAATTCCGTGAAGTACTGGGTGCACTCGCGCCCGATGGCATCATTGTCGAAGCCAGTCAGGGCGAGAATCTCGATCAGATCAGCCCCCTTATCGGCAAGCTGAGAGAAAAACAGTCCTCTCCCGTTCCCCTGATCACGATTTGTGACTACAGTGACCTGAGTCAGCGACTGCACCTGATGCGAGCCGGTGCCGATGCCGTCATGAAGACCAGCGTAACGCCAGACGAGCTCAGACTGAAACTGGATGAACTGCTGCAGATGAACGCGGAGGATCCGTATCGCATACTGATCGTCGAGGATGACCGCTCACAGGGCATGTTTGCAGAAACGATACTGAGAAAGTCCGGCATGATGACAAGGCTTGAACCGGATGCCATGAATGTGCTGACCTCGCTCAACGAGTTCATGCCTGACCTGATCCTGATGGATCTTCACATGCCGGATGTCAATGGGCTGGAACTGACCACCATCATCCGTGAGAACCCGGATTTCGTCGACACACCCATCGTTTTCCTGTCAGGTGAAAACGACACGGATACTCAATTCGATGCACTTCGTGCCGGCGGTGACGATTTCCTGTCAAAGCCGATCCGGCCCAGGCATCTGATGCAGGCGGTAACCAACAGGGCTCAACGTGCACGAAGCCGCTCTCTGCAACGCAACATTCCTCGCATCCCGGCACTGCCAGAACTCGAGGAAGCCGCACCGATAACCGTGACAGACCGAACCGGACTGGTTGAATGCATCAATAACATCATTTCCGGGATCGATGATCCGACACACAGTGGCGGCTTACTGGCCAGACTGGCACTGAACCTGAAGGTCACATCTGCACAGGCCGAGCAGGATGCATTGAACAAGATGATTCTAAAGGGCCTGAAATCGATGGCCAGAGATGGCGAATGTGTGATTGAGGACAATGCGGGCAAGTTCCTGGTGCTGACCGATTCTGATTCATTTGACAGCGGGCAGCAGCGCATTCGGGAATTCAAGCAGGGTGTGATCAATGAGCTGGAAAAGGATTCCCTGATCACCGAGGCTGCCTCCATTTTCATCGGCATGTGTGAAATCACACGACAGCTGGATAACGGCGACCAGGCCATCGAAAAAGCACAGCAGGCATTCGATCAGGCACTGAAGAGCAAGTCCACCGACCAGATCGGCATCATCCGCAGCAAACCCAAGGTGCATACGCCTGACACCGCTTTTGAACATCAGGTGGTGAATGCCATCAAGGAACGGCGCCTGAAACTGCTGTTCCAGCCGATGGTGGGCCTGAAGAGTGAAAGTGAAGAGTGCTATCACGGACTGATCAGACTTGAAGACGAGAACGAGCAGGTGATCCCTGCCAGGGACTTCCTGCCGGTTGCTGAAAAGCTCGGTGTCCACAAGAAACTGGACCAGTGGGTGTTTTTCAAGTCACTGGCCATGATTGCAAACCGCAAGCGCCTTGGCCAGCCGGTGAACCTTGTCATCAACCAGTCTCCCTGGGTGTTTACACACAGCAAATGGGTTGAATGGGTAGAGGAACAGATCACCAAGCGCGAGGTCGATCCGTCCAATGTCATCGTGGAATTCAAGTTGCCAGCTGTGATCAAGCACATGAATGATGCGGTCAAGACTTATGAGCGACTGCTGGATATCGGTGTCCAGCTGTCACTCGGCCATTTCACAGCAACACCGAGGGCATTTGAACTGATTGAACAGTTGCCAGTGCACTATGCCAAGCTCCCCAATTCCGTAGATATCGCTGAACAGCCGGACATGGCCGTGGATGAAATCGTCGGACGCTTGCATGAACACGGGCAGAAAGTCATCATTCCCGGTATTGAAGATGCAGCCACGGCCGCACAGATGTGGACCACGGGAGCAGATTATCTTCAGGGCAATTTCATTCAGGAACCGGATTTCAGACTTGATTTCGAGTTTTCACAACGTCGATAACACGTCGCAGAGAGTGATCACGTGGATCTGAACAGCAACGATCAGCAACATGAAGACCAGCATGAACTGACACTCAGCGATGTCATTGTCACTCGCGGTCTGCGCGTTCAGTCCATCTACAATCTGACATTATTCAGTGTGTTGCTGCACACCGGCCTGGCACTGGCTTACGGTGGCCTGCTGTGGAACAACCACAACGCCGAAATTGCGCTGTACTGGGCAGGCGCATTCGTTCTGCTTGCCGTGGCACGGGTTACCGTTCTGATGATGTACCGTCGATTCGGGGTCGCGTCAGAAAACCAGAACACGTGGATCATGCTGGCCACACTGATGATGTTCCTGACAGGCATTGGCTGGGGTGCATCAGCCATGCTATTCATGTCGATCAATCCGCCAGAGACCATTCTGATGACCAGTGTGCTGGTAGCTGCCGTGGCGGTGACAGGCATAATCCTGCTGGCCCCGCTGACACTGACGATGATCGTTTATGCCTCGGCATCTCTGGGCCCGCTGGTGTATCAGTTCATGGCAGGCGATGCCAAGGATTACTGGTATGTCGGCCTGCTGATCATTCTCATCCTGGTCGGAAACATCTGCGCTTCGCTGTACGCAAAGAAAGGCATGATGGAGTCACTCCGGCTGCTGGTCGAGAACAAGAAACTGGCCGAGGATGCCGAGCGATCCCGGGACTCGGTGACGGAAGCGAACAACAAGCTGACGGCACAGCACGAACAGCAACGGCAGACGGAAGAGGCGTTGAGGCAGGCCAAGATCGATGCCGAAGCTGCCGTGATGGCAAAGGGCGAATTCCTCGCCACCATGAGCCATGAGATACGGACACCACTGAACGGTATTCTCCCGATTCTTGATATCCTCAGAAGCACCGATCTGGATCCGACACAGCTCGATTACCTGCAGACGGCCTTTTCATCTTCAAAGCACCTTCTCTCGATCATCGATGACATTCTCGATTACTCCAAGATCGAGGCCGGCAAACTCGAACTGGAAGATGTCGGGCTCAACCTGAAAGAGCTGCTGGATTCGGTCTCCCGCCTGATGACCGGTAGTGCCAACAAGAAGGGGCTGGAGCTGAGGACACGTATCGAGCCGGGTGTTCGGCTGGCCACACGCGGTGATCCGGTACGACTCAGGCAGGTCCTGACGAACCTGGTCAGCAATGCCATCAAGTTTACCGATTCCGGCTTTGTCGATATCAGCATCAAGCAACTGAGTGAGTCCAGAACCCACAATGAATTGCTGTTCCGTGTCAGGGACTCCGGTATCGGTATGGACGATGCCACCGCGGGCAAGCTGTTCAAGCCGTTCTCGCAGGCGAATGCTTCAACCACAAGAACCTATGGTGGCAGCGGACTCGGACTGGCGATCTGCAAGCGCATCATCGACCTGATGGACGGCAAGATCGGCGTCAAGTCTGAATCCGGACGTGGCTCGGTATTCTGGTTCCTGGTCAAGCTGAAGAAATCAGCCGGTGACATCGTCAACCAGAAACTGGAAGTGCATCGCAGCAAGGTGGTGATCGCCTGTGCCGATGATGCTCTCGAGCAGCGCCTGTCGGTATTCATCCAGGGCTGGGGCACCGAAACACAATCCTACAAATCGTTGAGTGATCTGGTCACCAAGCTGGAAAAGATCACAAAGATGGGCAGTACCTGGCAGTTCGACGTACTGGTGATCGACGCCGACAGCATGGGCGAGCAGAGTTATGAACTGATTCGCAAGATCAAGCAGAACAAGCGTTTCGAAGAGGTTTGCATTCTGGCTCTCAACCGTGAAGGCCAGCTGCCAGCCGGATTGCCGGAATCAGCCAGACTCAGTGTTCAGAAGCGTGACATCTCACAGGGAAGCCTGCACGAAACCATCGAGAAACTGCTGAATGCCGAACTCAAGCAGGAAATCGAGAAGGTTACCGGTTCACATCAGGCCGCCTATGCCGAAACCAGCGAGATCACATCACTTGAACAGGATGGTGTCAAACCTAAGGTGCTGCTGGTCGAGGATAACCCGGTGAACCTGCATGTTGCACAGAAACTCATGCAGATACTGGGCTGTGATTTCGACATCGCCAAGAACGGCAAGGAAGGACTGGACCGGATGAAATCCGGCAAGTACAACATCGTGCTGATGGATTGCATGATGCCGGTCATGGACGGCTATACCGCAACCAGGGAATGGCGCAACTACGAGGAGTTGCGCAGCGAAGATCACTTGCCCATCATCGCCATGACGGCCAACGCCATGGCAGGCGATCGCAAGAAATGCCTCGATGCCGGCATGGACGACTACATGGCCAAGCCGCTGAACAAGCTGCTGGTTGGCAACATGATCAAGAAATGGGCCAGGGCGGGACAATCCGGCAGCCAGACGGCACAACCAATGGCCGCGGCACAGTCAGCCGCGCCCAAACCGGTGGCAGAGCCGGCCAGACGCGAACACAGTTCCATGCAAATGCCCGCGGTGGGTTTTGAACAACCCTCATCGCCAGCATCAGAACCCGCCAAACCACAGTTGAGCGTGGTACCGGATCCGGTCAAACCAGCGCAGCAACAGGCACCGGCCAGCGGCGATTCGGTTGATTTCAACATCCTCAAGGATCTGATTGACATCATGGGCAATGAGTACAAGGTGCTGATCGATGTCTATCTCGAAGACACACCCAAGATGCTTGACCAGATCAAACAGGCCGTCACTCAGAACCAGATCAACCTGGTGATCATGCCCGCGCACAGCCTCAAGTCCACCAGCGCAAATCTCGGTGCACTCAAGTTGTCTGAAATTGCCAAGCGAATCGAGCTGTCTGCACGACAGAATGAGCAGATTGATTTTGCAGGTCAGCTCAAGGATGCCTACCGTCAGTTCGAGAACATCAAGACGGAACTGATTCGATACGTGGCCCTGCAGCAGTAGCAGGGATTCTTCACCGCAAGATCAACTTAACCGTAGCGTTCCTGCAGATAAGCAAACACTGCCCGGCAGCCGATGGCTTCGCCACCTTCAGGACGTCCGGCCTTGCTGCGTATATTCCAGGCAAATGTATCGACATGACACCAGTCGATACCCTTGTCTACAAACCGGTCCAGGAACAGTGCTGCGGTGATACAGCCCCCCATGGGGGTGCTGGCATTGTTGGCAATATCGGCGACCTGACTCCTGAGAAATTCCCGATAGGGCTCATGCAGTGGAAATGGCCAGAGACCGTCTGATACGGAATCACTGACCCGTTGCAGCGCCTGAACTGTCTCTGTGTTGCGACCAAACAGTGGCGGAAGTTCCGGCCCCATGGCAATGCGTGCCGCCCCGGTCAATGTCGCAAAATCAATCATGAAGTCCGGCTCGAGTTCGCTCCCCAGCGTCAGCGCATCGGCCAGGATCACACGACCCTCGGCATCGGTATTGCCAATCTCGATGGTGAGACCACGTCGTGTGTGAACGATGTCGCCGGGTCGATAGGCATTGGCTGAAACAGCGTTCTCGACGATTGGCAGCAGCACGGTCATGCGAACCGGCAACGCCGCACGCATCACCAGACCGGCCAGTGCGATGGCATGTGCTGCACCGCCCATGTCCTTTTTCATGTTTCGCATTCCGTCCGCCCCCTTCAGGTTCAGACCACCGGTATCGAAACACACGCCCTTGCCGACAATGACAATTCGGGGATGGCTTTCATCCCTGCCCCAGTCGAGTCGGGACAATCGTGGTCTGCGATCACTGTCTGCCGCCCTGCCCACGGCATAGACCGACGGACATTCATTGCTGATCAGCGCCTCATCAAGCCATTCGCTGTATTCGGCAGCATGCTCGGCCGCCAGATCCTTCAGGGCCCCTGCCAGATCAGCCGGACCCATATCATCGGTGGGTGTATTGACCAGATCACGTACCTGATACACGGCATCCCGTAATGACCGCACCGATTCGTCACATTGTGGCGAACTGATGAATACCTTTCGCTTGCGTGGTTTCCTGTATCGGGTGAAATCGTACCGAGCCAGTTCGATTCCCAGGCACAACTGGCGAATCACAGACTCGTCCTGATCGGTTTGCAGCGAATACTTACCTTCGGGCAACTTGTCAATCAGTGACGCCAGCGTGTAGAGACCGGGGCTGTTACCGAGCCCTGCGAGCGCCGACCCGAGTTCGCCTTCAGATCCGGGCAACAGGCAGACCTGGCCCGCTTTGGCTTTAAAGCCGTTTGATTCGACCCAGGCCCTGCTGTCATCATCTGCAGCCGTCAGCCAGTCCTGCAGTTGATCGCTTCGCAGCGCCAGCAGTGTCATTTCCTTGTTCGTCATTGATTGCCATCCTCTTCATCGTCATCACCACCCAGCAGACTGTCAAACAGCTTGCCCCTGAGCTTGTCCTTGATCTCGTCCTTTTCCTTGTCAATCCTGGCCTTGGCATTGAGGGCGAGAAATTCTTCAAGATCAAATCCTATCGACGGCACCGCCATGTCGCCTGAAATGGCGATGGGCAAAACAGCTTCTGAATAATCACCGTAACGTTCAAGAAAGAGATCTTCCAGGGTGCCAAGCAGGCGCACCTGCATCGAATAATCTACCGTGCCCGCGTTCAGATCCAGTGATCCGTTACCGGTGACATTGAAACTGTCCGATACCATTCTGAAATCCGGTATGGTGACCACGCCCTTGTCGATTGCAATGGTGCCTGACATTGCTTCGAAGGCCGTTTCTCCCTCGAAGACCCCCGTGACACCAACCAGGCTTTCCTGCGCGATGAGTTCCTCGACCAGTCGCGTCAGATCAACCCCGAGCAGAGCACCTGCAGTAAACTCGTAATCACCAGCACCACCAAGCGTCCTGAGCAGGCCGCCCGGGTCCAGTCCCTGGCCAGTGAGTTGAAGTGATACATCGCCAAGCGAGTTGATCATCGGCGAACCGGCAACATGTTCGGTCAGTTGGGCCATGTCAATTTGTGCAAAATCGGCACTGACTCTTATCTCAGCCGGTACCGTGTCCATGTCTGCACCAAGCTCCACACTGATCTCCCCACCAAAACTTTCGGCACGAACAATCGTTGCGCCTAGCGTAGAACTCCGTTTGGTGACAGCCGCCTCTATATTTCCGATCGTCATTCCGGCGTAGGTCAAACGGTCAATCCTGATTCGTCCGCCGATATCGACAAAATCTGTCCAATCAGGTGCCTGATTGTCAGCAACAGACTGAATCTCGTCAGAGTCAACCGATGATGCGAAGCTCGAAACACTGTCGATCAACGCATCAAGATTCATTGATTGACCATCAAGACTGAATTCTGCCGTGAGCGCGCCGTGTCGAGGCAAATCAACTGACAATACATAGGTTTCCTGATTGATACCGAGTGTCGCATTATCCAGCAACAGCCGTTCACCCTGATTACTGTTATAGACAAGATCCGCTGACAATGTGATATCCGATTTGAAGCCGACAAGGCGGGTATCGAGCTCCAGTTGTGACAGACTGACCAGACCATCACTGCCGCCAACCGTCAACATGCCCACCAGCTCAATTCGTTCAAGCATGGCATCGGCCTCACTCAGGATATTCGCTATCCCGACTGATTCCAGCCTGGGAAGATTACTGTCGGAGACCATACCTGACAGACTCAGCCTCGATTCGGCACCGGGTATGAATGAATCCAGACGAGCTTCATCCAGCATCATGACCCTGACCGTACCTGACATCTGATCAATCATGTTCAACTGAACGTTGCTGAAACTGACCTCACCTGCTCTAAGCTCGCCCCCCGGAGCCAAATCCGTATCTGCAGTCTCTCCAGCGGATTCCGATTGACCTAAGATGGCCTCGATATTACTGTCGCCCGATCGACTGGTCACCAGATTCACCATGGCATCACTGATGGTGATGTGATCGATACTGACCTGTCCTGTAATCAGGGGCAGCAATTGTACGCTGCTTGAAATCACACCGGCTTCGAGCAATGAGTACTCACTGAAACCCTCTGGATTGGCCACTTGCACATCTTCCAGCTGAATCGCCACCGATGGCCAGAACGACCAGGTGATCTCACCCTCGATGCGCAGATCCAGCCCGGTTGCCTCCTGCACCTGTTCACTGATGGTCTGCTTGTATTCATTCGGATCGAGAAACAGCACCACATAGGCAATGAGCAACCCCAGTAGCACGACGATTGTCAGCACTGCCCTGATCAACCACTTGAATAGTGTTTTCATTTGATTACCTTGCTGGTTGTGTCTCGTTCGCGGGATCCGGTCACCGAAGACCGGCATGGCATCCATCCTGGCAGCATACCGCAAACGGCACTCTGTTTCGCTCTCATCGGAGCGGATCCGGAAATACTCAGCCGATCTGGCCGTGTTTTACATGTGTGCCTTCAATGAATGATTCGAGCAGCGACAATGATGCAATACTGTGGGGTATTCCATCAGACCTGTCTGCACCGTTCCTGTCCAGCCACACCGACTTCATTCCGGCCTGTGTGGCCCCCATCACATCGTGCTCCGGGTGATCACCCACGTGCAGGATTTCTTCCGGTAGACAGCCCAGTTTTGCGATTGCCACACTGAAGATAGCCGGGTGCGGTTTGGGAAAGCCCACATCCCGGGCATAGGTCACATGATCAAACCAGGCATCCAGCCCGGTCAGTTCAAGGCAGGCATTGCCGTTGGTGATAGCTGCCAGTTTGAATCGTGATGATAATGCGTCAAGACAGGGAACCACATCATCGTAATAACGCACCCTGTTTCGCGCCTGGTAAAACACATCAAAAGCGTCATCGGCGATGTGTTCGGAGTAGCCATGTCGCGCTACCAGTTCAGTCAGAGACCGCGTTCGCAGCTCCGTGAAGTCGTGTGAAAATTCGGGGTGTCTGCCGGCGATCTGTTCCCTGTGCAGTCTGAGATCGTCCATGCTGTTGGCCGCTGTCAGGCGTGGACAGTGCTGATGCAGATAATCGTAAACCTGGTGCTCGGCCAACTCGATGGCTTCGGCCACCGGCCAGATGGTGTCGTCAAGATCGAACGTGATGGCCTTGATCATGTACGGCAGAGGTTCCTCAGCTGTCCCATCCAGGACAGGGCAACGGGTTTACTCTGTCGTGCTGTTCTGGTTGCGGGTTCGAATCTGTTGCATTGTTCTGGCACGATCGAGTGCTCTCGAGGCCAGAGACAGGTTGTCCGAGTAGGGTAACACACCATTTCTGCGCATGATATTCTTGGCACTTGAGCTGGCCACGAACCTGATCAGTCTGCGAACATCGCGTGCACTTCGACCGGACTCTCTTGTCATCAGATACATCGGTGAATACAGCAGATAATCGCCTGACAGGACACTTGTGGGTGAGATCAGCACTTGATTCAGCGCCACGATCTTGATCTGTCTGCTTCTGACACTGGAGTAGTTCATTACCGCAATGGCCATCGGATTCTGTTCGATTTCGGAGATCAGCTCGTCCGAATTGTCCGCCTGCTTTGTCGATGTCAGTTGCTGCGTGGTGTTACCGAATAGAATCTCTGCCAGATTGTGATCAGCGCCGGCAGCCTCTTCTCGATGGGTGACAATCTCGATCGGTGTTTCGTTGCCGATCAGTTCCTGCCAATCAGTGAGGTTGCCGGTATAGATGTCATACAGTTGCTCGATTCTGATGTTGGTCATCGGATTGTCGGGGTGTACGATGATGGCCAGCGCATCCCAGGCCACTGGTACTGCCGTGACCTGACGCTCTAGTGAATCTCCGGACAGGATATTGCGACTGACGGCTGCGACATCCACCGTGCCCTCGGCGACGGCAGCGATCGACGGCCTCGTCTCGGCTATGGTCTGATCGATGGTGCCGTTACGCTGTTGAGCGTAGAGGTTGGCCAGATCATACATGAATGCCCTGTTGGCAATGATATCGCTACTGCTGCTCAGATTCGCCTGGGCCAGAACTGCCGGCTGTGCCGTCAGCAACAGGAAGCAGATTGCGATCATCCGGACAATGATCTGCCTGCTTGTCGAGGTGTTGGTCATTGGATAGATCTCCGAGCCACGCACACTAATAGACTCTGATCGCTCAAGTATGGTTAATGAATATAGACAATTGCTCCGCTTTACACAATATGACAGGATCAGGTTTGACAATTCGTGACAGTTTCTCTGTTACTGTCGTTTGCCGAAGTTAGTGACCTTTTAGCGCCCGTTCAAGACCAGATCAGGTGACTTGATTCGGTCAAAAAACACGATCAAGCACAAGCCAATTGTTGTTAATTTTTTTCTTAACAAGTGCCGCCAAGTGCATGATTTTCATTTACAAAAAAATATTTGACAACACTGCATCTGCAGTCTAATCTTTAGCACTGACACAATATGTTGTGTCTACATAAAAATAATAACGCAACAGCTGGTGGATAGGCAGCATCGAGTTGTCTGGTGTACAACGACACAATCAGAATAATTCAAACAAATAACAAGACTATCAGGGGAAAGAGATAAATGAGCAGCGCCCATCTAGAGGCAGTGGAATCAGGTGCGGTCAGCATTCCACTGCAAGCCGCATCGGAAGACATTTGGGATAAGAAATACAGACTCAAGAGCAAGACCGGTGAGGTCATTGACCACACTGTAGACGATACCTACAAGCGAATCGCCAAGGCACTGTCTGACGTCGAAGCCGACGAGGAAAAAAGAGCACACTGGAACGAACAGTTTCTGTGGGCATTGAGACACGGTGCCATTCCGGCAGGTCGAATCACCTCAAATGCCGGAGCACTCAAGCACAAGCCCGCCACTTCTACAATCAACTGTACCGTGTCCGGGATAGTCACCGATTCCATGGATGGCATTCTGGAGAAGGTCCAGGAGGCCGGACTGACACTCAAGGCAGGCTGTGGCATCGGTTACGAATTCTCGACACTGCGTCCACGCGGCGCCTATGTGTCGGGTGCAGGTGCCTACACGTCCGGTCCACTGTCGTTCATGGATATCTACGACCGCATGTGCTTTACGGTCTCCTCCGCTGGCGGTCGTCGTGGCGCACAGATGGCCACCTTCGATGTATCCCATCCGGATGTCAGGGAGTTTATCCGGGCCAAACGCGAAGACGGCAGGCTGCGCCAGTTCAACCTCTCCCTGCTGATCACCGACGAGTTCATGGATGCGGTCAAGAATGATCTGGACTGGCCGCTGATCTTCCCGATCCTCAACAAGGAAGCCGACGAGATCGATCTGAACGATGCTGACCAGGTCATCTGGCGTGACTGGCCGGTGAATTCCGATTATGTCACCAATGACGAAGGTCTGGTTGCCTGCAAGGTTTACAGCCGGATCAAGGCTCAGGGGCTGTGGGACACCATCATGTCCTCAACCTACGACTTTGCCGAACCGGGCTTCATCCTGATCGATCGTGTCAATGTCATGAACAACAACTGGTTCTGCGAAGACATTCGGGCCACCAACCCCTGTGGTGAGCAGCCGTTGCCTCCCTATGGCTCCTGCCTGCTCGGATCGGTCAATCTGACTCGTTTCGTCGAGCATCCGTTCACCGACAAGGCCCGCTTCAACTGGGACGAATACAAGGAAACGGTGCGTATCTTCACCCGCATGCTCGACAATGTCGTCGAAATCAATGGTCTGCCGCTGTCAAAGCAGAGCGACGAGATCTTCCGCAAGCGACGCCACGGCATGGGGTTCCTGGGTCTGGGTTCGACGCTGGCCATGCTGAAAATGCGCTATGGCAGCAGCAAGTCACTGAAGTTCACCGAAGCCATCGCCCGCGAGATGTCCGTTACAGGCTGGGAAGCCTCCCTGGACCTGGCGAAGGAGAAGGGACCGGCCCCGATCATGAATGAGGATTTCGAGGTCACGGCTGAAATGCTCAGAAAGCGCCCAGAAATGATGACCGATGGCATCAAGGTGGGTGATCTGGTCAAGGGACGTGTTCTGCATTCACGCTACTCAAACTACATGCAGCGAGTAGCCTCGGTTGCACCGGAACTGGTCAGTGAGCTTGAAAAAACCGGCGCTCGTTTCACTCACCACTCCTCAATTGCACCCACCGGCACCATTTCACTGTCGCTGGCCAACAACGTCAGTAACGGCATCGAGCCCAGCTTTGCGCATCACTATTCACGCAATGTCATCCGTGAAGGCAAGAAATCCAAGGAAAAGGTCGAGGTCTATTCCTACGAATTGCTGGCCTATCGTACAATGATCAACGCCAGCGCCGACCCCTATTCGGACGACGAGGCAGACGCACTGCCTGATTACTTTGCCACCACGGATGCGATCACACCAAAGGAACACGTTGATATTCAGGCAGCTGCCCAGAAATGGATAGACTCGTCGATTTCCAAAACCGTCAACGTGCCGACCGATCAGCCGTTCGAGGAATTCAAGCAGCTGTATACCTATGCACACAGCCGCGGTCTCAAGGGATGCACCACGTTCCGCTTCAATCCGGAGGCCTTCCAGGGCGTTCTGGTGAAAGAGGATGACCTGAAGAACACCACCTACCAGTTCGTGCTGGATGACGATACCATCGTTGAGCTCAGGGGTGATGAAGAGGTCGAGTATGACGGCGAGACACACACCGCCGCCAATCTCTACGATGCACTCAAGGAAGGCTACTACGGCAAGTTCTGATCATTGATCAGACACGGCAGTAACAGAACAAGAGAACAGGATCATGGCAGTCAGAATCGAGAAAAAGATAGTCAATTACAAGGTCGTCAGCGAGACCGAGGAAACAACCGTGGAGCAGCCGGTCGAGCAGGCCGAAATCATCCACATGACAGAAGAGGTCAAGCGTCCGGACGGCATGGAGTCGCTCGAGGGTTCCACCTACAAGATCAGGACACCCCTGGATGAACATGCGCTGTATGTCACCATCAATGACATCATCCTCAACCAGGGTACCGAGCACGAGACACGTCGCCCATTTGAAATCTTCATCAACTCCAAGAACATGGATCATTTCCAGTGGATTGTCGCCCTGACTCGTGTGATGTCCTCTGTATTCAGGAAAGGCGGCGATGTCACATTCCTGGCTGAAGAACTGCAGGCAGTGTTTGATCCGCGTGGAGGCTACTTCAAGTCAGGTGGCAAATTCATGCCCTCACTGGTTGCCGAGATTGGCGCCGTGATCGAGCACCACATGATCAAGCTGGGGCTGATCGAAAAGAACGAGTTGAGCCATGAAGAGAAGCAGCTGATCGACATGAAGCGTGCCGAGATGGACGATCGTGCAGCAATGAATGCGACTGAACAGGATGGTGACTACCCTGAATCAGCCACCCTGTGCCAGAAGTGCAACACGAGAGCCATGATCATCATGGACAATTGCGAGACCTGCCTGTCCTGCGGCCATTCCAAATGCGGTTAGTCTTCTGAAAACCAGGACAGTACGATAGTTTTCGAAAGCCAGCAGCATCTGCTGGCTTTTTTGTGTCATGTCATATGTTCCCCTGTTATTTCAGCCATATAAGCGTCAGAATTGACCCTCGTCTGGCCGGATGCCGACAAAGTGGGCAAAATCACACAAAATTAACAATTTGACGTAAGCGAACAGATACCGGGCAGGTCTACTGAATACAAGACGACATGGCGTGCCGTAATGCATCGGCAGCCGACTTTTTTATGAATAAATCCTGTAAAATAACAGGAAGCAAGTGAATACGACACGATGACACCCGAGGAATTCAAGAAAATACTGGGTGCTGAGCCAAAATCCGATGACCCTGACTTTGTCGAGGCCAGGCGTTCGGATCTGGGACTGGCAGCACTCTACAAACAGGCACTGGCCGAGGAAGACAGGATAAGCCAGGCGCTGCAGGTGCCCGTGGAAAACCGCGTGGACAGCATACTGGATGTCTGCTTCGAAGGTGAAGCGGGTGCTACTCCCGTTCGCAACCGTCCTGGGTTCCTGCGCGTGTTACCCATCGCTGCAGCCGTGCTGGTGGCTGTGGGCGTGGCCTTTTTTCTGCCCGGGACTCAGAACCAGGTCAATGCCGCCCCGTTTGTTGAGCATATAAATCATCATCTCGAGTTCAATCACGACCCGACGGGTGATCACAGTGACTATACGGATCAGGACGTCAACGGCATCCTCAATGAGCTGGGCCTGAAATTCAATGGCCAGATCGCTGACGTCAGCTACCTGTCAAAGTGTGTCATCGATGAGGTCGAATCCCTGCACATGGTGGTTTCACTGGCCTCTGGTGAACAATTTACCGTGATACTCGTGCCAGGCAGTGATCAGGCATATGGTGACGGTGAAGTTGACAACATCAACGCCATGGTCGCGAGTCTGGACCAGGGCACCCTGTTCGTCTATGGCCATCAGGAACAGCCCGTGGCCGATTTTGCCAACATGATGGAATCCCGCTTCAGCTGATCACTGACCAACCGGGGCGTATTCCCGGTCATGCACCATGTCAGATCGTCATGATCTCTTCGTACAGCGACTGGAACTGCTGACTCAGCTTGTGCCCTGGCTTGTAATGAATCAGGGGGGCGTTCACTTCATGTGACTCCTTCACCACCACTGACGACGATATCGCCTGATCGAACAGTGGCAGGCTATCGTCCTTCAGTTCCTGTACCATGCGTTGCGGCAATTTTGAACGGGGCTGAAACTGATTCACGATAATGCCCTCGATGGACAGATCCGGGTTGTGGTCCTGACGGGTTTCCTCGACATTGTCCAGCAACTGATACAGCGCCTTGCGAGAAAATTCGTCGCAATCGAAGGGAATCAGACAGCGATCTGATGCAATCAGGGCTGACAGGGTATAGAAATTGAAAGCCGGAGGTGTGTCGATGTATATGTCGTCTATATCATCAGACAGGGCATCGAGTGCATCCCGCAACTTGTAGATCTTGTGCTTGGCCTCGAGTTTCGGCTGAAGATCATGCAGATCCATGGAAGCCGGCATGATCCAGAGATTGTCGAAGGGCGTTTCAAGGCAATAATCAGCAGGATCCAGATTACCCAGCTTGAAGCCAAGTGTCTGCTCCAGATATCGGGCAATATTGGATTCGTTCTGCTGCCAGTCATCACCCAGAAGATACTGACTTGAATTGCCCTGAGGGTCGAGATCGATGACCACGGTCGTACGGCCTGAGGCGGCATTGATTGCGGCCAGATTACAGACGATGGTTGATTTGCCGACACCACCCTTCTGATTGAATACCACGCGTTTCATGTCATCAGTCCCCGTGACAGATTATTGCAATGACCAGTTCCGGATCTTAGACCCGAAGACTAGAGGGTTCACTCTAATGAATCTCGGGGTGCAGATAGACGCGTTCTCCGCCCGTCCAGGTCTGCAGTACTTCGGTTTTCAGAATCCTGTCCGCACTGATCGTCATCACATCGGCTGACAGAACAACAAAATCGGCCTGTTTGCCGATCTCCAGTGAACCGGTTATCTCTTCCATGAACGCCGCATGAGCTGCGTCGATGGTGAATCCCCGCAGGGCCTGCAGACGGGTAAGTGACTGATCCGGATACCAGCCCCTGTCGGGCCATTGCCTCGCATCCTGACGTGTTACCGCGGCGTGAAAGCCGATCAGCGGATCAGGCTTTTCCACAGGAAAATCAGAACCCAGGGCCAGCCTGACGCCTGCATCGAGGAATCGCTGCCAGGCATAGGCACCCCTGATACGGTCCGGCCCGACGCGGTCTTCTGCCCAGTACATGTCACTGGTGGCATGAGTTGGCTGCACTGATGCGATCAGACCCGATTGGGCGAAGCGCTTGATGTCACCGAGCTCGACAACCTGGGCATGCTCGATTCGATGCCGACCTGCGCTGACCTTGTCGCCAAAGGCGGCCTCGTATGCATCCAGCACAACCCGGTTGCCGCGGTCGCCAATGGCATGTGTATTGACCTGCAGGTTACAGGTGGCCGCCTTTCGTACCAGCCGGTCGAATTCTGCCGGCTGACTCATCAGCAACCCAGTATTGCCCGGGTCATCGGAATACTCTGCCAGCAAGGCCGCTCCCCTGCTGCCCAGAGCGCCGTCCATGTAGAACTTGACCGAACGCGCTGACAGTCGGTTGTCTGGAGTCAGTTGATGTCCGTTTCTGCACAGGTATTCAAGCATCTCCGTGGCACCATTGGCCATGGCATAGATTCGTATCGGCAACCGCCCGTCTGAAGAATATGATTTGAACAGGTGATAGACCGGGAGTGGTGTACCGGCATCGTGAACGCCGGTCAGACCGACACTCACGATCTTGTTCAGGGACAGATCCAGAGCTCGTCGATAGGTGGCTTCGTCCCAGGGCGGCACAGACTGATCAACCAGTGACATGGCCTGATCAATGAACACTCCCGTGGCCCGACCTTCGCTGTCACGAATAATCTGTCCGCCTTCCAGTTGCCATTCGCCATCGAAGTTGCGATCGGTTGCCTTCATCGCTGCCGAGTTGCCCCAGGCAGCATGCCCGTCCACACGCCTGAGCCAGACTGGACGATCGGGGAATGCTTCATCGAGCACCTTTCGATCAGGGAATGACTTTTCAGGCCAGTCATTCTGGTCCCAGCCACGACCGATGATCCAGGAATCCTCCGGAACCGTCTGTGAAAACGTCTCCAGCCGTTCAATGATTTCAGCCACAGATCGTGTTTCCATCAGATCAGCAGTGATCAGACTCTGTCCCAGACCAAGTATGTGTGCGTGAGCATCGATAAAGCCAGGCACCACAGTCATGCCCGCCATCGGGTGATCATCCGCATCCGGATATTTTTCGACAAGTGTACTGTTGTTGCCGAGCTCGACGATGCGCCCGCAACCATCGAACACCATCGCCTCGGCAGTAGCCGGCTGCGTGCTGTCCGGATCGACTGTAGCGGTATAGATGGTTGTGTCGTGAATCAGGGTTAGCTTCGAACAGTCTTCAGCTGCCTGCAGCGTGCCCGTGAGAATCAATGCCAGAACTGCCTTGAACATCATAGCCGTTTCCTTGAACGAGAATACAGGTGTCCTCGCAACTGCTGCGATGACGAGATGGGCATCATATCATCGTTGGGGATACAGTGGCGGCAGCAGGGCTTCGGTTTTCTGTGTGGCTTGTCTGAATCGCAATCCGGATTTGAGACTGTCCCACAGTGGCTGACCACTCCAGGGCTCGTGATCCGGGTGATACAGGCTTCGTTCCAGTACACAGATCTGATCGTGCTGCAGCTCATCGTCAAGACGATTCCGTATTGATGCAAGATTGGTCAGTCGATGATCATGCTTCAGCGCCATTGCCACCAGCTGCGATGCCGCCCGATGTGCTTCGTTGTCCTGACAGGCCTGTTTGAGCGCACTCTTGCTGAATGGTGTTGTGTGAGTGATCTGCGATGCTGCTTCTATCTGACCCTCCTCAATCAACGCCTCTGACAGACGATTGAGCCTGCCACGGAAATAGAATACGGATGCCAGCCAGAGAACTGCCATCACCAGACTGACAGCCTGCCACAGCAGGATATTGCCATCCGTTGAGAGTTGACCATCGACTGCAACCCCGGATGCCGGCTGCGTGGCAGGCAGCTGTGTCAATTGAATTGGATTGACGCTCTCCAGAGCCTGGCTGACATCAAAACTGCGTTCCGGAATAATGGCAACACGTTCAGTATCGTTTACCACATCCCACCAGGGTATTCTGATTTCAGGCAGAGTGATACTGCCTGCCTGTGTCGGAACGATGGCCCACCTGGACTCCTTTTCACCAATCACCCTGTTCTGGGCAGCACGCATCCGGGTGATGTCATCATCCGGATAGATTCGGAAAGCTGGGTCTTCAGGTACGGCAACATCGGGAATCTGCGTCGACAGCAAGCCACTGACTGTGAGTACCAGCCTTCGTGTCAACGGCTCACCTTCGGTGAACTCTGGTTCGCCATCCAGCCACTCTTCTCGCAGCTCCACTCCGGATGAGGGTATCCAAACGTCACCACTGAACGAATCTGGCACCGGTTTGACGTTCAGCGTAATCGGCAGTGTGCGTTCACTGACCCGGCTGCTTCTGCTGTACAACAGTCGCTGGTTTGTACTGTTGGCAATCCGGCCGCGGAATGTGATCGGCGGAATCTCCAGTTCACCACTGCGTTCAGCAAAGACCAGATAGCGACGTTCGATGACACGATAGGCACGTTCATCGATTCGCGTGCGGTAGGTTTCATTATTCGAAATTTCTTCCACCACGGCATCGGCAATCTCGGGCCTGTCGATCGCACCATCCAGGATACTGTGTGCATGATACAGCCGGACAGTCAGTATCACCTGCTGTTGAACATAGGGTGACAGCTGGTCGACCTCTGCTTCGATGAACAGATCCCGTTCACTGCTGTTACTGCTGGTCGCAGCCCGTTCCATCACCGTGATCTGCAGCGGTGTGGTCTGCATCCTGCCCACCGTGATTGCTGGTATCGTCAAGTCACCCGCTGCTTTGGGCTCGAGCATTGCCGTATGCGATATTCGGGTGGATTTCTGACCATTGACGACATTGACAATAGAAGTGTTTCCGGTATTCATCACCACAAATCTGTCATCGAGCACAGACAGGTCTGGCGATACCAGATCCTCATCCGAACGCGGATCGATCACGTCGATGGTCAGCGTCAGTGTATCGCCCAGAAACACGGTAGACCTGTCAACACTGACAGTGACATCCTGGGCCGTTGCGCAATGACTGCTTAGCATCAGTAACAACAGCAATCGCCTGATCGAAATTCTCAGTCTCATGACCCTGAGCCTCTTTTTGCCTGTTCCGCCAGGCGTCTACGATGTTCCAGCATGAACTTTCGACGCAACAGACCACCCGGATCATCCGGTACTCGTCGCAACCATTGTTCAAGTGCCTGTTTTTCCTCTTCAGACAACTCCCTGTCACTCAGTTCCGATTCCTCAGATTGCTCGGACTCCTGCTCACTGGACTGTTGCTGTTCGGATTGCTGTTCCTCGGATTCACCTTCTGATTCCTCCGGGGTTTCCTGCTGGTCTGATTCTGTCTGTTCCTGCTCATCAGACTCATTCTGGTTGTCCTGCTCCTGCTGCTGTTGTTCCTGCTGCTGTTTCAGCGCATCTTCCAGCAAGGCCTTGTTGTAGGCCGCATCTTCCATGTCGGGATCGAGTGTCAATGCCCTGTCGTAGGCAGCGATCCCCTCCTCCAGCTTGTTCTGTCTCGCCAGTGCATTGCCACGATTGTAGTGAGCATCAGCCGTATCCTGCTGGCTGAAGTAACGTTCAGCCACCTCGAATTCGTCCATACGGTAATAGGCCATTCCTTCCAGAAAGGGGTCTTGTGCAATATTGGCCGCACGCTGGTACTGTTCACTGTCATACGATTCTCTGGCAATCTGATTGGGTCGTTTCCACAATGACTCCCAGGCTCCGGCCTCGAGATTTTCTGCGTTCTCTTCGGTCGTCTGTGCCAGGTTCTCTTCTGCCGGAATGCACAGCACCAGTACAGCGAGCAAGCCATATCCGCGCCTGAATATCAGCGCAATGAATGGCAGCATGAATACCAGTAACCAGGGCCCCTGTTCAATCCACAACCGGCTCAGACTATCGGTCTCCTCGATTTCTGCATGAGCCTCGGATGATGCCAGCAGTATTGCATCGATGTCAGCACTGTCGACCGTCATGCGCGCGTATTGCCCCCCACCTGACCTGGCCAGTCGATAAAGCATGTTTTCATCGAGCTTGGGAATCACGATCGACCCATTGCTGTCCTTGAGGAATCCGCCTTCACTCAGCCCTGATCGGGGCACCCTTTTCCGTGCCGACACCGAGAACACTGATTCGATGCCCCTTCGATGCCACTTCTTCGGCGGTCACCTGTCCAGCTCCGATGCATCATCAGTAATCAGGAGGATCTGTCCGCCCGATGGCTGCACACGTTCAATCATGCTGGCAGCCATCTTCAATGCCTTGCCCGCGTCCTGACCACCGACTGGCATGATCGACGTATCGAGTGCAGGCACCATGGCGGTCAACGTGTTGGCATCTCGTGTCAGTGGCGAGACCAGGAAGGGCTCGGAGGTATAGGCAATCAGACCCACCTGCCCCTCGTCGAGTCGCTTGAGTATATCCAGCACCTTGAATCGGGCCCTGCTCATGCGGTCAGGAGCAATATCAGTGGAGAGCATCGTTTGAGATGTATTGAGGACGATCATCCGTACATCGGTCGACGGTACATCGGCAATTCCAGTTTCTGCCAGACAGGGCCTGCGATTGCCAGCGTTGCAAATACCCAGCACAATGAGACCAGGACACTGGCCACGCTTCTGGATTTTCTGCCCTGATCAACGCCGAGAAAATT
>CBDBVC010000038.1:0-26355 GCA_965212525.1 Lysobacterales bacterium
CCCGAAATGACGGGTCTGATTGAGCACAATCAGGTATTGTAGTTCTCGCAATGTCATTGGCAGATCGGCTGCTGTGGTGATATTAGTCAATTGATCATATCAATCGAATCACTGTTATTGAAACACAAGCTCAATCAGGAGTCACGAGCCCATTTTGACCGGCTGTCATGTCGGGCTGGAGATAGCGGCTCCGAGCCCCTACAATCGACTCTTGCTGGACCATGCCGCATTCCCTTATGACACGTTCCCTGCCATTCGCCAATGACATTGAAGCCCTGACCCCATGATCCTGATCTCTGACATTGCCAGGAAGATCAAGGCGATCACCATCATGGGCCACAGTCCAGGATCGGTCCGACGTCTGCTGGCGATTGGGTGCCTGTTGTGGGCAACCGGTGCTATGGCATCCCCCGGACAGGATGCCGCTATCAATGCTCTGATTCTGGATCAGGACAGGCAACTGGTCACGATGTCGGCGGATGGCCAGATGCTGATCTCGATTAGCGGCGGAAACAGACCACAGATGCGCATCAGCCTGGCTTCAACTGACCTGAACCTCACTGACAAGCTACCCTCAGGGGGTACGCCGACGTCACTGAGCTGGATAGATTCCGGTAACCTGCTGCTGATCTGGCAGTATTCTGCACTGAGTCAGGGCTTTCTGCTGATCACGATTGAGAAGGACGCCGCATCAGGTCCGAACGCCAGTAGTGTGACGGTTCGCGAGCTGTATCGGCATGAGCATACGAGAGCATCGGCGATTCAGCTGGTGAGCCTCACTGCCAATCATGTCTACTACTCACTCGATGAGCGTGGAAATGGCTCACCTGGCCTGTTCAGGATCGACTGGAAGACGGCCCATCAGCGTCCCTACAGGGGCAACCCGGGCAGGTTGATTCGCTGGTTCCATCATCCACAGACACACACACTGATGGGCTGGTTCTGGCAGGTTCGTGATGGCGTGATGAGCTACGAGTTGAAGGTGCTGTATGACGGTGCTGGTCTGTGGCAATCGGTAATCGCCTATGACCTGATGGAACCTGAAATTCGCGTCATCGGATTCACGGATGACGGTCATGGTGTCATTGTGGCGCGTGAAATGACACAGGGTGGCTTACCTTCCGGGGCTACTTCGGCGAGTGACAATGCAAGGACGCAGGCCGCCGTCAGTCGAATTTCATTCAATACTGCTGGCGCTGGCGATCCTGTCGGTACGGTGGACATGCCGATGAGACGTGTACTGCTGAATCAGAGCGGTAATTCAATCGACTATCTGGAAACCAATGGTATCAGGCCGCACAGCCAGGCCCGTACTGAACGCTGGCAGCAGCGGCTGGATCTGCTCAGAGCACATGATGCCGAGGCTTTTCCGGTGTACCTGATCGATTCGGCCAATCGTGACAGGAGCCTGTGGCGGCTCGAATACGCCCATCGATCACCTGCCTGGGTGGTACTGGACCAGGATCAGTCACGTGTCCTGCCCGTGCTGGAAAGCCGTTACAGCGGCTCGGCTTCATCACTTCGTCAGACTCGTCAGATCAGAGCCCGTGACGGCTTGATACTGGATACCTATGTCAGCCTGCCAGAGCGCAGTCAGGCTGGTCCTGCAGCAGCGGTGATGCTGGTTCATGGTGGCCCATGGTTCAGGGACGACTGGCGCTTCAGGCGTGAAGTCGAGTATCTCAGGCGACACGGCCTGGCCGTGATCCAGGTCAACTTCAGGGGCAGTCGTGGTCTTGGCCACGAACTCTTTGTTGCCGGACGCGAACAATGGGGGCGAGGTATGCAGACCGATCTAGAGGACGTGCTGCAGAATCTTGTTGCTGATGGCGTGGTTGATCCGGATCGAGTCTGTATCATGGGCAACAGTTATGGCGGTTATGCAGCACTGATGGCCGTGATGCGACAGAATCATCCCTTCAGGTGTGCCGTTGCCTATGCACCAGTCAGTGATCTGAGCCGTCAGATCCGATCATTCCGATCCCAGTATCACTACCGTGCCTGGCATGAATGGCAGGCCATGGTCGGCGTGGTGGGTGACCGCAACAGCCCGCTGTTGCAGGACCCGCTCGGGAATGCCGAGAATCTTGATGTGCCTGTTCTGGTCGTGCACGGAACAGCCGATCATCGTGTCGGTTATCAGCAGAGCCAGCTACTGGTCAACGAACTGGAGCGTCACGGCAAGAATTTCCAGTTCATCCCCATCGAGGGGGGGCAGCATAATCTGATAAATCCGCAAAACCGGTTGCACTATTACCAGAAGGCCATTACATTCCTGTCGCAACAATTGACGACCGGCAATGTCATGCCGGCACCGCATCAGGCCCTGGAATCACACCAATGAAGCAACAGAAGAGAACGGTACTCACGGGTATCACCACCACCGGATCGCCGCACCTTGGCAATTATGTCGGTGCCATCAAGCCGGCCATTCAATCCAGTCGCGATGAGGCGATCAACTCCTGTTTTTTTCTGGCCGATCATCATGCCCTGATCAAGTGTTTCGAGCCCGAACGCATTCGCCAGTCAACACTTGAAATAGCAGCCACCTGGCTTGCACTGGGGCTGGACCCTGAGAACACCACCTTCTATCGCCAGTCCGATATTCCCGAGATTCCTGAACTGACCTGGATCTTCAACTGCGTCTGTGCCAAGGGCCTGATGAACCGGGCTCATGCCTACAAGGCCGCCGTAGAGGAGAACAAGGCCAGAGGCGAAGATCCGGATTACGAAATCAGCATGGGTCTGTTCAATTACCCGGTACTGATGGCCGCCGATATCCTGATGTTCAATGCTCACGATGTGCCTGTCGGGCGTGACCAGGTGCAGCATCTTGAGATGGCGCGCGATATCGCCCAGCGGTTCAACCACCGCTATGGCGAACTGTTCGAGTTGCCCACGGCCGTGGTGGATGACAACACGGCCGTGCTTCCCGGGCTGGACGGTCGCAAGATGAGCAAGAGCTACGACAACACCATTCCGCTGTGGTTGGGCAAGGGAAAGTTACGCAAGCACATCATGCGCATCGTCACCAACTCCAAGGAGCCTGGTGAACCCAAGGATGTCAGCGAATCTGCGCTGTATCCGATCTATGCCGCCTTCGTTGGCGAGGCAGAGCAGCTTGAGATGAAACAGGCGCTGGCCGATGGCCTGGCCTGGGGTGAAGCCAAGAAAATTGTCTTCGAGCGGATCAATGACGAGCTGGAAGCCTCACGCGAGCGCTACAACGAGCTCATCAGCAATCCTGCAGAGATCGAACAGGTGCTGCTCAAAGGTGCCGAGAGAGCTCGCGAATTTACCCTGCCGTTCCTGCAGAAGATCAAGGCTGCTGTCGGAATCTCATCGCTGTGCTGAAGGAATTCGGCCTGGTCATCATCGGCAGTGGTGCCGGTGGCGGACTGCGCCATGCAATTTCGGTCTGGTTCCAGCAAAACTCGGGCAGTGTGTTGCCGCTCGGAACCCTGATCGTCAATATCGTAGGTTCCTTTCTCATCGGGTTGCTAGCTGTCTGGCTGCTGGGTACTGAACAGCAGGCATGGCGCTGGTTGCTGATCAGCGGATTCCTGGGTGGGTTCACCACCTATTCTGCCTTCAGCCTGCAGTTGCTTCAGTTGCTGCAGCAGGGTGACACTGCGCGTGCGCTGATCTACATCGTGATGACGCTTGTGATTGGTCTGCTAGCCGTCTGGGCAGGTTATGCCCTCGGCAGGCAGCTGTTCAACTGACCGACTGATCGCGTCTCAGGCTGTTTCAAGTGCCGCTGCAGCAATCTGCCTGATTCGTTGCAACAGGGCGTGCAGGCCATTGCTGCGGGTCGGGGAAAGGTGTCGTGTCAGACCAATAGCATCGATGAATTCCGGTTCCGTATCAAGTACTGTCTGTGCATCGCGGTCGTTGTAGACCCGCAACATCAGTGCGATCAGTCCGGAGACGATCGCCGAATCGCTGACCGCATCAATGTGGATCCGGCTGGCATCACCAGATGAAATCACCCACACCTGAGACTGGCAGCCGTGCAGGCGGTTGGCTTCGGTTCGATGCTCGTCTGCAAATTCGGGCAATTTGCGACCCAGGTCGATAATGTACTGGTAGCGATCTGTCCAGTCGGTGAACAGGTTGAATTCGTCAACGATGTCCTGTTGTATGGCGTCCATTGCACTCACCGGTCTGCACGCCAGCGACTGCCATCAGCGCCGTCTTCGATGATGATCCCCATATCGGCCAGCTGATCCCTGATTTCGTCAGCCCGCTGGAAATTGCGTTCGGCCCGCGCTGTGTCACGCTCTGCAACCAGCGCATCGATATCGGCTGTGTCGAGAGAATCAGCGGCGTTGCCCTGCAACCATTCGGCAGGCGGATACTGCAGCAGCCCCATCAGCTGGCCACAACCGAGCAGCGCTGCCTTGGCCTGTTGCTTCTGTTCAGTCGTGGCGGCCCGGTTGGCCTGATTGACGTGCTCGGCGAGTACAGCCAGCGCGCTTGGCGTGTTCAGATCATCCGACAGGGCATCGATCAGCGCCTGTGGTGGATTGATACCGGCTTCACTGACATCAATGTCCTCGAGATTGCGCAGTGTGCAGTAGATCCTGTCGAGACGGTCCTGCGCCTGATGGATAACCTGATCATTCCAGTCCAGTGGCTGGCGATAATGTGCCGACAGCAGTACCAGACGCAATACTTCAGGATGATAATCCTTGCGCAGGTCATTGACGGTATACACATTGCCGACAGATTTGGCCATCTTTTCACTGTCCATGGTGAGAAAGCCGTTGTGCAGCCAGTACCGAACATAGGGTTGCCCGTCGTTGGCACAGCAACTTTGCGCGATTTCGTTCTCGTGGTGAGGAAAAACCAGGTCAATGCCGCCGCAATGAATGTCGATGGTCTTGCCCAGGTGTTTGCCGATCATGGCTGAACATTCAATGTGCCAGCCCGGACGTCCACGCCCCCAGGGGCTGTCCCAGCCTATCTGATCATCAGTGGAGGGTTTCCACAGAACAAAATCGCTTGGGTGGTTCTTGTAATCTGCCACCTCGACACGTGCACCGGCAAGCATGTCCTCGAGGGTTCGGTTTGAGAGTTTTCCGTAATCGTCGTATGCCGTGACATCGAACAGAACATGACCGTCCGATTCATAGGCATGACCGCTCGAAATCAGTTTGCTGATCATGTCTATCATTTCTGGTATGTGTTCTGTGGCACGGGGCTCGATATCCGGCGGCAGCACACCGAGTGCGCCCATGTCTTCGTTATAGATGTCGGTGTATTTCTGAGTGATCTGCGAGATCGGAATCCCGGTTTTCTCCGACGCGGTAATGATCTTGTCGTCGACATCGGTAACGTTGCGGGCAAAGGTGACCCTGGGATAGCTGTGTTTCAACAGGCGATACAGCACATCGAAAACCACCGCAGGGCGGGCGTTTCCGATATGCGCATAGTTGTAGACCGTGGGACCGCACAGGTACATGGTCACGTGCTGATCATCCAGGGCTTCGAAGTTTTCCTTGGCCCGGGTCAGTGTATTATAGAATCGGATGGTCATGCCGTATCTTCTTCTCTCTTGCATTGCCTGGCAAACGACGAGAACGCCTGCAGGCTACCGTTTGTGTGGATTACGCCACCATTGTTCGGTGAACCGTTGCGTCCCGTACGACTGTTCGCTAGATTAATTCAGAACTGTCCTGGCGATGAGTATATGGCTTTGAAGCCCTGAATTGACGCTTCACCCGGACAACGCACGTATTCTAGGTGAGCTGTGAGTAGAATTCACCTTTATTGACGTTGTTTGTCATACCGTTGCGTGATATTGCATCAGATCGAACAGGCGTCTGGACGCGGCAAAACCCGATGTCAGTGAGTGTCAACTGCAGGCGCAGCCTCGACTGGTCTCATCAAACCAGCAGTCTGATTGTCGGAACTGATCTTGAGTATCGATCTTCGGGATTGATTTTAGTATAAAAAATAGTGCCTTATGGGGTTTTAGTGATATTTCAAATCAACTATAGTACAGTTTTGGTCAATGACTTGTTCGAAGGGGTATGATGTTACGACGGATCCATTTCTGTCAGCATATCCAGCAACGACGCACTGAACACATCAGCACAGTGCCAGCTGGCCTGATGCACGCCTGCGTGGTTCAGCACGTCAGACCACTCTTGATCAGATTGCAGATCATCGGAGGCAGGGGCTGATCCGATGAGCACAATTATCGACAAATTGTTGCCATTCGTTCCGCCGCATCTGGCCAGGAAACTGATCAATGAGCCGGAATGGGGTGGTGCCGACAGCGATTTCCTGACTGCTGCAGTCCTGTTTGCCGATATCAGCGGATTTACCCCGTTCACCGAAGCCCTGCAGGAACAGGGCGATGAGGGCATCGAGGAGATCACCGATGTACTGAACGCCTGCTTCACGCCAATGATCGACATACTTGCCTCGGAATCGGGTGAGGTGGTGAAATTCAGTGGCGATGCACTGATGGTGATGTTTCCGGCTGAGGACAATACACTCGGCATGGTGGTCAGACGTGCCAGACAGGCCGCAGACCGTCTGCAGGAACACGTCAGCAGCACCGAAGCCACCGACTCATCGATTGGCATGATCAAACTGAGCATGAAAGTCGGGATCGGTTGCGGCGATGTCTTTGCCATGCAGGTCGGTGGTCTGCTCGGGCGCTGGGAATATGTGATTGCCGGAGAACCGGTCAGGCAGGCAGCTGAGGCCGAGGGCAGGGCCAGGCCCGGCGATGTGGTGCTGTCGCCGGAATCGGAGGCCGAGATCGATCCCGAATCCTATCCCCCACGCAAGATTGAAACACTGGCACTGCCGATGCTGGAGCGAATCGAGGGCGTCGAGAAGAACATGCGCCGTTTCGTGCCAGGCGCTGTGCTTGGCTGGATCGAATCGGGCAGTTCAGGCTGGCTCAGTGTGATGCGGCCAATGACGGTACTGTTCGTCGGACTGGAGTCATTCGATTTTGGTGACGACGATGCACTGGAGAATTTCAACCAGCTGGTCAGAAACGTGCAGCGCACGCTGTATCGCTTCGAGGGATCACTCAACAAGGTGGTGGTGGACGACAAGGGTGTTCTCATCATGGCCCTGTTCGGCGCACCCCCGCTGGCACATCAGGATGACCCGGTTCGTGGCATCAAGGCAGCGATGGAAGTTCAGTCGCTGACAGACAAGATGGACCTGCCGGTCAGTATCGGTGTCACCACCGGCAAGCTGTTCGCCGGTCAGGTCGGTTCCGAAACCCGTTATGAATATACGGTCATTGGCGACAAGGCCAATCTGGCTGCCCGATTGATGCAGCATGCGCCTGCAGGCGAGATCCTGTGTGATCATGATACCTATTCGCAGGCCAGGGACAGGGTGCAGATGGACGTGCTCGACCCGATCGAGGTCAAGGGCAAGTCTGGAAAGGTTCGGATCTATCAGCCGAATGACAATTCACTGACCTCGAAGATCATTTCCGGTACCTTCCGTCCGCCGCCGATGATCGCCGGGCGAGATGACGAGGTCACGGTCGTCAAGGACATGCTCTCTTCACTGCATCATGGCCAGAATGGTGTTCTGGTGATCGAGGGCATGGCCGGTATCGGCAAGAGCAGGCTGATCAAGGAAGTCGAGATCCAGGCCAAGATTCAGGGCATGAAATACCTGGTTGGCAGCGGTCGCAGTGCCGAGTCCAATGTTCAGATCAGGGCCTGGCAGGATGTGTTTGAACAGTTTTTCGAATTGTCGCGTGAAGTCGATGTCAGTACCAAGGCTGACCGGGTCCATGCCGTCGTCAGTGAACTGGCACCTGCGCTGGTGGAACAGTATTCACTGCTGGCCCGCTGGTTGCACCTGCCAGCCAAGGAAGGGACGCAGGAACTGATCCTGGACCCCGATCAGCGTGTTCACAGCCTGTCGAATATGCTGAAAACCCTGCTGATGAGTACCGCACGGCACAAGCCACTGGTTATTGCCCTGGACAATGCACAATGGCTCGATCGCCCTGTCATGGGATCTGATGCTGCAACTGGCGACCGAAGTGCACGAGCAGGGCGTGCCCGTGCTGCTGGTCATCGCCGGTCGTTCGATCAGTCAGGACAAGGAATCCGAAGCCGTCTATGAGGAACTCACGGCCAACAGCCTGTGCACGCATCTGACACTGGACGTGCTGGATGAACCGGCCATGAGACTGATGATCGCCGATCGTCTCACCGTGATACCCGACAAGGTGCCACAGCGTCTGCTGCACTTCGTGTTCGGCCGGTCGGAGGGTGTGCCCTTCGTTGCCGAGGAACTGATCAGGGTAATGCTGGACTACGGCATGATCGAGGTATGGAAGGATCCCAAGACCAATCAGAAGCTGTGCCATGTCCGTGGCAAGCTTGATGACCAGACTCAGGCACTGCCTGGCTCTGTCAGGGGGCTTATCCTGTCCCGTGTTGATCGGCTATCCGGTGATGAGCAGCTGACTCTGAAGATCGCATCGGTCATCGGGCGGAATTTTCTCTACCAGGCGATCCAGGACATCCTGATCGAAAACCACGAGTGCGAACAGGAACAGGTTCAGGCCTATCTGGAAGTACTGTCCGAACTGGAGCTGATCGAGGTCAGCAGTGATGAACCGGAACTTGAGTTCCGTTTCGTGCACCAGGTTACCCAGGAAGTGGTCTACGATTCGATGCTGTTTTCACAGCGCCGCGAGCTGCATCTGGAAGTGGCTGAGTGGATCGAGGAGTCATTCGGCGAGGAAGCCGATATCACACTGATGGAAATCCCCGAATTGCAACCCTCAGGGGATGAGCTGGCCGGGTTCTACACCGACCTGACTCATCATTACCGCTCAGCCAAGGTTCCCGAGCGTGAGCTGCCCTATTGCATCCTGGCCGGTCGCAGGGCTGCATTCCGGTTCCAGAACAATGAAGCCGAGGATTATTTCACACGCGCACTGGAACTGATCGACGAGGATGACAAGTCGGCCCGGTTCGAACTGCTCAAGGATCGCGAGGAAATCCTGGCTCATACCTCACGTCGCAGCGCGCGCAAGGCCGACCTGATGAAAATGCAGGAAATTGCCTCGGAGCTGGACGCCAATCGCAAGAAATCTGAGGTGGCGATACTGCAATCGGTTTACCAGTTCGCCTATGGCAGACCGAAGGCATCGCGTCAGCTGGCCGAATCGTCTGTGGAACTGTCCGTTGCCGGGGGCGCACGAGATCTTGAATGCCGTGCCCGTCGAGCCCTCGCGGTTGCATTGCAGGCCACAGGAGAACACCAGAGCGCGCGTGTCGAAATGGAACTGGCACTGGATCTTGCTCACGACCTGTTTGATGTCAGGCTGATCGCCAACGTCACTGCAGAACTGGCACGCTTTGCCGAAAAACGCGGCGAATTCAGGCTCTGTCTGGAATATTGCGAGCAGGCACTGCGCAATATACGAGAAGTGGGCGATCTGGGCGGTGAGGGCAGAGTGCTGAGGCGCATATCCAGTGCCTGGCTGTCACTGGGTGACCTGACCCAGGCCACATCCTATGCCGAGGAGGCGCGCGATCTGTTACGTCAGATCGGTGACCAGAGACAGGAAGCGGTAAATGATGAACTGATCGGCAGGATCGCCATGGCCAAGGGAGATTATTCTGCGGCAAAACTCTACTTTGAACGCTCGCTCGGTCTCAATCAGCAGGTGCAGAACCGTGTTGGTGAGCACGTTTCGCTGATGCGTCTGGGCGATGCCTGTTTCCAGCTCGGTGCCTATGAAAAGGCACGTCTGTGTTATCAGCAGGCCCTGCAGGATGCCACTGAAATAGAAATGGCCTACGACCAGGCCGAGATCAGTTCTCGCCTGGTGTTGCTCGAGCACACGGTTGGCGACAATATCAAGGCCAAACAGCATGGTCTGCAGGCCACCAAGACGCTGTCTGCACTCAACGACCCGTCATTGCTGGGCTATACACTGACCAGTCTGGGTCACGCCCTGACCGAGCTCGAGGAATTCGATTCGGCAGCAGCGGCCTATGGCAATGCCATCAATATCCGCCAGAGTCTCGGTCAGAAGAGCCTGCTGATGGAAACGGTGGCGGGATCGGCCCGGCTCGACTTCAAGCGTGGCAAGGCTTCCAGCGCCGTGGACAAGGTCGAGGAAATCCTTCTGTATTTCGAATCGGGTGACATCTCCGGCGTTGTGCAACCCTACCGGATCTGGCAGACGTGCTATGAAATACTGACCGATGCCGGCGATGAACGGGCAGAAGACCTGATCGAGAACGCGAACGCCTCATTGAATGAGGATGCCGAGGCCATTTCAGATCCGATGCTGCGGGATTCGTTCCTGTCCAATGTTGCCGAAAACAGAGCAGTTGCCTACTATAGTCAGAGCACTGGATGATCGGAACCCAGGTCTCCGGTCACGGATCTGTGCAGTGACAATTCAAGGGTGAGGCAGACGGAGGCAGCGGATATGTGGGATTTCAAACTCGGGCAGGTCATCGGCATGATGCGCAAGACCATGCCTTTTCTCCTGTACCGACTCGGTATCTACATGGCGATCACACTGGGTTACGTGCTGGTCACCGGTGGTGGTGCAGGCATTGGCTGGGTGGCAGGCAAGATCGGTGGTGATTCCGCGACGGGTGCAAGCTACGGTGGCCTGATTGGTTTCGGCGCCGCCAGTGCAGCGCTTTACTTTCTTCGCGAATACATACTCTACATCGTCAAGGCCGGTCACATCGCCGTGCTGATCGAGCTGCTGGACGGCAAGTCTCTGCCTGAAGGCAAGGGACAGGTGGAATATGCCAGGGACGAGGTGAAATCACGTTTTGCCGAATCGTCCGTTCTGTTCGGTGTGGATCAGTTGATCAAGGGCATTCTCAAGGCGTTCAACCGTCTGATGCTGGGGGTGGCAAATTTCATACCGATTCCGGGTCTGCAGAATCTTGTGAAAGCAGCCAGTGCCGTCATCAACATGTCGCTCACCTACATTGATGAAGTGATTCTCGCCTATTACATGAAGACGAACTCGGACAACCCCTGGAAAAGTGCACAGCGGGCACTGGTGCTCTACGCCCAGAATTACAAGGTGATGCTGAAGAATGCCGTCTTCCTGACCTTCTTTATCTGGTTACTGACACTGCTGGTGTTCCTGCTGGTGCTCGGACCTGTTTTCGTCATCATCCAGATACTACCGGAAATGGCCGGGTTCTGGACATTCCTGTTTACCGCACTGCTGGCATTCGGTATCAAGGCTGCGGTTATCGACCCGATAGCCATGACAGCGCTGATGCAGGTCTTCTTCAAGACCATCGAGGGTCAGGAGCCGAACCCTGAATGGGAAGCAAAGCTCGACAAGACATCAAAGAAATTCCGGGAGCTGAAGGACAAGGCTGCCGACTGGCGACCTGGCGGTTCTGATGACAAGGGTAGTTCCGATTTGCCGCCGCAGGGACCACCGCCGGCACCACCCGGCTAGAAACAGGTGACGCGGGCTCGACTCGCGTGCTAGACTTTGTACGTAGAACTTCGTATTTACTATGGAACCAAACATGAAAAAACTGACTGCACTTGCCATCATGGCCCTGATTGTTGCGATTTCTTCCGGATGTGCCGGGAAACAGAATCGTTACTACATCGGACAGTGTTCAATTCCCGGCCACTGGTTTTGCGGAAAGGTCTACGACCATCGCTCCGATTGCAATATGGATCGTCGTCGCCACGACCGCGAAACATCCATGACAGGCACCTGCTATTCAGGCAAGAAGGACGGATCACCCGACTACCGGACTATGTAGCTGCGACGAAACCATCGTGGCAGATTGTGGTCAATACTGAGTGATACCGTCGTATTTTTACGAGTGAACTCAAGGAGTTGACGCCATGACACGAATCCGTATAACAATCCCGGCTGCACTGCTGGTGCTGGCCCTCGCCGCCGGATGTGCCAGCAAATCCAACGTGGTGTACACCGGTCAGTGTGCCGTCAGTGAACACAGTTTCTGCAATGCCAAGTTTGATGAACTGAGCCAGTGTGACGCGGCTCGCAGGCAGCATGACCGCGACACCGGACGCGCTGGCACCTGTTCGCGCGGCTGATAAGTTAACAATCACAATCCTGCCGCTGATGCAGCGGCAGGGTGCCTTAGTTTGATCAACCTGTATTCTTTCCTGAAACCCATTGCGTCGGCAACAGGCCGCCAACTTCTTCCCGATAGTTCTCGTACTCCTCACCGAATTCGCGTACCAGGTCACGTTCTTCGTGACGAATGCCGATCAGTACGTACAGCGTCATGCCGACTGCAAACAGCAGTCGGTTGACCGTGAACACCGGTGATGCCCAGATGGCAATCAGCACCCCGGTGTAGATCGGATGCCTCACCAGCTGATACAGCAGCGGCGTTTTCAGTGATCCGGATTCCTGATCTTTAGCCAGTGTCTGCTTGATACCGAACAGGTCAAGATGATCGATCAGCAGGGTTGCGGTGAACATGAACAGCCAGCCAAAGCCCTGAATCGCGTAGATCACGGTAGTCAGCGACTTGCTGTCGCTTTGCCACAGTATGCCCTCGACTGGTTGCCAGGCCAGAATCATCAGGCCCAGGCAGACGCTGGACATGAGCACGAACATGGCCCGGTTCAGCGCTGCGGGCAGAACGCGGTTCATCCACAGCTTCACGGGTTGCCTGGCCATCACAGAGTGCTGAATGCCGAACAGAGCGATCAAGCCAAGATTGATCGCAATGGCGGAAAACAGACTGACGCTGACCACACCTGTGCTGACCGTGACGGGCAGCAGGATATCGGCATTGAATAGAATCAACGCGTTCATGGCCGCCAGTGAGATGATGTAGCAAATAATGGCGATGAGTATGTGAATACGATTCATGGTGTTTCTCCTGTCCTGCGTAATGCATTTCCGACAAGAACGCAGTGACCGGAGAAAACCGCCAGATTGTGATGTGATTGTCATCTGTGATTCATCTCTGATGACTGAAACGATGTATAATGTGCGGCTTGCACCAAGGAAAAATTCATGCCACAGAAATCTCACTGTGCGGGCTCGCGCGGCCTGCTGACCCGTCATATGGCCCTGATGGCCGCCCTGTTGCTTACACCCGCTTTCAGTTGGGCTGACGTGATTATCTCCGAATATGTCGAAGGCAGTTCATTCAACAAGGGGCTTGAGCTCTACAACACCACGATGACACCATTTGATCTGGATGGTAACGATTGTGAGCTGCGAGGATTCCAGAACGGCGCAGGCTCTGCCAGCTACACGATTGATCTGTCTTTGAGTGTTCCGGCACAGGATGTCATTGTCATTGCACATCCCGATGCGTCCTTTTCCGGGGATGTGACAGCCAACCTGGAATTCAATGGCGACGATGCCATCGGCCTCTACTGCGGTGGCAGTGCTGTGGATATCATCGGCCAGATTGGCAATGATCCGGGCTCGGAGTGGGGTACGGGTCTGGTCTCTACACGAGACAACACGATCCGACGCAAGTCATCGGTGTGTATCGGTGATGACAATGGTGCCGATGCGTTTGACCCTTCGGTGGAATGGGACGGCTTTGCCAATGGCACCTTCGATGGTCTGGGTATGCACACCGCCAGCTGTGGCCCGGACATCACGGCACCGGAAATCACCAGTGTCACGCCCTCAACCACGGGTCCGACCAATGCCACCAGCATCGATTTCACGGTGGTGTTTTCAGAGCCGGTGACTGATTTTGTTGATCCGGCCGATGTGACCGTGACCCATAACGGAACAGCCAGTACCCAGGTAAGCTTTATGGTAATCAGTGGCAGCACCCATGTGGTTACCGTTTCAGGGATCAGTGGCATGGGCACGTTTTCACTCACCGTCAATGCCAATTCGGTGACCGATACAGCCGGCAATCCCAATATTGACACACTGACGAGTGTGGATGTGACCATTGACCCCAATGTGATGATCACCACGCCCGAGGGACTGCTGCTGACCGAAGTGGTGGTCGGGCCTGATGGCGCCGAGTTCATCGAGATCCACAACAGCAGTGGTGACAGCATTGACCTGAGCGACGTCTATCTGACTGATGCCACCTTTGCGGGTGGCGCGGTCTACTACTATCAGATTGTTAACGACGCTGGCGGGGGCGGTGGCTTCGGCGATTTCCATGCGCGTTTTCCTGGCGGCAGCAGTATTGCTGCAGGGACTTACCAGACCATCGCCATCAACGGTTCGGATGCCTACCAGCTGGCCTATGGCATCATGCCCGATTACGAGCTGTATGAAGATGGCATGGCCGATGGCGTGCCCGACATGCTGGAAGCCTTCTCCGGATCGATCGCAGGGCAGGGTGCTCTGTCTGACGGCGAAGTGGCCATTCTCTACTACTGGGATGGGATGACCGATCTGGTGGCCGATCTGGACTATGTCGTCTGGGGAGACAGGAATGAAGCCGTCGACAAGACAGGCGTGATGATCGATGGGCCAGACGCAGACATGGTGGCCTCTGGCTACATGAACGATACCGCGATCGCCGAGCAGGCCGTGATCGATTCATTGCCGCATGTCGATGGAGAATCCTGGCAGCGTGCTGATCTGACGGAAGGCCTGGAAATTGATTCGGGTGGCAATGGCCTTGAAGGGCATGATGAAACCTCAGAGCCATTCAGGCTGACCTGGGGAGCGGGCACACCGACGCCCGGTCTGGGTGCCGGACCGGATGTGGTGCCTCCGGGACCTTCGATTCTGATCAACGAAGTCAATGCCGTTGACAGCACTGACAATGAATTCATCGAACTGTTTGACGGTGGCGTGGGCAATACCTCGCTCAGCGGTCTGGTAATGGTGATGTTTGATGACAGTGATATCTCTGTCGCGGCCATCGATCTCGATGGCGTCAGCACCAATGTCAATGGTTACCTGATTATTGGCGGGGTTGCCACCACACCCGATGTGGCCTTGCCACAGCCGCTGGACGATGGCGCTGCGGCCATCGCCATTTATGTGGGTGATGCAGTCGACTTCAGCAATGGCACGGCAGTCACAACCGATGGTTTGATTGATGCTCTGGTCTATGATTCGGGTCAGCCGGATCAGCCTGGCCTGCTGGTGTTACTGCAGGCAGCCGAACCACAGGTGAATGAAGACGAAAACGCCGCTGCTGCTAGTGAATCGATGCAGCGCTGTCCCAACGGTTCAGGCGGTCGTCGTATCACATCCACGTACGCTGCCGTCACACCCACGCTGGGCATGATCAACGCCAGCTGTCCGCTGGGCGACTATTACGCCAACGTGATCGACACCTCAGCCGCTCAGCTGCGAACGACACTGCACGATACCATTGATGATCACCAGTGGTATCCCTATTCCAGTGGTGCAACCGATACCTGGGACATTCTCGACATGGCTGATGAAAACCCGGCGGATAACCAGACCATTCTCGATGTCTACCGCAATGCGCCCTATACCAAGGCCGGTGGCGGCAACAGTTTCTACAATCGCGAACATACCTGGCCTCGTTCTCTGGGCCTGGGGGAGACTGGCACACCGCTGAACAGCAGCGCCACCGATACCCACAATCTGAGACTGTCGGATATTGGCTACAATTCAGACCGTGGCAGCAAGCCCTTTGCCGATTGCCCAATGGTGAGTGGCTGCAGCGAACTGGTGACGCTCGATACCAATGGTCAGGGCGGTGGTTCCGGTGTCTATCCCGGCAATTCCAACTGGCACACCGATGGCACCGACGGCAACATGGGCAGTTTTGAAGTCTGGCATGATCGTCGCGGTGATGTGGCGCGGAGCATTTTCTACATGGATATCCGCTATGAAGGCGGCACCCATGGTGGTACCGGACAGTCTGAACCCAATCTCGAGCTGACCAATGACCGCAACCTGATCCAGAGTACCACCGGTTCACCGGCGTACATGGGGTTGCTCTCGACTCTGCTGCAATGGCACCTGGACGATCCGGTGGATTCGCGAGAACAGGATCGAAACGAAGTGATCTTCGCCTTCCAGGGCAATCGAAACCCGTTTGTCGATCACCCGGAGTGGATTGACTGCCTGTACAACGACGTGTGTGCCATGGCGGGTGATGATATTTTCGCTGACGGTTTCGAATAACGAAAGATCATTCAGGGTCAGAGCTTACTGATCACGACCACCAGCTTGAGTGGCCGTGAGTTTTCTGGTTTCATGTGTGCAAAGGGGCACAAGCTGAGTCTGCCTGGTGACATAATGCAGATTGTTGGCAGGGCAGGGCTCATTCGAGGGAGCAGCTTGAACAGATGAGACAGAGTCGATGAGAAAATATTTGCTCTATGGCGCACACCTGTACGCCTTGTCGATTCTCAGACCCCTGCAGCAGGCGATTCGGGAGCGGGGTGATGATGCCGCCTGGTTCTTCATTGCCGACATGGCCCGCCAGCAGGATGATTACATGCGGCCGGATGAAAAGATTCTCGATTCGGTTGAGGCGGTCAAGGCCTATCAGCCTGAAGCAGTCTTCGCCACCACCAATACCGTGCCCGATTTCTTTCCAGGCCTGAAAGTGCAGCTGTTTCACGGCTTCAATTCCCGCAAGCGCTCCGAACGCAAGGGCCATTTCAGGATTCGCGGTTTTTTCGACCTGTATTGCACTCAGGGTCCGGATACCACCGAACAGTTTCACGAACTGGCAAAACAACATGGCTATTTCGACGTCATCGAAACCGGCTGGTCGAAGATGGATCCGCTGTTTGCGCCCGGGGATGACTCGACGCTGTCATTGCCCGATGACGACAGGCCCGTCGTGTTTCTTGCCTCCACATTCACGCCGCGGCTTTCTGCTGCTCACCGTATCCCGGACAGGATCGAATCACTGATCGCAACCGGACGCTGGCGCTGGCTGTGTAATCTGCATCCGAAAATGGACGCCGAAATCGTGGACCGATTCCGACGCATTGATGGGGATCATGACCATTTCAGACTGATCGAAACCGACAATATCATTCCGCTGTTGCGAAAGGCCGATGTGATGCTGGCGGATACCTCGTCGATCATTTCCGAGTTTCTGCTGCAGCACAAACCGATCGTCACCTATGACAACCAGTCACCGGCACCGCACCTGATCAATGTCACCAATCCGGATGATCTTGAATCTGCCATTGAACAGGCGCTCAATCCGCATGACAGCCTGAAACAGGCCATTGAATCCTGTGCCAGCCGCATCCATCCCTACACGGATGGCAAGTCCTGCAGCCGTATCCTCAAGGCCGTGGACGAATGCATCAGTCGTGGTGTCAAGCACCTCAAGTCAAAACCGCTCAACCTGCTGCGTCGACTGAAGATGCGCAAGACACTGGGCTATTACCGCTGGAACTGACAGCGGTACTGATTGCCGGACACCGGCCACACTGATCATGAGTGTTACTGATCCATCAGGGATTTGCCGTGGAAGCGAATGTGATCCTCGATGAAGGTATTGATGAAATAGAAGCTGTGGTCGTAACCGTCATGCAGCTGATAATCCAGCGGGTATTCCTTCTGATCGGCGATCACCGTCAGGTGCCAGGGTTGCAGCTGATCATTCAGATAGGAATCCGATGCGCCCTGATCGATCTTGATCGGTATCTGGCCCACGGCGCTGGTCAGCAGATGGCAGGCATCATAACTGAGCCATGCCTGTTCATCGGCCCCCAGATAGTTGCTGAACGCCTTCTCACCCCAGGGAACCCGGGTTGGTGAGACGATCGGTGCGAATGCCGAGATGGATCGATACCTGGCCGGGTTTCTGAGGCCGATCACCAGTGCGCCATGACCTCCCATGGAATGGCCGCTGATGGATCGCAACTCGTCACTGACCGGAAAATTCTGCTCGATCAGCACCGGCAGCTCATCGACCACATAGTCGTACATGCGGTAATTCCTGTCCCATGGCGGCTCGGTGGCATTGACATAGAAACCGGCACCATGACCCAGATCCCAGCTACCGCTATCATCACCAGGCACATGCTCACCACGCGGGCTGGTATCCGGCATGATCAGGGCAATGCCAAGTTCAGCGGCAACGCGTTGTGCACCCGACTTGAGTGAGAAGTTCTCATCAGTCGAGGTTAGTCCAGAGAGCCAGTACAGCGCCGGAACAGATGCTGTCGCCGCAGCCGGTGGCAGGTACACCGAGAAGCGCATCTGGCAGTTGCAGGTGGCCGATTCATGCAGGTATTGCAATTGACGGCCGTCGAACAGTTTCGATTCATTGATCAGTATCATCAGAACACCACCACGGAACGTATGCTTTTGCCTTCGTGCATCAGATCGAAGGCACTGTTGATGTCATCGAGTGGCATCTGGTGTGTCACCATCTCGTCGATGCGAATCTTGCCGTGCAGATAATCGTCGACCATGCCGGGGAGTTCGGTACGTCCCTTGACGCCCCCGAAAGCGGTGCCACGCCAGACACGACCTGTGACCAGCTGGAATGGTCGGGTCGAGATTTCCTGGCCGGCTCCGGCAACACCGATAATCGTCGATTCTCCCCAACCCTTGTGACAGCATTCCAGTGCTGCGCGCATGGTGGCGGTATTGCCGATGCACTCAAACGAATAGTCCACACCACCATCGGTCAGATCGACAATCACATCCTGGATCGGATCATCAAAATCTTTGGGGTTGACCAGATCGGTAGCGCCCATCAGCGTTGCCATCTCGTATTTTGACGGGTTGGTATCGATCCCGATGATGCGGGAAGCGCCGGCCATGACGGCCCCCTGAATCACACTGAGACCGATGCCACCAAGCCCGAAGATGGCGACAGTGGATCCGGCTTCGACGGCAGCCGTATTGAGTACAGCACCAATACCGGTCGTGACGCCACACCCCAGCAGACAGACCTTGTCCAGCGGTGCCCTCGGGTTGATCTTCGCCAGAGCGATTTCCGGAAGCACTGTGTATTCGGAAAAGGTCGAAGTACCCATGTAATGGTACAGCTGCCGGCCCTGATGACTGAATCTCGAAGTGCCGTCCGGCATCAGGCCCTGACCCTGCGTGCTGCGTATTGCCTGACACAGGTTGGTCTTGCCCGAGGTGCAGAAACTGCAGCTGCGACACTCTGGCGTGTACAGGGGAATGACATGATCACCGGGCTTGACCGTAGAGACCCCGTCTCCGGTTTCCTCGACAATGCCACCGCCTTCATGACCGAGGATGGCGGGAAACAGACCTTCCGGATCCTCGCCGCTGAGCGTGAATGCGTCGGTATGACAGACACCGGTAGCAACAATCCTTACCAGCACCTCTCCGGCACCGGGTGGCTGAACGTCAATCTCGTCGATGACCAGTGGTTTTCCGGCTTCGACGGCTATGGCGGCTCTGCTTTTCATTTTTCCCCTCGTCAATTGATTCTGGCTATTCGTCCCGCTCTGCATTGAACAGGCTGACAGCGCGTTCGGTCACGGATTCCGGCAGAGGGCTGGAACGGCGGGACTTCAGATCCATGTGGATGGCCACCAGCGTGCTGCGTGACACTTCACTCATGGATTCACTGTTATACATGATGTGCTTGAAGCGTATGATCTTGTTCGAAAACGCGGTGACTCGTGACTTGATCATCAGCAGACTGCCGGCGTGTACCTCGGCATTGTACTTGATGGTCTGTTCCAGCGCGGCCATGCCACAATGATGCTGTTCGATGTACTCGGCAGTCAGGCCCAGTGCAGAAAACAGCTGCCAGCTGGCCTCGTCATACTTGGAGGTATACCAGCGGACGTTCATGTGTCCCATGTGATCCAGCTGATCGGGATAGACCACGCCGCGATAGGTTTCGATCATCAGTGGCTGCCTTGGTTTGCTGATGAACCATTCTAGCTCGCATTGCCCGTGAAATCACCAGAGCGCTGTTAGTACAGCACAATCATGTCAGACAATCAGGCGATCGATGAGGACTTATTCCTCGGTGGAGTCGATCGGCACCCAGCCGCCACCACGCTGTCGTCGCCTGAACTCCGGCCTGTATTCACTGCGGGTATCCGGTTTGAGCAAGTCACAGGGATCGAAGTAGTGACGCGTCCGGACATGTGCCCTTATCGCTCCGATCTTTCCTTCGAACTCCGGATTGTCAGGGCAGCGATGGTTCCACAGTGCCCATCGCTCGGGCACCTGATCAAGGCAGATAATGTCCTTGACGCCGCCGTTGCAATTGGTACCGACAATGAGAACGTCAGCAGGGATGCCGGCAGGACGGTTGGTCAGTCTGATGATGAAATCATGATGAAACTCACCCTGTTTCCAGTGATCCAGATGCTCCACACCCGAGCCATCGAGTTTCCTCAGCACACCCTCCAGCGAGAGTGTGTTGGCCACGTTCTGCAACAGGCTCTGCCTGCCGCCGCGTGATTTTTTCCATATCAGCATTATCGTGACCAGATGCACCGGCAGGATAAACAGCAGGATTTCCGGGTTATCCTGATAGAACCATGGTGTCAGTTTCAGCAGCAGACCAGTGATGGCCGGCAACAGCAGCAGGACGATGGCAGCGCGCGTCAGTGCCGGACTGAAATGACGCCTGAGCAGTTGCCAGACCAACCACAGTGACAGCGGCGAGAACAGAAACAGGTTTTCGTTGCGGTAGGCGTCGCTGTGTTCTGTCAGCAACCACAGGGCCAGCAGGCCGGTGCCCAGCAGGCCGACAATGGTCTGCACGATCATCAGCACCCAGCGCGTTCCTGATTCCGTACGCGAGAACAGGGTCATCACTGCGGCCAGCAGCGTTCCAGCCAGCGCATACCAGAATATCACCAGAAACAGCTCACTTCCGGCTGGCTCGATGTCACCTTCCGACAGTGTAATGAACTTGCTGACCAGTGGCTGTCTGACATCGTCGATTGTGACCGTGATCTCGTTGAGATGCTGCATCAGCACTTCAGGCAGAAAGAAACTCTGCCACTGTGAAATCGGCCGGTCAGTGTTCTGACCCAGCCCGAGCATGGTGCCTGCCTGCATCCAGGGTACCGGATCACTGTAGTCTCGCACCCATTGCCGGATGGTCTTTGGACTGGGTCGAGAGGAGGTCTGGCGCTGCAGCAGACCGCCCAGCGTCATGTCGATGACATCACGCAGCTTGGTGGAACAGTTGGCACTGAAGTACTGATATCGGTATTCGATGTTTTCAGGGTTGCAGGTTCCAGTTGGTGAACAGCAGCAACTGCTTCTTCTGCAGCGGTGTCAGATTCAGGGTCTGCAGGTGAACGGCGCGATTCTGGCTGAGGTAATAGCGTATATCCTCATCACCGGCATAGGTATCCATGCGATACACCATGTAGCCGCGCAGGAAATTGAGCATGAAATTTTCCTGCCCGAAGTCGAACATGCCGTAATTGTAGGAAATCGAGATATCATCATCGGGATCGGTGACGATGATGGCATTATGACCAAAACGCTCCCAGTAGGTTGGCCCCGGTCCGATGGTCATCAGCTGAATCCTGACTCGCGCATAGCGCGCTTGCTCGGCTTCAGACAGCGTTGTTTCGGAGAAGAACTGTTGCCCGTCCGATGACATTGCCGTTTGTGCAGACAGCGTGGATGACAACATCAGGGACAGCAGACAGGCGAGGGCTAACAGCCGGTAAAAATGCACACCGGCCCTGACGCGTTCGCTGATGGTCATTCACCCGTCCCGTAATCATTCACATGAGAGCGAGGGGGTGCCGGAATCATGAGACGGAAGGCTGTTCCTGTTCTGTGGGCAGCGTGACACCCACGACCAGCAGACGGCGATTGTCGGCGCGCAGGATCTCGAAATCAATGGCATCCAGCGTGATGTGTTCACCGTGCTCCGGTAAACGGCCAAGCTGGCCGGTCAGATAACCGCCGATGGTGTCAAATTCATCGTCACTGAGCCCGGTCTTGAAATAGGTATTGAAGTCCTCGATGGTGGTCAGTGCCATCACGGTAAACTTGCCGTCGCCGAACGGCACGATATCGGCCACGTCTTCGGTGTCATGTTCGTCATCGATATCGCCGACAATTTCCTCCAGCACATCCTCGATCGTGATCAGTCCGGAGACGCCGCCGTACTCATCGAGTACCACGGCCATGTGATTTCGTTTGGCCCGAAATTCCTTCAGCAGCACATTCAGGCGCTTGCTTTCGGGTATGAAGACCGGTTTTCGCATCAACTGGGTGACATCGAAATTGTCACTGCCGTTGCTGGCATGCTTCAGCAGGTCCTTGGCCAGCAGTGTACCGATGACTTCATCCTTGTCGTCCTTGATAACGGGGAATCGGGAGTGGCCAGATTCGACAATCTTGGCCAGCAGGTCCTCGGCAGATTCCTCGTGCCTGATGCAGACCATCTGGCCCCTGGGAATCATGGCATCGCGTACCTGCATGTCGGCTACCTTGATGGCACCCACAAGCATGCCAAGGGAATCGGCATCGAGAATTCCACGCTCGTGTGCGTCTCCAAGAAACGTGATCAGTTCTTCGCGGTTTGCGGGGTTCTCTGGAAGAGAAGGCATGGCCGATTTTCTCTAGCCATGATCGGTGTTCAGTGTCGTTACTACTCGAGTACTCGTCGTTCATGAGCGCTATGGTTGACCGCGAACGGTCAGAGCTTCATCTCCTGGCTGTGTATACCTGAATAATACACCCTCTGGGTGCTTTGTCACGGGAATCGGATCAACTTTGTGCGTCATCCGCCACCGGCCTGTAGGGGTCCGGAATATCCAGTTTTGCCAGAATCTGCTGCTCGATAGCCTCCATTTCAGCTGCGTCGGAATCAGTCATGTGGTCATGGCCCAGCAAATGCAAGACCGAATGCACAATCATGTGGGCCCAGTGATCTGATTCAGGCTTGTTCTGCTCGATGGCTTCACGCTCGATCACACAGGCACAGGCGATGATATCACCCAGATGAGTAATGCCGGTATCCGGGTGAATGTCAGCCGGAAAGGAGAGCACATTGGTTGCCTTGTCCCGGCCACGATAGAGGTTCATTGAGCTGACGGATTTCCTCGCCATCACAGATCCGTATGTCGATTGATCCACATGCATTCATGCAGGAAAGCGCGTGACAGGCCCAGGTGATCAGCTGCTGATCATCGGGTGCAGTGTCGCAGCTCTCTGCGCGGCTGACGCTGATCCCGCCGTGTTCAGCTTTTCGGGTTCTGTTGTTCATGCGCTTCATAGGCCTGTACCACACGCTTGACCAGTGGGTGGCGCACCACATCCCGACTCTCGAAGAAGGTGAACGAAATGCCCGTTGTCGATGCGAGAATGTCAATCGACTGTTTCAGGCCGGATGACTGGTGTTTGGGCAGGTCGGTCTGAGTCAGGTCACCGGTGATCACCGCCTTTGAGCCGAAGCCGATCCTGGTCAGGAACATCTTCATCTGTTCCGAGGTCGTGTTCTGCGCTTCGTCGAGGATGACGAAGGCATCATTGAGCGTTCGTCCGCGCATGAATGCCAGTGGTGCGATTTCGATCACGTGACGTTCGATTCAGTTTGGCCACCTTGTCAAACCCGAGCATTTCATACAGCGCGTCGTACAACGGACGCAGGTAGGGGTCGACCTTGTCGGCCAGATCACCGGGCAGGAATCCGAGTCGTTCGCCGGCCTCCACCGCAGGTCGGGTCAGGATCAGTCGCTGCACACGCATCGGTCTGCAGTGCATCAACAGCGGAGGCAACCGCCAGAAAGGTCTTGCCTGTTCCGGCCGGTCCGATACCGAAACTGATGTCGTTCTGCTGGATCATGCGCAGGTATTTTTTCTGATTTGGCCCGCGACCGGTGACCCATCCGCGTTTGGTCTTGATGGTGACATCATCACCCGAGGCTGAATCATTCTCTTCCTCGAGTGAGGACTCCTGCAGGGCCAGGTTTACCTTGTGTGGCGTCAGTGCTTCACGGCCGGACTGCTCATAGAGCGCATGCAGCGCCTTGCTGGCCAGTTGCACCGAACGGGGTTCGCCGCTGACCTGAAACAGGCTGCCGCGAGAGGTGATTGTCGCCATGGTGCTGCGTTCTATCTGACGCAGGTGTTCATCGAACTGGCCACAGAGATTGGACAGCCGCTGGTTGTCAACTGGAGACAGTTCGAGTGTGGTCTGTTTGTCTTTGCTGGGCATTGGTATTGCAATCCGCTGGTGGCGGTCAGATGGTGATGATTTCACCACGCAGGGAATTCGAGTAGGCATCGGTGATGCGGACATCGGCAAAGCCACCAATCAGGCGTTCATTGCCGGGGAAATTGACCACGCGATTGTTTTCTGTCCGACCGGACAGCTCGCTGGCATCCTTCTTGGCATGACCCTCGACCAGAATTCTCTGGGTCGACCCGATCATGCTGGCCGAGATTTCTGCGGCGAAACCATTGATAGTGGACTGCAGCTTCTGCAGCCGTTTCTTCTTGGTCTCCATGCTGACATCATCGGGCAGGCTGGCCGCCGGTGTGCCTGGCCTGGCGCTGTAGATGAAGCTGAAGGACTGATCGTATCTGAGATCTTCAATCAGTTTCATTGTGTCATCGAAATCGGCATCGGTTTCGCCTGGGAATCCGACGATAAAGTCGGATGAAATGCTGATGCCGGGTCGTGCCTTGCGAACCCGGCGAATCTTGGATTTGTACTCCAGTGCCGTATGGCCACGCTTCATGGCGGAGAGAATACGATCCGAGCCACTCTGTACCGGCAGGTGGAGGAATCCGGCGAGTTCGGGTACGTGGGCAAAGGCATCCGCCAGTCGGGTGGTGAACTCGACCGGGTGCGAGGTGGTGTAGCGGATACGGTCGATACCGTCAATCTCGGCAATGTAGTCGATCAGCAGAGCCAGGTCGGCTGTGCTGCCGTCATGCATCAGGCCACGGTAGGCATTGACGTTCTGACCCAGCAGGTTGACCTCACGAACCCCCTGCATGGGCCAGTGAGGCGACCTCGGCAATGACATCATCAAATGGCCTGGAGATTTCCTCGCCACGGGTGTAGGGCACCACGCAGAAGCTGCAGTACTTGCTGCAACCTTCCATGACGGAGACGAATGCGGTCGCGCCGGTTTTTTTCGGTTCCGGCAGATTGTCGAATTTCTCGATTTCGGGGAAACTGATGTCGACCACGGGTTTCTGACGCGCCTGCACATCATCGATCATCTTTGGCAGACGGTGCAGCGTCTGTGGTCCGAATACCAGATCGACGAACGGTGCCCGCTTGATGATGGCATCGCCTTCCTGGCTGGCAACACAGCCACCCACGCCGATCACCACGGGCTTTTCAGCCTGCTTCAGCTTTTTCCAGCGTCCCAGCTGTGAAAACACTTTTCCTGAGCCTTTTCACGGATCGAACAGGTATTGATGAGTATCACGTCAGCTTCCTGCTCGTTGTCAGTCAGCTTGAGTCCGTGGGATTGTGCCAGCACATCGGCCATCTTGTCAGAATCATATTCATTTCATCTGACAGCCGTGTGTCTTGATGTAGAGTTTACCGCTCATAGTCGTGTTTCAATCAGTACCAGTTCTATCTCGCCCGTGTTTCGTATGCTCCATCTGGAGTCCGGGGCGGCAGAGATTACCTGATTTTGCTGAAGATTGATATCTTCCTTATCCAGACTGAGGCTGCCTTCACCGCTGACCAGCAGCCAGAAATGACGCAGTTTGCCCGGTTCGGCAGCGGCGATTTTCTGATCCGGCCGGATGCTGAGTTGACGTATCTGGTAGTCATCGCAGCTGTAGATGGACTGCATCTGACCCAGTCGCACTGCACCTGGCTGTGATATTCCACACTGGCATGGCTCGCCTGCTTGAGCTGGTCGACCACGGTCTTGACGTCCTGTGAGCATTCACGATCCGAAATCAGCAGCGCATCATCACTGTCAACGACCAGCAGATTGTCCACACCCACGGTGGCCACCAGCCTTGAGCCTGCCTGAATGTAGGTGTTTCGTGTATCGACCATGATCGCCTCGCCACTGACCATGTTCCCCAGCTTGTCACTGTCACCAATCTCGCTGATGGCTTTCCACGATCCGATATCATTCCCAGCCGAAATTGCCCGGTACCACGGCGGCATGGGCGGTTTTCTCCATCACGGCATAATCGATCGAGATGCCCGGCATTTTGGAGAATGTCTTGGCTTCCAGCTCGACCACGAAATCATCGCTGTCGGTTTGCAGGAAACAGTCCTGTGCCAGTTGCTCCATCACCGGCTGGTGTTCGGAGACGGCATCAAGAAACGATTTGGCCGTGAAACAGAACATGCCGAGTTCCACAGGTGGTCACCCGATTCCAGATAGCGGCGGGCGATCTCGAGTTCCGGTTTTTCCACAAACTGGTCGATGGCAAAACCGCCAAAGCCAAGTTGCATGCCTTTCTTGATGTAACCATAGCCTGTTTCAGGGTGATCAGGCTCG
>CBDBVC010000039.1:0-31218 GCA_965212525.1 Lysobacterales bacterium
GTGGTGATGATGCCACCATGATCCTTGAAAGTACGCAGTGCAGCAAACCAGCGCTGATAATTATCACGCCAGTAGACTTCATCGGTTGCCGTCCAGCCCCAGAAGAAGGATCCGTGTGCATCCGGACTGGGCTGGAAAAACTTTTCCAGACCGGGGTGCAGATAGTCGCCATACCAGGGAGATGTGGTGGCACGTTGCAGGTCACGCGAGGCTTCATAAATAACCAGCGTTGGATCCCAGGCCACTCCGGCGCTGGCCAGGGCCTTGAGTACCTGATCGAGTTTTTCAGCATCGGTTTCACGCCACAAGCGGCCGGCGTAACGAAACCGGTGCAGCTCATTGGAGTAGTTCATGTCGGCCGGGAATCGCTGTGTGCCATTCAGTGCAGCATCGGGTACACCGTACCAGTGCTCGATGGTGGTGGTACCCTGCTCGACATTCTGCCACGCCGTCATGTCCTCAACCCCAACATGATTGGCCACCGGCAGCTCCAGTCTTCTGGCTTCGGCGGATGCTGTTTCAAAGGTGTGCCGATCCATCATGCCGAACTTGAGACCGTCCACTCCCCTTTTCTTGAGATCACGCAGGCGCTCGATGACATCATCGTCATGGTAATTGCCCCAGGTGCCCGGATAGACATAAATACGTGGTGCAATGATCTCGTGAGCGGCACTGCGCTGACGATCCTCGAGTGTAAGATCAAGGTTGCTGCCGACATCACGAACCGTGGTGATGCCGCTGCTGAGCCAGAGGTAGTACTGATAGGGCTGCGCCATGTCGATACCGGCTCGTGAATGCATGATGTGGGCATGCATGTTGATGAATCCGGGCAGAACTGTCTTGCCGCTGGCATCGAGCTGGGTGGCAATGCTGTCGCGCAGTGAATTCAGACCGGAGGCCGCACGCAGTGCCTCTATTTTGCCGTCCTTGATGTGGATGTCATACGGCCCTTCCGCTGGTGTACCGACGCCGGCGATGATCATCGCATTGGTGATCAGCCATTCGTCCATTTGCTGGTTATGCAGGCCGGCATTGGTCTGTGCCAGTGCGGAGGACAGGACAGACAGCAACAACAGCAGTGCAAGCAGACGTCTCGGCATCATGTGGAATCCCCTCGGTTTGAAATGGCAGATTGTTTCACTGATTCGGCTTGCGGGCATGGGCCGTTTCAAGCCGCCTGTGATAGTATCAGAGTTGGACTGGCAATAGCACGAATCCATGAGCAAACTGACCCGCGAAGCACTGGAAAAACTGGGCAATGAACCACTGACATTTTGCGATGATGATATATCCTTCGAGTGTCGCATCACCGAAATAGCCGACCTCAAATCCTACCCGGGCCAGGACAATCAGCCGTTTTCGGTGATATTCGAATGCGGGGATGAATCCAGCCATCCACAATCGGCCTATCAGGTGAGCCACCCATCAATTGGTGAACAACAGATCTTCATTGTACCTGTCGGTCAGACCGAGAATGGGACTCAGTACGAGGCAGTATTCAACTGATCGGTGACGCGTCCAGTCAGGCTGACCATTCCATCAGATCATAGACACCCTGATCTTCAATCTTCTGGAACCCCAGACGATGATAGAGTTTCATGGCCGGGTTGTTCTTTTCGACATGAATACTGAGTGTCCTGTGGCTTTCCCTGGCTTCCTCGATCATCAGCGACAGTAGTGCCCCACCCAGCCCTCTGGACTGGTGTTCCGGCAGCAGTGCAATATCGATCAGCCGTATCTCACTGTCGCGTCGGTCGATATACAACCGACCGACAGGCGTCTCGCCTGAGTACATGATCAGATATTCAGCCTCGGGAAAATAATTCTGATAGTGATCGTGCTGGGCGTTGAACTGCATGGTGATGAATTGCTGTTTCTGTTCATCTGTCCAGTCCACCATGGCCATTTCGGCGGCACGTGTCGTTCCATACAGCGTACATAAAAACGGCAGATCACCGTCGGTGATCTGCCTGAATTCGAGAACGTCCAGAGGCGGCTCTGTGGCCTGATACCCTGTTCGGATCATCCCCTTGTGTGATTGACGGTAGCAACCAGATGTGTACCCGATCCCGTTTCAACCGGTTTCATGTGAAGAGCAACATGTGCCGATGATTCGGACTTCAGAAAATAGATCTGTTCGGTCAGTCCTGCGTCGGCACCGGATGCCCTGAAAACGAGGTGAAACTGATCAGCACACTTTTCCCGCTGCATTTCAATCAACTGGAATCCACCGGGGTGGTTGTCACAGCTGAAATGAGAGCCAATCAGTGACTCCAGCCGCTGACGCGAGTACACATCCCTCGCCGTTGTATTCTGCAATCCGGTGTCTTTTTGATTAAGTGAATTCATGGCACTGAGCGCCGATGAACCAAGCAATGCACCGATTCCCATACTGTTTGTAAACGTTCTACGGTTCATGATGACTCCTTAGCTTCGGCTCGGGAAAACGCCAGTCAGGGCGATGATGAAGTTCATGGCAAGATACGGTTGCAGGTTGTTGTGGGACTGCCCTCCACCAACGGTTGCCAGTGTACCCGCGTTCATTGTTGAATCGACGCCATCGTTGCTGTCATAGGCCGCACCTGAAGCACGGGCAGTCACAGCATTGCTGACGGCCGTGTTGGAGCTCGCCGGCGCAGTGGACGCGCCCAGGTTGTGGTTGTGACTGGCCATCTGGGCTTCCGACAGGGTTGCCGTTTCGGCACCGCCGATCTGACCGAGGTTTCTTGCCGTAAGGCCAGGACCCCGACCGGGATGCATCGGTGCCCTGCCCTGAAGATTGGGCAAGCCAGTGGTGGTTCGACCGTCACCCCCGTAAGTGGTGCCTATGAGAGAAAACAGGGCTGTATTCTGGGAGATCGGCAACAGCTGACCGTTGCAGAATGCATAGCCTCGTGGTGCGAAATTACCTGCGAATATCTTGATTTCCGCGATGAATGGTTCTGACATGATGCTTTCCCCCTATGACCTGCTCGGATAGATACCGAACAGGGCAATAATGAAATGGACACACTGGAACGGGCCCACATTGTTGTGCGACTGACTACCGCCGGTATTGGTTACCGATCCGCTGTTCAGGGATACATTGGGCCCCACGGGTCGGTAGACGCGGACGGAGGCTGATGATGCCAGGTAATTACCCGCAGCCGTATTCGCAGTACCCGCAGCCGATGAGGCTGTGAAGTCATGCGAATGGGACGGCAACTGATTGGTCGTGACCGTTACAGTTTCACTGCCTGTCTTCAATCCAAGCTGTCGTGGTGTGAGACCCGGGCCAGAACCCTGATGCACCGGGATACGACCCCGCATATCGGGCAGTCCGAACGTGGTGCGGCCATCGCCGCCGTAGATGGTTCCCAACAGGGAAAACAGCGCATCATTCTGGCTGATTGCCAGCAACTGACCGTCACAGAAGGCCCATGAGCGCGGTGCAAAATTTCCGGCGAACATTCGAATTTCGCCTACAAATGCTTCTGACATGATGACCTCCTAATTGCGCGACGGGAACAGGCCCTGCAGGGCGATACAGAACGAGACGACCTGGATAGGCTGCATGTTGTTGTGACCCTGACCGCCACCGGCATTTTGAGTCTCGTTATCGAGTGTGACCGGCGTGTTGCCATCGTTGTAGCCGTTGCTGAATGTCGCCAGCGTATTGTCCTGTGCGATGGGTGCATTGCCGTCGGTACTCGAGGCCCTGGCTGAATGGGTGTGTCCCGGAATTTCAGCAACACTCAGGGCATGCGTCTCCTCACCACTGCGCTGACCCAGCGTGTAGTTCGACCCCGTCGACTGCCCGACGTGAAACGGCGTGCGGCCACGCAGCTCCGGTAGCGCGAACGTGGTTCGCCCGTCACCGCCGTAGGTGGTCCCCAGCAGGGAATACAGCGACTGGTTCTGATTGATGGGAAGGATTTGCCCATCACAGAATGCCCAGCCCCTGGGCGGAAAATTGAAACCAAACATCTTGATTTCAGCCAAAAACGGTTCTGACATAAGTAGTACCCCTCATAAGTGATAACCGTTGATGTTCAGTCCATGTCGAAATCCCTTCTTCATGGACATGCTCCACCTGTTGCACCATCAATAATTGTCGCATCTGTCGAGTTTGCAGGAGGCAGGAATGGATTGAGAAACGGTCCATTCACATGCATGTTACCCAGCCCTGCAAAATGCGCATCCAGATCAACACTGGCTGTGCCCGGCATCGCAGCAAACTGGCCGTTCGGCGAGCCGGCATATCCAGGGAAGATATAATTGGCATTCGTACTGATCTGATCAAGGAAAATTGCATGTCCGGTATTCGGTGCTGCTCCGGCATTGTGTGTATTGTTCACCTTGGGCAGACACAGTGTGCCGTTTTCCAGACCGGTTCCACCGCCCACAATGGAGTAGAACGATGCCAGTGCAAAGCCACCCGGATTGGCCGCGATGTTGACCACATTGTTGTTGATGTCTGCCGTCATGTTGACTTCGACATTGGCCACCACTTCCATGCCACTGAACGAGCCCACGACTTCATCAAGCTGGTTGCCGGAGACCGTGCTGTTGTGGACCACGTTGACCGCCGCACCGATCGATATACCGGCACCCTGCAGTGAACCCGAATCGAGAACGCCGGGGTTTCCGATTGTATTGTTGCCGACCACGCCCGTGGCCATGCCACCGCCGTTAAGATAATTCACCGTGAGTGCGTTTCCGACGGCGTTCTCGATCCTGTTATTGCTGACGTCATAGCCCACCATCAATGTGCTGGCCGCAGAGCCTCCGGAGAAGGTGACACCACCACCGCCCGACACAATCATCGGATGATTGTTGATCATCACGTTGTTCTGTACCGTGATCATGTGCGTGGAATTACCCAGCGCATTGGTTTGCAGCATGTCGCCACGTGCACCCAGGAAATCGGTATTGACGATTGTGATGTTCGAAGTCGTGTTGCCGTTGTCTTCGATCAGCACGCCGTCGTTGGCTTGTGCGGTATTGCTGTTGAGGCCAATGACCATGGCGCCACCAGCTGAATCATCCATCGAGAATGTCATCGGTGTCGTTGTCATGGTGTTGATGATACGGACATTATCACCACGACCACCCGCAATGGAATCACCACGGAACATGACCATTCCTTCCAGATTTTCGAAGAAGATCGCACTCTCGAAAATCATTGCGCCTGGATTGTAATTAGTGCCGCTGAAACCACTGATATCGGAATCGATCAGTGTGAAATTGGTGACATTACGACCCCGAATGGCGAAATTGTCAAAATTGTCCAGCCCCATGAAACTGAAGCTCGGGTTGACTGTATTCTCCAGATAGATGCCGATGCCCTGAGTATCATTATTGTCGGCGCCCTGGCGATCACGAATGACACCACCGGTATTCGGTGCTCCCGAACCAGTGACGGTGAGCCCTGCCGTCGTGCCCGTGTTGACCAGGCTGATGCCGTTGCCAAATGCAGGGGCTCCGTTTCCGGCACTCACGGCGACAAACTGGATTCCGCCGGTACCGATGGTGGTGCCATTGATGTTGATGGCAGGACCCGTGTCGTTAACGATACCGCCGACTGCCGCCGGAATGATCAGCGTACCACCACCGGTGGCATTGAGCATCGGTACCGGCGCACCGCCACCAATGCCGACACCGCCGGTGAAGGTAAAGGTGCCAGCGCTGTTGACGATATTGATGCCGGTGGCGCCATTACGACCGCTGATATCCGTAAGACCGGTCACGGTGAAGGTGCCGCCGATAGTGTTCAGGTCAATGCCTTCCAGAGTGCTCATGCTGGCGGTTATTGAATCGAAGGTGATGGCAGCAGTGCCGTTGGCGATGTCAATGCCACCACCGGTACCGCTCAGGACCACCTCGGAGATGGTCAGATTACCCACGTTGGGGCCGACGATCATGGTTTGCGAGTTACCCACGTTCAAACCACGCATGGTATTGCCTGAACCCAGAGTGATCCCGTCTGAGGCGGCGCCAGTGACCACAGGTCGCACGCCGCTGAAGGCTGGCAAGGGATCACTGTTGGGTGCGGGCGTTATGCCGGTTACGCCAGCCAGCGTGGTTGTGGCACCGTCACCGACCAGAATCTGATTGTTCAGCAGTGTCACACCACCGGTATAGGCACCCTGTTCGATGAAGATGGCATCCCCTGCAGAATCCGCTGCATTATTGTCAAAACTGGTGCCAGCGCCACCGAAATCCGTGAACGGATTACTCAGGCGTCCGTCACAGGGGCAGGTTGCTGCCGCATCGATGAACCAGATCATGTCGTTCACCGTCATCGTCACGGTGGCCATCGATGTACCGCTGCCGTTGGTGACCGAATAGGTAAAGGTGTCCATGCCAGTGAAGCCGGCAGGCGGATTATAGGTGAAGCTGCCGTCGGCTCCGTTGATCACCACATCACCGCCATTGGTACTGGTGATCATGCTCATGTCCAGCGTACCGCCAAACAGGCTGTCATTCGCAAACAGGTCCATGGCACCGTCCGGCTGGCTCAGACTCACATTACCGGTCGCGGCGTAGGCATCATTCATCAGCGCCGGTGGTGGCACGGTGATGGTGATCTGGAACATCTGGTCGGGGGAGGTATCGACACCGCCGTTGGCCGTGCCGCCATCGTCGGTTACGCTCACCAGAATATCGGCTGTGGTGTCCATGGCGATGGCAGCGACAGGCGTGTAATTGAGCGTGCCGTCATTGGCCACGGTGGGTCCTGCAGCGAATATGCCGGGGTTGGTCGAGACAGTGACGTTGTACATTGCCACCATCTGGCCCGCTTCATTGGCTGGCCCGGGATTGAAGCCCGTGGCCCAGCCGGCAACGCTCTGAGCACCTGTGCCGACCGCTGCCATCTGGTCAGGACCTGCCATGAACGAGGGCGCATCGTTGACACCAGTCACGTTGATGGCAAAAGTCTGATCCGGAGAGGTGTCTACACCACCATTGGCCGTACCGCCGTTATCCATGATGTTGAGCATGATATTGGCTGTACCGAAGGCATCTGGTGCCGGTGTGTAGGTCAGTGTGCCGTCCGGCGCCACGGCTGGCTGCACGCTGAACAGCGCCATGTTGTCATTGCCAGTGATATTGAAGGTCAGTGTCTGACCGGCTTCATCAGCAGGACCGGCAGACAGGCCCGTCGCCCAGCCGGCAACCGTCTGCGCACCGGAATCCTCGAGCACATTCTCATCGGCACCTGCGATGAATGACGGCGCATCGTTGACTGCCGTGACACTGATCATGAAGGACTGCGAGGGTGAGGTGTCATCGCCACCATTGGCGGTTCCGCCATCGTCCATCGCTTCCAGGGTTATAACGGCACTGCCGTTGGCATCGGCCGCCGGGGTGTAGGTCAGCGTACCTGCAGAGTCCACTGCCGGACCGGCAGCGAACAGGCCTGCATTGGTGTTTCCGGTGATATTGAAACTCACGGTCTGGCCGGCCTCATCAGCCGGTCCCGGAGATATGCCTGTTGCCCATCCGGCCACAGATTGCGCGCCGGCATCTTCCAGCACCATCTGATCGGGCCCAGCTGTGAACGAAGGCTCGTCATTGACGGCCGTGACGTTGATGGCGAAGGTCTGTCCTGCCGAGGTGTCGACACCGCCGTTGGCCGTGCCGCCATCGTCCATCAGCTCAACCGTGATATTGGCTGTGCCGTTGGCATCGGCTGCCGGGGTGTAGGTCAGTGTACCGTCAGTGGCAACCGCCGGTTGTACGCTGAACAACGCCATGTTGTCATTGGCCGTGATGTTGAAGGTCAGCACCTGGCCGGTTTCATCGGTGGCCGTTGCCGGGCCGGCAGCGATACCGGTGGCCCAGCCAGCGACTGTTTGTGCACCCGAATCTTCGAGTACCGTTTCATCGGCACCTGCGGTGAATTCCGGCGCATCATTGACTGCCGTCACGGATATCATGAACGACTGCGTTGGCGAGGTGTCATCACCGCCATTGGCCGTGCCGCCATCATCCATCAATTCCAGCGTGATCATTGCACTGCCGTTGGCATCGGCTGCCGGGGTGTAGGTCAGTGTGCCATCGGCAGCAACTGCCGGTCCGGCACTGAACAGGCCAGGATTGTCATTGGCCGTGATGTTGAAGGTCAGTACCTGTCCTGCTTCATCGGGTGGCCCGGCAGATATGCCCGTGGCCCAGCCGGGCACAGACTGAGCACCGGCATCTTCAAGCACCGTCTCATCGGCACCGACCGTGAATGAAGGTTCGTCATTGACAGGCGTGACATTGATGGCAAAGGTCTGACCAGGTGAGGTATCGACACCGCCGTTGGCCGTGCCACCATCGTCCATCAGTTCAAGCGTGATATTGGCCGTACCGTTGGCATCGGCTGCCGGGGTATAGGTCAGGGTGCCGTCTGCAGCAACCGCCGGTTGCACGCTGAACAGGGCCATGTTGTCATTGGCCGTGATATTGAAGGTCAGCACCTGGCCGGTTTCATCGGTGGCAGTCGCCGGACCGGCGGCAATGCCGGTGGCCCATGCGGCCACGGTCTGTGCACCCGAATCCTCGAGTACCGTCTCATCGGCACCGACGGTAAAGACTGGCGCATCGTTGACTGGCGTGATAGTCACATCAAAGGCGACAGGTGTTGAATTGGCCTGGCCATCATTGGCAACAAACAGGAACTGGTCGGCGCCATTGAAGTCAGCATTTGGTGTATAGGTCACGTTGGACGTAGTGGCGTTCACAACGGTGAAGGCACCAAGCGCACCATTGAGGGGTGGTGTATCCACGGCAAACGTCAGGGGGTCACCATCAATGTCCGATCCGGTCACGGTGAGCACAACCGCCGTGTCTTCAAGCGTTGTGTCCATGCCTGCATTGGCCACCGGCGGGTTGTTTTCAAGATCAACCACGTCGATACGAGCGAAGAAATTTGCACCCTCGACAGCACCGAAGAACGCGGCCAGATCAACCGAATTGTCTGCAACCGAAGTATCAGCCAGTGGATCGGCGCCCTGCTGGATTTCGCCAACCCAGTCGCCGACATTGCCGTCAACCACGAAATTGGCGGCAATGACAATGGAAGAGAACAGCATCAGGCTGACACCGGTGATCATGCGCCGGCGACGAATCACAAGGTAGCCACCCGTCAGCAACAGCACGGCCATCAATGCCAGCATCAGCGGGCTGTTGACCGGAATGGCAAACGGCAGCGCGACGACGATGGCAGCGCCCCCGGGAGATCCGGTTGTATTCAATAATTCGTCAAACGCAGTCGACATCGGATTATTGCTGGCAATGAACAATTGCACGCGATTGCTTCTTGGCCCCAGCAGGTCGAACGGAGCAGACAGTTCAACCACATCGGCACCGCCGACGCCGTTATTCAGACCGACAGGGAAGTTGCTATTGGTGGTGACACCCGGGTCGAAACCAACGCCATTGCATTGTGCAATGCTGACATCGGTGACCATCAGGGTACCCGTATCGACCGTTGCCGTGATGACGCTGTTGATCCCGTTCAGATTGCTGCCCGACGGCAGTGTTACGGTACAACCTGTCGCATTGGTGCTGGCGTAGACGTCAAATGTAACGGTTTGTGCGCTGGCAGATGTGGCAAACAGTAATGTTGTCAGGCACAGCAAGGCAAACGATGAGATGTATCGGCTAAATTGAGCTGGCATAGCTCTCCCCTGTCATGAACTTCTGCTCAAATCTGATCATAGCAGATCTGCTGCTCTTATAAAGCAGAAAAAGGTCAGTTATTGATTCGTGTCAAACCCTTGTAATCACAGAAAAAATAAATATGGCACACAATACTGCATGGCAGGTTTAATTACACCGTATATACGTGGCCTGTCAGCAGAACAGCAGGAACTGGCAATATAAAATACCGCGACTGCATGAAGTATTCTGTCAGACAAAACTATCCCACCTGATACTATCAATGCCGGTGCGTGAAAATTCGAACAGCTCACACTATTAAGTGTAATGATTGGCCCCATACTCAGGGCGATCGAATCGGTTTCTGGAACAGTCAGATCACATTCAACAGCACGGATTATTGCACAGCAGACTGGCACAAATCAGTCTGTGCATGAACTCACGATTTCACAATTGTTTACGTTTTGTCGCTTGTGCATGGATAGACAGCACGCGCAGAGTAATAAGGCTGTTGTATGGATGAATGGAAGCATCACCTTTTCTGCTTGCACTTGTGGGGTATACGATGTTGTTGTCACGCTGTTCCAGGACCGATCTCCCGCTCCTGGCTTGCCTTGTGCTTTGCATGGCATGGTCCTGTTCTCTGGCGCAGACACTGTCGCTCACACCTTTCTCCAGTCTGCTACAGGACAATTACATCAAGGCTTCCAATACCGACGGTAATGACCAGTTTGGTTCGGTGCTGGCGCTGTCTGGCAACACGCTGGTCGTTGGCGCCCCCTTTGAGGACAGCAATGCCACAGGCGTGAATGGCGACGAGGACAACAATGGCAGTAACGGTGCCGGCGCGGCCTACGTCTATGTCAGACATAATGATAGCTGGATGCAACAGGCCTACCTCAAGGCATCCAACACTGACCGAAATGATCATTTTGGTACAGCCGTGGCGATCGACGGTGACACCATCGTCATCACGGCACCTGATGAAGACAGTTCTGCCACTGGCGTGAACGGTGACGAGTCGAATAATTCATCCGGCAGTGCCGGCGCCGCCTATGTGTTCAAGCGAGAGATGGGGGAATGGTTTCAGGTTGCCTACCTCAAGGCATCCAATACCGACAGTGGAGACGGGTTCGGCTCGTCCGTGGATATCTGGGGTGACACCATCGTCATCGGATCAGAGAGCGAATCCAGTAGCGCAACCGGTGTGGATGGTGACGAGGCTGACAATTCAGCCAACAATGCTGGTGCTGCCTACGTCTTTCAAAGGCCGGATGATGTGTGGCAACAGACCGCCTATTCTGAAGGCATCAAATACAGACGCACAGGACAAGTTCGGATCTGCAGTTTCAGTCTGGAACAACAGGATACTCGTGGGTGCGAGGCTGGAAAGCAGTAGTGCCACAGGTATCGACGGCGATCAAGTGGACAACTCACAACAGAATGCAGGCGCTGCCTATCTGTTCGTTCAAATCACCGATCAACCCTGGGCTCAGAAGGCCTATATCAAGGCCTCCAATACCGAGCAACAAGATGAGTTTGGTAGCGCAGTCGCGATGCATCAGAATCGTTTCATCATCGGTGCCCCGCGCGAGGACAGCAACAGCACCGGCATCGGCGGTGATCAGGGCAACAACAGCGCCACACAATCAGGCGCAGCCTACCTGTACCAAATCGAAGACATGACTATCCATCAGCGTGCCTACGTCAAGGCAATCAATACCGATACCAATGACCAGTTTGGTGCACAGCTCGCAATGTCTGATACTGTCATCATTATTGGTGCCAATGGCGAGGACAGTAATGCTACCGGCGTCAACGGCAATGCGAACAACAACGGAGCCAGTGCATCCGGTGCAGCGTATGCCTACAGTCGCCACGATGCAGACTGGATGCCAATCGCCTATATCAAGGCCTCGAACACCGATAACAATGATCGATTCGGCACATCGGTTTCCGTCTCGGGCCGTAATGTTGTGGCCGGCGCGCCGGTGGAAAGCAGTGACGCCACGGGTAATCGATGGTGACGAGGATAACAATAATGCCCAGGCTGCAGGTGCCGTCTATGCCTATACGCGCAAGCCGCCCCGATTCACCATCGGTGGTACGGTTGAGGGATTGCTGGGCGAAGGCCTAATCCTGCAGAACAACGGCGAAGATGACCATGCCGTTACATCGGATGGTCTCCTTCGCTTTCACTGCTACCCTGGCAAGCGGCGACCCCTATGATGTTACCGTACTGAACCAGCCTTCTGCCCCGAATCAGCTGTGCTCGGTCAGTTCAGGCACTGGCGTGGTCGAAGGCGCAGATATCACTGATGTGATCATCAGCTGTGATAACGCCTCTACAGATCTGGCAATCAGCAAGACCGATAATCAGGGACATCCTCGTCGCAGGCGACCCCGTGACCTATGTCATCGAGATCCTGAATCTGGGCCCTGAAGATGTCATGGCCGCCGAAGTACTCGACCTGCTGCCGGACGAACTGCTGGATGCCAGCTGGGAATGCTTGCCGGGTGTCGATAGTCTGTGCACCCTGTCAGGCACTGGCGATCTGATTGATCTGGTTGACATGCCGGCAGGCTCAGGCGTCACCTATGTGCTGACCGCAGCGACTGATCCCACACTAATCGGCGTGATCGAGAACACGGCCAGCATCACCTCACCCGACTCGATTGTTGACATCAACCCAGACAACAACACGGCCACCGACCGCTCGGCAACCGACGCCCTGTTCATCGACGGCTTCGAGGATGAGGACATTCTGTTACGTCAGCTAGGGTTGTACGACTGATAGCGTGATTATCAGTTCTCTGAGACATCCATCAGGCTGCGGCCGAGGTGATATCCGTCTTTGCCGGTGTTGCGTCCTTGACGTGGGCTGAGTGTTTGGTGGTATCAAACGCACGTCTGAGTGCAAAAAAGCGGAACGGCAGCCGGTGCCAGGTAGAACGACAACAATGTGGTCAGAATGGTGCCACCGGCGATGGAAATGGCAAATGGTGGCCAGAATCCACCACCTTCAAGAATGAGTGGCATGAATCCACCCACGGTTGTGATGGTGGTTGATGTGATGTGCCTGGAACAGCGCATCACGGCGTGCACGCTGGCACCCACATCACCGACACAGGCCTTGGGATAACTCTTCAGTTCAGCCCAGAATCACGATGGCACCGTTGATCGCCAGACCCATGAGGCCCATCAGACCGATGATCACGGTAAAGCCGAATGGATAATTGAACAGCCAGACACAGAGAATACCGAGTCCAACCGACAGGCCTGCCACCGAGAAGATGATCAGGCTGAGCCTGAATGAATTGAAGGACATCACCACCACGATTACCATCAGCACCACGATAATGCCGACATTCGCCATCAGATTGCCAACGGCGTCGTTGCGTCCCGAGGATTCACCACCGACCTCGAGGCGGATAACCGGATGGCATGCTGTAGCCGGAGGCTGCAAGATTTTCCTGGAATCGAGCCAGCACGTCAGAGGCAAGTTCACCGTTGGCGGTGTAGGCCTCGATGATGTTGACACGAGATCCGTTTCGACGCGGAATCGCGCCGCGTGCAGGCTCGATACTGAAATCGGCAATGGCCGACAGCGGCATGCCACCGAAGTCGCCTTCGGCAACGGCCAGTGCCGGGATGATGTGCAACGATTCAAGATCCTCTTGCGATTGACGCAGTCCGGTGTCGAGTCGCACCCGTACCGGCAGCTCTTCGGTGCCTTCTATCACCGAGCCCTGCACCTGACCGTTGAGTGCCGTCTGCAACTGTCCGGCGATATCGACCAGTTCCAGACCGGCCTGACGAGACACTTCTTCGTGTATGTTCACCGTCAGCTTGGGTCGGGCCTGCTCCAGTGTGGCGCGTGAGTGCAGTATGCCCTGTGTCTCGGACATGACCTTTCTGAGATCCTCGCCAACCTGACCCAGTGTTTCCAGTGAGGGGCCGAAGACCCGAATCTCGATTGGTGCATTGATTGGTGGACCCTGCTCCAGCTTGCGAACCAGCACCTGGGCTTGTGGCCATCTGGCGTCAAATTCGGCCTGCAGTTCATCGATCAGTTCATTGGCCCGCTCGAAATCGGTGAACTTGATCATGCCGTTGGCATACTGTGGCTCGCCATCACGGGAAAATATCAGGTTGTAGTAATACGAGGGTGCGCTGTTACCGATGAACCAGTTCTGCGATACCAGGCCCTGTTTGGTTTCCAGGTGCTGATACATGCTTCTGGCCACTGCGTGGGTGCGTTCAATACTGGATTGCGCCGGCATGCGCACCTCGATATTGATCATGTCGCGATCCGAGGGTGGAAAGAACTGTTCCGACATGCGGCCGGCCATCATGTAACCAAACACCGGTATCAGTACCACGGCCCCGATGGTGATGCCGGGGTGACGCAAGGCCCAGTCAATGCTGGCCCTGAATCGATCAGACACAGCCGGCAGACGCAAACCGCTGGTGAGCATGCCCTTGTCGGTACTGCAGGGCTTCAGCAGGCGACCCGCCATGCCTGCGATCAGGGTGTGTGAAATGATGTAGGAACCGATCAGCGATGCCATGACGGAGAGCGCAATGCCACCGACAAATTCGCCAGCTGGCCCGGGCATCAGCACGATCGGTGCGAATGCCAGTACCGTGGTCAGGGGTTGAACCGGCCAGCGGCATCCACAGGTGCCGGATCGATTCCATCATGGCGGTCAGTGCACGCTTGCCTCGCATGCGTTTCTGCTGGATCAGATCAACCATGACGATGGCGTTATCAACCATGATGCCCAGCGCCACCACCAGACCGGTGACCGACATCTGGTGTATCGGCAGGCCAATGGCTTTCATCACGGCGAGGGTGAAGGCGGCTGTGAGTGGCAGAGCCATGGCCACGATCAGCGCGGCGCGAATACCGAGCGTCACCAGCAGTACGAGAACAACCAGCGAGAAACCAACGGCAACGTTGACCCACAGTCCACCGAGCCTGTCAGAGGTATAGATGGCCTGATCGAAGATCACCTCGACCTCGACATTGGAGGACAGTGAACGCCTGAAGTCCTGCATGATGGCCATCGCATCCTGCTGCCAGCGGTCGATACGGATATTGGGCAGCATGCGCACACCCACAACGATACCGCGACGACCACCCAGTTCTGCTATTTCATCGGGTGGGTCCTGTGTCTGCCGGCTGATGCTGGCGATTGACCCCAGCGGGGTATCTTCACCATCACTGCCCAGTCGAACCGGAATGGAACGGATACGCTGCTCAGAATCGAGCTCACCACTGACCTCGACCTGCATGCGACTGAAGTCATTGCTGATATTTCCCGAAGCCACCTTGGCATCGGCTCGTCCGATGGCTGCAGAGATTTGCTGGAATGACAACTGCATTGCTGCTGCACGTCTGGAATCCACCTCCACCAGGATCTCCTCGGTGGGGTCTCCGAATATCCTGACGTGATCGGTTCCGGAAAGATTCCTCATCCGGCTCTGCAGTTCATCAGCCCAGCGCTTGAGGATGGCCTGACTGGTGGCACTGTCACCGTTCTCACCAGACCAGGTCAGCGAAAACAGCAAGGTGAAGGCATAGCCCCGGTCATCGAAGAACTGAGACTGTGCGGCACCCGGCGGTAATTGCGGCTGTATGTCGCTGAGGTAATTGCGTGCACGAGACCAGACCGGCTCGGTATCGTAGACATCGTCCTTGAGTATGATCCTTACGGCAGACAGATCCGGCTTGGAGGTCGAGATTATGTCCTTGATTTCCGGCAGCCGCCGTAGCTCGTTCTCGATAGGTTCGGATACCAGTGCCTCGACTCGCTCGGCGCTGGCCCCGGGAAACTGAGTCAGAATGATGGCGGCACGGTTCTTGATTCTCGGGTCTTCAGTCACGGGCAATGTAAACGAAGCCGATAAGCCGGCAACGATCAGCAGCGCCAGGCTCAGGGCAATGAATCGCCCGTTACGAAGAAAATCTGCCATCATGGCTATTGCCCGTCCGCATTACTGATGTCATGAGTGTTCAGAACCAGAGCCTGCTCACGTGGCGTCACCTGCTGCCCGGGCGTTACCCGATGCAGACCGGAAGCGATGAGTAATTCACCATCGGCCAGTGCACCACTGATATAGGCCTGACGGCTGTTGGTGTAGAGGATATTGACGTCCCTGGCCTGCACCACGGGAACCCCATTCCAGGTATTGACCACAAACACATTCCACAGCCCTCTGGGACCATCACGCAGGGATTCGAGAGATACCCAGAAACCTGGCTGAACGATGTTTTCGGTGATGCCAACGAAGACCTGTTCACCTGGGACCGCCTCAATGCCTGGTTGCAGTGACAGTCTGACCTGCACAGTCAGTGTCACCGGTGTGATGTTGCCACCGATGGCAATCACTGGTGCATCAATCTGCTGACCGCGGACAGTCAGCGGCAAAGAGTCTCCGATCTGGAATTCGCTCAACAGTCGAACAGGTACGCCGATACGTGCCTCCAGGCCATCCGATTCCAGCAGCGAGAATGCCGGCGTGCCGGCACTGATCACGGCACCGTTATCGACCAGTCTGTCACGAACCGTAGATGTATAGGGTGCGGTCAGCGTGGATTTTTCCAGACGAAGTGCATTGGCTGTCAGGGCAGCATCATTCTCGACCAGCGAAGCTGCCAGTGACTTTTCCTCTGAGGTAAGTTCATCGATACGCTGATCGGCCGCAAACCCCTTCTCCTTCAGATCATACTGACGCTGGAGTGAGCTGCGGTTCAGCTCGATTCGGGCAAGGATATCGTTCTGCTGGGCCATCAGCTGCTGCCGGGTCTGTTGCAGCAACTGGGTATCCAGTTCCGCCAGAAGCTGGCCCTGTTCAACCTTCTCGCCTTCGTTCACCAGAATACGGGCAATCTTGCCGGATTCCTCGAAACCGATGTCGGTGCTCTGTCTGGCATGAACCAGGCCGCCCACACTGTGCAGCGTCTGGTAGCTGTCCAGTGCTTCTGCCTTGATGACGTCGACCGTCAGGGCTCGTGCAACCTGTGTCTGATCATCCGATGACCCGCAAGCGGATGTGATGAGTGAGACAACAACAATGACAAGTGATACTCTGAGAAAGCGATAGGAAGTCATGATTTATTTAATGAACTGACCAGTCTAGTAAATGAAAGTATAATTTATTAGACTGGCAAGTACAATATTTGTTGTGGAGAACATCATTATTCATGTGTAGTGCAACCGCCCGTGAAGAAATCACCGTCGAGGCTTCACCCCAGAAAAACAAGCAGGCCGGGAGAGGTCGCCCCAAGAGTGAGGAAAAACGACAGGCCATCTACGAGGCAGCGTCCTGCCTGTTTCTTGATCACGGCTACGACAATGTGTCGATGGATCGGGTGGCCGAAAAGGCCGGTGTGTCAAAACAGACGGTGTACAGCTACTTCGCCAGCAAGGAATCGTTGTTCTGTGCCTGTGTCGAGGAGAAGTGTGACTCATACGGCCTGACATCAGACCTGTTCGACCTTGACCAGCCTTACCGGGAGGTGCTGCTGGGCATTGCGCACAAATTCAGCGCCATGTTCCTCAGCGATGAAGCCATCAGGTTGAAACGATTGCTCTGCGCACACGCTGAATCGAATCCTAGGCTGTCGGCACTGTTCTTCGAGGCCGGCCCGATGCGACTGTTGACGCTGCTGCAGCAGTATCTTGATGAATTGAATTCACTGGGTCATCTGGTAATCGGCAACACACGTATTGCCAGTCGACAATTCATCTACGTATTGCAGGCCGAAGCGCAGATGCGCCGGCTGTTGAACATTCCTGGCGGACCGGATGATGAGGAGATCAGCGAATATATCGGAGAGTGTGTCGCCCTGTTTCTGGATCACTATTCAGTCTGATAACAGACCGGACAGGCAATACCCATCAAGCGGTACGCTTACCAGTGCCAGTTCAGATCCAGCAGATAACGCTTCAGGGTCTCCGGGCGATCGTCCCGGCGCTCGAAGAATCCGGCCAGCCGAATTCGCCAGTGATCATTGATCCCATAGGCGACCCAGGGTGAATAGCCCCGCATGGCAGAAGGGAACCACCAGTCATCTTCATTGAATGCAGCAACCACCGCATTTCGCTGAATGCGCTGAATGGTGTAACCGAACTCCCATTGCTGAGGAATGGCCGCGTTGCCGACAATGAATGAGAGCCGGGCTGCTTCATCGTCATTCGATGCATCCAGGTTCTTGATCAGATCAATTTCGGTCACGAACCCGTTCAGTACAGGCCAGCGCATCTGCATCTGCAGATCCAGCAGCTGATAATCGTTGATCAAACGTCCATTGGCGACCGAATTGGTGCGTGTTCTGCGATCGGCAACCAGGCCATCAAGATCATCGAAATCAAGATAGCTCAGGATGATTCCTGCGCCCCTGGGTGCACCATCCCGCCATTGCCATTCCAGTTGTACTGCTGCCAGTCGGGAATCACTCTCATCGATATGCATGCCACCAAAATAACCGCCCGAGAGGGTCAGTCTGTCAAAGTCACCCAGTGGAACATCGTGACGAAACGACACGCCTGTCGGTCGAAGATCGTAATCCCAGACGGCACCACTGAGTCGAAGTGGCAGTGATGAGCGGCCCAACTCGAGTTCTGTGTGTTCGCCGGCAAAGTAGCGGTAGTACAGTTCGTCCAGTTCGATCTCGTCAGATTCCTCGTTATCCAGGTTCCTGACGTTGTCATCGTTGTCGTCTGTTCCCGCCGACAGTTTCAGTGCAATACCCAGTTCAGCGGTATCGGAAAAAAGCCAGCGATATCCTAGCGTGGCATGCAGTCGTCCCCTGTCGAAGTCGGGTCGTGTTCCCGGCAGCTCGTTGACATCGTCATAGCGAATTCTGCCATCGCTGTACCATTCACCCTCAGCTGCAACTGCCGTTGCCGTCATTGCCAGCAATGCGCCAAACACGCAGACCGGCCTGAGCAGTCTCATGATCGGACCTGCTGCAAGGCGCGCATCAGGTCCATGGCATTGGAATAACGCTCTGAAATGTCATGCTTCAGACAGGTGGCGATCATTTCAGTCAGTGAGTCCGGAATGTCTTCCCAATGCGATGACGGTGCCAGGTAATCCTCGGCCACCTTGGCCTGGTAGATATCGAGCATTTCAGCATTGGACACGAATGGCTTCTGACCCAGAAACAGCTCGTACATCATGACACCGAAGGCATAGATATCCGATGCCGGTGTGAGATCCGATCCGGTCATCTGTTCCGGTGCAGCATACAGTGGCGTCCCCATGAACATGCCACTGGCCTGTTCGGTATTGAGCTTGTCGACTGGACCGGCCAGACCGAAGTCCATCAGCTTGGCATTGCCGTTCGCCTCGAGAATGATGTTCTCCGGCTTGAGATCGCGATGCACCACGGCCTGTTCGTGTGCCACAGCCAGACCGGCACCTACCTGACGACAAATCCTCAGGCCGGCCGAAAATGGCAATCGGGAGCGTTGTTTCATCAGATAACGCAGTGTCATGCCACGCACGTATTCCATCGTGATGTAGGGCACATTCTGGTAACTGCCGAAATCGTAGGTGCGTACCACATTGACGTGTGTGATCTTGCGAGCCAGCTTGATTTCGTCCTTGAGCTGTTCCAGATACTGGGTATTGCGTGCGATTTCGGGCAACAGCGTTTTCACCGCCACAAAATCCTGCAGTTCCTTGTCCCAGGCCTTGAACACACGCCCCATGCCGCCACGACCCAGAACCGACAGGATGTCGTATCGATCAGCCAGAATGTCACCGGGGAATATATCGATCGCGGCGTTATCGGAAACCATGGAATCCATTCGAGTAGTTTCCTCGCCATCACCTGAAATTTGTGTATCAACCGTGATGTTGCTGAGGTCGACGCGATTGAGTGCGTAATATTTCTTGCCGCTGAGCCTGCCCTTCTGAATTGTCGGTGAAATGTCGAGTGTTTCACTGTTGATTATCTGTTCGCGCGCTGTAGGCGACATCAGCAGCTGACCGATATTGGCATCCTGCAGCAACTGATCCAGTTGCGCGCTGGTCTTGCCCAGCACTACACCACCACTGGATGCACCGGCGCGCACAACACCGTGATCCACATCACCATAGACCAGCGCCATCGACGGATGCTGCCTCGATTCCCGGCTGACCATCTGGGAGGCAAACATCAGGGCGTGTTCAACAGCCTCATGTCCGGTAAATCCAACCACGGCACGGTGACCGAAAATCGATTCCAGTCGACCACCCAGCGTATGACTGATCTCGGCTGCCTGTGCCAGCAAGCCCTGGAATGTCCTGATGCGCTGATTGGCATCACCCTCCAGGTGCTGGTCAAAGCGCATGAAGTCCATCGCTATCAGCGCCAGACGGGCACGTTCGGGTTCTCGAATCGCGGTTTCGGCAACCGAGGACATCGAATGGTCGACCGTTGGATCAGGAAGATAGCGCGACAGGTCGGCCACGTACTCTTCCATGTCCTGCTTGTCCTTAAGATCGTTGAGCAGCCGATCAAAGGCATCACCCAGCTGTTTCACCTCACGCGTGCCCGTGATGCTGGTTTCCACATCGTATTCACCGCCACTGGCCACGGTCGCCGACGTTGCCAGCTGCGCCACTGGTCGGGCAATCCAGCGGGCAAGAAACAGTGACAGCAATAATCCGAGAACCAGGGCACCGGCGGCACCAATCACCAGATTCTGAACTTCTGCACGCTGTGTGGCCAGCACCTGATCAACCGATACCAGCGAGACCGAGGTCAGGCCAAGGTCCATGCCTGAAAATGGCTCGATGGAGACAGCCCACTCGCCGCTGGGCAGCAGCAAACGTGCTGATGAACTGGCATCACCCGTTTCATCGTCAGATGCGGAATTCATTTCACGCAATCTGGCTACCAGCTGCTCGGTCTCGTTGAGTGGCAAGGTCGATGCGATGACACTTTCCTCGGTCATCCACAACTGTTCCGCGCCGGTCACCTGTTTGATCTCCTCGGCATAGGACTGATCGATCAGCAGACCTGCACCGAGAATCGCGAACACGGTGAATCCGGAACTCATGGGCACCATCGATACCTGGAAATAGTTTTCGCCTTCGTTCCATAGCCCGGTGGCGGGCTCGAGTGTATCCAGAACGGTCGCCACCATGGGCACTTCATCAAACCATTCCTCGTCGAAATCTCGCTCGCTGTGCCCCATCAGCAAACCTTCGGTATCAAGAATCAGTGAAACGTCGTAGCCGATACTGTCACGCCGTTCGGTGAGCTGGTCGTTGATTGAATCGGAACTGACTTCCAGATCCCCGAACAGGCCTGCGTCGAGTGACTCCTCGATGTATCCGGAAAATTCGGGATCTTCGGCCAGAAACTCGGTGATCAGTTCAAGTTCACGACCACGCTGACGCTGGATATACGACTGAGAAGAACGGCTGCGTGAAAGCGCCTGTTCGATTTCCTGTTCCGCTGCCTTGGCACCCTTGTTGTAATTGATCACAGCCGGCAACCCGACCGCAAGCAGCACCAGTAATGCAGCAACCAGAAAGATGACTGTCCCCAACGACAGTCCGTTTGTTCTAGTATCGACCATCTCGCCCCCTTCGTTTCCGATATGGCTTGCCGAACTTGTTCTTGTGAGCGGGTTTGACCGGCTTGCTCAGTTTCAGGTCAGTGACCAGCGCCAGGTCTTCCGAGATCTCGACTTCCTGGACCACCGGCCGCGCCCTCTGGTGCCAGACATAAAGCTTGCCCTTCCCTTCGGGTACGCCAGTAAGGGTGAAACGCCCCTGCTCGTCAGCTTCTGTAAACCAGGGCGTATCCAGCACCAGGATGTGACCCACCATGTTCTGGTGCACATTGCAGAAAACACGCACCAGACCCGGATTGTTGAACTGCTGTGACTCGCCCGGGCCTTCACTGTACAGACCGGCATCGAACTTGTTGTTCTTCGATACCGAGAAGACATTGTGGAGAATCGGATCCAGATTCGGGAAGTCGACGGTGGACCCGGCAACGATCGGCATCACCCGGGGTGAAAACTGCTTGTTGCGGGTCTGCATCACCGCCGTGGCGACGTGTTCGTCCAGAGAAACCGGCGTGTCCGGCCTGTAGTAGACAATCACATCTTCAACCCGACGAACCTGTTTCGACTTTTCAGTCACATTGACTTCACCACTGATGTCCAGTGCCCTGGCATCCTGTGAAATGAGCATCGAAAGCAATATGGGTAGCAACAGCAGATAACGCATCGATCCGAAAATCGTCGTGTGATTCAATCGTCGGTATTTACCGCCTCGCGCCCGATCTGTCATCGTACCTGACCCATCACATCATAATACGGTGCTGAGCAGGTTCTGGTTCTATGAAACACTGAATTCACACCGTCCACCTCTTTATTATTGGTATTATCAGATAGAACATCTTTGATCATACAGTAACCAACTCATTGATTGTAGGGTAAAAGTGTGCTTTCTGATGACTAGAAAATCCGGACAGAACAAAACGGTTTCCACATTTTCATGGCCACTGAGGCGCACTGAAAACACCAATTGCGACGAAATGGGCGATCACCGTGTCAACACCAGCATGACTTCAAAACGCATTGTTCTGACCAAATCCGCCATGATTGCTGCCTGCCTGCTGATGCTGCCTGGCATCGTCTGTGCAGGCATTTACAATCTGTACCACTTTGCCAAGGATCAGGACTGGGTGGCGCCGGGACTGACTGACCTGGGCTTTATCGGCGATCTTCCACAATACGATGCCACCGATTTCAGCAGCCTGATCGGGCCCATGATTCTTCAGGATCAAACGCTCGAAGCAGAGTACCTGATACTGTATGAAGCCCTGCATGAGATGACCGAGGCCGATCGCCTGCAGTCATTCGCCCAGCGCATGCAGCAGGTCAGGGGAAAGACCAGTATCGAATATGCTGCAGCACTCACACTCGAGGCACAGTGGCATCTGCACCAGCAACTAGCGGAACCGGCAATACGTAATCTTGAGAAAGCCATCAGTATCGTGGAGCGTCTCGAGGGCAAGTTCAGCGCCCAGCTGATCCAGCTGCAGACACTGCTTGGCGTTGCCAGAAGCCGGAGCGGCGACTACAGGAAATCGCAGTATCACCTTGGACAGGCGATGTCATTGCTGCATCGAAAAGATGGCACTCTGACTGGCAAGCAGATGCCGGTACTGTACCTGCGTGCAAAAAACCTGCTGATGATGGACGAAGCATGGTCAAGTGAACAATTGCTACGGACCGCATTGCGGGTATCGCGGCACAATACGGGTGTGAACGATGTCGAAACGATTGACCCGGCCATTACCCTGTTCCGCCACCTGCGCGAAGAAAATGAATATCATGATGCACTGCATCTGTTCAATGACATGCGTGAACGATTTGCCAATGAGGATGGCTCGGATTCACCTGCCTTTGCCCCCATGATGATGGAAGCCTCGCTAATGCACCTGCTGCAGAACAATGCTGAAGTAGACCGTGGGCTTCGACTGCAGCGGGATCTTGTCACACTGATGCATCAGTTCCCCGAATCGTTTTCCCGAACTGAACGGGTCAACATGCTGCTGCGACTGGCAGACTGGCTGATCATGTTTGATCTGGAAGACGAGGCAGCCGGGTTCTACAAGCAGGCATGGCAGGTTTCGCGGGAGACCGAAGATGTAGCCTACTGGGATACGCTGTTCAGCGAACCACGGTTGATCAATGCCGGCCCCAATCCAACACTGTCGACATTCGGCTATCACTGGGCCAACCGACTCGCGTGGACACGCTTCAACTACCATCTGGGTGCTGATGGCAGACCATCACAGCTGGAAATCGTCGAGAGCAATCTGCACAGGAGCACCACCGGACGAACACTTCAGCTGTTCCGGATGGCACGTTTCAGACCGGTGCTGGTCGACGGTGTGCCACAGGACAGCCAGGTGCATGAATACCTCAGGGTCTATAATACCGAGCCGGAGGAGGAGGACAGCAGACTCAGGCAGCCACCGCCGCAACGAAAGACCAAGGGCAACCGCATGCCACATCGCAACTGGGTTAATCGTTGAGTCAGGCACCGCCTGTGCATACTGGTGCCTGCCTGTCAGCGACAACATCTTTTTTTTGTCATCAACTAAACCTTTTGCAGATGTCCCCCATCTAATCTTTCAAGTATCATTCATGCAGCCCAGATTACAGGAGTGACCGATGAAAGTTTTGACTGGCGCCATTTTGATCGCCCTCACAAGCACCGCCGTTTCCGCCAAGACGCTCGAAGAAGCGACGAAAACCTATCCCATCGACAGTGATGGTTCGATCAGTGTTGAAAACATCAACGGTTCCATCACCATCGAATCCTACGGTGGATCCGATATCGAATTTACCTATATCATCACCGGCCGCTCCGACCGTGACCGCGAGCGAATCGAAGTCAAGGTGGACAGTGATGACAACAGCTTTGTGGTTGAAACCGATCATAACAGCAGCGGCTGGGGATGGAACTCGGGTGGCAGTGCCAGTGCATCCTACGAACTGCGTGTGCCCCAGAATGTCACACTCCAGCTGATTGACACCGTCAACGGCAGTATCACGATCAATGGCCAGTTTGGTGATGTGACTGCCGACACTGTCAATGGTGACATCAGCTTTGAAGGTGAATCGGGCGACATCAACCTGGATACCGTCAATGGCAGCATCGACTTGTCACTCGATCGCCTGGAATCACAGGACATCTCACTGGATTCGGTCAACGGCCGCCTCGAGATTCGCCTGCCATCCGGTGCCAATGCCAGCGTCGAAGCCGATACCGTGCACGGTTCCATCAAGAATGACTTCGGCCTGAAAGTCGAGAAGGGCTGGGTCGGCCAGGAACTGGATGGTCGCCTTGGCAGCGGTGGAGCCAGTGTTTCACTGGACACCGTCAACGGATCCATCAGCATACGCGAACGCTAGTCCCGCACATACTGCAGACAAAAAAAAGGTGGCCCAGGCCACCTTTTTTAATTCATGCTGACTGATGATCAGCCGTCACCTTCCGTTCCTGCACCGCGTCCAGCGCTCATGCCACGAACCCGATCCTGAGTCTTTCTGGCTTCTTCCCTGGCCTGTGCACGTGTGGTGCAGGTTTTCTTGGTGCGATTCGAGCCGATGGGCTTGTATCGCTTGCAAACAATATCGTTGTCTGATGATGTCTTGGCCACTTCTGCAGTACCGGAATCGGTTGAACTGCTGCCGGTCGCATGTGACGGTGAGTTAGTCGGTGTTGAAGAGCATGCAGCCAGACCACATACCGCGAGTGCTGCCACAATGGCAAGAGTTTTAGTTTTCATCATCAGCCTCTGCTTTGGTTCGTACGAAAGGATTCGGAATATTCCACAGTCACACCACGAAGTCAACCACTGTGTTCGTGCAAAGGCAAAAACAGGCACAAATTCATGCTAAATTCACAAAACAGGCCACTTGCGCACAATTCAGGTTGACACTGCCGGTCAGCGAAGGATGATGATGACCGTCAGTGGGCAGTAGAACAGGATAACACATGAAACGATTCGAGGTACGATTTTACGGAGCGGCTGGAGAAGTCACCGGCTCCTGTCACTGGTTGCGGCTGGGCGATTATCAGGTGCTGCTCGACTGCGGCATGATCCAGGGCAGCAGGGCGGCGGAAGAGCGCAATGATGACCCGTTTCCATTTGACCCCTCCGCCATCGATGCCGTGGTACTGAGCCATGCACACATCGATCACAGTGGCCGCCTGCCCCTGCTGGTCAGCCGCGGCTTCAATGGCAGCATCCATTGCCAGAACGCCACGCGGTCGATCAGTGGCATCTTGCTCGAGGACAGTGCCCATATCGCATCAATGGAAGCTGAACGAACCAATCGGCGCAGACAGAGAGAAGGTCTGGGCAATATCGATCCACTCTACACCGATCGTGACGTCAAACAGACCATGCAGCAGTTTGTCGGCCACGTCTACAACCACTGGGTTGAGGTGGTTCCCGGACTCAGAATCCGTTTCCTCGACGCCGGTCACATCATGGGATCCACCGTGGTGGAAGCCGAGATTGAACTGGATTCGGGTACCCGCAGGCTGGTGTTCAGTGGTGACCTCGGGCAGTACGATACGCCCATTCTGCGAGATCCGGTGTCACCCGAATCGGCAGACATGGTGGTCATGGAATCTACCTACGGCAGCCGGCACCATCGTGACCGAAACGCAACCATCGATGAAATCGGGACCATCATCCAGGCGGCCAATCGTCACAAGGGAAACATACTCATCCCGGCCTTTTCAGTCGGCAGAACCCAGGAAATGCTGTTTCATTTCGGCAAGAACTATGATGAATGGGAACTGGATAACTGGCGCATCGTGCTCGACAGTCCGCTGGCGATCAAGGCATCCAAGATCTACTGGGATTACACCCATCTGTATGATGAAGAAGCCACCGAAATGCTCCGCGCCAGAGAAATGCCTCCCCTGCCCAATCTGCACCTGAGTCGATCTCGCGAGGATTCACAGCAACTGAACAAGCACGATTCAGGACTCATCATACTGGCAGGCAGCGGCATGTGCACTGGCGGACGAATCGTCCATCACCTGCGCCACAACCTGTGGCAGCGGCACGCACACGTCATCATTGTCGGCTATCAGGCACAGGGATCACTGGGACGCAAGCTGGTGGACGGATTCGATTACGTGCGAATTCACCGCGACAATGTGAGAGTGAACGCCAGCATCCACACTGTCGGTGGTCTGTCGGCCCATGCAGATCAGGGTGATCTGTTGCACTGGTATGGCAAGATCGAAAACCGACCGCCGGTTTATCTGGTTCATGGTGAAACCGGCAGTGCACGTGTACTGGCCAGGGAACTCGAACAATCGGGTGCGCCTTCAGCGACGGTGGCATCACCCGGGCTGGTGGTCGATCTGAAAACCATGCGATCGTTTATGTCGGACTGATCAACCTGCGGATGGCAAGCGGTTGTCAACGGCTGATGGCGTGGTCAATTCACTGCTTCATCATCGGCATATCTGATACGCCCACCACAGCCCAGAAAGCACTTTTCAAACGTCTCAGAACAGGAGCGATAATCGATTGCCGGACAGGGAAACGGTCGCGGGCAAACCTTGCGGCGATTCTGTGCCAGGCAGATCTCATAACGGCGATAAAGGTACTGGTATCGTGCCTTGCACTCGCGTGCGCGTTCCTGCAGTGGCGTACGACACTGGAAGCGTTGCGCCTGACAATACTGCATGCACTGCTCTGCTTCCGGCCCCTGAGGCGGAATGTATTCCTTGGACGGTTCAGTTGAGCAAGCTGACAGAATACCAGTCAGCAGCAGAGCACCGATCAATACAGGCCTGAAACACAGCAAGTATGACTTTTGGGGAAATGTTCCGGACATGACTCACTTATATCACAGCGCAATCATGCGCTGAAGTTGCTGGTGTCAAACCAGTTGACCGGATCAGATTGGATGAGTTCAGTATTTGTGGCGGCAGCGAGGTAACCACATGTTCTCGCAAAGCGAACGGGGTTCCTTGTTTTCCCTGCCAATCGGATTCAGTTGACGTCCATAGGTATGCACACCTTCGATCCGGTTCAGACAATTACTGCTCAACACGGCGCGCTGATCAACAATCTGTGGCTGGCAAAGCTTGATGGCCTCGGATTCAAGACCGTCCTGCAGGGCCAGCTCCATGCCTGGTTCGGACATCAGGCCTTCCTCATCCACGAGGGCCTGCTGTTTGGAAGCACAGGAACAGACAGTGAGCGCACACAGGGAAGCAATAAGCAGTTTCACGATATCCCTCCATCAAATCGTTCTGCCTCATCCTACTCCGATGTAAAGAAAATGTGAAATGAGCTTTGACAAGGCAGCAATAATCGCACCGTTTTTAGTACGAAAACCACTGTATCACACGTGAATACTCAGTTTTGTGGGTAAGTCGACAATTCGAGATAGTCCGAGATCTGCTTAAGAATCGCTTCATCCGGGTGATCGGAACTGCAATTCAGCTGCTGACTGGCCATCAGTTTCTGTCTCAGGGACTCGATTATCGTATCCCTGTCATGACCGACATCAGCCAGAACATCCCCGACCGTCTGCCCCTTCTTTTCAACCCGGATGGACAGTGATCCATCGAAATCTGCCACCCTGACACGATCTGTCAGACCGAGAAGATTGTGATTGTCACCAAGAATTTCCTGATAGGCTCCGACCATGAAGATCCCGATGAGATAGCGTTCACTGGCTGATGTCTGGTGAAGCAAAAGATGATCCACCGGACCGTTAGGTGAAATGTACTGATCGATTCGACCATCCGAATCACAGGTAATATCTTCCAGTACAACCGCTCTGTCTGCACGTTCATCAAGTCGGGTGAGTGGAACTATCGGGAACAACTGGCCGATGGCCCAGCTGTCCGGAATCGATCGAAACACCGAAAAATTGAGAAAATACTTGTCGGTGGTCAATTGCACGATGCGCTGCCGGACCTGTTCAGGACATTCACTCGACGAAAACCGCGGTTGCTGCCGCATTCGTTCCAGTGTATTCAGATAGGCCAGATCGAGCCGGGCGCGGGCTGCAAGATCCAGTTCACCCGATGCAAACGCCGCAATGCCGTCCCTGTACTGTCTGTCGACATCTTCGATCATTGTCGCCAGGTCTGTCCCCACATCGAAGGAGCTTAGATCTGCCAGTACAGTGTCATCGAGTGTGTCCTGATGACAGGATCGGGTTGCTGCCTGTTCTGTGTCGAGCACATCCGTTACCAGCACGGCATGGTGCGCCGTCATGGCACGGCCTGATTCTGTCAGCACAGCGGGCTGATCCAGCTGGTGGCGATCACAGAATGCCTTGATACTGTCGATCAGGGTGCGGGCGTAGTCATCAAAACTGTAGTTGACCGAGAAATAGTCCGAACAGCCATTGCCCTGATAATCCAGTCCCAGCCCACCACCCGCGTTCAGACAGGGTATGCGGATACCCCGCTGGCTCAGCGCGAGCACAAACTGCATCGCCTCATTGACTGACTGACGGATATGTCGAAGATCCGAGATCTGGGATCCCGGGTGGAAATGAATCATCTCGAGTGATCCGGCAAGGCCTCGGGTTTCCAGATAAGCGACCGCCTTCAGGAATCGGTCAGGGGTAAAGCCGAATTTTGCACGAAGTCCGCCACTGTTCTGCCATTGGCCACTCGTCACACTCGCCAGCCTGAGGCGCAGCCCGAGACGAGGTTCCACACCCAGCTCATCAGCAATGGCGACAACCTGTTCGAGCTCACTGTGCTTCTCGACTACAATGACCGAGTCAAGACCTAGTGAACGGCCAAGCAAAGCCAGAGCGATGTACGCCCTGTCCTTGACACCATTGCAGATGATCATGCTGCCCTCAAGGCTACTGGCCATGATCGCCAGTAATTCTGCCTTGGAGCCACATTCGAGTGCATGAGCGATTCCTGAATCATGAAAGGCCTGCAGTACAGATCGATCCTGATTTACCTTGATCGGATAAACAGGAAGGTAGTCGCCACGGTAGCCTGTCTGTCTGATCGCCGTGTCGAAGGCATCCCTCAAGCGCGACATCTGTGCGACAAGAATGTCATCAAAACACAGCAGCACGGGCAGTTCTGCACCGAGCTGTTCTGCATCCGTGATGATTGATTCCATGGATCGATTCTGAGAGCTGGACGACTGCCCCGTGTCAGAACAATAACAATATGTCAGCTGCCCGGCATCGTTGACATCGAAATAGTCAGATCCCCATCCATCGATGAGAAACTGACGGCGATTGTCGCTGACGGCACTACTCACCTGCCACCATCATGCTGTCAACCAGTATGGAGCCGCAACGCATGGCAGAGCGCTGATCATCATCATCGCCAATAGCGACTATGTTTCGATACATTTCAAGCAGGTTGCCCGCAATGGTAACCCCTTCCACCGGATGAACAATGGTCCCGTTTTCCACCCAGAAACCACTGGCACCCCTGGAGTAATCACCGGTGATGACCGACACGCCCTGTCCCATCAGTTCTGTCACATACAGGCCGGTACCCAGCTGTTCCAGCATCTCACTGAAACTGTGCTGACCGGAGACCGTCAGGTTCCATGTGCCACCCGAGTTACCCGTCGAGGCCAGCCCGAGACGACGGGCCGAATAACTGCCCAGAAGATAGCGGCTGAGCACACCCGATTCGATCAGCGGATCTGATGTTGTGGCCACACCTTCAAGATCATAGGCTGTACTTCCCAGGCCACGTTTCAGTAACGGCTGCTCATGAATCGAGACAAACTCGGGAAACAGTCTCTGGCCCTGTCTGTCACGCAGGAAACTGGCATTGCGATAAAGGCTGCTGCCGCTGGCAGCTGACACCAGGTGACTGATCAGGCTGCGAGCCATTGCGGGATCGAACAGTACACGAGCAGTCTGCGTTCTGACCGGCCGTGCACCCAGTCTGTCGAGCGCACGTCTTGCAGCCTGTGTGCCGATTTGTTGCGCCTGTTGCAGATCAGAGAGACAGCGCTTGCTGTCGTACCAGTAATCACGTTGCTTGCCGGCCTCATCCGAAGCCATGACCATCGCACTCATGGATTGCCGTGTCGACAGTCTGGCCTGCAGAAAGTCATCGCTGTTGGCAAAAACCACCACGGCCTCCGATGTATTGACATTCGCACCCTCGGAGTTGGTGATGGCGGCATCGGTTTCGAAGGCAGCCGATTCCATTTCCAGTGCCACATCGATCGCCTGTTCCGCACTCAGGGCAGCGGGGTGCCACAGATCCAGCTCCGGAAAGGAGGTAGCCAGACGGTCGGCATCGGCAAGACCAGCACAGTCGTCCTGTTCGGTGTAGCGTGCAATATCACAGGCCATGTCAACGGTTGCGCTGACACTCTCGTCACTGAGGTCTGCAGTCGAAGCGGCACCCTTGCGCTGGTTCATGTAGACCGTCAGGCTGATGCCTCTGTCCCGGCTGTATTCAATCGTTTCCACTTCGCCACAACGGACACTCACCGATTGTCCACTGTGGATACTGGCACTCAACTGGGCTCCGTCCGCCCCCTTTTTGATTGCAGCCGCCAGGATTTGTTTGGATAATTCACGCAAACGTGCTTCCTGTTCAGCTGCCCAGGCAGACTTGTTCTCATCCAGGCGCTGCAGCGCGTTTGTTTCTTTTGTTGTCATCTCTGTCAGGAACCTTTCAATGAATGATAAAACGGACGAACCACTCAGCCGATCACAGCGCAAGCGTGACGCCCAGGATGTACTGACACTGGCAACCGAACTGGTCGCCTGCACACCGGCCAAGCTGGACAGATTGCCGCTGGACGGTGAACTGCTGGACAGTATAGATCACATCAAATCGATCTCCAGCCACATCGCCCGTAAACGAGAGATCCAGTATCTCGCCAAGTTGCTGCGTGGCATCGACTATCATGCCATTGCCGATCGTCTGGATGACCTCACACACAGTCAGGTCAGTGTCAGCCAGCAGCAACACCTGATCGAACAGTGGCGCGATGCCCTGGTCGAAACCGGAATGACTGCACTGAATTCTCTGATGAGCAGTCACCACCAGATCGA
>CBDBVC010000040.1:0-45000 GCA_965212525.1 Lysobacterales bacterium
GATTTCCTCGATCAGGTTGGACCGACGTGTCGCATCACCACCGTATTGGTCATCTCGCTTGTTGACCTGTTCGGTGATGAACTGGTTAATCAGATAACCCTCCGAAGCCATGATTTCAACACCGTCGTAACCGGCATCGCGGGAAAGTTTTGCGCAACGCACAAAATCGCGAATCTGTTTCTCAACACCCCTGAGACTGAGCCCCTTTGGCTTGAATGGTGTGATGGGTAACTTGATGGCTGAGGGGGCGACAATGAACGGATGGTATCCGTATCGACCCGAGTGCAGGATCTGCATGCAGACCTTGCCCCCCTCGGCATGTACGGCACGGGTTACCTTGCGGTGCGGTGACACCTGGAAACCGAAGCGCAGAGTTCCGGCAAGCGGTGCCGTCCAGCCGGCCATATTCGGCGCAATACCGCCGGTGACGATCAGACCAACCTGTCCGCGGGCACGTTCGGCGAAATACTCCGCCAGCTTGTCATAATTGCTGCGCCTGTCCTCGAGTCCGGTATGCATTGAACCCATCAGCACTCGATTGGGGATGGTGGTGAAACCGAGATCAAGTGGCTTTGCCAGGTTTGGATAAGGGGTTTGTGTCATGTGTCTGCCTTTGTCAATGCCGTCAGTATCGCCCTGACCGCGGTTTCCCCTTCATCAAGATTGTGTCGTATCTCATCCATGGTGATCTCACCCGTGCCTTCGAAACCGGCGGCCCAGTTGACCACCACGGCCATCGCTGCAAGATGGATGCCTTTTTCGCGTGCCAGCGCTGCTTCTGGCATGCCGGTCATGCCGACCACATCACAACCATCCTGCGACATTCTCCTGATCTCTGCCGCAGTTTCAAGCCTCGGGCCATTGGTAGCACCGTACACGGCCAGATTACTGGCCAGAAGATCGTCTGCTGCCTGGCTCAATTCTCTGCGGAGTTGATCAGAATAGGGTCGGGTCATGTCGACGTGGGCTTCCAGTGCCGACAGTGTTTCCACGAAGGTATGATCTCGCCCAGATGTATAGTCAATCAGGTCATCGAGCAGCACCACACTGCCTGGTCTCATGTCTCGATTCATGCTGCCTACCGAATAGAGTGCGATGATCTGACTTACGCCAAGTTGATCAAATGCCCACAGATTGGCCCGGTAATTGATTCCATGAGGAGGAATGCTGTGTTCCTCACCGTGACGTGGCAGGAACAGAACAGACTGATTGCCAAGACGGGCCGATTGAAAGCCGGCACTGGGCTCACCATAGGGCGTTTCGACGTGAATCACTTCGTTCAACTCAAGCCCGTCAATGCGGCTGAAGCCGGTACCACCAATAATCCCCAGTGTCATGTCATCCGGTTTCGGTACCATCAGCTGAACCGACCAGGCGCAACGGTCATGTCCTCAATCGCCATCAGGCTTGTCCGGCAAGGCATAGATCTCGGGCAGGTGTCGCAACCGTCCACGATAATCCATGCCCATGCCGAAGATATAATGATCATCCACCCTGAGGCCGGTGTAATCCGCACGATAACCATCCTTGCGACGGTCATGCTTCTTGTCGATCAGAACAGCCGTCGACACCGAACGCGCCGAACGGTCCTCACAATAACGGATAATTGCCAGCATGGTGTCGCCTTCATCCAGGATGTCATCGACGATCAGTACATGGTGTTCGGCCAGGTTGATTTCAGGCTCCTGCTTCCACGTCAGCACCTCACCGGCCTCCTCATTGCGATAGCGCGAGACCTGCAGGCTGTCCATCAGCAGGTCACAGGAGAGTTTCTGAGACAGGCGAGCGGCGGTGATCATGCCACCATTGAGCACGGTCAGCAGTATCAGGCTCTGTTTGTCGAAATCATCATTGATGTCATTGGCCATGCGTGAAATGGCTGATTCGATTTCTTCTGCTGTTACGACACAGCGTGAATTGGCGGGCAGTACGGACATCTGTTGTTGTTATCCTGTCATGTCTGGGTCACAGCCGCCCGGGGCGACGGCCTGACGCAAAAGGAGTACATGCTCGTGGCTGGGTGCCAGTTTGTCAAATACACAGGCTACTGACGGTTCGTGACTGACCCGCCTCACTGATCCAGATCTGCAATCAGGGCCTGATACTGGCTGCGCCTGGATGAGTCTCTGAGATCCTCCCAGTCCGGAAAATTCGACGCATTCAGATTATGCGTGACAGTCTTTTCAGGCATCGGGAACTGATAGAGATCCTTCATCGCGGTTTCGACATCTGACTCACGACAGATCATCACCATATCACAGCCCGCCGCCAGGCTCGCCCTGATGCGCTGCGGGTAATCACCGGCCTCTTCTGCCGCCCGCATGCCCAGGTCATCGCTGAAGACAACACCGTGATACTGCTTGCCGGAACGAAGATAACCGCGCACCCAGAACGGGGAATAACCGGCAGCGCTGCTGCAGACTGACGGATAGCACACATGGGCCATCATCAGGGCATCGAGCCTGGGCATCAGTGCATTGAATGGTCTGAGGTCTGTCTGTTCCAGTTGTTTTAGCGAACGACTGTCGCGAGCCACATCGATGTGGGTGTCTGCGACCACCGTTCCGTGACCTGGAAAATGCTTGCCGGTGGTGGCCATGCCACAGTCATGCATGGTGTCGAGATAACGCTCAGCCAGCGTGATGATCATGTCCGGGTCGTCTGCAAATGCCCGGTCACCGATCACGCTGCTGTCGCCTGCCAGATCCAGCACCGGAGCAAAGCTGATATCGATACCCATCGCCAGTACCTCGGTCGCCATCAGCCAGGCGTGGGCCTCGGTCGCCATCAGCGCCTTTTCTCGATCACGGGGAAAACACTGCCCCAGAACTGACAGTGGTGGCAAGCGTGTCAGGGGTTCTCCGATACGCTGAACACGACCACCTTCCTGATCGATACTGATCAGCGCACGTGGGCACAGGGCCCGTATGGAGGCCGTCAGTGCCATCAGTTGCGTCACCGATTCGATGTTGCGTGAGAACAGCACAACGCCGGCCACGCAGGGATGCTGCAACCATTCTCGCTCCTGCCTGCTGACCTCATGCCCGGCCAGGCCAATCAACAGATAGCTCATGCCGACCGGTCGAAAACGGCGATCGATTCAACGTGCGCCGTGTGCGGAAACATGTCCATCACGCCGGCGTGGGTCAGTCGATACCCCAGATCATTGACCAGGATACCGGCATCGCGTGCCAGCGACCCTGGATGACAGGAAACGTAGACGATTCTGTCAGGTGACATGCGATGAACCGATGGCAGCACTTCAGCTGCACCACTGCGTGGCGGGTCAATCAGCACCTTGTCAATACCACCGGACAGCCAGTCCGCGCCGGAATGATCCTCGGTCAGGTCTGCAACCACAAAACGGGTATTGTCCAGCCCGTTGCGTCCGGCATTTTCAGTGGCCAGATCGACCAGCTGCTGATCACCCTCGACGCCGACAACCGATTTGCAGTGTCGCGCCATCGGCAACGAGAAATTTCCGAGACCACAGAACAGGTCGAGCACCGTCTCATCCGCTGCCAGTTGCAACAACGACAGTGCCTGTTCAATCATCCTGAGGTTGATGGCATGATTGATCTGGACAAAATTGGAGGCTTCAAAACGCAGCCTGAGATCATGTGCCGGAATAGCAAATGTCAGTTCGCTGGTTTCTCCCAGTGGATGGATGGTGTCAAGGCCACCCGGCTGCAGAAACAGGCTGAAACCGGTCTCACCTCCGTATTCGGTCAGGCGATCCAGATCATCGGCAGTGAGCGGCTCCATATGGCGGATGACCAGGCTGACACCATCATCACCGGCAGCGACTTCGATCTGCGGGATATGCTCTCGCTGCGTCAGTGACTCAAGCACTTCGGTAAGCCTGTCCAGATTCATGCCGACCTGTTCGATGAGTATGTGGCATTCGCTCATGTCGCAGACATACTTGCCTGCCCGTTCGCGAAAGCCGACCAGCATGCGCTCCTTCTTGTGCACATATCGGGCCGACAGCCGGGCACGGCGACGGTAAAACCAGGGTTCAGCCGTCAATGGCGGCAGAATCTCGCTGGCGCTGACATTGCCGATGCGCTCAAGGTTGTCGGTCAGAACCTTCTGCTTGTATGTGATCTGTGCCTCGGGTGACAGATGCTGCAGTGCACAGCCACCACAGTTGCCGAAATTAGGGCATTTCGGTTCTACCCGATCTGCCGAGGCCTTGATGATCTCATGCACCACTCCTTCGTCGTGTTTGCGGCGTTTGGCGGTATACCGAAACCGGATTGTTTCTCCCGGCAATGCGCCGTGAACAAAGATGGCCTTTCCATCCAGATGCCCCACACCTCGGCCGTCATGACTGAAATCGGTGATCGCGAGCTCGAACGGCTCCTGTGGCAGTCTCTTGCGTCGTCTTCCCATGATAAAAAATCGCCGATCAGCGTCTGCATTGCTGCAGATCTGAACGGCGATTGGCTGTCTCCTTCAGAGTTTATTTCTGTTGCCAGGCACCGGATGCTGTCTGGTAGTACCAGCCTGTCTGCGCGTTGCTGATCCATCGCTCGGCAAAGGTGGCTCTGATCTGGTCTTCCCATTCGGGATGTCCGTTGGCAACGGCGATCTCCCGATACACGGCCTTGCGATCTGCATTGTCGGCATTGACAGCCGCCTTGAGTGCATTTCTGTCCTTCAGCCCCACGGCAGACAGATCACGTATCGTGATGGTGGCGTTCTGGTCGAAACCAATGGCGCCAAGATCAAACCAGCCTGACAGCGTGTCGTCGAATCGCTGCTCCATGCGTCGCTGGATGGCCTGGATTTCTGGTGTATTGATGTCGATATTCACCCCGGACTGGGCGTGTGCTGCAGGAAACAACAGATCCAGCAGGCTGAATGCAGGCTGTGATACCGGGTATGACGCCTGAGTGTTCTCATCGTCATCTTCACCGATGACGTTGTTGATGAATGTGTCTGCAGCCTGTTCCGCCGCTGCTTCGGGAAAATAGACATTGATGGTGACACAGGCGCTGATGATGGCCATGGTGCCAATCACCAGAAACGTTCTGATATCCGGTTTTTTCATTTGATGTCCCCGTGCGGATCTCGCTCGATTCATGGTGTTCATACTGTAGCAGTCAGTGGCTGACTGCTGGCTGAACAGTTCCTGCCCTATTGTGAGGCAATTGGGCCAGCTAGTCGACCGTCACCGATGTTGTTTTTGTGGCAGCGGCCAGTCTGGCGACCAGTTGAGGCCAGTCAACCACACCCGAGTAGCCAATGATGTTGATACGGGGCAGCCCTGCCCCCTTGACCAGGTAGTACCCCTGATCAGATCGATCAATTCCACCCATGTAACAGACATGATTCACCAGCCGGCAGGATATGCCGATGCGGCTGTAGGCAAAGTCATCAAAGATCTTCAGGACCGAGTTCGACAAGGCGGCAATACCGCCGCCGATACTGGAAATATTGTTCACCGCACGCTGTGAAATGCGTCGCTTGCCGCTATCCTGTTCCGGAGTCATCAGCTTCAGGTCGAATGCCACCGGTGACCAGTCCAGCATGCGCAGCCCCTGCATGCTGCCGTCCAGTCGCCCCTCGATCTTGCCGAATGAGAATGTCCCTGTGAGCAGTTCCAGATCGATGGCGTTGAAGTCAATATCCGCAGAAAAAGATGGCAGAACACCAAACATGCGCTCGATTTCGAGCTGGTCGATGACGACACTGCCATCAAACACAGCAAGCTCAATGGCACCACCTACCGAGATTCGGTCACCGCGCACCGAAACAGTCGGGATCTCGCCAGAGAGTGATCCGGAAAATTCCGGCCATCCCAGTGCCCGGGTAATCAACTGCATCGAGATTGGTTCTATCGTGCCGAGAAAATCGACACTCATCTGTTCGGTGCGCATGTCATTGACGTTCAGTTCACTGACGCGCAACAGACCATCGAACAATGGCAACTCCAGTGTCTTCAGTAACTGAAACTGGCGTCCGCCTGCAAAGAAATCGGCACGTGAGGACAGAAATGGTATCTCGTACAGCCTGGCATCACTCCAGCTCAGCCATGAATCGCTTGAATCGCCCTGTGCATCGTAATCGACCAGACCTTCGAGCAGACTCACATCGACGCGGTCACGATCATCAACCACAGTGATATCAGTCAAGCCGATGGTGAGACGTTCAAGTTCCTGTCCTGTCAGGCTGATGGCTGCCTGCAGCTCACCCTCGATCAGCAGGCCATCCCAGCCATAGGGTTGCAGCAATGATGCAAGGTAGCGGTCAAAACTGGCCGGAAATATCATCTTCTCCAGTTCAAGGGCCGATGCGGTCATGCTGCCGCCGGATGAGAATTCGGCTCGGGCAGAGACACTCAGGGCGTCGCTGTCAGTGAATCGGCCATCGACCTGTCGCACGCCAAACTGCTGATCCAGCAGCACCTCACCGGTGAATGCCAGTGAAGGAATGTCGGACAGGTTCAGGTACAGCGGGCCTGCCAGAACTTCACCCGATTGAAATGAGATGTCGACACCAATCCTGTGTCCATCAGGCACAGCTTCATACGTGAGACTGCCAGTGGTATTCACCGAGGCTGTGGCATATCGGCTCTGATTGATATCAGAATCCACCGAGCTGATGACAAACTCGGTCTGATGGAAGTCGATCTGGTCGGCGACGGTGAATCCGGTCTCGAACGACAGCTTGCCTGCTATCGTCTCGGCAGGTTCCAGCAAGCCTCCGGCAAACACCGTCGTCAGTCCTGCCAGTGAGAGCTTGTCTGCCGTCACAGCGACATCCAGGCGAGACACAGATCCATTGCCGCTGAGTTCAACACTGCCATCAGCCAGGGGTAGCTGCAACGAGAACGAAAGTGCGTCACTACTCGTCTCTAGACGATAACTGAGTTCACCGGACAGTTCGTCTGGCCAGTAAGCACTGCGAAACGCCAGTGTCGCCAACTCACATGAAACCAGTGCCGCTGTCATGACCTGATCCACGCAGCTGAAGGCGATGGACTCAATACGATGATCGCCATTTCGCAGTGTCAGGCTGTCGATGGTTCCGTTGCTTTGTACACTGAGATCGGGCAGCTGCTCCAGTGTCAGCGAGACGCCGTCAAGAATCAGCGATTCGGTCATGATCTGTTCGATATCGAGACGTACCTCGGGCACAGCGGTCTGAGCCTTTGCTGAGGCAGACAAAACTGCTAGAGTGAAAATCACGCCACGAGACCATCGAGTCATAAACGGATAATGCAGATATTAATCGCCGATGACAATGACATTAACCGTCAATTCCTGATTGGCGTACTTGAAGAAACACACCACGTTACCGTCGAGGCAACCGATGGCAAACAGGCCGTCAGGGCATGCCGCAATCAGTCTTTCGATCTGATCCTGATGGATATCAGAATGCCCGAGATAGACGGGATCGAAGCCACGGCGATCATACGCCAGCTGGACGGCTACGGCATGGATGAAATCGCCATCATCGCACTCACTGCAGACCTGCAGATCCAGCAGCAGACCAACCTGGCCGAGCATGGATTCAATGATTACCTGTCGAAGCCGGTCAGTCGACAGACCCTGCTTGATACCATCGAAAACCTCGAACGTGTCATGAACGAAACGGTGACAGATGAATTCCTGACAGAACCGGAATTGCAGTTACCCATTGATCAGACCCAGGCACTGGCAGCCGCGGGCGGTAATCGGTCACTGGTGGAAAAACTGACCGAGATGTTCATCGCCGAACTGGAGCAGTTCTCCCCCAAGATCGAAGAGCTGATCAACACACAGCAGTACGATGCTGCACGTGACATCGTGCACAAGATTCGTGGTTCGGCCGGTTATGTGGGTGCCAAACCCATTCAGACCACCTGTGCCGCACTGGAATTGTGCCTGATGCGAAACGAGACCATTGAATCACGCAGCTACTTCCAGGAGTTCCTCAAACAGGTCAAGATGCTGCGCGCCTTTCTCGAATCCACCTGAACGAACGCTGCAGTCACAGGTCAGGATTGACGATGATGATGTTCTTGCCCAATGCCTGACGACTGGCGATGGCATCAAACGCCTGCCTGAATTGATCCAGCGGCCAGACCTGAGGCGCATCAATCTTGAGCTTGCCCTGAGCCACCCATTCAGCCATCAGTCGAAAGTTTTCGCTGGATCGGTCGGGGTTGCGTGCGCTCCAGACACCCCACCAGACCCCGTGTACTGTGGCTTCCCGCAACAACAGCAGATTGGCAGGAATGGCGGGAATCTCGCCATCGGCGAAACCGATGACCAGATATCGGCCACCCCAGGCCATCGACTTGATGGCATCAAGCGCCATGCTGCCACCCACCGGATCAACCACCACACTGACGCCAACCGAATTGGTCAACTCTGAAACCCGCTCTCTCAGACTCTCGCGACTGTAATTGATGACGTGATTGGCACCTGCGTTGAGTGCATAGGAGAGTTTGGCATCGGAGCTTGCGGCGGCGATCACCTCGGCACCCATGGCTCTGGCCAGCCGAACGGCAGCGACGCCGATACCACCTGATGCACCCATGATCAGTACAGTGTCCTTCTCGGTGAGGCAGGCATTGTCACGATAGGCATGCATCATGGTGCCGTGTGTGACGGCAAAGCCCGCTGCCTGCGCAATTGGCAGTACATCCGGAATTGGCAGTACCTGAGACTGGTCAACGACACAGAATTCTGCCAGCGCGCCAGCCTGCATCATGGTAACAACCCGGTCTCCCACCTGCAGATTCGACACCCCGTCCCCGATTGCACTGATCACGCCGGAACACTCGATACAGGGAATGAATGGTGGTTCGACCCTGGTCTGATACTTACCCTGAACCAGTAGCAGATCGGGAAAGTTGACACCGGTGGCTGACACCTGGATCTGCACCTGCCCCGTGCCCGGTACAGGAGAATCAATCTCCTCAAGTGACAAGGCATCAAGCCCGGTGCAGTCGTGACACTGTACGGCTTTCATCATGTGGCCCTCCTCTCCATTCGTGCTTCGGTCATCAAACGCCGCATGTCAGCCACGGCATCAGCCAGCCCGGAGAACACCGACCTGGCAATGATGGCATGACCGATATTCAATTCCTGCAACTGTTCAATGGCCGCAATCGGTTTGACATTGTGATAATGCAGACCATGGCCTGCGTTGACGATCAGACCGAGATCATCGGCTTGTCGCGCTGCCTCACGAATTCGCCTGAATTCGGACTCGACTTCCGCATCCGATCCGGCTTCTGCATACTGGCCGGTATGCAGCTCGATCACCGGTGCGCCCAGCTCATGAGCCCGCCGTACCTGATCCGGATCAGGATCAATGAACAGCGAGACCCGAATACCGGCATCCGCCAGTCGTGTGATCGCCGATGCGACATCATCGCTGTGAGTGATCACATCAAGACCGCCTTCAGTGGTGATTTCCTCACGCTTCTCCGGCACCAGGCAGACATCAGCCGGTCTTGCCTCACAGGCAATGACAAGCATCTCATCTGTGATGGCGCACTCCAGGTTGATGCGTGTATTCACGGTTTGTGTCAGCAGTTCGAGATCACGATCCTGAATGTGCCTGCGGTCTTCACGCAGATGTATGGTGATCGAGTCTGCACCGGCCTGTTCGGCAATGGCAGCGGCGTGCACGGGATCGGGATATCGCGTCCCGCGTGCCTGCCTGAGTGTGGCCACATGGTCGATGTTGACCCCGAGCAGGATCCGGTTGATTTGTTCAGTTGTTGACATGGTAACTCTTCAGTAATTGTCGTGTGTTGAGCACACGCCCTTCCAGCAGATGATCAATGACAGCGGTCATCAATCGGCGGGATTCGATCCTGTCCCTTTCCGACTCGAATCGTCCTGAGGACAGGGCCATCAGTGTCGTGCCGTGAATTACCTGGCGATCGTCTGCTGTGGCACTGGACCGGCGTGCTCCTGCCTCGGGATCATATCGGTACCGCTGTGCGGGTTCAATCGCCTGCATGTTGACATCGTGATCGAGAATCAGCCCGTAACCGAGGACATCGAGCAGACTGACTTCGAATTGCCGCAGACAGTCTGAGACCGGCATCTGCTCAAAACGGTTCAGTGTCGCGACATAAACGTCATACACCTCTGGATGCGGGTCACCGACTGGCAGCAGGCGAATCAGCAGCTCATTCATGTACAGGGCGCAGATCAGCGGCATACCGGACAGGCGAATCGCCGGTTTGCCGGCATCCTCGACGCTGCCAAGCAATTGCAGGTCACCTCTCCCGGAATAGCTGATCAGCAGTTCCGTGAATGGTTGCAGCAATCCGGCCCGACGGGATTTCTTGCCTCGCAGACCGCGCGCCATCAAACTGATTCGACCATGATCACGTGTCAGGAAATCGATTATCGCGTGATGGTCCTGAAAGTCACGCTGATGCAGTATGGTGGCCCTGACAAGGCTGACGCGCATGTTCAGAAATCCTGACTGTTTCCTGAAAGATCATGATCCTGATAACCGAAACTCTGCAGGGCCCGCTCATCATCCGACCAGCCGTCCTTCACCTTGACCCACAACTGCAGAAAAACCTTGTTGTCGTAAAGCTGCTGAAGATTTCGGCGCGCTTCAGACCCGACCAGTTTCAGTGTACGACCCTGTTTGCCGATTACCATGCCCTTCTGGGACTTTCGCTCAACCCAGATTGTTGCCGAGATTCGCTTCAGCTCTCCGTCCTGAACAAACTGATCGATGGTGACCGTGGTCGAATATGGCAACTCCTGATGCAGGTTGCGGGTGAGTTGTTCGCGAATGAATTCAGCAGCCAGAAAGCGCTCACTGCGGTCGGTGATCGTATCGGCATCGTAAAAGGGCTGAGAGAATGGCAGATGTGAAATCAGACGTTTTTCGAGATCGTCGATGCCCTGCCCCCTCAGCGCTGAGACCATCAGAATTTCGACTGGATCCAGTTCAGTCTGCAACGATTCTGCCAGTGGCAGCAGCTTGTCCTTTGCCTCGACCATATCGATCTTGTTGATCACACAGATTACCTTGCAATCTGCCTCCTTCAGCAGACGGGCTATGTGCTCATCTTCCGCTGTATAGCGGCTGGCATCGATGATCCAGCAGATCAGATCAACGTCCTGGAACAGGGCTGTAGCTGCCCGGTTCATGAAGCGGTTGATTGCCTTTTTTGGATTGAGATGGATACCGGGGGTATCAATGAAAACGATCTGGCCCGCATCGACCGTATGAATACCCATGATCTGGTGTCGTGTGGTCTGCGGCTTGGCCGCCGTGATGGAAATCTTCTGTCCAAGGACAGCATTCATCAGGGTGGATTTACCGACATTGGGTCGTCCGATGATGGAGACGTAACCGCAGCGACTGCTTTCTGGAGACATTGGCTCTGTCATGGTTCTCTACTAGCCCAGGATACTGAGCAGTGCCTTCTCTGCTGCGGACTGTTCAGCCTTGCGTCGACTGCGACCGGCTGCCTCGATTTCGATATCGAGTTGCGGGATGGCACAGGAAACCGTGAACAACTTGTTATGATCTGCACCTTCGGATCTGATCAGCTCATATTGAGGCAGATTGTATTGTCGGGATTGCAGATACTCCTGCAGCTTGGTTTTTGGATCCTTCAGATCATCGGCAGCCGGCAGGTTTTCAATACGCTTGCTGAAAAGGCGCTTGACGAATGACTGACAGGCATCAAATCCGGAATCAAGGAAGATCGCACCGATGATGGCTTCGAAGGCGTCGGCAAGAATGGATTCGCGGCGTTCCCCCCCGCTTTTCATCTCACCCGAGCCCATGCTTATATGCGGGCCGATATCAATTTCTCTTGCCACATTTGCGAGTGTCTCACCCTTGACCAGCCTGGCTCTGAGCCGGCTCAGATCACCTTCGGCTGCCTCTGGAAAGTGGCGGTACAGGGTTTCTGCAATGATGAAATTGAGAACGCCGTCACCGATGAATTCGAGACGTTCGTTATTGTGTTTTCCGGCACTTCGGTGGGTCAATGCCAGGGCAAGCAATGCCGTGTCACGAAACTCGTAACCCAGTTTCGTTTCAAGTTTCATGGTTCAGTTCAATTCGACTGTCTTGTCAAATGAGGCGATGAAGTCCAGATTGCCGATCAGCGGTTTTCGGACTTCATAGGCGACGTTGAGTTCTAGCCCATTCTTGGTACGGGTCACCTTCATGTCCTTCTGAGTCACGGTTTCCACATAACTGGTGTACAGACGCTTGTCGAGCATGACCTTGATCTGTGCAGGTGTCTGGTTTCCCACACCAGGTTGTGCAGCCACATTGTTCATGGCCCCGACAACCGAATAGTACTCCTGGTACACGGGAAACAGTTTCATCCCGATAATGACAACGAAGACGACAATGGCCAGAACGATAATGAACCCAAGGAATGTCATTCCGCCCTGTTTGTTACGTCGATGCATTCTGTCTCTCCTGCAATGGCTGATTGGTCTTGCGACTGTTCCTGACCCTTATTCTATACACCTGAACGGCCCTGTGCATCCGCTTTTGCGACAAGCAGTACTCACTCGATCATCATTCCGATTCGATCCCAGTCTGAAAAACTCAGGCGCATCCAGATCAGCACCGCTTCGCCAACCAGATTCTGCTCAGGCACGAATCCCCAGGATCGACTGTCAGAACTCTGGTCCCGGTTGTCACCCATGACGAAATAGTGCCCCTCCGGCACGGTGGTTCTGGGAAAATTCTGGCTCGGTTGTGGCTCTGGCTTGAGCAGGTACTCATGAGGCTTCGCATCGGGCAGAGACTCCAGCCGTCTGAAAAATCCGACCTGATCGGGAGTATCCGAATAGACACCAATCAGATCCGAAGTGACCATGTTGTCATTGACGAACAGGACATGCTTGCGCAACTCGACCGTATCACCCGGCAAACCGATCACGCGCTTGATGTAATTGATCTCAGGCTTGTCGGGAAAACGAAACACGATCACATCACCGCGCTGTGGGCTGTCACCCTCGATGATCTTGGTATTGGTCACCGGGAGCCTGACGCCATAGGAATACTTGTTGACCAGAATCAGGTCGCCAACCAGCAGGGTCGGCACCATGGAACTGGAAGGAATCCGAAAGGGCTCGAACAGGAACGAGCGGATCACCAGCACCAGCAGCAGGATCGGAAAAAACGACTTGGCATACTCGACAACCACCGGTTCGACAGCCCGCATTGCCTTCTTGCGCTCTTTCCTGCTGGTAAAATTGTCACCCAGCTTGCGTACCCGTGCCTTTTCAAGAAATAACTTGTCATACAGGGTAATCACACCGGTCAGTGCAGTGATGACAACAAGAATCAATGCTAGGTTGAATGTCATGATGGGCGTACCTGTTATTTGTCTACTTTGAGTACCGCAAGGAATGCTTCCTGGGGCACGTGTACACGACCGACCTGCTTCATGCGCTTCTTGCCGGCTTTCTGTTTTTCGAGCAGCTTGCGCTTGCGGGTGACATCACCACCATAACACTTGGCGGTAACATTCTTGCGCAGGGCCTTGATACTGCTGCGGGCCAGGATGTGTGACCCCACAGCCGCCTGGATGGCAATCTCGAACATCTGGCGAGGGATCAGTTCACGCAAGCGGTCAACCAGATCACGCCCGCGTGTGCGTGCGAAATCGGAATGCACAATGACTGAAAGCGCATCCACCTTCTCACCGTTGATCAGGATATCCACCCGAACGAATGATCCGGGCTGGAATCTGAGAAATTCATAATCGAATGATGCATAACCCCGACTGACTGATTTCAGCCGGTCAAAAAAATCGAGCACCACTTCACTCAGGGGCAATTCGTAACTAATTGAAACCTGGTTACCGAGGTACTGGATCTGCTTCTGGACTCCGCGCTTTTCCTCGCACAGACCGATGACCGGACCAACGTAGTCCTGAGGAAGAAGTATGCTGCCCAGAATAATTGGCTCTCGGAACTCGTTGATTTTATTGGTTTCCGGGAGTTTGGCCGGGTTATCCAGCTTGATAACCTCTGCGTCAACCGTCTCGATCTCGTAGATCACGGTCGGTGCCGTGGTCACCAGATCGATATCGTGTTCCCGCTCCAGTCGCTCCTGAATGATCTCCATGTGCAGCATGCCGAGAAAACCGCAGCGAAAACCGAAACCGAGTGCCTCGGATACCTCGGGTTCGAAGTGCAGAGCCGAATCGTTCAGCTGAAGCTTTTCGAGTGCTTCCCGCAGATCGGGATAATCCTCGGAATCTGTCGGGAACATGCCGGCGAATACGCGTGGCTGAACTTCCTTGAAACCGGGCAAAGGCGTGTCCGACGGGTTCTTGCTCCAGGTGATGGTATCGCCTACCGGTGCGCCATGAATATCCTTCACCGATCCGGTCATGAAACCGACTTCACCTGCCAGCAACTCCTGGCGATCAATACGCTTGGGCGTGAATATGCCAAGACGGTCAACCTGGTAATCCTGTAGAGTTGACATCATCCTGATCTTGTCACCCTTGCTGATCTGACCGTCGACGACCCTGATCAGCGAAACCACACCGAGGTAATTGTCGAACCATGAATCGATGATGAGGGCGCGCAATGGTGCGTTCGGGTCACCCGAAGGTGCCGGGATTGATTCAACCAGCGCATCGAGCACGGCCTTGATTCCGCTTCCGGTCTTGGCACTGACTTCCAGCGCATCCGTTGCCTCGATGCCGATGACATTCTCGATCTCGTCCTTGACCCGGTCGGGCTCAGCCGAAGGCAGATCGATCTTGTTCAGAACCGGCAGTACTTCAAGGCCCTGCTCAACGGCAGTGTAGCAGTTGGCAACCGATTGCGCTTCGACACCCTGGGCCGCATCCACCACCAGCAACGCGCCTTCACAGGCCACCAGCGAGCGAGAGACTTCGTAGGAAAAATCGACGTGTCCTGGGGTGTCGATGAAATTCAGCTGATAGGTCTCGCCATCAGTAGCCTGATAGTCGAGCGACACACTCTGCGCCTTGATGGTAATGCCGCGTTCCCGCTCGATATCCATCGAGTCGAGCACCTGTTGCGCCATCTCCCGTTCAGACAGACCGCCGCAGATCTGGATAAACCGGTCTGCGATCGTCGACTTGCCATGATCGACATGGGCAATGATCGAAAAATTTCGGATATGGGACTGTTTTGAACTCACTACTGGGTTTCAAACCTCGTGAAAAGACGCTGATATGGTCCTGATTTTAAACAAAAAAAACCACCGTCGGTGGTCGGTGGTTGCCTTCAGGCATCATGGTTCAATGACACCCTCACATGCAACATATCATTTTATCACGAAAGTATGGCAAACAGTACACTGTTGCCGCTGTTCATGCCCAGGTGCTGTGACTGGTCTGTACACCGGCGCGGAAGATTGATCAGCTACTGTTGTGCTGTGCGCCTGACGTTTCCAGCAAACTGATCTCGCTGATGTCGGTTTCCGATTGCATGACGCGATGACTGCAGAAGCTGAACAGCAGTGCCATGACGCCTCCGGTCAGGCTGGACAAATCACTGTCGATACCGGTCAGAATCGAAGAGAAGTGCCCCACTGTCATGCCAGTGAGCAACAGCATCAGAGGCAGTAAATAGAGCCTGAATGTCATCCACTCGAGTTTCTGGTTATCCAGACCCAGCACGAGTCTGTCGCCCCTGCTCATTGATTCGGTGGCCCTGACCCTGATGCGGACAGCCTGCCTCGCAAACAGGTCAGTGATCAGACCCATGCCGCATCCGCGCCCCTTGAGACAGGTACTGCATGATGACGTCCTGTCGAGCAGGAGTACGGCGGTGCCGCCATCGATGGATTCGATGATGGCCGTCCGCCGGATCATTCAGTCGCTACGTTGTGAACGCGTTGAACGGATTCGGCCATCAGTCTCAGTGTCTTGACAGGCACTTCGCCCATGGCTGTGATATTGACATTACCGGCCTGGCGACCAAACACATGAAGCCCACCCATCTCGCGGAATCCGCTGATGACTTTCTGATTGCCCCGTATGGATTCGATATAGACAGATACCGACGCCAGCCCATCGGTGAACACCAGGTGTTCAAGCCGGTTTCTGCCCTGACCACGATCATGACTGTGCCGGGTCATGACAAATCCGGCAGGCACCTGATTCACCTGCCAGTGGTTTGGCATCTCGGCGGTTCCCGATTCGGTCGAATCCGCATTGGTGATCTCGATTTCAACTGCTGTCGGTGATTTCAGGCTTTGTGCCAGATCTCGATCGTTGATGAACACACCCAGATCTACCGTCGCAAATGTCATTTCCTCTCGTGTCTGACCACTTTCGTCAATGATGCGACTCTTCAGCAGCATGGCTGTGTTCTCTTCCAGCCACAGTTTCTGACCAAAACGGTAATCGTCTCTGGGTATGATTTCGACGACACGAGTACGATAACCGGCGACACGGTCAATACCAGGTGCCAGCCTGACTCGGTAATGTTCATCGTCCGCTGCGATCTGGGTATAGGGAATGATCGGGAACAGACCCTCGGTAATTCTCGCATCCATCACCACCGAGGCCTTGTCAGCGAAAATGCCTCGGACACTGTCATTGGTGCGAATGATTTCGCGCGCTTCACCATTCAGAGTAGTGATCTTTTCACGACTGCCCTGCTCATCCGACTTGTGAACCACACTCAGTACTTCCAGTGAATCGTCACGGGAATAGACGATGGTACCCTTGTAGTTGAGGTTGTCGACGGCCGTGGCCATGGCTTCGAGCCAGTCAGTGACGGTCCTGCGTTCTGCGGCACTGGCACCCATGCTGCCGATCAGCAGCATGAAGCCGAGGATCAACCTGCTATTCATTGACGCCGACTTGATCGCCGCTGGCCGTGTCTGACTCAGGCTCGGAGTCGTTTTCTTCGCTCTGTTCAGTCACGGGAGTACTGAGTACGTAGATGTAGGGAATCAGGTTTTTTGATTGTGATCGACTGGACACCTGGGGAGTGGCGCATCAGATAGGACTGCAGCCGTGGATCCCACTCGGTTTCCGCCACGGTTTCTGCAGAATGACGAATCACCGGTTCATTCTCGTCAAACGGTTGCGGATTGAGTTCGGCACGCCCGGCTTCGACAACGGTTGTCGTACTGATCGGATCCTGTCCGATCTGCAGATAACTGAAGGCACCAAACACCACCGAAGCGGCTACCGCCATGCCGGCCAGTGGCTTGTACCAGCGATGTGTTCGTGTCGCCGGCTCGAATTCCGGCAGTGCTTCATCTTCGAGTTCGGCAGCGATCCGGTCGGCCAGAGACGATGCGTCCACGGATATTGGCTCGTGGTAGAGCGTACGGCTCTGATGAAACCGTTGCCACCTGGCCCTGAGCGCCGGATCATTATCGAGCGCTCTCAGCAGGAACCGGGTTTCATGCTCACCCAGTTCACCGTCCATAAATGCGTAAAGGCTCTCTGTATGCTTGTCTGACATGTGTTATCTCAATGCCTCGGTGTTTTCCAGTAATGGTTCCAGTTGCCGGTCAATCGCTTCACGTGCGCGAAAAATCCGCGACCGTACGGTACCTATCGGACATTCCATGACCTCTGCGATTTCTTCGTAACTGAGTCCGTCAAACTCACGCAGTGAAATGGCAGTCTTCAGGTCATCGGGCAATTTGGCAATGGTGCTGTCTATGGTTGCCTTGATCTGTTCCCGGACCAGTGCCTTTTCAGGCGTTTCATCTTCCTTCAGTCGTGCATGCACGTTGAACTGTTCGGCGTCGCCCAGATCCACATCAGTCTGAGGCGGGCGCCTGCCCCTGGCAACCAGGTAGTTCTTCGCGGTATTGATCGCAATCCTGTACAGCCAGGTATAAAAGGCGCTGTCGCCCCTGAACCTGCCGATTGCCCGATAGGCCTTGATAAAGGTTTCCTGGGCAACATCAAGTGTCTCGACAGGATCACTGATGTATCGGGAGATGACATTGGCAATCTTCTGCTGGTACTTCAGAACCAGCAAGTCGAATGCACGTTTGTCGCCCTCCTGCACACGGTCGACCAGTGCCTTGTCAACCTTCTTTTCGCCCATCTGGGCTTGCTCCTTTCCCCGGAGCAAATGTGTCAATCCTTCTAGACTGTGTCATCTGCAGATAGTTCAACAATTTTCAATTGCGCATCATATCCGTCAAGACGACTGGCTGACAAGATGATTGATCCCTTTGCTGCCGAAAGTGCTCGTAGTATTGTCCGGTTCTCTGTGACCACCCAGGCGACTGCGAGTTCAATCGATTCTGATGGCAGATCACATCTGTTCGATCTGCCACATGACAATAGGCACCCGGGACGATATGATAAGCAGGCGTATGGCAAAACGATAAAGTCCTGTTCATCAGGTAACCCGTTTGGTCCAGACGGCATGAAACTGAATTCACTGATCAGAAAACAGAAGGCCAGACATTGAGAATACTGTTTCTAGAAGACGATCACGATCAGGCAGGGGTCATCAAGATCTGGCTTGAGGCTGCCGGACATAGCGTCACGTGGCTCGACCATGGACAGGAATTGATCAGGACGGTCAAGTCAGAGCAATTCGACATGATACTGCTCGACTGGGAAGTGCCTGATCTGGACGGCTATTCAGTCCTCAGATGGCTCAGAACCAATATCGGCACAAAGATTCCCGTGATTTTCGTCACTGCCCGTGATGCGGCTGAAGACATCGTACTCGCACTGGAAAACGGTGCCGATGACTATCTGATCAAACCACTCGACAACCTGATACTTCAGGCCAGGATCGAGGCTGTTGCCCGTCGGGCCAGCCCTGAAAACGTACAGCCGGACAAAGTAGTTATTGGTAACATCGAACTGGATCGCCAGATGAACAGCCTGAGACTGGACGGTGATGAAGTCGAACTGACCCGACGCGAATTCGAACTCTCGGCCCGGCTGATCGAGAATCTGGGTCGGATCCTGCCGCGTGATCTGCTGCTGAAGGAAATCTGGGGCCTCAATGAAACTGTGGTGACCCGCACCCTCGACACACACATCTCGCGACTGAGGAAAAAACTCAAGCTGTCCAAGGATCACGGCTGGCGATTGAAGAGCATTTATCATCATGGCTATCGGCTGGAACGGCTCGACAGTAACGACAACGCAGCCTGAACTGCAATCGAGAGATCAAACCAATTGAGACTCTCGTGATGTTAATGCATCATGCATGTGTATTAACCTCAGGAATTTCACAGTTTGAAAACAGCAGACTCGCTCAACGTTTTGGATCAGCCTCCAACATCATCGTCATCTGGAGTCATTTTCCATGGCTGATGCCGGAATAGCGAAAATCTGTGTCCTGGGTGATTTCGCTGTTGGCAAAACCACGATCGTCCACCGACTGGTCACCGGTCAATTCGACGAATCCATCATCACCACAGTCGGTGCGACTGTCGAAACGCTGGAGGTCGGGCATGACGGGTCACACAGTCAGGACAGTCAATCAGTATTTGGCAAACAGAGGCTGGTAGTCTGGGACATTGCGGGTGTTGATCATCTTGATGCACTGCGGACGACCTACATCACCGGCATGACCGGGTATATTCTGGTGTGCGATTCCACTCGCAGACCAACACTGAACACCGCTCAGACACTGCACAGCCAGATCGTTGAAAGCTGTGGCGATTTGCCATTCTGCCTGATGATCAACAAGGTCGACCTGAGCGATGAGAATGAAATCTCGTCCAGTGACATCGTGCGAGCAGGCATGGTCAACTGGTCAATACACTTCACCAGTGCCAGAACGGGGTGAAAACATGAATGCCGCAATCAGCGATCTCGCAAGACAGCTGAACAGAGTAAATTCATCATGACACAGCAATTTCCTGCAATCGTGATGCAGACACTTGCACAGCGATTCAATGAATCTATCCGGCCGTTCTGTATTGAAGTCGATTCAAAGTGGATCATCAGATCCATTCACGGCTTCAGACTTGAATCACTCAAGGATTGCCAGGCGGGAGACAGTCTGACCGACAGATACCCGGTTGTTTTCGGACTCGGGCATCATCAACCAATTGAACTGAAGATGGTTCAGGTAAACCGTCAGGAGATCATTGATCTGCACGTCATCCCGGGGCCTGAGAGCACATTCGTACTGATGTTTGATGTGTCATCACAGTTTCAGGCAGAAGTTGAATTACAACAGAAGAGCAATGAAATCCGCCTGCTCGAATACCGCATGCGAAAGCTGAATCGTCAGCTGGAGCTGGCCAACCGAGAAGCGGAAAAGGCCAGCCAGATGAAGAGTCAGTTCATTGCCGGCATGTCACACGAATTCAGAACACCACTCACCTCGATACTCGGCTATTGCGACATTCTGGAAAATGAATCGGAAACCAGCAACCCAAGATTGCTCGGCATACGAAAGTCATCCAATCATCTGTTGTCACTGGTCGACAATCTGCTGGAACACGGTCGTGTTGTTTCAGACACGATCGAGGCACGTCAGGAAAAGGTCAATCTACCTGCCCTGTTCGATTCCCTGCGCATGATCTTCGAGCCACTGGCGGCACAGGAAGGCCTGCACTTCGAGATTGTGTGCCAGTCATGTAATGTGCCGGATATCCTCACTGACAATGTCAGGCTCAGGCAAATCATTGTCAACCTGATCTCCAATGCGATTCGCTATACCGAATCCGGCTGGATCAAGGTGATCTGGCAGCAGAAATCCAACCGACTGATGGTGTCGGTGAAGGATTCAGGTCCGGGGATTTCACAAGCTGATCAGGACCGGATCTTCAACGCGTTCACACAGCTTTCCGGCAGCACGGGCTCCAAGGGTCTGGGTCTGGGGCTATCGATCAGCAAACACCTGACAGAAATCCTCGGCGGCAAGCTAGTCATTGAATCCGAGGTTGGCAAGGGGTCAACATTCAGTTTTTCAATCGATGCCAAGCCCTGTATCGAAATTGAACAGGAAGAGCAGCCAGTCGCTGCATCAGGAAACCGTGTTCTCATCATTGAAGACGATGAGGATGTACTCGAATACATCCAGATGTTCCTGTCCGAATACGCGCTGGACATCACCACGACTGGCAAGCTTGTTGATGCGATCAGGATTATCAGCTCGGGTTCAGTTGATCTTGTACTCTCCGACCTGAATCTCGACGACAACGCCGATACTGATGTCGTCAGCAAGATTAGGGAAACTGACGCCAGCATCCCGATCGTCATCATGAGTGCATCGAATCTTGAACAGGACAGGCAGAACGCAGAGGAACAGGGTTGCAGTGCCTATTTCACCAAGCCATTCGATATTTCGTTGCTGGCAGATCAAATCAAATCATTGCTGAAAGGACATGACTGAGTTTTCAGAGGAGGCGAGAAAACGTCTCGAAGCACAACGTCTCAAATATCTGGAGAGCCTGAATAACAAGAGGGCTGCTCTGAGCATACTCGAAGAAGACTGGAACGATGGTCAGATTGCAGTTCTGGTGGATATTCGTCACATTGCTCACAAACTGGCCGGATCAGCGGGTCTGTATGGTTTTGACAGCCTGGCTGTTGCCTCACGCAGGCTGGATGAGGAACTGCGACTGACTTCACCTACAGACAAATCAGTCCGTGAGGCACTGGATGGTATGATCAGGGAACTGGACGAACTTCTTGGTGCGAGAGACGACTGAGATTCAGATTCAGCCGGATGCCACCTGGTTGGCTGTAATGATTCCGGCTTCCTTCATGTAGTTTTCAGCATCCTTCATCCAGTACAGCAGTGTTTCAAATTCGCTGAATGCCCTGAATAACGGGCCACTCATGTGATAGATACCCAGATCCATCATCATGCCGGCAGCTTCCATCGACTCGATTCCCGTCACCACCAGATCGATACCCTGATCCTTGCAGTGGGTCACCAGATTGTCGAGCATGAAACGACGATCGAGATCATTCAGCAAGCCATGCAACAATTCGGGTGACAGGTGGATCTGTGAGAACGGTACAGAACTGAGCTGTCCCTGTGGACTCGTGACACTGTTGAAGTTATCCAGTGCGATATGACTGCCCCGCAAGCTCAGGCGAGTCAGATTGGTCAGTATGTTGAGGTAATCACCGTACAGTGTGCCCTCATTGAGTGCGATGACGATCTGGCTCTGAAGGATCTTGGCATCCATGCACTCCCGCGAGAGATAGTCCGGAAACCCTGGATTGCCGATGATTTCCTGCATCAGGTTGATCGTGATCGGCGTTGCAAATCCGGCTTCATTGAGCTCCCGGCAGTGACCGAGTATGAGTTTCAGGAACTTGCTGGAAAACATGGATCGCAATCGACTTGATCGGGTCAGCGGCAGAAATTCAGAGGGCTTGACGTTACCCAGTCGAGGGTGCAGTAACACCGGTTCTGAATTCAGCTCGATCACCTTGCCGTTGAGCATGTTGACAATGGGTCGGTACAGGCTGGTCACACGACTGTTCTTGATCAGCCGTTCCACATCCTTGTCGGACATGGCGTCATTCTTGCCACTGTGTGAGCGTGACAGCAAATCCATGGCATCGGTCTTGAAATAGGGCTTTCTGAGATAGCCAAGCACCTCGAAACCAAGCAGCCGCGCCACAGACGCTGCCGCCTTGAGTACCAGTTCGCCACTGGTGCTCAGAATGATCAGGGGGCTCTTGATGTTGAGACGGGCCAGTTTGTGCAGGGTTTGCAGACCGTCATCCTCGGGCATCAGCAGATCCAGCACGATGACGTCGGGCGAGTGCTGCAGATTACGGGTAAAATCGGAAAAACGGCTGTAACCGAAGGTCTGGTAGCCACAATCACCAAACACGACTTCACTGTATGCCAGTGCATCGGTGTCGTCATCAATGATCAGGGCAATTTTTTGTTTCGACTGCTTCATTGCTCAATGTTGTACCCTGTCGGTCTCGATCGAGAAGAGACCCCGGCATTGGGCCTTGCGACCCAATGCCATTGCTTCGTACCCTTACGATGCATTCAAGGATACGTGTTTCATTTCGACTGTCACCGTTGACCGAATGACTGTTACAAAATGTTTACATTCAAAAACAATGGCATGCGTCATCTGACAGATCAGATTCACACCGGGTTGAAGGCTTGCAGAGCATGCGTCAGCAACGAGCTGATCAGACCTGTTCGGGCGACTCTAAAGTGAAACTTTCACCACAGCCGCAGGCTTCTGCGGCATTCGGATTATCGAATACAAACTGACGGTTGAGTCCATTCTGCCTGAAATCGACGGTGACACCGTCGAGCTTGTCGAGACTGTCATCATCAATCAGAATCCGTATCCCCTCCGAGGTGAATGCCGAATCCGATTCGCGGTTTTCAAGCGCCAGGTCAATCTTGTATCCCCAGCCGGAACAACCGGTTTTTTCAACGCCCAGGCGCAGACCGATGGCATCGGCGTTCTGATCCATGAATTTGCGAACATGCGCAGCAGCATTCTGTGTGAGGGTGACGGCCATATCGACAACTTGTAATGATGACAAGCTTAATCTGGTAGCCGACACGATAAATGTCAAGGTTCGGATGTCGATAACTGTCTGCAACGGCACAGCAATGGGTGCATGATTTCTAGCTTTGTTTTATCATGCATCGCCTGCAGCAAGGACAATCGCTGGCAACTGAACCCGTCGATCAACCAGGTGTTGATCCCGCTCTGTTGTCAGGATCACTAATGACAAAGGAAGATTACTGCCTGCACTCGATAGCGGGCAGACTTCAGGACTGTATACACTGGAAATGGCATGTCGGTTTACACAACACAACAATTACTAGATGGTGCTGCCGATGTCGGCACCCAGGTCACGGTACAGGGATGGATCCGTACACGGCGCGATTCAAAGGCAGGATTTTCGTTCCTGCACATCAGCGATGGGTCGGGAACAAGGCCCATCCAGGCAATCGCCGACAACACGCTGGATAATTACGACAAGGAAATACGGCATCTGACATCCGGCTGTGCCGTTTCAATCACCGGTGAGCTGGTCGAGTCAAAGGGAAAGGGACAGTCGGTCGAGATTGTCGCAGCGACCGTAAACGTGATCGGTTGGGTTGAGGATCCGGATACCTACCCGATCCAGCCCAAGGAGCACAGTTACGAATTTCTGCGTGAGGTGGCACACCTGCGACCACGCACCAATACCTTTGCATCGATCAACCGGATCAGACATCGCGTGGCGCAGGCGATTCACCGGTTTTTCGACGACAATGGCTTCTACTGGGTCAACACACCCATTATCACGGCATCGGATGCCGAGGGTGCCGGCGAACTGTTTCGCGTATCCACACTCGACCTTGAAAACCTGCCGCGGGATGATCGCAGCCAGATCGATTTCAGCAAGGACTTTTTCAGCAAGGAATCGTTCCTCACGGTCTCGGGCCAGCTCAATGTTGAAGCCTTCTGTCTGTCTATGTCGAAAGTCTATACCTTCGGTCCAACATTCCGGGCCGAGAACTCCAATACATCGCGCCACCTGGCCGAGTTCTGGATGGTCGAACCCGAGATCGCATTCGCCAACCTGACCGACAACGCCAATCTGGCCGAGGAATTTCTCAAGTACGTGTTCTCTCATGTGCTGGATCGATGTGCCGACGACATGGAGTTTCTGCAGAAGCAGGTCACCGACAAGAGCAAGATCATCAAGCGTCTGGAGGAATTGTCGGATTCCGAATTTGCCCGCATGGAATACACCGAAGCCATCGATCTGCTGAAGAAGGTCGAGAAGAAGTTCGAGTTTCCGGTCAACTGGGGCATGGATCTGCAAACTGAACATGAGCGATTCCTGTCCGAGAACTATGCCCGGCGTCCGGTGATCGTGATGAATTACCCGAAGGATGCAAAGGCGTTCTACATGCGGCGCAATGAAGACGGTCGTACCGTGGCTGCCATGGATGTACTGGCACCTGGAATCGGTGAGATCATTGGTGGCTCTCAGCGTGAGGAACGATTCGATGTCCTCACCGACAGCATCATTGCCCAGGGCATGCAACCGGAAGACTATGACTGGTATCTGGACCTGCGCAAGTACGGCAGCGTACCGCATGCCGGTTTCGGGCTGGGCTTCGAACGCCTGATCTCTTACATCACCGGCATGGCCAACATACGTGACGTCATCCCCTATCCGCGCGTGCCCGGTTCGGCACGATTCTGATGTGTCAACAGGAGTGTAGCCGATGAAGATCGACCTGACTGGCAAGACGGCACTGGTCTGTGGTGCCAGTGAAGGCATAGGCCGTGCCACGGCACTGCAGCTGGCAGAGCTGGGTGCCTGCGTGGTTGCCGTCGCCAGAAATTCATCGCGCCTGGATGATCTGATCACATCACTGCCTGACTGTCCGTTGGAAGGTCTGTCTCACCGTTGGGTCTGTGCCGATTTTGATGCGCCGGAGGAGTCGCTGGCAGACATCGATTCGGCACTGGATGGTCAAATCGTGAACATCCTGATCAACAATGCCGGTGGCCCACCAGGTGGCCCCCTGCTGATCGCATCAGACGCCGACTTTCTGACACCGATGCGCCGGCACCTGCTGATGTCCCAGCAGCTGCTGCAACGGGTGCTGCCCGGGATGCGTGAGAGCGGATACGGCCGACTCATCAATATCATCTCGACCTCGGTCAGGGAACCGATACCCGGCCTCGGAGTATCCAACACCGTGCGCGGTGCCATGGCAAGCTGGGCCAAGACCCTCTCGGCCGAACTCGGCCCCGATCAGATCACCGTCAACAACGTACTCCCGGGTTTCACCCAGACGGGTCGACTAGACAGCATTATTTCCAGCAGAGCAGCAGCCAGTGGACAAACCGAACAGGCCGTAGCCGATGGCATGAAGGCACAAGTGCCGTTTGGACGCTTCGCTGAAGCTGAAGAACTGGCACAGGTAATCGCCTTTCTCGCCTCGCCGGCAGCCTCCTATGTCAGTGGCCAGAGCATTGCAGTCGATGGCGGCAGAATGAAATCAATCTGATTCAGCCTCTTCCACCCCGGCGTAACCGAATCGCTCGATAAACGGCTGCAGTACGGGCATGCTTTCTTTCAGATGTCTGCGGTAGTTGAGCCAGCGATAACGGGCACTGGTGTACAATGGCTGAGTCACCTGATAATAGCTGGGTGTATTGATCAGGCCGCGCTCGTGCGCATGACGGGTGTGATCATCATCCTCCCCCTGATCTTCCAGACCTAGGAACGATTTGAGCCTGGCCAGTTCTGCTGTCTTGTCGGCCAGCAGGTCTTCATATCGTATCGCATGATGCTCGAGTTCGAATACATCCAGATACTGCAGCCACAACGCCATGACGCGCCGATACATGTCGGTCACCCCCTGAACGCTGGTGTAATTCAGCATGAAGGGCGTCATGGTGAAGTCCTGCATGAAACAGCTGAGCACGACATCGCAGGGGTGCCGCAGTGCCAGAATCAGACGAGCCTCGGGAAACAGCGCACGAATCAGTGGTGTGTAGACGATGTTAAGTGGTGACTTGTCCAGCAGCAGGCAATCACTGTCAAGAGTCTCACCGGTGGCATCTGAAAGACACTGTGCCGCATGGCTGAAATAGGCCTCACGCAGACTTTCAACTCGCTCAGCGTCCAGAGAATACAGACAAGCCGGCATGGACAGGCCTGCCTGCTCCATATCCCTGATGAGCAGATTCAGGGCCGGCAATTCCTCCATCACCTGAATTCGTTCATCACTGCCCAGCATGGTATCGAGAAGCGTGGTACCCGAGCGCTGAAAGCCGAACAGAAAGGCCAGTTTGTACTCCCCGGAAGACGCCGCTTCAGTGCGGCTCTTGTCAGTAATAATGCGAGGCAGCGGCCGGGTCCAGTGTTCGGCAAGTTGCTCGGTGATTTCAATGAAACGATCTGCAGGCTGCTCATCGCGCCTGAACAGGTCGGCATCGGTCTGGTTGGCAATGATATAACTGTTAAAGGCATCATCATGCTGTTTCAACTTGTCAAAACTGCGGCCGGCAAGGTAGTGAGCATCACGCCTCATGCGCTCAGGGAGATCCTCCTGCAGCAGCTGGAGCAATCGGTTGTTGCCCGTTTCCCACTGACTGTCCCTGATCTCGTAGCGAGCCCTGGCCAGCTGGAATTCCGGCCTGGCTGACTGCTCGTCACTGAGTGAATCCAGTATTGCCCTGCCCTCATCGAGCCGATTCGACAGTTCACACAGGTCGATCAGATTGCCCCGTGCTTCATCGTAGGCGGGATCCAGCTCGATGGCTTTTTCAAAGGCAGCTATCGATTCATCAAGATGACCGACGCCGCTTTCGGTGACGCCGAGATTATTGAAGTTGGCGGCCATGTCGGGATTGAGGTCACAGGCAGTTCGGGCATCGTCCAGTGCCTGAGTGAAATTGCCGGCACCGGTGCAGGCAATCGAGCGCTCACGATAGTAGGCATCGTCCTGCAACAGACGCGGACTGCTGACTCTCAACATGTCCAGCGCCTGGCGATAGGCACCATCCGTATTGTGAATGGAGGCCATGGCCAACCGCGCCATGTCGTAGTCCGGTTTCAGCTTGAGGGCTCTGGATAACCAGTTCCGCGCCTGACCCAGTTCATCGTTTCGCAGTGCCAGATTGCCGAGATTGAACAGCGCCTGCACGTGAGCCGGTTCGATCTCAATCAGACGCTCATAAGTCTGACGGGCGTCCTCCATGCGACCTGACTGCAACAGGCTGTTTCCCAGGTTATTGAGCGCACTCAGGTGCTGCGGTGCCAGCTCCAGTGTGCGCTGATACAGGTCTATCGCCTTGTCGGTCTGCCCGCATGCAGCCATCACCGAGGCATAGTTGTAATGAATCTCGGGGTGATCCGGCTGTGCCGCAATCAGTGCATCAAGCAATGTCGAACCGTTATTGATATCGCCCGATTCACACAGGGCGATCCCATAGAGCAGATCAAGATCGAGGTTGCCGACAGGTACGGGTTCAGGCTGATTCCTCAGCTCCCGGCACAGCCTGAGACACTCGCCGTACTGTTTCTGCGTCAGTAACTGAACAGCCTGACGAAAACGTCGCTGACTCATCCGTGATTGCTCCTGCTATGCTCATGCCGTGAAGAGCGGCTACAATACCACAACTGGCAGCTCAATTCGGGAACGGAACACGCGTGGAAAAAGTACTCAATTTCATAGATAACCTGTTCTGTGACCCAGATCATGATGACTGGCTGGAAATGATCGAACCGGCCACTGGCAAGGTCGTCGGCAAACTGGCAAATTCCTGTGACAGTGATGCCGAGCATGCACTCGAAGCAGCCACGGTTGCCTTCGATCGCTGGAGCCGGACCAGTGCCGAGCAGCGTAGCGCACTAATGCATCGGCTGGCTGATCTGGTTGATCAGCATCAGGAAGAACTGGCACAGCTGGAATCACGTGATACCGGCAAGCCGATTCAGGTCGCCCGCAACATCGATATCCCCCGCGTCAGTGCCAATCTTCGATTCTTTGCTGCGGCCGCCACCCAGTTTTCCAGTGAATCACACGACATGAACGGCACTGTCATCAACTACACCCTGAGGCAGCCAATCGGCGTGGCTGTCTGCATCTCACCGTGGAATCTGCCACTGTATCTGCTGACCTGGAAAATTGCCCCGGCCATTGCGGCGGGCAATACGGTGGTGGCCAAGCCATCTGAAGTCACGCCATCGACCGCCAACCTGTTCTGCCAGCTGGTTGTCGAGGCTGGATTCCCCGATGGTGTGATCAACATGATTCACGGTCGTGGCGACAGGAGTGGTGCTGCGCTGGTCGACAATGACAAATGCAAGGTGGTGTCCTTCACCGGATCGACTCGGGTCGGCGAATGGATTGCCAGCACCTGCGCACCAAAGTTTCGAAAGTACTCACTCGAAATGGGCGGCAAGAATCCGGCGCTTGTATTTGCCGACAGTGACCTGGACTCGACCGTGACAGGTATTCTCAGGGCCAGTTTCGCCAATCAGGGACAGATCTGCCTGTGTGCGTCACGCATTCTGATCGAGGATTCATTCTATGAGCAGTTCAGGGATCGTCTGGTCGAAAAGGCACGGCAGTTGCAGATGGGTGACCCGGCAGAAGATTCGACCGAACAGGGCGCACTGGTATCAGCCGATCATATGGAAAAGGTTCTCGATTGTATCCAGACAGCAGGTCAGGAAGGCGGCACGATTCTGACTGGCGGCAAACGTCATGCCATGTCCGGGCGTTGCAGCGATGGTTTCTTCGTCGAGCCGACCATCGTTGAAGGACTCGACATGTCCAGTCAGACCAATCAGCAGGAAATCTTCGGGCCGGTGGTGACACTGACGCCCTTTTCGTCTGAATCCGAAGCCGTGACACTGGCCAACAATTCAAGCTACGGCCTGGCTGCAACCATCTGGACCGCCGATGTGAAACGAGCCCATCGCATTGCTGCCTCACTCGAGTGCGGCATCGTCTGGGTCAATTGCTGGTTGCAGCGTGATCTGCGTACCCCCTTCGGTGGCATGAAGAATTCGGGCGTAGGTCGTGAAGGTGGACTTGAGGCGATGCGATTCTTCACCGAACCCAAGAACGTGTGCATCGGGTTGTAGCACTCATATCAACGTGCATCGACGGATGATGCGAATGTCTGTTGAACCTGTCATGCCTGCAGGTTAGGATCGTCATTCCATAGATTCAGCCGCATCGACACCATGACCGATTCCACCTTCAACACTGATTCAGCACCGGACCCGGTTGGTGCCTACCCTCATGCCAGACGCGTGGGAAATCTGCTGTTCCTCTCGGGTGTTGGCCCAAGACTGGCAGGGTCGGACATGGTACCGGGAAATATGTACGATGATCAGGGGGATCTGATCGAATACGATATCGAAGCACAGTGTCATTCGGTATTCACCAATGTGAAAACGATACTCGAGGCCTCTGGCAGTCAATGGGATGACCTGATTGATGTCACCATATTCCTGACCGACATGGAACGTGATTTCAAACAGTTCAACCAGATCTACAGCGAATATTTCACAGGTAATCAGCCCACCCGGACCACCATCGAAATAAATTCGCTGCCAACACCGATAGCCATCGAACTGAAATGCATCGCACAGATAGACGAGGTCTCCTCATGAATCTCATGCCCCCCATTGATTTCAGACAATGGATAGAAGATCACCGCGAGTTTCTGAAACCACCGGTGTGCAACAAGATGGTATGGCCGCATGGCGATTTCATCGTCATGGTTGTTGGTGGCCCCAATCAGCGAGCTGATTACCACATCGAGGAAGGGCCTGAATTCTTCTATCAGATCAAGGGTGCGATGATACTGCGCACCATGACCGATGATGGGCCAGAAGACATAGAAATCCGTCAGGGCGAGATTTTCCTGCTGCCACCACTTGTGCCCCATTCACCGCAGCGATTCGAGAATACCGTGGGCCTGGTTATCGAACGCAAGCGACTGGCTCACGAACTGGACGGCTTTGCCTGGTACTGCGAATCATGCAATCACCGTATCTATGAGGAATATTTTCACCTTGAAAATATCGAAACGCAGCTGCCGCCAATCTTCGACCGCTACTATGCTGACATCAAGAACCGTACCTGCAGCGAGTGTGGACACGTACAACCCGGCCGTTGAGCGCTCGGCGGCGGGTTGAACGAACGCTGCCCGGTTCAATCCAGATGCAGGCTGTACAGCCGTGTATCCTCATCCTCACCATCAAAGCCGATCAGATTCTGAAAACGCATGCCGATCTTTTCGAGTACATGAATCGATCCGCTGTTATCGAGTGAGGTAATGCCAAGCAGTTTGGGTGACAGCTGCCGCTGCCGTGCATAGGCCACCACCGCCTCTGCAGCCTCGGTTGCCAGTCCAAGCCCCCAGAATTCGGGCAAATAGGCAAATCCGACATCCGGATACTCCAGCTGCTCTCGTTTCACCAGTCCGCACAGTCCCAGTGCTGTATCGGGTTTGGCTTCATCAGGCCGAAGCGGCAGCTTTGCCATCGCCAGCCACATGCCAAACCCGTGTGCGGCATAATGATCGAGCAAGGCGGTTCTCAGATAATTCTCGGCATCAGCCTGAGTACGTACGCCCCGATCTCCGATATTGCGAATAAACGAAGGCTGATTCAGCATGTCGAGCAACCACAGGGCATCGTCCAGCATCAGTTCCCTCAGGTACTGGCGCTCGGTTTCCAGAATGAATCCCTTTGACGTCATCAGTTGGGCTCGATCAGATCCCACAGATTGCCATACAGATCGCTGAACACGGCCACGGTACCGGAATCCTCATTACGAGGGTTGCGCACGAATCTGACGTCGCGTTCACGCAGGGCATTGTAGTCACGCCAGAAATCATCGGTATAGAGAAACAGGAAAACCGCACCACCACTCTGGTTGCCTACAGATGATTGCTGCTGCTCGGTTTCTGCCAGCGTCAGCAGCAGACCGAACCCCTGCTTCCCCTGCGGTGAAATCACAACCCGACGCTGTCCATCGGTAACCGAATCTTCACGCACCGTGAAATCCAGTCGATCACAATAGAACGCAATGGCTTCGTCATGATCCCGAACCAGAACCGAGACCAGACCGATCCGGTTACTGACTTTCCAGTTTCCCTGCAACACCTTGCAGCCCTCCGTGGACGGATCACTGATCTGATCCGCATTGAGATTGCCCCCTGGGCTGGAAACGTGTCCTGCATTGTATCTGCCTGATTCAGCGGTGGATCCGGTACGATCAGTCGAGTTCCCAGTGTGTCCCCAATTCAGTCATTCTAGCCGAAATCATCAGCACGGTCTGTGCATCAGATCAAGTTCAGGCGACGAAATCGAGCTGAGATGAGATGGCCCTGATATGCCTGTAATCGGTACCGCAGCAACCACCAATCACAGCCAGCCACGGCATCAGTTCGACCACAGCGGCAACATCATGGGCGAGTTCTTCGGGATTGCCATCATCGATGGTGTCGGAATTGTCGAGTTCCTGATGAGAACATCGAGAGGCATTGACCCTCAGCCCACCGATGCGTCGTGCCCAGCGTGTTCCACTGTCTATGATGCGGGCGAAGTGTTCCGGATGAGCACAGTTGATCATGTAGTATCGGGGACTGACACTGGACAGGGTATCGACCGCGGCAATTGCACTGGCCAGTGACTCTCCACCCGACAGCCTTCCATCAGTTTCCACGGTAAATGAAATCACCACCGGAACCCCGACATCCGCAGCAGCCTGGGTGATTCCCAGCGCCTCATTGATATTCGTCATGGTCAGGGCCGATACAACATCAACACCACTGTCTGCCAGCAGTTTTATCTGCGGTGCGTGATATGCGTACGCCGCAGCCGGATCCATCGCGAGTTCATCAACATAGCCGTCGCCTCTCGGGCCGATGCAGCCACTGACACACACGGGAATTGAACTGATATTGTCCTGCTTCATCCGGATCAGCATTCTGATTGCCTGCCGGTTCAGGTTAGCCAGTTCCTGCTGGCCAAGCCCCATGGGTTCTGCCCAGTCGGTACTGGCTCGCCAGGTCGGCGACTCAAGAATGAATCCGGCCCTGTTTTTGCGTGCCAGGCCCAGGTACTCGGAATAATATCGCTGTAATTTGAGACGACCGTATTCAGTACGCATCAGATTGATGGCAGAAAAACAGGGCAGCTCGATGCCGTGATTGAAAATCATGTCGGTTTCGAGTCCGCCGTCAGTCAGAAACAGCGGCCCTGACAACTGCGGGATGATGTCAGTATGTCTCATGTCCTGCTCCAGTTGGAGTACTGCAGGATATGACGGGAAAGGAAGGCAGAATCCGCCAGTTCAGGGTGGATTGATTACCACGATCCCGGCCGACTGGCCGGGACCGCGATGACATGTTTCAGAAGCTGGACTGCACGGAGAACAGCATCAGCGCATTGAATGGCAGGGATTGCATGAACAGCCGATCCGGTTTCACGGTGAAACCCTGCATTCCCTCCTTCTCGTTCCAGCTGTCCCTGTCTATGGTTTCAACTGCTGCCAGTCCCTTTGATTCGAACAGGGCGTTCAGATTCACAAGCGGCTCACCCAGCAGCACATTACCGCTGTCAGTGGCTTCGTCGATTCTGGCCTGGATCTGGTTCTTCTGACGAATCTGGGTGTCGGTGGGTGCCCCGTCGAAGGACGAGACATGACCGTACAGATTCCCCAGTTTCTCGCGCAGTTTTTCTTCACCGGAAATCAGGCCGGCACTGCCGGAGGCCGACAGCGATGTACGCAGTTCCTCGACGTCGTCGTGATAAGCCTGCAGGGTGTCCCTGTCACCGCCATCGAACTGATCGAGATTGGCCTTGATGGCATCCCGCACCAGGATCAGGTTATCACTCAGGTGGGTCAGGGAATTGATCTGGTCGTACAGATCAAGTGCCAGTTGCTGCTGCTGCCTGCGCTCTCGGGCTGAATAGCGTGAGCGTGGATCCGGGATCAGCTTGACAGTGGTCTCGAGCGTTTCCTTGCCCTTGATCAGCCTGACCCTGTATTCCCCCTCTGGAACGCGCGGGCCACCGAAGGCCTGGACCAGTGAGGTCGAGGGCGGGAATTTGGGCGACTTGAAGCGCATCGGCCACTGAACGCGGTTGATGCCCTTGCGCTTGGGACCGGGAAGTGTCGTGATCAGATTGTCATCCTGATCATAGACTTCCAGTTTCAGATCGCCAAACATGTGACGCTTCTTCAGGTAATAGCTGATCGTTGCCGATTCCGACGGATTCGGTGCTGCAAATGAATCATCTGCTGTGAATTCCTGCAGTGATGAATTGAGGACCATGTAGGATGGCCGTGATGGCAGGATGCTGACTTCGGCTTCGACCACCTCGGTGGTCAGGTTTCTCAGCGGTGTGATATCGTCGATGATGTAGACTCCACGACCGTGTGTGCCCAGCACCACATCGTGTTCTGTGGGGTGAATGACAATGTCATGTACCGCCACCATTGGCAGGTTTTCCTTGAACCGAGCCCAGTTCTGACCATCATCCAGGCTGATGTAGAGGCCAAATTCCGTTCCCAGATACAGCAGGTCCGGATTGACCGGATCCTGCTTGATCACCCAGGCATAACCCCGGATGTCCTCGGTCACCAGCGAACGCCAGCTCTTGCCAAAGTCTTCGGTCTTGAACAGATACGGTGTCATGTCACCGGTACGGTGGCCATCCAGTGTGACGTAGGCTGTGGCCTCGTCAAAGGGACTGGCCTCGATACGTGAAACCCAGGTATTGGCAGGCACGCCGGGCAGATTGGCCGTGACGTTGTCCCAGGATTTGCCGGCATTGCGTGTCAGATGAATCAGACCATCGTCGGAACCAACCCAGACCACTCGATCCCTGACCGGTGACTCACTGATGGTGTAGATGGTCGCGTTGTTCTCGGCAGTGGAGTTGTCGATGGTCAAACCGCCTGATTCCAGCTGGCGCTGGCGCTGTGGGTCATCCGTCGTCAGGTCTGGTGATATTGTCTTCCAGGAATCACCCCTGTCGTCACTGACATGGAGATATTGCGAACCATAGTAGATTCGTGATTTCTTGTTCGGGCTGATATGGATCGGTGTATTCCAGTTGAATCTCAGGTCTTCCTGCTCATCGGTTGCAACCGGTGCAATATGCTTCAGTTCCGAGGTTGAACGGTTGACACGCTTGAGTTGCCCACCCTGATATTCACTGTAGATGACTTCGTCGTCGGTCGGATCGGGGAATGCCCAGAATCCATCACCAAAGCCGATATTGCTCCAGTCGCGATTCTGAATGCCACCGGTTGAACGCGATGGGCCCATCCAAGAGCCGTTATCCTGAAGCCCGCCATAAACGTTATAGGGCCATTGATTGTCCACGGCCACATGATAGAACTGAGATACAGGCATATTGGCCACATGGCGCCAGCGCCGGGCCTTGTCTTCACTGATATACACACCGCCGTCGGTGCCGATGATTACCTGTTCCGGATTATCCGGGTTGATCCAGATCGCATGCAGATCGGGGTGAAAATTGCTGCCCCCGGCCATGCCACCGAACAGTGAACTGAAGCTCTCACCGCCGTCGATACTGATACCCAGCATGAAACCGGGCTTGTAGACCCGCAGGTGATCAGTCGGATCGATCTTCAGCTCGCCAAAATAGAACGGCCGCATGCCCACGGTCATGGAGTCATCCAGACGCTTCCAGTCGTCACCGCCGTTCTCCGATCGATACAGCGCTGTCTTCTCGCTTTCAACCACGGAATAGACCCAGTCTGGATTTGATGGTGCGACTGTCACTGAAATCCGGCCCAGTTCAGTTTCTGGCAGCCCGGACTCGAGTCGTTCCCAATTCTCGCCACCATCGACCGAGCGATAAAGCCCGGAACCGGGGCCACCGGATTCGAAGAAATCGGGATAACGCTGCACTTCCCACATGCCGGCGTACAGGACATCGGCATTTTCAGGGTGCATCACAATATCACTGCAGCCGGTATTCTGATCGACATACAGTACCTTTTCCCAGTTCTGGCCGCCGTCAGTGGTCCTGAAGACCCCACGTTCCTCATTATCGCTCCAGAGGGTACCCAGTGCGCACACAAAGACGGTATCGGAATCGGCATGACTGATTTCGATCTCCGAGATGTGTTCGGTATTGCCGAGGCCTACATTTTTCCAGTCGTCACCGGCATTGGTTGACTTGTAAACACCATCACCGATCGAGACCGTGTTCCTGACCCAGCTCTCACCTGTGCCGACCCAGATGGTTTCGTGATTACCGGGGTCGATCCGTACCGCACCGATCGACTGAACATGCTTGTCGAATATCGGGTCATAGGTGATACCGCCATCATCTGATTTCCAGACACCGCCACTGGCCGTGCCGACATAAAGTACCAGCGGATCCGAAGACTGATGGACATCGAGTGCCGCGATACGGCCGCTCATGACCGCAGGTCCGATGGAGCGGGCCCTGAGGCCACCAAAAGTATTGCTGTTGATATCGATGGCAGCATGGGCAAAATCTGCAGCCACGACGCCTGACAGGCCCAGTGAAACCAGGCCAATTCTGAGTATGTTCATGCTCACCCCTGCTCGATTGAATGCGTGCTGTGATAGCGATGCTCATCGATCACCCGGCAGCAGTGCCGGGTGATGATGCTGTGGATTTTATTCGGAGGTGACCTCTTCGGTTTTCACTTCTGGCATGGCAAACAGGGCATCATCCACATCGACATTGAACTCGGCTGTCTCGATGGTGATGTTCTGTCCTGAACCTTCCGGCATGCCTTCTGCAGTGGTCATCATGGATGTCGGGAACATCAGGCCATCATAGTCCTTGTAGTCGCCGACCGATGAGACAAACTTGGTCTCGTTGCCCATCATGGTACGCGTACCCTTGGACTTGAATGTCAGGTAATAGTCTTCATCAAGATAGATGGTGTCCTTCTCGCCTTCACCACGGTCAACCATGATCACATGAGCCATGGTTCCCTCGATTTCCTCGGTACCCTTGTATTCCAGGTTATAGCCCTTGCTCTTCCAGTCAATCAGAGGGCCATCCAGATCAGCCATTTCCTTGACACTTTTCAGTTCGTCATCGGACATCACTTCAGGGTCGGTCTTGCCCATGAACGGCATGACTGACCAGCCAGTGGTGCCGTCGTAGGCCTGGATGCCGGTAATTCCCTGAACCTCGAATGACATGCGTACCTTGTTGGGGCGCTTGAAGTAGATATTGAACGGTGCCTGCATCGGACCCATGGTCATGGTGCCCCTCAGTACGGCCGACTCGATGCCAGTGACCTTGTCAAGGCCTCCGCGGGCTTCATAATTCTTTGCCAGAACATCTTCCAGATCGCCCGCCATGACGCTTGAAATGGACAGGAACAGCATGCTCGCAACCGACACGGTTGCTATCAGTTTTGCTTTCATGTGATGACTTTGCCTCGTTGTGCGTTTCACTCCCCAGCATATTGCATAAAGGCCTCTCGGACAAACAGTGAGAAAGGTCATGCTTTGATATTTGGCGTCAGACTGACTATCCTTGTTGCCACAAAACAGAGCGGACATTTCTGTGCTGAAAATTGACAGCCACGCCCATATTCTGCCATCCGACTGGCCCGACCTTAACGAAAAATACACCACAACCGGATTCCCGGTTCTGAAACGTGACGGCGATCGCATGCTGATCTATCGAAACGGCCGGTTTTTCCGGGAAATCTGGCAAAACAGTCATGATGTGGACTACCGGATTGCCGAATATGCAGATCATGGTATTCAGGTTCAGGTAATCTCCACCGTACCCGTCATGTTCAGTTACTGGGCACCAGGCGAACAGGCACTCGCCCTCGGTCAGTATCTGAATGATCACATTGCTGAACAGGTCGACACACACCCTGCCCACATCATCGGGCTTGGCACACTGCCCTTGCAGTCTCCCGAACTGTCGATTCAGGAAATCTCGCGCTGCAAGTCGCTGGGACTCAGAGGCTTCCAGATCGGTTCTCATATCAACGACTGGAATCTCGATGCACCGGAACTGTTTGATGTGTTTGCAGCCATGCAGGATGAGGACATGGCTCTGATGGTGCACCCCTGGGAGATGATGGGCACCTCGACCATGCCGAAATACTGGTTACCCTGGCTGGTGGGCATGCCTGCCGAACAGACCCGCGCCATCTGCTGCATGATATTCGGCGGCGTGCTCGAACGACTGCCGAAGCTCAAAGTGTGTTTTGCGCATGGCGGCGGATCCTTCCCCTACACCCTGGGCCGGATTGAACACGGCTTCAACATGCGACCGGATCTGGTTGCCACGGACAATGATGTCAATCCGCGTGACTACATAGGCCGGTTCTACATGGATTCTGTCGTTCACGATGACCGTGCACTGCAATATCTGCTGGACGTGTTTGGTGAAGACACGGTGATGCTGGGTTCCGATTACCCCTTCCCGCTGGGTGAGCAGCGACCAGGCTCAATCATCGAGAAATGCGGTTTCAGTGATTCGACCAACCGGCGCCTGTTTCACGGAACGGTACTGGAATGGCTCGGGCTCGATGCCAGTGATTACGTTCTGGCATGAGCAACACGAACCAATTCGACAAGGACAATCACCCCCATGAACACCCGTCAGTCTGAAGCACTGGAACATGACAAGCGCGATGATCTGGCGCGTTTCAGGCAGGAATTTCACCTGCCCGATCGTCGCAATGATCGTGACTGCATTTATCTGTGCGGTAATTCACTGGGCCTTCAGCCGCGGGCACTCAGGCAGGAAATGCTTGAGGAACTTCAACAGTGGCAAGCGCTGGGTGTGCTCGGACATACCGAGGGACGCTACCCCTGGTTGCCCTACCACGAGAACCTGCGTGCACCACTGGCCGAACTGACCGGTGCCCTGCCGTCGGAAGTGGTCGCCATGAACACGCTCACGGTGAACCTGCACCTGATGATGGTCAGTTTCTATCGTCCGACGACTGAGCGGTACCGTATCATCATCGAGAAACACGCCTTTCCGTCCGATCGATATGCAGTGGAATCACAGATCCGCTATCACGGATTCGATCCGGATGACGCGCTGATCGAGCTGGAAGACAGCCCGGGAAGTGCTTGCGTCAGTCTGTCGACACTGGAGTCCTGCCTGTCTGAAATCGGTGACAGTGTCGCGCTCATCCTGATGCCCGGTGTTCAGTATTATTCAGGCCAGGTGCTCGACATGTCAGGTTGCTGTGAGCTGGCAAGACAGCATGGCTGCAGCATCGGTTTTGATCTGGCGCACGCCATTGGAAATATCCCCATGTCGCTGCATGAGTGGGGTGCGGATTTCGCGGTCTGGTGCTCCTACAAGTACCTCAATTCCGGTCCCGGAGCCGTGGCTGGCTGTTTTGTACATCAGCGGCATGAGGAAAGTGACCTGCCTCGCTTCAATGGCTGGTGGGGTCATGTGCAATCCACCCGGTTCCTGATGGGGCCCGAGTTTCATCCAGCGATCGGCGCCGATGCCTGGCAACTGAGTAATCCACCGATCATGGCGCTGGCACCGGTGCGCGTCTCCATGCTGCTGTTCATGGAGGCCGGCATGACGGCGCTGCGTGAAAAGTCGATCCGGATGACAGGCTTCCTCTCAACCCTGCTGGATGAGGAGTTCTCTGAATTGATCACGATACTGACGCCGTCCGAGACCGCATCACGCGGTTGCCAGCTGTCACTGCAGCTGAATGCGGGCCCCGAGCGGGCCAAGCGAATTTTCGACCACCTTGAACACAACAATGTCATCTGCGACTGGCGCGAACCGAATGTCATTCGGGTGGCACCCACACCGCTTTACAACAGCTTTACCGATTGCGTCAACTTCACGCAGCGGCTCAGGGAGGCGATTTCCCATGTCGGCTAACATTCGAGACACCGAAACCATCACCATCGGCGGGGCTGGCCTGGCCGGCAGCCTGCTGGCTCTGATGCTGGCGCGCCAGGGCTTCAATGTCGAGGTATTCGAACGCAATCCCGATCCGCGAGTGGACGACAGCGTTGCCGGAAGATCAATCAACCTGGCACTGTCTGAACGTGGCATTCATGCACTCAGGCAGGTTGGACTGCATCACCGGGTTGGTAAATTCGCATTACCCATGCGCGGCCGAATGATACACCAGCCTGATCAGCCCCCAAGGTTGCAGCCCTACGGAACTGTTTCATCCGAGGTCATCTATTCGGTTCACAGGGCACGACTCAACATCGCCATGCTGGACGCCGCCGAAGCCAGTAACCGAGTCAGAATTCACTTTAATCAGTCACTGAAAGATATTGATTTTGATAATGATTCTGCAACATTCCATGACCAGGTTTCGGATCGCAGTTATCAGCGCCAGGTATTTCCACTGATCGCAACCGATGGTGCCGGATCCGTGGCCAGACTAAAACTCGAACATTATGTCGGTTTCAAGGCCGATGCCGATCTGCTCGATCATGGTTACCAGGAATTCACCACGGCACCCACCGGGAATGGCGAACACCGGATCGACCCCGAAGCGCTGCATATCTGGCCGCGCGGTGGATTCATGATGATTGCCCTGCCCAATACCGATGGCAGCTTTACCAATACCCTGTTTCTTGCCAATGAAGGTGCACGCGAATCCTTCGCTGCACTCGATACGGTTGAAGACTACAGACAGTTTTTTGAAACACAATTTGCCGATGCCCTGCCCCTGCTCGAAGATTTCAACGCCGATGCCATGAATAATCCGGTGGGTGTACTGGGTACGGTGCGTTCTCCGGTCTGGATTGCCACAGACAAGGTGGCACTGATGGGAGATGCCGCACACGCAGTCGTTCCCTTCCATGGTCAGGGCATGAATTGTGCCTTCGAGGATTGTGTCAGCATGATCGAATGCATCAATGAATCACAGACCTGGACACAGGCGTTCATTCGTTATCAGCATGCAAGACGTGACAATGCCAATGCCATCGCCGACATGGCACTGGAAAACTACATCGAGATGCGCAGTGCCGTGGTTGACCAGGACTATCAATTGAGACGGCGCATCGAACAGCATCTGGAACGTCAATTCGACGGTCACTTCATGTCGCGCTATGCACTGGTGATGTTCACACGGGTCCCGTACAGTGAAGTCTATCAGCGCGGACGAAATCAATCTGGAAATCATAGCAGCCATTATCCGTCACGATGACCTGAATCTGGATTCGGATCTGGATAGTGATCTAGACCACGAGCACGCACTGAGCCTGATCAAGGCCAGACTCGATACCATAGACAGTTCATTGAGACAGACAGAATCGTTTGATGCCGGCTGAACCGGGCATGACTGACTGCAGCAGAAACCAGTGCTGAACTACAGGTCGCGTGCCACCCCTGAAACCCAGCAGGCAACTGGTGGTGGTCGACCCGGCCGATGTGCGGGATGCCGAACGTACGGTTGCCGGCGCACCCGCCCAGGAACCACCCCGAATGACATGCACAGTACAATTTGAATCGTTATAACTGCTGCCGTCGTTGGGCACACGATTGAGATCGCTGCGATAACAGTCGTTGGTCCATTCCATCACATTACCGCCCATGTCGTGCAGATTGAATGGGTTTGGCGTGTAGTTGGCTGCCGGTGCCGGCCCCCAGTGACCGTCGTCGTAGTTGTCGAAGGACACAGGCCATTCCCAGCGCTGTGCCATCTTGTCGCGTTCACCAGTCAGGTTTTCGATTTCATTCCGGGGTGCATTACGGCCCCAGTAATAGGGTGTATCTGTACCAGCACGCAGGGCGTACTCGAATTCGGACTCTGATGGCAGCCGATAGGTTTCACCGGTCTTGCCAGAAAGCCAATTGACGTAGGCGACTGCATCATTCCAGGATACGTGTACCACAGGATCATCCGGATTGGCGGCCTGACCCTGAAAATCGTTCTGCCAGGTAATGTTCTCGCGTTTGCGAAGATTGCCGGCAAGAACATTGTAAATGGTTGATTCAGCGTTGTTTTCCGAATCTGACACATGGCCTGTATCGTTCACGAACTCCCTGAACTGTGCCACTGTCACCTCGGTCTGTGACAGCGCAAACGGTCGTCTGATATTGACTTCCAGCTGAGGCCCTTCATTGTCCGAACGATCTCGCTCCCGGCTCGGCGACCCCATCTCGAACTGACCGCGGAGGAACAATCACCATCAGAGGCCCGTTGACCGATGGTGTGATCGGATCCTGCAGTGTGGTGCCCGCCTGTAAAATCGAGTATCACTCGCTCTTCCTCAATTTGCTGCTCAAGCGAGACCAGTGCAGCTTCGTCATAATTGATCCCACGCAATTCATCAATCAGGCTGCTGGCAAGATCATAATCTCCGCTGTCAAATGCGGCGACCGCACCCGTGTACTTTTCACCAATCTCAACTTGTTGTTCATCAATAATGGACTGCCTTGCCTGAGCAACGAGTTCTGAACCACCCTTGATGCTTTCTGCAGAAGCAATCATGGCTTCGGCCTGATCGTACTGCCGTGCGGATACCAGGGCTGGAACGCCAGAGAGTACGGCAGCCTCGGCATCGTCGAGCCCCTGAAGGGCAACAACTGATTGGCCGGGTCAATGGCGAGAATGGCCTGGTAGCTCTCAACGGCGTTGTCTCCAGCTGGGCTGACATACTGCTGGTTCTGTGCCTGCGCTGTGGCCTGGTTTACCAGGGCATCGAGTTCGTCATTGCGGGAAATGTCGGCGATCAGTGATTCCAGCCCGGGAAAGTCCGGGCGTAGCGCCCTGCACCTGGTTGATCAGATTGAGCGCCTCTTTCCGGTTGTTGGCCGCCTGTGCCGCAATCGCCTGATCGGCCAGTGCCTGTGCGATGGTGTCGATACCTGCCTCTGCTGTGACATTGCCCGGCTGAAGTTCAAGTACTGACTGGAAATAAAACAGTGCACTCTGGTTGGGTGGTGTCACCAGGTTCCCGTTCGCCAGGGCCTGTTGCGCCACATTCAGCTTTCGATCAACCTGGCGCTGAACATTGTTGCTGTTCTGGTTCGGCGACCAGTCCTGGGTCGGATCCATGGAGTCCCCCAGTCTGCGCACGCGGCGTGACTGGGTGGGTGTTGACGTACCGGACTGATCATCGGCCTGGTCAGCGGGTTGTGCCTGTGAGTCGGACTGCTGTGATTCATCAGACAGCGGTTCATTCTGGGCATGTACGGTCGAGAGCAGCAACAGGGCTGACAGCATCGATATCTGTATCACATTCTTCATCGATTATCGCTTTTTCACCAAAACAGAGGAATTTGTAAGCGGTCTGTCGCAGATCTGGTGCAATCCCGGGACAGTTCCGGTTACCTGTCATGCCCCCAGAAGGGGCAATGGTAGTGTGACAAATCAGTCTAACGCGTGCAAGCGGTAGCGATCAGTTACAATTCACCGTGGCTGTCAAATTGCTCATCTGGCCCTGCTCCTGCCACATTCCGGCCACTGTACCGGTGAACTGTAAACTTGTGTCAATTGTCCCCATGGTGTTATCACTGAACTGGGCCATGTTATTGCCTACGGGCACAGAACTGACTGACGATACCTCGCAGTAAGGACAAAAGCCGCTGAACTGGGGACATCGGAAGCTGCTGGCCGCCTGATGCAGGCCCCTGCCCGTAAACCCAGCGCGGGAATCCATCACCATCATACAGGTAGTTGATATGGATTTGCTGTCCCGAGAGACTCAGTATGGAATAACCGAAACCGGGACGTCCCGGCAGGAACCAGAGGCCGGTCAGCGCCACATCGTTACCCTGGGTCTGACAGCTGATGTCGCTGACGATGGTCTGATGCGGCTCGCTTCCCGAGAAACCGTTGATGCGGTAACTGAAGATCATGCTGTCATCGTCCAGAAACAGCAACTCAGCCTCGCCAACCACGGTTGAGACCGCCTGGTTGCCATCCCACTTGAAGAACAGGATATCGGCCTTCCAGCGGTTGCCCGGTTGCGGGTAGCTGGCCTGAACCAGGTACCAGGTCGGCGTTCCATCCGGCAGATAGGTGTACCACTCGAATACCAGGGTATTGTCATTGCGGTTGAGGTTGAAGCCGGCTCCATTTCGCGCCGGATTGAACCACAGCCCCTGTGTCGGATCGATCACGGCAATAGTGTGAACCACGTTTGCCGTTACCGAAACCGTAACGGTATCGGTTGTACTGTTGTTGACAGGAACCACATGATACCGACCGGCATGCACCAGCTGTGATGGCTGCAGGCTGATCTGGTTGCTGCCACTGACAGCTGTCAGGGATGCAATGGGATTTGACAAATCCCTGTTACCAGCCCCGTCGAAGAAGTCATCCTCGTGAACAATGAAGATATCCAGCGGGTCAGCACTGTTGATATCGATCACAAGGCTGTCTGCACCATTGGGCAGGGCATGAACAGGTCACCGTGAGCCTGGTTGGGTTCGAGTGAAGTCACGACGGTACCACCGTGCATCAGCACATCGGTCTGCTTGCCATCAAGGTCCACTGCAGACGGACTGCCATCACTGCCTGCCTGCCGTCTGAGTTCGATCAGGATGGTTCCGATGGCATCGGTACTGCTGTTTCTGTCGGCAACTGGTCTGAGCATGCCAAGCCAGGTTTCATCGGGCTTCATCTGTGGCTGATCCCAGATCAGTGTCAGACCCAGGGCACTGTCCGTCTCGTCGAGATGACCTGGACCGTGGTCCGGTCAGCGATTGAGACTCGCCGAAGAATGCGGTGTCAACATTGATCCCGTCTCGAATATCGAAACTGAGGACATTCTGCACCACCACCCAGTAATCACCGGCATTGCTCACGGATACAAGACAGCTTTCACGGGCACCGGATTCTGTCGAGCGACAGAGTTCCTCGCTGGCCTCAGCATGCCATCTCCATCGCTGTCCCGTCCCACGGAACAGATCAATATTGCGGTTGTTGCCGGGAACCGTCTCGACGAAAAACTGGCCTGCAGAGTCGAGGGTGAACAATTCGAAGCCCAGACCCTTGAGTGAACGAATCGTATGGGTTGGTGGGTGTCGCATCGAGCGGTAATGATTTGATGAAACGCTGCGGCAATGTCAGCCCCAGTGCCTCGTACTCGATGGCAGGCATGGTCACGATTGGCGTCAGTTCAGTCTCCATCGATCCGCGATCCTGGGTGGTATTGATGACAATTCCTGACGGCAATGCGCTGCTGTCCGATATGATCGAAACCGGTAATCTGAGTTCAGCCACGGGATGAGTCAGCAGGCGTCAGCACCATCTCTCCCTCGACACGATTGCCACGATTCTGCGGATCCAGCAGCACAGCCTCGAACTGAAGTGGTAGTGATTGCCCTGCCCCCAGACTGAACGTCGAGGGCGTCATGCGTACGGTCATGCCGGGGTCACCGCGAAATTCACCTGTCCAGCTACCGCCGCCAGCCAGATCGGTCACGGTGCGGTTGAAATCACAGCGGGTGTTGCAGTTGGTATTGATCAGAGCCGGCAGATTGAGCGCGGCCGGGTTTCCGCCCGCCCGAGGGGTTGGCAGCGAGAAATTGAGCCTGGCTGACATCCAGAAACAGGGCCTGTCTGTATGGCCTGGTCAACCCTGAGACGACCGCCGCCCACATCAATGGTCCCA
>CBDBVC010000041.1:0-47683 GCA_965212525.1 Lysobacterales bacterium
GTAACGTGAGCCGCCGATATAGCCCTTGTAGTTCTTGCCGCCAAAACTCTTGAAGCCACTGGCGACCACATTGACCCGAATAAACTCATCGATCACATAGACCTTGGCATGAGCCAGGCGTGTCAGCGGCGGACCTTCAGGAATGTTGTTGCGCAGGAACAGGCGTTCGTAGGCTTTTTCCTCGCCATACATCTGGATCAGTTCCTCGACAACCAGCACAGCATTCGAATACTCGGCGACATAGCTGGGGTCGCTGCCGGTCTTGGCCTCGATGAATTCCAGCCAGGAACTCTTCAGATTGGACGAATCCTTCGACAGGCGAAACAGGTCGTCCCAGATCAGCCCGATCTGCTGGAACAGCCGCCACAGGCCATCCCGTTCGTGTGGCGTCAGTTTCTGTCCCAGAACCGGGAGCAGGGTGGGCGACAGGGGGGCATGGCAATAGTCACCACCAATCATGGGTTTGCTGGCTGCTGTCTTTGTCGGCATGGTTCAAGTCCCTCAATGCGATTGTCTTGTTGGTCGTTCGTCTCGGCTGCAATCTCAGCTGAACAGTTCCCGCTCCTGATATTTCTGTGATTCGGGGTCATCGAAGTAATCGTCGGTCCAGGCATCACTCATCACCGGCTTCAACGATTTCCTGTACTCGGCATCGCTCATGGCATTGCGCTGGTTGCGGCTTCTGAAATGATTGAACAGGCGCATGAACTCACCCAGATAGATATCCGCCACCCGGGTATTTCCGTGAATGATGAGCATGTTTTCGTCATTGCTCTCGGTTGACGCCGTGCTGAAATTGGCTGAGCCGGAAATGACAATGGGATCGTCTGACAGCGGATCGATCAGCATGTACTTGGTGTGCAGGTAATTAACGTGATCATTGAGGCCAGTCAGCGTCTCGATCAGTTCCTCGTCATTATCACGATGCCGCAACGTGTCTCCCCAGGCGAGCCGGTTTTGCGGACAGCCGGCCAGCACGGGAACCTTGTCCTTGAGCAGGCCACCAATGCCTTCCAGCAACAGATACCGCTGATACGGCTTTGACTCATACGGCTCGCCATCCACACGCTTGATGTCCTTGAGAATGTCCATGAACTGCTCAGCGACCGAAAAAGCAGCGGTAAAGAACACTGAGCGGCCTGCCTGATCAAGTCGGTCGGCATACCAGTCAAGCATGCTGGCACCCTTGTTCGGCAGACGAGGACTGAAAATCGCAGTGATCGGTTTCTTTGGTGGCCCTGTCAGATCGGGTTGTTTTGCCACATTCCAGTTCTGCATGCCGGTCAGCTCAGGATCGTTCCTGGCCGATTTTCTCTTCGGATCTGTCTTGAGTTTATTCCAGTAATTCAGGTACTTGCGAGCAATAGCCGGGTCCCTGACAAGGTGGCCAACGTTGGATTGGCCATAGATGCCGCCGCCGGTGAAATTGGTCGAACCGGTCCAGACTTCAATCGGCTTGCCCTTGTGCAGCAGGATGATGAACTTGTTATGGGAAATCTGCGTATTGGTGCGCTCGATCATCATGCTGTCGAATCGTTTCAACAGCGCCTGTGCCGCCTTGCTGTCCTTCGGTTTGATCAATCCCACCTGTGACACGGCCGCATCGGCGGCACGGGCCACCTCGTCCTTGACCTGAAACTTGAAGGCCTCCCTGTTCTTGAACTGTTTCGGACTTCTGGAGCTGTCGGGTACCTCCGCGCCGCCTTCCTTGACGGTATACTGGGTCACGTTATCGGCGTCGTAGTTCTGTTTCAGCGTATAACTGCTCTGACGCTTGGCATGGTGGATGATCTTGACATCCGCGCCGCGCTCCAGAGCCTCAACAAATGCGGTGATCACCGGTATGTGAGTAAACTCATAGACTGAAGCCCGGATGGCGTAGTCCTTGTTACTGGCCTTGGCCAGAAAACCGAGCATGGCTTCTTCCAGACCACGCGACAGCCAGGCATAGGCACCTTCCGATGCCGGAATATCGTCAGGTTTGATGAATTCCTTCGCACGTGCACGTCGGGGAGGGGAGTGGTCGGTACCGGGCTCACTGTGCTGTGTCAGGTACCAGCGACGGTGATCACCGAATTTCTTGCTGAACCCCTGACTGCCCGCTACACCACGGTTGAAATAGATGGCATGGGTACCGTCATCCGGATCTTCCGTTCTGATCTTGACCGTTACCGGGGTGCCTGGCGTGTTCTTGCCTGATTTTCGATAGACAGGCGTCACCGTGTAGGTGTACTGAACGCCAGGATCAGCAATGTAATCACCCCAGAGAAAGCACTGGATGGGCTTGTCTGCAGAATCAGACAGATTGATGCTTTTGCCGGCCTTGTGATCCAGACGGTCAATTGAAAAACCCAGCAGGTTCTTCCTGGCCGCCTCGGTCGCATTTAACCCCAGTAAGACAACTTCAGTGCCCGATATTGCCTGAACGGACACACCGTTCTTGCTGGAACGCTTCCTCATTTTTCCCCCTCTGTCAGCCTATACTGACGCTGTACTGGGTTGTCCAGAGGGTGTAACAGACGAGCAGGGCGGTATGGGCTGTTCAGCTCCCTGAACGACCATGATTGATTCAGATTAACACCCTGACCTCACCGCCTGGCTCAACACCCAGACTCCCACGTTTTTTATTGCCTGTTACAATAACTGTGAAATTCATCACACTTTTCTCTCACCTGATTTCAGATTTCAGATCGATATTTTCAATCTGGACATCAATAGACAAACCTCACTTCTTCATGATGATGAAATACAGAATGACAGACGATTCAAAACCTGAGACAAGTGGCTGAGGGTTTCCTGAGAAAGGATGAGTCACATCGATAGCATTCAATAGGATCAACGTGCACGTATCCCGTTATTACTCACGACAAACTGAGAGGGAATACGCCTGAATACCCCGATTTCCTGAATATGACAGATATTCTATTTAACATAATATACATTATACGCATATTAGACTGTACAGGAGCGGAGTGGACGTGTACACGGTTCCAACACCCTGTCTTCAGTCAATACGGAGGTTACAAGCTGAAGAATTGATGACCTTGAAACAACACATCAGATCTGTCATCGATCAAGGTCTGATTGTTGTGTCGCAGTATTACTCGAAACGTTCTGGACGAAATACATCGACATCGATCAGATAAAGCACCATGGCGTAGTTTCGGCTGTATTTTTCCAGCAGATGTTCGGCAATGGCTTCTGCCGTGGATTGTTCGCAGATGCATTCGATGCGTATGTTTGAGGAACTAGACCAGTCACCGTGTCTCGCGCCCTGACTGCCGTGGCCACGCGCATTCGTGATGGTGTAACCTGTGGCACCAAATTCAAGCAGGACTTCACCCAGTCTTGATTCCAGTGCAGACTCACTGATGATGGTGAGCTTCTTTCGAGTATCAAGTGTCATGATCTGAATCCTCTAGTGTGCATGCAGGTATTGTGCAAACCAGTAATACACCGGAATACCAATAAACACATTGAATGGAAATGTCACGCCCAGCGATGCCGTCAGTGACAGGGTTGGATTGGCACGTGGAACGGCAATTCGCATGGCAGCCGGTGCAGCAATATAGGACGCACTGCCAGCAAGTACGGCAAGCAGTGTAGTACCACCCACAGACAGTCCCATGGCCCAGCCGGTGATACCTCCAATGGCTGCCAGTGGAAGCGGTGCCAGCAAACCAAATACCACAATAAAGACGCCATTGTTCCTGAGGCTACTGATCTGACTGGCAGCAATCAGTCCCATTTCCAGCAGAAACAGTGCCAGCACACCCTTGAACAGGTCAAAGAACAGCGGTGCAATCGGTGCTGTGCCCTCCTTGCCTGCAACCCAGCCGATAATCAGGCCACCGAGCAGTAGCACAATGCTCTTGCCAAGAAAGATCTCATGCGCCACCCTGCCCCAGTTGCCCTGATTTCTAAGCCCCCGTGCCAGCAGTATGCCCACCATGATGGCCGGCATCTCGAGTATGACCAGGAACAGCGACAGACTGGCTTCATAACTGACATCGGCTGTATTGAGGAAGGCAATCGCGACTGCAAAGGTCGCCACGCTTACTGATCCGTAGTGTGCGGCAATGGAGGCCGAGTCGGCACGGGACAGGGATCCGACCAGGAGCAGGATCGGGTAGACCAGCAACGGGATAACAATACCCATCGCAAGCACAACCAGAATCTGCGGCAACAGACTGCCCAGTGACTGCTGCGACAGCTCAACGCCGCCTTTCATGCCGATGGTCAGCAACAGCAGGATACTGAGCAGTTCGTAGACTGCCGGTGGCAGCTTGAGTTCGGAACGGGTCAGGCCGGCAAACAGACCCAGCATGAAAAACAGTATTACCGGGTCCATGCCGTTCTCTGCCCTGCTCCGAATTCATGCATTCGCACACGGCTATGGACTGACGCATGCGTCATGGGCTGTGATACTGGCATGAAGACATCGTGATTAATCCGGGGCCGCCGGTTTATCACCGGCTGCCCCGAAAACAATGGATCGAAACACCCAATCAGTAAGTGATTTCTGACAGCAGATCCGGATTGGTAACCAGATTCCTGACACCGTGGGCATGATCCTCGTCAAAATCATTAGCCTGGCACCACTCAGCCACACTTGCCGTACTCACCTTCATCACATTCGGTCGGACGCTCCAGTGAACCTGAAGTGGTGACCCCTTCTCATTGTAGCCAGGCCCCGTAGTGGAGCCTGCGTACTGGATGGGCACACCGGTGTTGCTGGGAATATTGAGTGCCTGGTGTCGTCCATCAACGACGCCGTGTTCGGTCAACTGCCTGAAATCGGCAGCCTTGTCATCATTCACCAGAACATAGACCTGGGCTTCGACGCGTAGCTGCGGGTTCATGATTGATTCACTCAGGCAGGCACCCAGTGTCGGCCCCGGCGTGATCTGGGCACTGCTATGAACATAATGCACTTCAATGGTATCCCCTGCCTTCAGGCTGTGCCCCTTGCCAGCACAGACCTTGCCATCATGCGGGCTGAGTTCTGCTGCAGTCAGCTGGCCCGAGTACACATAACCGGTGTGGCTTCCCTTGCCATCGCCATTGCCCGCATAGGTGTCAAATTCGCCACCCTTGTGCTCTGCACCGGCATGAAAATGGATATTGCACAGATTCATTTTCTTGTAACTGGGTGATGGATTGAATGCGATCGAATTGCTGCCGAGGAGTGAATCAATATCCCGGGGAGACTGTGGACCAAAGCCCTTGCCTGTTGTGTTTGTTGCCAGATTTGCACGTTGTTCTGTAATGACGGCGTCCGACACTGATTCGACGGCATGATCACTCGCCTGAATGGCACCGGTAATCAGCCCAGTGACGGCCAGCATGGCCCAGCGAGTAGCAGGTAGCGTCCTCATGGTTTTTTCCTCCATTCGAAAAAGCCCGGAACTGCGTTTCGGGCTTTGTTGTTCATTAATTGTTACAGCCATCGGGCTCGCTGTACATGACGATGTATAACAGCTAGTTAATGCTAAGAAAACACGAGTCAAACCCGTGTGAATGCGATGCCTGTGGGGATGCATACTTGTTACTTGTCCTCGTCAGCAAGTAGATCGGGTTCTGTCATCGCTCAGAGCTGTTGAGTTCCCTGCATCTCAGAGCGCCTTGGATCAGCACTAATATCGTCGATATGAAGCTTATTTGCATCGAAATGCAGTTATAATGCACCTATTGTCATATCAACGACAGGAGCCCGGGTGCAGCGTTCAATGGGTGCAGGTATAAACTGGTACAGCCGACTTCCATTGGCTGGTTGCACGTGCCTATAGCAACACACAATAGTGTAACCACTGTTGATTGTTTCATGAGAATGCCCCTCTCAGGGTGGAGCCACACCGCTCGATACGATCATTCATTCGGCATTCATTAGAGCAGGAAGGCATGTAACGATCATGAGACCATTGCCCCAGCACTCTTGATGATATTTTCGACCCCATGGTGGCTAATTGACGGTGTTATGGGACGAGTGCCCCAGAGCGTGTGATATCAGTCGGGTTTGCCGAGTCCCGAATCCCGGGCCATGACGATGGCCTGGGCACGCGTCTTGACGGCCAGTTTGTCGAAGATGTGGGTGATGTGGTTGCGCACGGTCTTCTCCTTCATGCCCAGTTGAACCGCGATTTCGGCGTTGTCGAGCCCCCTGGCAATCTGATCCAGCACTTCATGCTCTCTCGGTGTCAGGTCGGCCAACTGGATGGTGGGCGCATCGACCGGTGACGGCTGCGCGATGAATGCCATCAGCTTGGACATGAACACATCCCAGGCAGGCTCTGACAGCAGCACGTGGTTGGCCGAATCCAGCGAGACGAATGTGGCATTTGGGATCTGGGCGGCAATCAGTCGACCTTCGTCATAGGAGACGCGTAAGTCTCCGCGGGCATGCATCACCAGCGTGGGACACTGGATTTTCGTTGCCAGGTCCATCACATCGATGCGATTGAACTCATCAAGAAATCGTGCCGCATTCTCAGGCGAGCAGGAAATGCGTTGCAGTTCATTGAACGATTGTAGTTGTTCCAGAGTGGCGCCTGGCATGAACTGGCTGGAAAACACCTGGCGAAAGGCGTGATGTTCCTTGCCCCATCCAATCTTGATCAATTGCTGCATGGTGGCGGCTTCTTCCAGCGATTCTCTGGACGCATCTCGAATCAGTCGCCCTCGTGCATAGGCCCCGTAAAGAATCAAATGACTGACACGTTCAGGATGGCGCACCGCATACGCCATGGCCACTGCCCCACCCTGCGATACACCCAGTAACGGAAAGCGATCCAGGCCGACAGTATCAACCACAGTTTCCAGGTCATCGACCCATGACTCAAAGGACAGATCAGTCACATCACGATCCGACAAACCACAGCCACGCTCGTCATAACGAACCAGAGTCGTGTTGGCGGTCAGATCATTGAGCCAGTGACTCCAGACGTCACAATCCCAATCGAACTCAATGTGACTGAGCCAGTTGGCCGCTTTGACAAGAACAGGCCCGTTACCGTCAATGGTGTAGGCAATATTGACCTGATCAGCTGAATTGGCAAAACGGATGTTCGGTTCAGGCGTCATATGCTCGCTCATGTGAAGTCAGGATCGTAATCATCAGTTCTGTGAGACCAGAGTGGACTTTGACATGCAAAATTTCACATGTAACGTGAAAATCCTGTAAACCTGAGAACCCCAATTAAATCAGTGCCGAGGGGCCATGTCCTGAGGCCATGGCCCCAATCAAACGTGACATTTTCATGAAGACGTATCTGTATCCGCAATGAGCTGGGACCATTGTCCCAGGGATTACTCAGGTCTCAAGCAATCTACTGTCGAATGTAGCTCTCACCCTGAAAGATCAGTTGCGTGATCTGTCCACCATTATCCACCTGAAAGAAAACGGGAAGCACCCCATAAGGCGAATCGTGTGCTGTGAACAACTGGCCATCCTGCAGGTTCAACAACCAGGAGACGCCAGCGACATTGGTCCAGTTGACCGTGGTGCCATTGACGAGGGTCAGGGTCACATCATGGAATCCGTTGTCGATGGGCAGGCGAGTGTAGCGGCCTTCCACCACGGACAGCGAGGTGTCGTTGAAGTCCACAAACCGGGGTAATTTCAGACCTTCAGCCAGTGGCGGATCGGCATCCAGCAGGCGTCGGGTAATGGACTCGGCGAAATAGTCGGGTTCGTACAGCCCGATGAAGTCATCGGGCCATGTGGCGCGATCAAACCACTGATGCGGCTCATCTTCCAGCTCGTATTGCGGCCAGGTTCTGAACAGGTGATGCATGAATTCATGCTGAAACCACTGCGGATGATAGAGTCGGCGCTCCACCTCGGAATAAGGACCCTGCCCCAGATGCGCGGGTTTGCGAATGAACCAGGCATCATCAGAGACGATCAGTGGTGCACCATTGCTATAGAGTCCCATACCGCCCGTGATGAACGTCTCTTCAAAATCAGAACCATCACCAGGCACCCCTGATGGTGCCACAACCCACCACAGGTCAGTCTGATTGATCAACTCGGTTGGCAATGAATCGACCATCGCCCCTGTGTCGGGATAACTGACAAAGAAACCATCGCCAACCTCAAAGTCCACAGTGGTACAGCCAGGCGAGTTCACCACGGTCATGTTGACTTCCAGGCCGGCCGTGATGGCCTTGATCCAGCTACGAAACAGATCGGTGGCCTGATACAGCACGTGGGCATCGTTGGCCAGAATATCTGGATGAATCTCCAGTTGCACGGTTTCAGGATCGAAATCAGGCAGGGTCGGTCTTGTGACAGTTGCGCATTCTGCAATCAGTGCCACCATGTTCAGCGTGCCCGTCGTTGCATTGTCACCCGTCTCAACGATCTCATCGAGCATGCGCATGCCGTAATAGGCGATCGGCGCGCCGACGTTCAGGTCATACAGAGTGTGGCCATCAAACCAGATGGGGGTCGACCAGGGTTGCACGGCCACCAGGGCATCGATGCGTTGTCTGGCAAGGGTATAGTCCCCAGCAATCACATCGTCCTGTGCCAGCAGCATGGTTTCGATGGTGGCGACGTAGTGGTCAGGGAATGCCTCGCTGCCACCTTGGGCGGCATAGAAGCGGGCCAGTTGCTGTTCGGTGGTCAGCTGTGTGAATTCAAACCCGCTGGCAAAGATCTCATTGCTGGCACCTGCCGAGTTCGTCTGTATCGGTGCATCCAGAACCATGGCCAACAGACTGGCAGTCAACAAGACAAATACTTTCAGAATCGTCATGGTCTGTTTCCCTGGTTCAGAACAAATCAATCACCTCTCAACGTGTCACTCGTGGGCTTTAATCACAAGAAGATATGAGAGGACCCTGGCACTGATGAATCCAGACGGCATTTCAACATATTTCATTCAGCCAGGCATGGGGCCAGGGCCCCAGAGTGTCGATTCAGTGTGTCAGTGAGTCTTTGATACTCCCGAAATGACTGGGTCAGCAGCCTCAGGACGGTTCGCATGCAACATGCTGAAATAGCCCGCCTGACAATCAACTGAAGTCAGTCTGTCGAATACGAGACAGCAGGATGAGGAGTGCGACATGAGCTACAGTAAGCGACACAAACAATTCAGGCGTGTTAATCGGACATTGTTGGCCAGTGCGGTGATTGCCGGCATTGGATTCACAAACACACAGGCCGCGACCATCAGTGTGGATGGCGTGACCTGTACCCTGACCGATGCCATCACAGCAGCCAACACGGATGCAGCGACAGGCGGATGCACGTCTGGCACAGGCGCCGATGTGCTGGCGATTTCTGCCACCACGATTGATCTGGTCGCTTCATTACCCGATATCGAGTCAGACATCACGGTGAACGGCAATGGCGTCACCATTTCGGGTGATCAGACATTTCGCCTGATGCAAATCAACAGCGGCAGTCTGACACTGAACGACACCATCCTGACCCAGGGTGGCGCACCAGGAAATAATCCGGGCGGTGGTCTGGTGTGCAATGATTCGCAGCTGACGATAAGCAACCTGGCCATTACCAATACACGGGCGGGTGCGCTGATTTTCAGACGCTGCACAGGCTCGCTGGACAACAGCATCATAGACGGCAATGTCGGCAATGATTTCAGCAACAACAACAGCGGCGGAATCTCGATTCTCAGCAGTGATGTCACCATCGAAGACAGCACCATCAGCAACAACGTGACCAACAACGGTTATGGAGACGATGGCGGTGGTGGCATCTTCATCAATAACACGGATGGCAACAGCACTCTGACAGTCAACAACAGCACCATTGTCAACAATTTTTCCACAGTCGCAGGCGGTGGAATCGGCCATCGAAACAGCAACAGTGGCAATAGCACCACGCTGAATCTGAACAATGTCACGCTGTCCAGCAATTCCAGCGACGCTGGCGGTGGCGGCATGTTTCTCGATAACACTGTCATCGCAGTGGGCGCCAACCTGACCATAACTGCCAACACCACTTCGGGTGGAGGAACGGGTACCTTTTACGGCGGTGGCATTTTCAACAACGGTGCCGACATCACATTGGTCCAGACCATCGTGTCGGGAAATGAGGCCGACTATGGTTCAGGCAATGAGATCGAATCGTTCAGTGGTACAGTCACACTGGACGGCACCAACGTGCTCGGATTCAGTGGCGATGCAGGGGTGAGTGGTGCCACAGCAGGCCCATCAGATATCGTGCCGACTCAGACCCTGAATGAACTCATCGACATCACACTGGCCGACAACGGCGGCCCGACACAAACCCATGCAGTTCCAGCAGGAAGTGTGGCCCTGGATGTTGCGGGGCTGTCCAGTTGCATCACTGCCACAGATCAGCGCGGCCAGCCGCGACCTGCCGATGGCGATGGCAATGGCAGTGCCGAATGTGACATCGGTGCTTTCGAGGCCGATCAGGTGATCCTGGATGCAGACCTGGTGGTCGACATCAGCAACAATGCCCCTGTACCCGTGCAACTGGGCACGCAATTCCAGATCGCCTTGACTGCCAGCAACAACGGCCCGGCGGATGCCACTGGTGTGACTGTGCTCAGCACGGTCTCCGGTCAACTGACCGTTCTGTCAAATGATTGCGGTGCTTCGGTGGCGGGTAATGCAGTAACCTGGGTGCTCGGTGACCTGGCCAATGCCGCCAGCGCGGTGTGTAACCTCACAACCGAAGTCTCTGGTACAGGCTTGATCACCAACAGCGCCAGTATCACAGGCGACCAGAACGACCCCGTCAATAACAACACTTCAGCCGATACCATTGCTGGAGCAGGCACCCAGTCTGTCCCAACGCTGTCCTGGTTTGGGTTGATGATGCTGTCTTTTGGCCTGTTCTGGATCGCCAGACGCAAGGTGTGACGATTTATCCAGGACTGACGATTCCCTGCATGATTTCCCGTACTCGCCCGCTGTGAATGAGGGCGAGTGGTACGGATTCCCTGGTTGTGAGTTCAGTGTGGAATTGACCCGCCTAGTCAGCACCCACGAGCTTTGAATCCGTTTGCTCTAGAGGTAGATCGGATTTGCTGATGGCATTGCAGAACTGCCTGATCTTGTCGTCAATGCGTCCTGCTTCGACGTCTGATTCAATGAAATCCGCAATGGCGATGGGTTGCTTCCCTGTCAGGCGCTTCAATTGATTGAGCACATTTTCGCTGTAGGTGTCGCGATGGACGATGAAGTATGCAAACGGTGTGTCTGTGCGCCTGAGTGTCTTCAACCAGGTTTTCAGAGGCGCGCAAATCTGGCCCACCCAGATGGGACCGCCAGCGATAACCAGATCACAGGCCTCCAGATCAATCTCTGGCACGTTGAGTCGTACCTTGAGTCCCAGCAGGGTCTGGACCACTGAACGCAACACGCCAGAAGCACCGCGACGCGGCCTGGTATCTTCAATCCGATACACGGTGGTGTCCAGTTCAGCGGCAATGGCCTGTGCAATCTGGGTACTGTGGCCCGTCAGGGAATAATGAATCACGGCAATATTCATCGGCGAATCTCCTGTGTCAGGAGACCGATTTTACAGGCGTGACCGCATATCGAGAGCTGTGGCTTTTACGTAGTACTGATTGCCGCTGACAGCCTTGAATGCCCTACTCTCGCGGCAGCCATTGCTCAAGTTCAACCAGCCCAAACCAGGCCAGAAGCGGGACGGCGCAGGTGGCCAGCATCACCATCAGGACAAACGGCAGCCAGCGCATCTGACCCGAGAGGCCGCCCATGAGCGCAATACCGCCACCGCCGCCAATCAGCCAGTTGCCGGGAATGTTAAACAGCACACCCGTGAGCAGATACGGGTAAAGCGGCTTGTGACGGCGGATCTTTTCGTGCAGCCAGCGGCCGCTGTGGGATTCCGACAACTGATCGCTGCCGACTCTGCTGAACCGCCTGGCGCGCGCTCGCAGGGCCTTGAGGGGTACGTAGTCCCTGAAATGACTGCGCAAGTACAAGCCCACCGAAAAGGCCACCGTCAGCCCGATGACGGTGGCCAGATACGCCATGAGAATGCCCGAACGGCCGAAGATGATCATCAGCAGCAGACCGATTTCGACGCCCGGCACGAAGGGGACGGCAAGACAAAGCGCGTAGATGGAACCTGTGATCAGCATCACCCAGGGCTTTTCACGCATGTCGTATAGCATCTCGACCCAGTCAGCCTGGATACCCAGCAAATACATGCCACCGATCAGGAAAATTGCCGACACCACCACAATGACAAGCACAAGGCGGGTATGGTGCAACCAGCTCATGAATGCACCCGACTGAGTTTAATTGCAGAGAATGCCGCTCTGCCTGTAGCCAGTGACACGAACCCATCCCCATACCCTGAGGGCATGCCTGTATCGACCCTGTCAGACTCTCAAAAAGACGTGTTCATGTAAATGTGCTATTAGTCCAGAACGCCGAAACTTGATTCACCTTATCAATATCAGCCGTTGCCAGCTGGGCGATGTAGTTCGACAAGCCAGGTCTAATGCTGATGGACAGTCACTTCGGATACCTGGAATGGTGGAAAGTTATCAAGCTCGACGAGAATCAAATTGCGGGAACGCCAGTGGCCATCCACCATGACACCCAGCGGTTCCTGCAGGTGGACCACATCCGCCAGCGGATTCTGCTCCAGCATACAGCAGATCGGCCCGATAACCCGGCTTCACCTGACCCACTGGCGCGATCAGGTTCAACGATTCGGTGAGAAACTGTCCGGGCGTGCTTGAGCCTGCTTCATAGGCCTTGAACGGGCTGAGTCCAATTTCCGAATAGATGCGCAGGTTTTCATGCACGGAAAACCCGGACATGACGCCGACGTGCCCGGGCGAATCGGTGCCCAGAATGATTTTCACCCCTGCATCGGAAAACGATTTCACCATCTCATAGAAGAACGCCAGGCGGGCATCGAGCTGCCCCGGTTGTGAACCGGGCGGCTGCAAAGGTGTTGCTGTTGAAGAAATTACGCCAGCTGGACACGATATCGAAGGCCTGTATGTCGACACCGCGACGAGTGATGAACTGATCGAAATTGGCCTGGTTGCCGCCAAAATTGAGTGCAAACGCTTCGGAGGCGGTCAGGGAATCGGTGAGATACACATCGTGTGCAATCATGAGATCGGCTGCGCCCTGCAACAGGGCAGGATTCTGCTGGTTGGAAAAGTAGGTGAAATACACTTCCGCCACCGTGCGCGATCATACGCTGGCCACCCTCCAGGGCAGCCTGCATGCTGATGTTTTTCGGTAAATGACCGATCACGGGCAGATTCAGTTGAGCGCTCTCAATCCTGAACTGTTCCCAGAACTTCCGTCGACAAGCTGTTGTAAACCTTGATGAAATCATAGCCCTGCTGCTGCGCCATTCGGGCATAGGCCGTCGCTGCCTGTGGCGTCAGCACCGTGATATTGGCTGGCCGGCCGCCCAGCGGACCATAGGCGATGGCACCGGCATACAGATGTGGCCCGATCAGATCACCTCCCACGAACCGGTCTCGCAATAGCCCAGGCTGCAAGCTCAAACCGTCACCCATGTTGAGTATGGAGGTGACGCCATTGAGCAGGAACAGCAGTCCTGAATGATCTCGCACGCGTGTGCCACCGAAGGTCATGTGGGTATGCATGTCCATCAGTCCGGGTCCGAGAAAACGGCCACGACCATCAATAATCGCTGCATTGTCGGGAATAATGCTCGACCGAGCATCGGATACTGAAATGATCAGGCCGTCTTCGATGATCACAGTCTGATCCGGCAGAAGACGTTCCTCGTCCATTGGCAAAACATTGACATTGCTAATGGCCGTGAGCTGACTCTTGACGATTTCATCAGGCACATCAGCAACAGGGACCAGTGATTCACAGAGCGATGACCCCAGCAGACGCTGCAGGGCGATCTGCCCGGTTGGCCCTGAATCGAATTGATAGTCCAGCGTCGCTGAATCACATGAGCTGAACGCGAGTTGCGCAGTGCCAACAGAGGTAGTCGTGACATTGTCTGACTGATTGAACACACCACCGCTGGTCAGAAACAGCGTCAGGTTGGCGACACCGTCATCATAGTTGCCCTGAGCCGTGATCCAGCGGTGATCGGTATCACCGATTTTCATCGAATCCATCACGTCATGGGTAAACCAGGCCATGAAGATCGATCGTGTTTCTGGCTGGACGTCCACAAGCATGCCCTGCCCCGGCACGGATTCATCGAACCAGCCCCCACTGTGCCCGAAGTTGATCGGGAATGTACCGGCCTGCTGTTTGTTATGCCGATTCGCAACCATGTCAGCGACTTTAATGGCTGAGGACTGCGTTGATACCTCGATATCAGCCCAGGCCAGCACAGCCAGCATGAGGGAACAGAGCAGCAGGATCAGCCAGCGAGTCATTGTGCGCTTGCCTGGGTTTCAAACACTTCGCCAGGCTGATCGAATATCACTGCTCCGGGAAACAGATTGAGCACCTGGTTTCGCTCCAGATTCAGCTGACTGACCTGAAAGTGATTGGCGATGATCTGCGCATCCGGAAAGAACTGACGAATCAGGTCACGATTCGTCGCACTGATCAGTGTGTTGAAGGTCGGCATGACGATGACATCCGGCAGTCCACCCGGTATGGCTGCGATGGTGCTGAAATTGTTTGCTGCGTAATCGATGTCTCCGGTATGCAGCACACGCACGCCAGCGATGTCCACCAGATAGGCGTAATTCTCGACAGTCGAGAAATCATTGCCAAACTGATTGAAATGCCGTGTATTCACAACGGTAACCGTCATGTCACCAGCAGCATGACTGCTGTTCTCGAATCGGGCAGGAGAGGTATCGACCAGCTGACTCGATCCGGCAAACGAACCCCGGCCCTGCGTAGTAACGAACAACTGTGCAGACGGATGATTAACCAGCACATTGCTGATAGAGGCCGGCCCGAAATGATCGCCGTGACTGTGCGAGACGGCAATGGCCCGGGTCAGATCATACGGTGGTGTGGCATTCTGTATGGCTGACGATATCGTTGCCGGAATCGACACCCAGCCGGTGAACGCACCGATGGCATCGATCAGTACTCCGTCGGTGCCGTCGTCAATGAAGACACCCGCATTGCCAATGTAGGTCAGCTTCACGGTTGCCGGAGGGGTTGGTGGCGGTGTGTTGTCCACAATTTCCTGACAGAGTACATCGGGCGTCAGGCGCTCGAGGTCAATTCGCCCACTCAGCGCATCATCCGGCAAATCGTAGTCCACGCTGCCAGCCGTACAACTGGTAAATTCAACCACCAGTGTGCCTACCTGATCTGTCATGGTGTCGGTCGCTGTATCAAACACGCCACCGCTGGTCGAGAAAAGCGGCAATTCAACACGGGTTCCGCTGTAATTACCCTGTGCCGTCAGCCATCGATGCTGCGGATCACCCAGCTTGGCCGTTGATAAGGCTGACTCGTAGGTGAACCAGGCAATGAAGATGAATTCAAGGCCGGCATCAACCTCGACAAGGAAACCCTGCCCTGCCATATCCTGATTGAACCATGAACCGGTCAGGCCTTCGTTCAGTGTGGTAAATGTCTGCCCGTGAGCACTACTCATGAGGCCGAATAACACACCCAGGGTGAAACAAATCCGATTGCTGATCATCGACTGATTCCTTGTGTAACGACTGTTTCTGCAGCCTGGAGAAAACAAGTACAGTCTAGTTCGTAGTCATGTCTGACACATCTGGGAAATGTTCTTTTTCTGTCTTTTCGGGCGGGTGATACCTCAGTTATCAGCGTGAGGAAATCATGTTTGCCTGATCCACGCACAGTGGCGCAGACGAACCGGATGGCTGCCATAATTCACTGACACAATCCTGTGAACGCATGGGTATCGGATTATCGACCACCACAGGCGCGATGTTTGGTTGAACCGGAAGTGATGCCTGTGAATACAGCTGCAGGGACTGAGAGGTAATGCTTGCCGTGGCAAACACGATCCGGTTCTGCCGAGGATCGTAACTGATGCTCTGCAGGGGTGTGATGCCGGACGGTAGCGTAGTAACCAGGCTTGATGTGCCATCAAATCCGTAACGCCACAACTCGAACGGCGTGGCAAAGTTGGTTCGCCTGAAGGCCACAATGCCGTCATGCACGGGAGTCCACAAGCCAGGCCAGGGTTGTTCGGTAAACTCGATCCGCTGCTCACCGCCCACATCAATCCTGAAAAAACCTTCCGCTTTGAGGGCATACAGCGAACCGTCATGACGAGAAACTTCGATGTCCCGCACGCCATCAGAACTGACCCGGATAGGTGCCTTGACCGATGACAGCTGACGTTGCCACAACTCCCAGTCATCACCCTGACTGGCAACAAAGTACAGCGTTCTTCCGTCGGCTGACCAGTCGATATCAATAAGTCGTGTGTGTTCACCCAGTGTCAGCCAGGCAATGTTACCGGTGCGTTCATTGATCAGTACACCACTCATGGCGTGCTGATTGGCCCACAAGGCTGCAATCATGCCCAGTGTGGGTGAGACTCGCGGCCCCCAGAAGGCGCCGGATCGAACAGCAGCCACCTGCCTGATCGCGGCACTCTTGCTGGTCTGCCAGATCGCCGCCCCGCTCTCATGACTGGCGCTGAATATCAGTTTGCTGTGATAGAACTCCGGTGTTCTCGGCGAATGACCAATGGCGCTGATCATTCGCAGCTGTGACTGATTGTCCAGTGATGCCGTCCACAGCTGATTCTGGGTTGATTTGTCCTGAGTCAGCACCAGATCCGCACGCGCATCGATGGTGCTGACATTGCTGAGCGAGTACCCGGTGACACCGCCGGTTTTAACATCTATGGACACCAGCTGACGCGTCGACTGCCAGGAAGCCGTGGTAAACAGCTGACTGCCATCCGATGACCAGGCCAGATCACGAGGTTGCAATCCGGGTGGACTGACGATGCGTTCCGTTCCGTAAGCCAGATCGATCAGTGGCAGCAATGATGAACCCTCGGCGCTGCTGCGAATCAGTGCCAGTTGACTGCCATCTGGCGACACAACAGCTCTGCTGTCCGAATAGCGGGCATCGGTCGGAAAACTGAGCTGTGCCTCACGCCCGGTCGCCAGATCGTGTCTGAAAATGGCGGTCTGACGAGGCTCCAGGGTCGGGCGCGTGATGTACAGCGCTGACGCATCGGGTGAGAAGCTGACGGCACCAGAGCTCAGTGGCGGACAATCACCGGCAACATGTTCGATAGCGGATGTCGCCAGTGTCCTGATGACCAGCTCACAGGACGACTCCGAGCGCAGCCAGTAAGTCAGTTGACTGCCGTCAGGAGAAAAAACCGGCCACCATTCACTGCTCATGGCGGTGCTTGTGAGATTTCGGCCATTGCCAGTTTCGGTATCAAACAGCACCAGATCGAAGTAGCCATCGACCTCGCGCTGGTAGACGATTTTACTGCCATCGGGAGACAGTACGGCCCCCAGGCCATCGACCTCACGCAAGGTACGAATCGGGAACCCGATGGAAACGACGTCGCCCTGTTTACTATCCTGTCCCTCCTCAGATTGCAGTAGTCCGGAAGCAGTCTCGACGTTGGCAGGATCGGTGATTGCGTCTGAATCGGGTTCAATGTCAGTCAGAGTCGACGAATTGATCACAACCAGGGCCACAATGGCCACCAGACTCAGCGCCATTGCCGTGATCGCAGGACGGGCGCGGGAACGCTCAGTGTGAAGTACGGGCTCAACTAGCAGTGAGTAGCCTTGTCTCGGCTGGGTCTGTATCAGATCCTCGTCGGCTGACAGGGCTTTTCTCAGTTGCCAGATTGCCTGGGAGATGGCCTTCTGCCCCACCAGGTAGTTGTCACCCCAGATCTCACTGACCAGTGTGTTTCGGTGCACGACTTGATTCGGGTGTTCGGCCAGCATGCAGAGCACACGCACTGCTCTTGGCGGGATCTTGTTGATTGCCCCAGCATATCGAACGGTCCCGGCGATTGGATCAATCACGCGCCCGGCAATCTGGAATTTTGTATGTAATAGATCCTGCATGACATCCGTACAGAACTGCAGCACTCTTCGTATATTAACCCAGATTCATGTAAAAATACTGTCCAGATTCGGCAATCGTGAAACACGGAGGATTTTGATCGCATCGGATTGTGATCTGTTTCATCCCATCTTCAGATGCTTTTCATTAACATCCGGACAGGACAAACCGACCGGTTCAAAACATGAGACACAATACGATTCAATCGATAACAGACAACACAGCAAGCGTCAGCATCGCATGATGAACGCGATTACAAAAACAGTCTCATTCAGCGTTCTTGTCGTGACACTTAGCCTGGTGCCGATGATGGACGTGCTCTTATCGAGTCGATTGCATCCGCTGTTTATCGAAAATTCGCTGACTCAGAAAATGCAGCTGGTGGTGCTGGCCATGGTTGCCCTGCTCTACGGCATTCGCAGCCTGCCTGTTCACCAGGACCGAGTGCTGATGATGCAAATGATGCTGTTATTCAAGTGCCATGGCCGTACGCGAGTCGGACAGCAATCTCGATTACTGGCTCTATGACGGCGCCTGGCAGACCATTGTCGGCCTGCTTGTTCTGCCTGCCGTGATTCTGACGGTACGACACTGGCATGCCCTGATCCGAAGCCTTGCGCGATGGGGCAGGACACGCAGCTGTGGCCTGATGATTGCCGGACTGGTGACGGTGCTGCTGTTTTCACGACTGCTAGGCATGGAATCAATGTGGCAGCACCTGATGAGCGATCACTACATTCGCTCTGTCAAGAATCTGGCTGAAGAAGGCACTGAGCTGATCGGCTACAGCCTGATCCTGATCGCCGCACTGGATCAGGCTCAGAACAGATCGATCTGAATAATATCCAGATAGAACAACGGACACACTGAACTTCGCGTATGATTGCAATTCGCCAGATGGGTGACCATTCATCGGCGTGTATCGGCTTCGCAATCAGGAATCATCCGACTATGTCATTCATGCAGTCTGGCAAAAGCGCCATGAAACGACATCCCGTGTTGTCGGGTATCGTTCTTATGCTGCTGGCTGCACTCAGTTTTGCGTTGATGAACATCATCATCCGCTATGCCTCGGAACAGCTTCATGCCTTCCAGATGGCCTTTTTCAGAAATCTGTTTGGACTGCTGTTCATGCTGCCCTGGTTGATCAGCAATGGTCTCAGCGCCTTGCGAACCCGGCGGCATGGTCTCTATGCCCTGAGGGCCGTACTGGGCCTGATATCCATGTTGTGCTGGTTCTGGGCATTGACGCAATTGCCACTGGCCAAGGCCGTCGCACTGAGTTTTACCGTACCAATCTTCGTCACCATCGGAGCCGTGCTTTTTCTGCGAGAACGAATCTACATGCGCCGCGTAGTGGCCGTGATAGCAGGATTCACCGGCACACTGATCATACTGAGACCGGAACTTGGCGGTGATCTGATCCCATCGCTGGTGGTGCTGTTTTCGGCCATGACCATGGCAGCTTCGGTTCTGATCATCAAGAATCTTTCCACCACCGAATCAGCCAACGCCATCGTGGTCTACATGGTACTGATGATCACGCCACTGTCATTGCCCACGGCAATCGGTGTCTGGGTATGGCCCGATCTGACTCACTGGATGCTGATGCTGGCACTGGGCGGCATGGGCACTGTGGGTCACCTGGCATTCACCCACTCACTCAAGCTTACCGATGTCTCCATCGTCATGCCGGTCGATTTCATGCGCCTGCCCTTCACCATGATTTTTGCATGGTTGATCTTCAACCAGGTGGTCGATCGCTACACGGTCATCGGCGGGATCATCGTCTTTGTCTCAACCGCCTATATCAGCCATCGCGAGAGCCGACAGAACAGATCCACATTGAGTGCGACAACCTTGCACAATGTCAGTCGAAGCAAGGATTGAGCAACGCTGACACTGTGCTGATTTGCACAGATGCGACGGGATGTGGACAATGGACGAGATGTCATCAGGAGGCTCAGGTGGTGTGGCTCTCTCAGTAGTCACGACAATACCCCGAACATGACCAGACACAGGTTTCACAACAGGTTCCTTGTGCATCTGAGTGCGCTGTTAAGCTGCGTACAGTTGATTCTGATTTGTCAATCAGGCTGGGCAGAAGATCAGCCACTGCCTCAGACATCCTCAGAGGACTCAACCGGCGAACTCGAATACGGCTACCCCATCACTCGAATCTTCACGGTCGATGATTACCAGCAGCATGAGCAGAACTGGGCCGTCGAACAGGGCCCCAACGGGCTGATTTATGTCGCCAACGGTAGCGGTCTGATGGAATGGGACGGCGAGCGCTGGCGTTCCTACGAATCACCCAATGACACGCGACTGCGTGACATGACGCGCTGGCATGACAATCGGCTTTACACGGGCACCATCAATGACATTGGCTATTATGATGTCACTGAAGATGGCTCACTCGCATTCAACAGCCTGATCAGCGACTGGTCTGACCCAGAACGGGATTTTGGTGAGATCTGGTCAGTGACTTCGAATTCGCGCTGGGTGGTGTTCGTGTCAATCAATGGCCTGTTTATCTATGACGGTGTTCAATTTCACACTGTCGAGGATTTCAGCCCGGGTGCATATCGGGTCTTTTCAGTTGATGACGAGATCCTGATCAAACAGCAGGATTCGCCCAACCTCTTGAAACTGACCCAGCGTGATGGATTCCGTCTTGATGTTGTCTACAGCGGCCTGCCTGAAGAATCCTTTCCCATCGCCATCTATTCCAGCGATTCGAGTCACCAGGTGGTTACCGCCGCTAATGGCATCTGGCAGCTGTCGCAGAACGAATCCCGTCAGGTGATCAGACGCGAAGATCTGGGCGATGAAGTCGTCATCTTCAGCAGTTTCATAGACACGGACGGCTACCATTATCTTGGAACCCTCAAGCACGGGCTGTTTGTGCTGAATCCGTCTGGCCAGCTGATCCGGAATTACACTCAGGAACACGGCCTTGGCACCAATACCATACTCGATATCAATCGTGGCAATCTGGGCAATCTGTGGCTCAGCGGTGCACCTGCAATTACGCAGATGGTTCCACCACATCGTTACAGTCAGCACAAAACCGAAGACGGCTCAAGCGACCTCTCACAGCTGATTGATCATCAGGGGCGCAAATTCCTCGTTGGCTTTGGCATCTACGTGATGTCAGGAAATGACAACCCATTGCATCCACCCGTGTTCAAGCCGCTGGCACCTCTGTCAAATGATCAGGCCTGGGCTGCCATCAGCCTGGAAAAAGGGATACTGTTCGCCATGCGGGGTGGCATTCGTCTGATTCAGCCTGACGATGCATCAGGCGTTGCATCCGATGAGGTACTTGTTGATGCTGAATTCGCCTACGACATAAAGCAGGTACCCGACACGCACATTTTCTATGCGGCAACACAGGATGGCCTGAATCGACTCGAGCGACTGGAAGATGACAGCTGGAAGTCTGTTCCAGTTCAGGGTGTTCGCAGTACGCTTCGGAACATCGCCATCATCAACGAAGACAGCCTCTGGGTCAGTGCCGAAGACAGCAAACTGCTGCTGGTGCAGAAAGTGGACGCAGAGTCGGGCGAGGCAGATGTCACCGAGTATGGGATGGAGCATGGCCTGACCAAGAACCGGGTCGTTCCGATTCGACTTGAAGGCACAGAGTATTTCATGTCGAGCAATGGTCTGCTGGCTTACTCACCCGATCTGGAACCACCCTTCGGCCATGCGAAGCGTTTCGATGGACTGTTCGAGAGCCCTGAAGAACACGTCCATTACATGCATTTCGCCCGTGATCAACATTTCTGGATCAATATTGAAAACAGACGACAGCGAGTGTCATGGACTGAAGACAAATGGCGTGTCGATGATTCACTGTTTCTGCCGCTGCCAGAGGATGACATCAGCTGGGTTCATGAAGAATCAGCCGACGATTACTGGGTCGTGTTTGAAGGAGCAGGCGCGTACACAATTAACCTTGCAGCACGAAAGACTCAACAGCAAACGATTGATCTGCAGATTCGATCAGTCCGAGATCTTGAATCCGATAGCGTGTATTACATGGGCCACGGTGCGGCACAGATGCCTGAATTGACACAGGATAACAATTCGATTCGCATCCAGTTTGCCCTGCCCGACTTCAGATCCAGTTCTGACCATGAATATCGCACACGCCTGCTGGGTTCGAGCTCCAATAACTGGTCAGACTGGAGTCATGAATCCAGCAAGGACTACACATTGCTTGCGGGTGGACAATACGTGTTTCAGGTACAGGGCCGAAACCAGGAAGGCAGTATCACTCAGCCATCAAGCCTGTCATTTGTGGTCAGACCACCCTGGTATCTGACACAACTTGCAGTACTGATGTATGGGCTGTCTGGCATGCTGTTACTGGGTATAGCCGTCGTGCTCGGCTCCAAATGGCGCAAGCTGAAAACGCATGCAAAACAGCAGGAACTCAGGCAACTGGTAGACGAACGAACCGAAGCACTGGCCGAAGCTAACCGAAAGCTTGAAACGCTGGCCAATTCCGATGGCCTGACCGGGCTGCCCAATCGCCGTCAGTTTGATCACTGCCTTGACGAGTGCAGTCAGGAATCTGAGTCTGTTTCTCTGGTTTTGATCGATGTCGATCATTTCAAACAGTTCAACGACAATCACGGCCATCTCGCAGGTGATGACATGCTCAAGTCACTGGCCAGGATTCTGAGTCGTCATTCACTGCCGGATTCAGCGCTGGCAGCACGTTTTGGTGGTGAAGAGTTTGCACTGATTCTGCCGGGTGTTGACAATTCCATTGCCGCTCGCATTGCGTCAGAGTTGATAACCGTGATTGAAAACGAATTGCCCGTCACGGTCAGCATGGGTGTAGCGAGCGCTCTGCTGAACTCGACCGAGGCTGTCACTGCCCTGATTGCAGCAGCTGACAGCGCACTCTATCAGGCCAAGGAGGCTGGACGGAATCGGGTCATCGCTGCCTCTGCGTGATGCCTTATATGACAGGCTTCCTGCGCATGATGATTGAGAATTTCAGTTACACTGGTTACCCTACGCATCCCTGATTTCATTCCTACGAGAATACACTCATGACCATCACTGACCAGGCTCTTCAAATCATTGGTGTGCCACTGGATCTGGGCGCCAGCCGGCGCGGAACCGACACCGGCCCGTCGGCCCTGCGAATCGCCGGTCTGGGCGCCAGCCTCAAGCGAATTGGTTACAATGTGACGCGTGAGGAGGACATTCCTGTACCGGCGATGGAGACACGTCTGCCCGAGAGCATTCGTGCACGTTTCAAGCATGAGATTCTCGAAGTGTGCACCTCCTTGTGCAATCGCGTCAAAAAAGTGATGGATGACAATGAAATCCCACTGGTAATCGGTGGTGATCACTCGATCGCCATGGGTACTGTCTCGGGTGTGTCCTCGCATTTCAGGGAACAGGACAAGACACTGGGCCTGGTGTGGTTCGACGCTCACGGTGACATGAACACACCGGAGTCATCACCCAGTGGCAACATTCATGGCATGCCACTGGCACACCTGCTTGGCAAGGGTGATCCGGATCTGGCCGGAATCGGTGGCTTCGTTGGCAAGGTCAAACCAGAAAACGTGGCACTGGTTGGAATCCGTGATATCGATCAGCGTGAAGTCAATCTGATTCGTGAATCAGGCATTGCCACCTTCACGATGAGAGATATCGACGAACGCGGGATGGCACAGATAGCACGCGAGGTGCTTGCAGTGGTTGACAAGGGTACTGACGGCTTTCATGTCAGTTTCGACGTTGACGGTTGTGACCCCGAGGTCATACCGGGCTCGGGCACACTGGTACCGGGCGGCATTTCATTCCGCGAGGCTCATTTGCTGCTCGAATACTTTGCTGATACCCGGCATATGGTCTCGATGGAAGTGGTAGAGCTCAATCCGTTTCTGGATCAGGGTAATATCAGTGCGCAACGAACGCTGGACATGATTCTTTCCGCATTCGGAAAGTCCATACTCTGAACATAACGATCAGAATCCGCGCATGCCCTCCTCCACCATTACAGTTGTCATTGACGGGCGCCCGTATCAGCTCAGCGCCACTGATGCCGACAGTCTTGCGAAGCTGTCCTCCGAGGACAGGCAACAACTGATCACATTGTTACAGGCGGTTCAGCAGACACCGCTCGTGCCACCTGCCATGGCATCGGATGAACACAAACTGGTCGATATCAATGAACTGCCCTCACTGACCGGACAAGTCACACCTGAACCAAGTCAGCCCACATCCATTTCACAGGAGCCCGACCGAAGTCGGATGTCGGGTGTTGAAGTCGATGCGATGTTTGCCAAACTGGTCGCAGAAGAACGGCAGAATCACCAGCCGTTGACACTGCAGGGCCTGATGAAATTCATCGCAATAGTGACGGCCATTATCCTGATCCTGGTCTACGTGTTCTGACCGGACCAGCTTCGGCCCATCCGCAGTCCTCTAGGCTGCAGGTTTCCTGAAAGTCACCATCAGTCGAATCGACCAGAACAAAATGCCGACGATGAACACCGCCATGAGAATCCAGAACAGGTTTTCGTTCAGTCGCACCGGATTTCTGCTATTGGCTTCAATCAGGCACAGGTGAACACCAAGCATGAACAGCTGTGTGAACACGATCAGCGTTATGCCCTGCCGTTTCATGGTTTCAAGCGTCGTGTCGATACGATCTTCTGCAAGCCAGTAGTCACGATTCGGAATGTTGGTCAGTTTCGGAAACTTGCGTGGCAACACACCAATGGCGAAATACATGAAAGCCGGAACACCGACACAGAAGACGATCATGAATATCAGGTAGGTGGTCTTGCTGACAATGCTGTCCGGCACACCCGAACCGCCAAAATGCTGGGCCACATTGTCAGGCATCATCGTCAGGGCCGTCACGATGATGATCATGCTGATGATGAAGGAACTGATGATGAATATCTGCAGCGGTTTCATGGCTGTTCCACAACAAGGGCGACCAGCCCAGTCTACTGGAAGTCCACAGCCAATCCCAACGCTGGCATCGTCACCGGGTGTGCACCGATCATTGATGGATTTCCTGAGAAAGCGATAAGTGGTGCCCGGGGCCGGGATCGAACCGGCACGGTATTTCTACCGAGGGATTTTAAGTCCCTTGCGTCTACCAATTTCGCCACCCGGGCCTAAGTGAGTGACTATCTTATCAAGTTGATCTTGTCTATTCGCCCAACCTGCGGTGTCTACCACAACGCCACCCGGGCATTCAGGCACGGAACAATATCTGAAACCAGTAGAAATTGCCACACCTGGAGCTGCGCTGGGTTCGAATCTCGAGTAAAGCACATAAAAAAAGCCCACTTGCGTTCGCAAGCAGGCTTTTTGACTGTGTTCCTCCCCAAGGGGATTGATTCGCTTCCGTTGGTCGCTCACTGCTGCTCATGATTGGGGGCTTGCTGCGCAAGCCAGAGAAATGGACATGTCATCGACAGTGCGTCGATTTGTCGAACCCTTCTGGAGCTGCGCTGGGTTCGAATCTCGAGTAAAGCACATAAAAAAAGCCCACTTGCGTTCGCAAGCAGGCTTTTTGTATGTGGCCTCCCCAAGGGGATTCGAACCCCTGTTGCCGGCGTGAAAGGCCGGAGTCCTAGGCCTCTAGACGATGGGGAGACATCATCCTGTAAATCAGGTTCGGGCAAATCCATTGCCGTCTGTTTAATTCTGGTGGAGCTAGGCGGGATCGAACCGCCGACCTCTACACTGCCAGTGTAGCGCTCTCCCAGCTGAGCTATAGCCCCGAAAGGCGCGCCAGTGTAGCAAAACGGGCCAACGTGTCAACCCTTATTTGTGAACATTGTCGATCGGCCATCTGGCCAGTGACTGCAAGGCATTCAGCCCTCTGCTGGTTGCCTGCGCTTGTGTCCCTTCAACAGGGTGTTGTCGATCCAGTCCGGCTGGATGACGATGGACTTGTTAGGCCATTCATTTTCACTGGCAACACGAAATGTGGCCCGGTTATGACCATGCTTTTCGAGATAATCCAGCCACTTATCCAGGAACCGGTTCATTTTCCAGCGGTGCTCGACAACATCATCCACCGGGACCAGGGATCCGAAAATCGGTTCGCTGATCGAACCCGGATAACAGTGTGTGGCCTCGACCTGTTTGCTGTCATGGTAAACACGCAGTCTCGCATCAGGATCAGCTGAAACGAACCCGGTCTCATCCTTGATGAAATACGTCATTCTGAGTTCTGTGGTGAACACATGACGCTCGGTGATGTGCAGATACACCGCCAGGCCTGTATCGGTCCATGAGATGTAGCGATCCTGATCAGCGTTTGCCAGATCGATCAGGCGATTGAGTCGGATGTAATTGCGGTTGTACAGATCCAGTAGTGCACTGAAATCATCCGGTTCTCCGATCAGTCGTCTGTCTATGGCCATAAAATCAGTAATGGTCCCTGTTGATGCCTAACTTTAACATGATTTTGGAGGCAATTTCCTCAATCGAGGTATGCGTGGTGTTGAGCATCGGTACGCCGGCCTGCCGGTACATGTTCTCGGCTTCTGCCACTTCGAGGCGGCATTGCCGCAACTCGGCGTAACGGCTATCGGGTCGTCGAATGGACCGGATCTGGTGCAGGCGATCCGGATCAATGGTCAACCCAAACAGTTTGTGCCGGAATGGCTGCAGCCGTTTGGGCAGGCGGTTTTGTTCAAGATCCTCTTCTGTCAGTGGGTAATTGCCTGCATTGACACCATAGTGCAATGCCATGTAGAGACAGGTCGGGGTTTTGCCTGAACGTGACACACCCAGCAGGATCAGGTCGGCATCTTCATAATGCGTATTGACACCATCATCGTGATTGAGTGCATAGTTTGTGGCCGACATGCGCATTTCATAGGCCTGATAATCAACCATGCCATGCGCCTGACCGACCTCCTGAGCCCGCTCAAGCTTAAGCTCCTTCTCCAGTATGTCGAGAAAATGATCGAACAGATCTATGACCATGGCTTCTGTCTTTCGAATCATCCCGTTAAGCTCATCATTGAGCAGGGTATTGAAGACGATCGGACGAAATTCGCTTTCTGACCAGGCCTTGTTGATCTGCTCACAGGCCTTGGCGGCCTTCTCTGCAGAGTCGACAAACGGCATGCGGAACTGCTTGAACTCGACACCCTTGAACTGTGTTAGCAGACTGTGACCCAGCGTTTCAGCCGTGATCCCAGTGCCGTCCGATATGAAAAATACATTTCTGGTCTGATTGCTCATGCGTTACCCGCAACTGTTCGATGCGTCATGGTTACCCTGAATCAGCTGCAGGTCAACCTGAAAACCCCGGCCGCCCCTGCGGAATGGTCAGGTGCTCACCAGGACTGTCCTGCAGCACCTGACTGGCATCAGTTTCCATTTTCACCTTTCTTGTGTCAGGTACTTGTAAGCCTGCTCACTATCGGTGAAAATCAGCGACGGCGATGTTAACGAGTGCGCCTTAGGTCGATCAGGACGATTGGTCAGACGACTGACCGATGAAGTCGAGCCAGGGAGCAGACAAGGAGATCCAGAATATGCTGATTTTGACCAGACGTGTCGGAGAGACACTGATGATTGGTGATGACGTGACCGTGACGGTACTCGGAGTCAAAGGCAATCAGGTCAGGGTGGGAATCAATGCACCCAAGGAAGTTGCAGTACATCGTGAAGAAATCTACGAACGAATTCAGGGCGAAGACCCTGAAGAGGCCAATGACGAGCTGGGCTGAGCAATCCTGACCGGAACTCGATTTCCGGATTCCGGATCAACAAATCGCTTCATTTATTCCTGCAAACCATATAAAATCGCCCACCTGAACAAGCACCGGTCACCATGCACCTGCATCCAGACAGACCGTCGCTGTTTCAGACACCAGAATCCGGAGAGGTGGCCGAGCGGCTGAAGGCGCTCCCCTGCTAAGGGAGTATGGGTTTAAAAAGCCCATCGAGGGTTCGAATCCCTCTCTCTCCGCCATAATAAAAAGGGTCGCCATAGGCGGCCCTTTTTATTATGACGGACAGAGGGACAACGGGATTCAAACCCCTGTTCGAGCCGAAATCGGCGAATAGCCGATTGAGACCGCTGCAGTCGAAGACTGCGGCTATCCCGAACCACAACCGTGCACCATCCCAACGACGGCACTGCGGCCCTTTATCATTGCTCATGACTGGGGCGGACAGAGGGACAACGGGATTCAAACCCCCGTTCGTGCCAAGTGACGCGAGTAGCGTCACGAGACCGCTGCAGCCGCAGTCTGCGGCAATAAATCGTCAGGAACGATTTTTCATGACCGTAGGGAACCCGAAGGGCAACGCACATAGACGTGCGTTGTAATCCCAAACCACAACCGTGCACCATCCCAACGACGGCACTGCGACCCTTTATCATTGCTCATGACTGGGGCGGACAGAGGGGACAACGGGATTCAAACCCCTGTTCGAGCCAAGTGACGCGAGTAGCGTCACGAGACCGCTGCAGCCGCAGTCTGCGGCAATAAATCGTCAGGAACGATTTTTCATGACCGTAGGGAACCCGAAGGGCAACGCACATGGACGTGCGTTGTAATCCCGAACCACAACCTTGCACAATTCAAACGACGGCACTGCGACCCTTTTTTCATTGCTCAAGACTGGGGCGGACCGGGAGACACTGGATAGCTGCATCCGCAACCTGCAGCTATTCCCACCCACAACCGTGCATCCGTCATGCGATCTCGAGGAAGCTCATGATGAACTTAGTGTCGATGCTGTTCGCCCTGCAATTCACACCTCGTTGACTCCCGATTGATATGCTCCGCACGTATTAATCACGATGGAACTGCATATGATCCTTGATACAATGAGTACAGCTGCGAGGTGGTCGTAATGCTGACGTCACGCAATCTGAAGAGTCAGCACGGCACCTCGCTCAATGCGAACAGCAATCGGCAGGATGACATGTCTGAATACTCGATACTACTGGTGGAAGATCACAAGGAACTGGCTGCAACTACCGGAGAATATCTCGAAGACAGCGGTTACATCGTTGATTATGCCCTCGATGGCATTACTGGCCTCCATCTGGCTGTGACCAATTCCTATGACGCACTGGTGCTTGATGTCATGCTGCCCGGCATTGACGGTTTCAAGATCTGTGAACGGGTCAGAAAGGAATTGCAGTCCGACATTCCGATCATCATGCTGACTGCCAGGGATCAGCTGACAGACAAGCTCGAGGGCTTTGATATTGGTGCCGATGATTATCTGGTGAAGCCGTTTGAACTGGAAGAACTTGATGCTCGCCTGACGGCACTGATCAGACGCTATCGGGGAGAACTCGATGAACGTACGATCCAGATCCATGATCTGGTACTCGATCAGAGTACCATGCAGGCCCGTCGCGATGGCAAGCTGCTGAAATTATCGCCGACCGGGCTGCAGATTCTGCGCTACCTGATGCGACAGTCACCGAATCTGGTGACACGGGACGACCTGATCCGGGAACTGTGGGGCGAAATGGTCCCCAACAGTGATGTCCTTCGCAGTCATTTGTACAATCTGCGCAAGGTGATCGACAAGCCATTCGACGAGCACCTGTTGCATACCAAACCTGGCCTTGGATTCAAGATCCTGCCGCCAGGCGAGGAGTTCTGACCTCGTCAGACTTCACTGCTGCTGCAGTTACCTTCAGTTGTTCCGATAACGTCAACACCGGGGATCGCAAGCTCGATTGTGGTCCCCTCGCCTACGGTACTGGTCAGCTCGATTGACCAGTCCAGCTGTTCACAGATCCGTTTGACAATGGAAAGACCCAGCCCGTATCCCTTCACCTCAGTTCTGTCCCTGTCACCGCGGTAAAACGGCTCGAAGGCACGTTCGATGACATCATCCGACATACCGCGTCCGGTGTCCGAGATCACCAGCCTGCCCTGTTCAGCTGTCACTGTCACGCGCCCCGAATCAGTGTAATTGATACTGTTGAGGATAAGATTGGTCATGACGATTGAGAACAGGCGTTCAGGCACGATGGCCTGCAACAACTGTTGCGGACTCCAGAGCACCTCCAGATCACGATCCTGGACCAGTAATCTTGCTCGCTCGACCAGAGGCTTGATCAGGTCATTGAGAATGATCGGACTCTCGGGCAGCTCCGGTTCCTGGTCGCGTGACAGCAACAACAATGCAGACAGCAGTGACTCCATGTCGTCGATCACCGGTTTCATGCGATCGACGATCCCGGTTTGTTTGTCGGACAAATCAGTCTTCCTGAGAAGCGACAGGGAACCGTTCATCACGGCCAGTGGCGTGCGCAGTTCGTGGCTGGCATAGCGGGTGAAATTTCGCTCGCGCTGAAGAAAGTGATTCACAGTCTGGCCATAGTGCTCGAATGCTTCGATCAGACTGGCCACTTCCATATCCGATGAGTGTTCGAGGTCGCCAAAGTCTGGTGTCAGATCTGGCCGCCTGCTCTGGCTGAGTTTTTCCACACGCTGGGCCAGCTTGATGACGGGTGAAATGGCCCGTTTGGCACTCTGGTAGGTGAACCAGGCGGGGATGTAGATCACCAGCAACACAAAGGCCAGCGGTGCCACGCCGAAGAAGAACGCCAGCTGACTGACCTGTGATTCTTCGAACACCAGCACCAGCAGGTGATTGTTGTTCCTGCTGACATGAATGATCGGGTGGGCATCACCGTGATCGATGCGCTGGAAGCCATCGCTGACGTCACGATAGCCCTCAGGCAGGCGAGATCGATCCATGTCGGGGGCCATGTAGGCTGTCAGATTCTGAGTATCCGGCAGTGGGAATGACGGATCCTCGTCAAACTTGCTCCAGAAATATTCTGCCTCGCCATCAAGTGCCTGCTTGATCAGCACATGCTCGACAATCATGGCCGATAGAAACACACCCAGTAGCGTCACCGCACTGATCAGGCCCAGCTGGATGGCAAAGACCTTGACCAGCTTGGAATGCAGGCCCTGACGCTTGACGCTGCTTTCAGACATCGTGTCTTGAAAACAGATAGTGAGCGACGTGCCACTCCGCGCCTCGATTGAGACCGAACAGCTCTGCACAGGACATGAAGAAGATTCGCCAGCGTTGCCACCACAGTGCGGCTTCTTCCTGGCCATAGGTTGCCTCGAGTACCGGCATCAGTTCTGTGCGACAGCGATCCATGTTTTCAAGCCAGGCGTTTGATGTCTTTTCATAATGGCGTCCATCGACCAGCCAGCGACGATTGAGCCTGAGATGCTGCTGGAAATTGAGAAAGGTATCTGCCGATGGCATCTGGCCACCCGAGAAGAAGTATTTGCCCATCCAGTTGTCATCGCCCTGCTCGACGAAGGGATACATCAGATAGCGATGACAGAACACATGAACGAACAATTTGCCATCCTTCGCCAGCCAGCCGGCGATGTTTTCGAACAGCTGCCCGTAATTCCTCACGTGTTCGAACATCTCGATCGACACGATGCGGTCAAACTGGCCTTCTGGCTGAAAGTCGTTGATGTCGCAGGTGATGATCTCGACATTTTCCAGCCCGCGCTCGCTTGCACAGTTCATGATATGTTCACGCTGCGAAGCTGAATTCGACACTGCCGTAATCTGACTTGCAGGAAAGTTTTCGGCCATGAACAGGGTCAGCGAGCCCCAGCCACAGCCCAGTTCCAGAATGCGCTGCCCATCTTCGAATCCACCACGTTGCAGGTACATCTGCAACATGTTCAATTCCGCCTCGTCCAGCGTCTCGGTATGCTCATCCCAGTAGCAGGAGCTGTACTTGAGGTGCTTGCCCAGCGTTTTCATGAAAAACTCGGCAGGCACCTCATAATGCTGCTCGTTGGCCTTGTCTGTCTCGATCGCGAGTCGGGAGCTGCGCAGCTCATCGAGAAAACCCGTGTATCGCTCTGACTGAGCCTCGATATCGCGATGATATTCCTCGTCCAGTCGTTGACGACACAGTTTGCGAATACCGGCCCTGACCATGAAATCGGGTACATTACCCTTCTCGATCTGATTGATGATTGTTGACAGCATGGCTTCTCTCTTGTCAGTTCAGTTCATTTGCACAGCAATGTCAGGCTGTACCATTCTCGTAAATCATTGCACGTGCAGGATCCCTGTCCTGCTCTGGCTTCAATGTCAGCTTGAGGACGACAACCAGCAGCACCCAGGAGGCGGACAGCAGACTGCAGGTCAGCCAGAACTGATTCAGTTCGATGGCACCCAGTCGCTGACCGGCGTAATAGCTCAGTGGCCAGACCACAATGCCCGCCAGTACGGCAATCCAGGTGTGATCATGCAGCCAGCTGAAGGAGTGATTCAGCGTCAATGCAAAGGCCAGCCACAGCATCATGATCCAGAATGGCGCAATGCTGGTCAGCGGCCAGTGCATCTGGTAGCTGACCAGGCCGGTGCTGGCCCACAGGCTGTCCAGAACAAAACCAACCAGCAGGCAGACCATGATGGCCCGCATGTCCAGCGGATTGCGATTGGCCGGCAGCGACTGCCAGATAAGCGATCCAGCGACAGCAATGATGGCTGGCCAGATGATGCCGTAGGCAACGCCCAGGATGATTGCAAACCAGACGACCTGCAAATTGAGAAAATTGATGATGTTGCGTGCCGTAGACGTCATGGTATCAACTCCTGATCAGGCCGATTGAGCAAGCCATTGCGCCCGCCGGTTACGTGGTCTGGAAAACAGCAGGTGCACGTCACTGATCTGCTTTTCCTCAAATCCACCTTCGCAGTAACAGAGGTAGAATTCCCACATTCTGATAAAGCGCTCATCAAAACCCTGATTCCGGACCTCATCCAGACGGGACATGAAGCGCTGACGCCAGACTGCCAGTGTTCTTGCATAACTCTCACCGAAATCTTCCAGATTGATGAGTCTGAGATCGGTCGACTGAGCCGCCTTGCCGACAATTTCCGACACGCAGGGTATGAAGCTTCCAGGGAAGATGTATCGCTTGATGAAATCAACCGATTTCAGCGCCTGTCGATAGCGACGATCGTCAATGGTGATGGCCTGAATCAATGCAAGACCATCATCCCTGATCAGGGACTGACACTTCTCAAGATAGGTTGCCAGGAACTGATGTCCGACCGCCTCGATCATTTCGATGGAGACCAGCTTGTCATAACTACCCTCGAGTTTGCGGTAATCCTGCATCAGCACCGTCACCCGGTCACTCAGACCCAGCGACTCAACACGCTGCACGGCGTGCTCGTACTGCTCCTTTGAGATCGTGGTGGTAGTCACACGGCAGCCGTAATGGCTGGCTGCATAACAGGCAAACCCACCCCATCCAGTACCGATCTCGATGACGTGATCATCCGCTTTCAGTGACAGTTTCTCGCATATGGTCTTAAGTTTCAGATCGGATGCCGATTCCAGATCGCTGCACTCGTCGGTGAACATCGCGGAGGAATACATCATGTGCTGATCGAGGAACAGGTTGAAGAATTCGTTGCCCAGATCGTAATGAGCAGATATGTTTCGCTTACTGCCGCTTTCGGTATTGCGGTTGAAGCGGTGCCATATCTTGAGGATGCTGTTGCGTAACCAGGCTGAGCCACCGTCGATCGAGTCGGAAACATCGATATTACTCACCAGCAGACGCACCAGACCGGTCAGGTCGTCAGTTTCCCACTCACCATCCATATAGGACTCGGCTGCACCGATACTGCCCTGAGTGACCAGTCTGTGGTAGAAATCCAGATCATGGACCCGCAGGTGCACCGGTTGCATGCCCTGCTCACCGGCCAGTGTCTCACCCAGTGCGTCAGTGATACGCAGACTGCCGCTCTGGATTCCTGACAATTGTTCGTGAACCTTGTTTCGCAGATAACGCTGCAGTCGCGTCACTGGAATATTGACGATGCCGGTCTCATGGGTCACTGCTTCGATCTCCTGTAGTCTTGTTGTGCGGGTGTTCAACGAAAGGAATCCGTTTCAACCAGAGCCGCAAAGCCTGCCAGTAAATGGCAGCGATCATTTTCAGCGGCTGCCAGGGACGCCTCAGTGGTATCCAGCGCATGGCCGCTTTTGACAATGGTGTCCGAGTACTCGTGAAAGTGGCGTCGAATATTTTACTGCCGTCTTCACGCAGATTTACCATGTGGATACGAATACCATCCCGCTCGAGCTTGAAGCCCCAGCGATAGGTCATGTCCATGGTAATGAAGGGAGAGATATGAAACTGCTTGCTGAATTCAAACTGGTAGAAATCGGGTGTTTGCTGCTGACAACGTTCGCAGTCGAGCACATACAGATGCTGCTCGCCCCAGGGCGTGTTGGTGATCTCGGCGACGATGAAGCGCAGCCCGGTGTCATCGCTACAGAAGTAAAAGGTAACCGAATTGAAATTGAAACCGAGGAAGCGCAGGTGGGTCAGCACCTGCATTCGTCCCTGAAATCGTTTGCCCGTTCGCTCGGCGATGGTATCGGTAACGGCAGCCTTGAGATCAGAGCCGGGGTGAGCATGATGGTAGTCACGACGACGAAAACTGAGCAGATTCCAGCGTTCCAGTGACCAGAAACGGCTCCTGCTGAAGGTCGACTCGAGTTGATCCAGATCCAGCAGAGTCCAGTACATCCGATAGCTGAACTCATGCGGCTTCGGATGATAGCGCTGATGCCGGATACTGCCGCTGAAGAGTCCCTGTTCAGGCAGCATGATCCAGATCCCCGATCAGTCGTCTGGCTGCTTCGACACCACTGCGCATGCCATCCTCGTGAAACCCCCAGCCCTGATAGGCACCACAGAAATAGGTTCGGTGACCACCCTGCATCTGTTCTATCCGCCCTGCTGCATCAACTGTCTGCTGATTATACACCGGGTGGTGATAGTCACGTTTCACCAGCACATGAGCAGGATTGATGCGCTGCTCCTGGTTAAGGCTGACGATGAGGGGCCTGGGACAGGGGATGGACTGCAACAGGTTCATGTAGTACGAGACTGTGCAATGGGAATCCGATCGTTCGTCAAGCATCACGTTCCAGCTCGCCCACGCCTTGCGATTACGCGGCATCAGCGACGCATCGGTATGCAGTGTCATCTGGTTGTACTGATATTCGATACCCGAAAAAACGTCAGATTCCTGCGTATCAGGTTGATTCAGCAGACCGAGAACCTGATCACCGTGACAGGCCATGACAACGGCATCAAAACGGTGATTCTTTCTGGCAATGGTGACATCAACACCGTCATCATCACGGTCGACAGCCGTCACTTCTGCATTTACCTCGGTCTGGAACCGTTCGGTGGCGAGCAGGCGGTCGATATAGCTGCGCGAACCACCCCGTACTGTTTTCCAGACCGGTCGTCCGGACAATTGCAGCATGTCGTGATTCTTCATGAAGGCGACCAGATATCGCGCCGGGTAATCCATTGCCATGCCAGCATTGCACGACCACAATGCACTGGTCATTGGGACAATATGATCCCGAATGAAGATATCGCTGTATTTGCCAGCCCTGAGATAGTCCCCCAGAGTCTGGTCACTGTCCGCTTCGAGCAGCGCCGGTGCGTCCCGGTAAAAGCGGCGGATATCGTTGATCATCCGATAGAATGAGGGTCTGAACAGATTCTGCCATTGACAGAACAGCCGCCTGATTGATGTGGTGTTGTATTCCAGACCGCTGACGAGATTGCTGACGGCGAAACTCATGTCGCTGGCGATCCATTCCACACCAAGACGTTGCAGCATCGCCGTGAACAATGGATATTTTGCTTCATTGAAGACGATGAAACCCGTATCGACGGTGTATTCCTCGCCTGCAATACTGACATGATGAGTATCGGTATGACCACCAACATAGCCGTTCTTTTCAAATAGCGTGACCTCAAACCGGTCGGCAAGTGCATCTGCAGCGGCCAGGCCACTGATGCCTCCTCCGATGACGGCAATTCGCTTGCTCATGTCAGGATTCCGTGATGACTCGGTTATGTCGCGGCGAACCCGATTTCAGATCCCAGATCAGGCCACAGCGCTCGAACAGTCTGAGCAGGTACCAGGTGATGTCGATTTCCCACCAGACAACACCCTGTCTCGCCGAACCGGGATTGCTGTGGTGATTGTTGTGCCAGCCTTCACCGAGTGTCAGCAGTGCCAGCAGGAAATTGTTTCTGCTGTCATCGCCAGTCTTGTAACGGCGCCGACCGAAGCGATGAGCGATCGAGTTGATTGAAAAGGTTACATGCGACAGCAGCAGGGTCGAAATGAAGAATCCCCAGATGAGTATCTGCCATCGACTGGCACCGAGTCCGGGGTGCTGAGTCTCGATGTAGATGCCGATCATGAAAATGATACTGGCAAACAGAATCGGCGGCAGTACGTCAAACCGGTCGACCAGGGCGAGGAAACGGTTGCTCGACAGATCACGGATACGTTCGTGACGCGTGGGAAAATTCTCGGTCTTCAGAAACCACAGCATGTGACTGCGCCAGAAACCGTGACGTGGCGAATGCGGATCATCTTCGGTATCAGCCTTGGCATGGTGGTGTCGGTGATGGGCAGCCCACCACAGCGGTCCGCGCTGTGTGGCCGAGGCACCAATCATCGCGAACAGGCCTTCGACAAAGGCTGAGGTCTTGAATGACTTATGGGAAAAATAGCGATGGTAAAACCCAGTGATCGCAAACATGCGCAGCAGATAGGCGGCGATGCAGATGATCACTGCCACAGCTGAGACGCCCGTTACAAACGCAAACAGACAGACCAGATGCAACAGGATGAAGGGGATGACACGCGGCCAGTCTATACTGCCCTGCCCGTGATCAGGGTCGAGAGCGCTGCTGTTGTCAAACCATTTGAAAAGTTTCATACGCCAGTCCAATCTAATTTCGAAACAGGGTAGGAAGCGAATTGTGAAGACTGCGTGAGTAGCCGATATACCCTTGCTCACCCTACCATGACAGGTATGGGATAATGTCGCCCTACATCATCCAGAATAGACTATCATGACAGCCACAACGACAAGAATCCTACTGCTATCACTGCTGCTAACCGCCTGCAGTGGCCGTAATTCTCAGCCGGATAACAGCCGGATCGACGATTTTCTCAGCACCGTTGAGTCGATGCAGTCCACAGTCGTCACCGACGATGCCGCAGACAGATTCATGTCGCTGTTCGGCGACATGGCTGTCAACGGCTCGGATGAAGACATCATACGCTCACTCTATGCGGACGAATTCTATTTCAATGACACCTTCAAGACCATACGTGAGCTTGATGAACTGATCATCTATTTCGATGAAACCGCTGCCAATGTGCACAGCATTGACGTCGAGCTGCTCGATGTTGTGGCTGGACAGGATGACTATTACCTTCGCTGGGTGATGGACATGCATTTTGAAGCAGGCGGTCGTGACATTCATTCCCGCTCGATTGGCGTGACTCAGCTGCGATTCGATGCCGATGGTCGCATCATCCTGCACCAGGATTACTGGGATGGTGCTGAAGCCTTCTATCGACACCTGCCTGTGGTCGGCTATCTGGTACGCAAGGTTCAGTCCCGGCTCTGATACGGCCTGTAAACTGAATCTGTTCAGATAGCCTGCCGTTCTGCCGGATTACCACAAACAGGTCATTAGGCACCACTCCCACGACTTGTGGCCTGGTTTTCCAAACGCCACGAATGAGACAGCAGCAACAATGATTTGTATGATAGTAGCGTCGACACGGTCCCATGAAACAGATGCATGAGCAGCTGCTGCCATGCGTCTCAGGGCAACAGAATATTCACTGCGAGTTCACAGACCTGCACTAGTCTTCAGCGCGCAGCAGACCCATCAGGAGTCCCATGAAAGATCTCAAGTACAATCTGCCACTGTTTGCAGCCATCGCGGCCATCGCAGCGATCACGGCCTGGATCTGGCTGGTCGATGATGAAGAACAGGGTAACGGTTCCCGCCGCTCGGGTGAAACGCCCGTGCGCATTCAGGAAGTCAGACAGCAACAACTGACCGATACACTTGAAGCACTGGGCACGGCGCGTGCCAACGAGGCCGTCATCATCACGGCACAAAGTGCCGAACTGGTGGAATCTGTACACTTCGAGGACGGCAATGTGGTCTCTGCTGGAGACTTGCTGGTGACGCTCAGGCAGTCGGAGGAAGCGGCACAGGTCCGGGAACTGGAGATCAATCTGGCAGAAGCACACAGGCAACTCGGCCGGCTGCAGAATCTGGCTACCGAAAATGCCACCTCACGATCCATGCTCGACGAACAGAGTTCTCGAGCCGAGGCTATCGAAGCACAGCTGGAACGTGCCCGCGCATCACTGGCCGAACGAACCATCAGGGCACCTTTTGATGGCATACTGGGAAACAGGCAGGTTAGTCCAGGCACGCTGGTCAGTCCTGGAATGAGCATCACCACACTGGATGATGTCAGCACCATCAAGGTAGATTTCAGCATACCCGAATCCTTCATACCCAAACTCGCCACCGGACAGGTGATCGAGTCAACCACGGCAGCCTATGGTGACACACAGTTCAGTGGTCGCCTGACAAGCATCGGCTCGCGTGTGGATCCGGTCACGCGCGCCGTCTCTGTCCGGGCCGTGATCGACAATACCGACAATCGCCTCAGGCCCGGCATGCTGATGCAGATCAACCTGATCAAGAACCAGCGCGAAGCCATGGTGATACCCGAAAGTGCCGTGATACCACTCAACGACCAGCATTTCGTCTACACGGTTTCGGCTGACAATCTGGCACAGCGCAGACAGGTATCGCTCGGTGACAGGCGCCCGGGTGTGGTCGAGATAGAAAACGGGCTGTCGCTGGGAGACCAGGTCGTCATTGAGGGCGCACTGAGGCTCAGGGAAGGCCAGTCCGTGAATGTGATTGATCCGCTTACGGTCACGCAGTCAGAACAGGGAGGCTAGGTCTGTGTTACTGAGCGATCTTTCAGTCAAGCGCCCGGTACTGGCTACGGTGATCAATCTGTTGCTGATTACCTTCGGCATCGTCGCCTTCCTGTTGCTGCCCCTGCGTGAGTATCCGGATATCGACCCACCCGTGGTCTCGATCAACACTTCCTATCCCGGCGCATCGGCTGAAATCGTCGAGTCCAAGATTACCCAGCTGCTGGAAGATCGTATCAGCGGCATCGAGGGTATCAAGAACATCAATTCCAGCAGTCGCAACGGCCGGTCCTCGATCAGCATCGAATTCGATCTGTCGCGCGATATCGACAGCGCCTCGAATGACGTTCGAGAACGTATTTCACGTGCGCTCAACAACCTGCCCGATCAGGCACAGCCACCTGAAGTGTTCAAGGCCAATGACGATGAAAACGTGATTATCTGGTTTGTCGTCAACAGTGATTACATGAGCAATCTGGAACTTACCGACTATGCCCGGCGCTTCATTGTCGATCGTTTTGCCGTACTCGATGGTGTTGCCCGTGTTCGTCTCGGCGGTGAACGGACCTACGCCATGAAGATTGAGCTGGACCGTTCCGCCATGGCTGCCCGCAACATCACTGTTAGCGACATCGAGCGCGCCCTGATCGCCGAGAATGTCGAACTCCCGGCAGGCGATGTCGAATCGGTCGAACGTGATTTCGATGTTCGCGTTGCCCGCAGTTATCTTGAAGTCGAGGATTTCCGCAATCTGGTGGTCAGCCGGGGTGCGGACGGCTATCTGGTTCGCCTGGCTGAAATCGCCAATGTGTCACTAGGCGCCGAAGACGACAAGACCCTGTTCAAGGGCAATGGCAAGAACATGGTCGGCATCGGCATCATCAAGCAGTCCAAGGCCAACACGCTGACCGTGGCAGAACGTGCCAAGGCCGAAATGAAACGGATCAACAGTTCGCTGCCGCAGGGCATTTCCATTCAGCAGAGCTACGATTCCTCAATTTTCATTTCCGATTCGATCAAGGAGGTCTACCGCACACTGTTCATCGCCATGATCATGGTGGTGGTGGTGATCTTCGTGTTCCTGGGTAACTTGAGGGCCACGCTGATACCGGCACTGACCGTACCGATCGCGCTGATCGCCTCGTTCATTGTCATGTACATGCTCGGCTTTTCCATCAATCTGCTGACGCTGCTGGCACTGGTGCTGTCAATCGGACTGGTGGTGGATGATTCCATTGTTGTTCTTGAAAACATACACCGGCGCATCGAGCATGGTGAGCCCAGGCTCATTGCCGCCTATCGCGGCGCCCGGCAGGTGGGTTTCGCCGTAATCGCCACCACGCTGGTACTGGTCGCCGTGTTTGTACCGCTGGTCTTTCTCGAGGGTAATATCGGGCGATTGTTTACCGAGTTTGCCATCGCCATTGCGGCTGCCGTGGTGTTCTCCAGCATTACCGCACTGACACTGACACCCATGCTCTGCTCCAAGGTGCTGGCCGACGAACACCAGCACGGTCGTCTCAGCGACTGGGTGGACAGGCAATTCAGACGTTTCGAGCAGTACTACGAAAAGAGTTTGCGCAACAGCCTGACTCACCCGTTTGCAGCCATGGCCATCCTGCTGCTCTCGATCATCATGATTATCGGCCTGGTGGACAAACTGCCACGTGAATTCACGCCCAAGGAAGACCGCGGCAATTTCTTCATCCGCATGCAGGGCGCTGAAGGGGCCAGCTTTGACAGCAATGCACGAAACATGGAAACCATCGAGAACATGCTGATGCCCTATCTTGATGACGGCACGTTCAACCGCATCATCATTCGAGTACCCGGCTTTGGCGGGGGCGGCGGCATTGCCATCATCGGCATGGCCGACTGGGCCGAGCGGGAGCGCTCCACCTGGGAACTGATTGACGAGATCAACCGCAAGGTCAGCACCATTCCCGATGTGCGGGCATTTTCCATCATGCGGCGCGGCATTGGTGGACGTGGGCTTGGCAGGCCGGTTCAGTTCGTCATCGGAGGCAACACTTATCGCGAACTTGCCGCCTACCGGGATATCATCTTTGCCGAAGCGGCAAACAACCCTGGCCTGATCCGGCTCGACAGTGACTACAAGGAAACCCTGCCCCAGATCCTCGTCCAGATCGACCGAAACCGCGCGGCGGACCTGGGCGTGTCGGTCAATACCATCGGCCGGACGCTGGAAACCATGCTGGGTCAGCGCCGTGTGACCACCTTCATCAATGATGGCGAGGAATACAATGTGGTGCTGGAAGGCCAGCGAGAGGATTACCAGAGTCCCGGCAGCCTCAACAGCATCTACGTACGCTCGGACGTCAGTAATGAACTGATCCCGCTGTCCAATCTGGTGACACTGAATGAACAGGCCTCAGCTGCGACACTGAATCGCTACAACCGGTTTCGGGCCATCACCATCAGCGCAGATCTCGCCGAGGGTTACCCACTGGGTGAGGCACTGTCGTACCTGAGTACCATTGTGCGTGAACAGCTGCCGCCTGACGTCAACATCGATTTCAAGGGCGAATCCCAGGCCTATCAGGACTCTGGCCGATCGATCCTGTTCATATTTCTGCTGGCGCTAACCATCACCTTCCTGGTGCTGGCTGCACAGTTCGAAAGTTTCGTGCATCCACTGGTGATCATCCTGACGGTGCCGCTGGCACTGGCGGGCGCCCTGCTCGGCCTCTATTTCACCGGCCTCAGCCTGAATATCTACAGCCAGATCGGCCTGATCATGCTGATTGGCCTGGCCGCCAAGAACGGCATCCTGATCGTCGAGTTTGCCAACCAGTTGCGCGATTCAGGCATGGCCTTTGTCGATGCCCTGGTCACGGCAGCACGCAAGCGTCTTCGTCCCATCGTGATGACGGCATTCACCACCATCATGAGTGCCATTCCACTGGTACTGGCATTCGGGCCAGGTGCGGAGAGCCGCGGCGTGATCGGTGTGGTTATTCTCGCCGGTGTACTGTTTTCAGCGATGCTGACGCTGTTTGTGGTGCCATCGACCTACTACTGGCTGGCCAGGAACACCGGTTCTCCAAAACGGATCAGCAAGCGACTGAAGAAACTGAAGAAAGAGTACGCTGAACAATCCTGATCGGAAGCCGGACACTGGAACTGCGTCCGGTTTTCAGTGATGATTCTGCACAGCCAGAGAACAAGAGCTGAGCATGATGCAGAAATCAACCGTAGAGAATGCCCATGTCGAACTGGTGTTGCCAGCAACACCGTTTGACGAGACCCTCGAGTTCTTCATCACCGAGGGAGGTTTCAGGCTTGAGAACATCATGCCTGCAGATGCCCCTGAAACAGCCCTGATCAGCGGTCATGGTCTTCATATACGGCTGGATTCAACGGTACAGAACGGACCAGCCCAGTTGAACATCCTTGACCCTGGCCGTGACAACGACCTGAGACTTGAGGCCCCCAATGGCACCGTGATTGTGTTCAATCCACAGGCAAGCCCTGTCTCACGTCCAGCAGCAATACCTGAGTTCGTGATCACAAGGTGCACCAACCGCGACTGGGGCAGCGGACGGGCTGGCATGTTGTACCGGGATCTGATACCTGGCAGACAGGGTGGATTCCTCATCGGCTCTCACATTCGTATACCCGATGCCGGCCCGGTGCCGGATCATGTTCATCATCACGATATCGATTTTCAGATGATCTATTGTCATCACGGCTGGGTGCGTGTCGTGTATGAAGACCAGGGTGAGCCTTTCACGCTGAAGGCAGGCGACTGCGTGTTGCAGCCGCCGCATATCCGGCATCGCGTACTCGAATCATCCGGAAATCTGGAAGTGATTGAATTCGGTTCCCCGGCCAGTCATCTGACGGCGATTGATCATGACATGTCATTGCCGACGCAGATCACTACCCCGGACAGATCATTCGCTGGACAGCAGTTCGTGCGTTTCAGACGAGATCATGCCCGATGGCATCCGTCTGATCTTGATGGATTCGAGATGATGGACACCGGTATCGGCCAGGCCACTGATGGTCTTGCCAGCGTGACGATACATCGTTGCGCCACAAACGGCGTCGCCAGAATGGGTGGACACGATTCTCTGACAGTGTTGTTCGTTCTGAGCGGTGAGATAGGACTCGAACTTTCGGATAGCACTCACCATCATCTGAATAAAGCAGATTGCGTGGTTCTGCCACCGGCGACGAACTATTCCCTTGACTGTCTCACAGACACAGTGGAACTGCTGCGTGTCAATCTGAAGATGCCGGACCGTGCTCGGCAGGCAAGCTGACTACTGACTGCTAAGACGACTGACTTCGGCATCAATCACGCCCAGATCCATGGTCCGTATCAGATCAACGATGTTGGGGTAGAAGCTCGAGTGATAGCCATAACCGCCATGGGCCAGCTCGTCGATGGCCTTCTCGCGTGACCAGCCCTGCCGGGCGACACGGTAGGCGGCGATAACCGCACCGGTACGATCGGATCCATGCCAGCAATGCACCAGTATCGGACCTTCGGATGCATCAATGATGGCCAGCGCCTGGGCCAGTTGCCGCTCGGTGATTTCATCGGTTTCAATGCGGATCCGGTGAAGCCTGAGACTGGTATCCCCGGCATCATCCTCATCCGAATGATACTCACGCAGATTCAGCACCTCGCGAATGCCGTAACGCTCCAGCGCTTCGAAATCGTCATCATCCGGCTGTTCCGAACGGTACAGACCCTCATCAACCTTGTACATGTTTTCAAGTTCTGAACCGATCACCGGCGTGGCCCATTCTGCCGGACGCAGGCGATACTCGGCAGCTGCATTGAGACAGGACAGCAACAGAATCAGGGCAATAGCGGCTTTCATCACAAACCTCATAGACTGACAGGCGCAGACTGCACCTTACCACAGCCATCGGTCGTGTTCAGGACTTGCGGTACTCGGTAATCAGCTTTGCCGGTGCCCGCTCGAGCCAGGCCTTGAGCATCAGGTCGTTCACCAGCGCCAGGTCGGCAGCAGCCAGATCAATCCGGATACCAACCACCTTCTTGCCCCACCACAGAACCTCGCAGGCTTCCGGCTGGACGGCCAGTGCCTGCTGGCGGTGCTCCTCACCGACAAATATCCTGATTTCAGTGTCATCCTGCGGTGCGGTTGACATGACCTTGCCGGAGACTCTGAACGAGGTCAGGTGATGATGAGGTGCTTCAATCACTTCAGGCAGTGACAGCGCATATCGTCGAGCATCATCCAGTGTCATGGTGTGTTCCCACCGGGTCGCTGAAATCTCGAGTATACCCGATCAGCAGGATCTGGACTGAAGTCGGATAATCAAGCCATTTCCGTCAGCAGGCATCTGCCTGTATCACTGGCTGCGCCCAATCCAGACCCTGCAGCAGCGTTCCGGAATAATGATCATCCGGGACAGGACTGAACGCATTCGAACCCGGCTCGGACGGGCTGACAGGTTTCGGCAGTGACGCAGGTACGACTGTTGGTTCTGGTGCATGATCAGGCAATGGCGCAGCAACCGGTTCGACAATCACCGGTGATGTGGGTGCTGAGGGTGGTGTCGGGGCAATGACTGGCTCAGCAGCAGTCGATGGCATCGGCGGCGTGGTGGCAACGGGTGCCGACTCTGGCATGACCCGCGCTGAGACTGTCTGCAGGCTTGAGGCAAGCACCGGTTCAGCAGGTCGCGGAATACTGTGGGCTGCACTCACCGGTCGGGGGGCAAACGGTGCCTTCAGGGCGTAGATGGCAGTCGCATCGATGGCTGACTCCAGCCAGTCACGATTACCTGTCGCCAGCGTTGATTGTGTCGCCACAAGTAATTTATCGCCATCTATAACGAAGCCCGTATCGGCCGGCAGGATCTGTCGCAAGACCAGCTGCCAGTCCGCTTCGGTTTCCATCAGCGTGGTATTGACACGTCGCTGCTCCAGATCCTGTTCCACAAGCGCCTTGAGCGACATCTTGTCCGCAATCAGGGCAACCAGTCGCGTCAGGCGCGATTGACTGGCTTCAATTTCGACATGGCCATTGTCATGTACCGTGATCGAGGTCAGCGATCGGCTGTCTGAGGGGCTGGCCTGGACCATCGCCAGACCACAGGCCAGTGTGAGTCCGATCAGAATCATTGCGTGGCGTAATTTCATGGTGATTTCCTTGTTCAGATGATGCAGTCGCTTCAGCAGTACCGACTGCCGTGAAGTGAATGTCAGGCCATGGGCGAGCTCGGGCTGCCGTTGCCTGAGTGTCGACATGAGTGCTTTGATGTAACGATCCAGTCCAAAGCGCGAGCGGCAGACTTCATCACAGGACAGCTCCAGATACTCTCTACCGAGTCGTTCGAGACGATGCACCAGTGGATTCCACCAGAACAGGTATTTCACCAGCACCAGCAGATTCAGCCACAGGTTGTCATGATGACGGGCATGGGTCAGTTCATGGGACAGAATGACTTCACAATCGTTAGATCGCGCGATCGCATCACCAATCCAGATGCGCTGCTTGAGGATTCCTGTGGTGGTGGCGACGGTGGAATCCGGCAAGATGTATATCGAGATGTCACCACGGTGCTGACCGTTCAATAAATGGTCACCGGATTCTGACTCCTTGAGCCAGTCACGAACCTGACGATGCGATCTCAGGACGGTCACCATGAACAGTGCCAGGCCGAGACTGCCAGCAAACAGCAGACTGAGCCACAATGTATCCATGATCGAGGTTTCGGCTACTGAACTGACTGGGGAAGCGCTGGCTAAACTGGTAACCGGCTGTTCCTGCACTTCAAAGACTGGAATAAAATCAATTATTTCAATGATTTCGGGAGCATTGTTCAACTGAATTGGCTGTAATGGAAGGCACCAGGCTAAGATCGCCAGCAGGCATAGCCACAGGCGAAGACGCGCGGGTGTCTCGCGCAACAGGCTCAGCGCAGCAATGACTGACAGACTGATCAGGACATTGATGGTGAGCCACGAAATCACAGCGGCTCTCCGTCGTGTCGCTTTCGCAGCAGTGACTTGATGTGCTCGATATCCTCGTCGCTGAGTGCTTCGTCCTCCAGTAAATGAGAAAAAAGCGGCTTTCTGTTGCCACCGAACACCCGGTTCAGGAAATCACCTACCAGCGGTTTGCGTACCTGTTCGGCATCGATTGCTGCTCGGTAGATGATGGTGCGACCGTGCTGTGCCGACCGCATCAGTGCGCCCTTCTCTTCGAGCCTGTCGATAATCGTCTTGACCGTTGAGTAGGTCACGGATCTGGATTGTTCGATCAGACGGTGGGCATCGGGTGCTGACAATTCCGCCGACTGCCAGAACAACTGCAGCACCTCAATTTCAAAATCGGATAATTTTCATCACAGGAACACAACTCTGCCGGATTTCATATCTACAATTGTAGAGCTATCTCTACATTTGTCAATATTAATCCTGCAGGCGTGCTCCCTAACCAGAAACTGTCATGGATCGTATCGGGCTACAAATCAGTGGACGTGACCGTGACTGATCTCTTCTTCAGTGGCTTCCCGTACCGAGATGATGCTGACATCAAAATTCAGGCTCATGCCCGCCAGTGGATGATTTACATCAATGGTGACCACATCACCCTCGACGGCCTTGACGGTGACTTCCTGGACGGCACCCTCGGGTGTCTGAGCCTGAAAAGTCATGCCCGGCTCTACGGTGTCGACACCCTGAAAGGCAGACAGGCTGACCTGCTGAATCAGTTCAGGCACAATTTCGCCGTATCCATCTGCCGGTGCCACCGTCACTTTCAGACTGTCGCCCTGCACTTTTCCAGTCAGGGCCTGTTCAAGCCCAGGAATGATATTACCTGCGCCATGCAGGTAGGCCAGCGGTTCACGACCATCCGATGTGTCGATCACGGACCCTTCATCATCGGTCAGTGTGTAGTGCATGCTGACGACGAGGTTGTTGCCGATCAGTAATGACATGAGAATCTCCTTGATTGCCCTTGAGCGCTGAAGCGAAGCAACTTGACCAGGTTCTGATGAACAGGCGAATCGACAGCGGTACATCGGGTTTTGCTTAAGACCTGCCTTGCTGGCACACTGTGCCACTGCAGGGTATCAAGACACTATGGGTCCCAACCGATCAAATACAAGGCCGACAGATGCATGCAAGACGCACCCGATGGGGAATACCGACCTGCCTCTCTGATTCTGCGCATCGGATCCGCCTGATTTTCAGCCTGTTCCCCGCGAATGACAAGGTTGTTCAGCCTGCATGACAACACTGGAACTGTTACTCATCGCAGCCACGGCACTGTTTGCCTCCGGACTGACGTTCTTTTCCGGATTTGGGCTCGGGACGATACTGACCCCGGTGTTTGTGCTGTTTTTTCCCGTACCCATCGCCATCGCGGCGACAGCCATCGTCCACCTGGCCAACAACCTGTTCAAGCTGATCCTGATGTGGCCTCACGTCAACTGGCCTGTGGCCGTCCGCTTCGCCTTGCCGGCAACGATCGCAGCGGTTGCCGGCGCGGCACTGCTCTATCGGGTGGATTCATTGCCTGTCATGGCCAGCTACATCCTGTTCGACAGGATCTGCGAGATCACTGTGGTCAAAGTGGTGATCGGCCTGCTGATCATCCTGTTTGCCTGGCTGGAACTGTCACGACGGCTGAAGAATGTAGCGCTGTCAACGCGCTGGTTACCCTTGGGTGGTCTGATTTCAGGGTTCTTCGGTGGCCTGTCCGGTAATCAGGGTGCCCTGCGATCTGCATTCCTGATCAAGGCCGGTCTCGGCAAGGAGGGTTTTATTGCAACCGGTGTCATTGCGGCCGTGGT
>CBDBVC010000042.1:0-143436 GCA_965212525.1 Lysobacterales bacterium
ATTTCAATTATGCCAATCGCACAGTGCTCGGTCTGGGTGTCACAACAGACGGTGACATACTGGGACTCAGTCCACGCGATTCATCCGATCCGGAAAACTGGGCACATCATTGATGTGACATGCATGGCCGGCATGAGCATGACATCAGGAATATTCAGCTGATGCAGTGCTGGTGTTCAGAAAAGACTTGATTGCTGGCGACAAATCCGTAAAATCACGCGCCTTGTCCAATGATCCATGTGATCGACGAGAGTGCTGGAGCGGTAGTTCAGTTGGTTAGAATACCGGCCTGTCACGCCGGGGGTCGCGGGTTCGAGTCCCGTCCGCTCCGCCAGTTTCTCTCATGATGATCTTTCCTCTGGACAACCACACTGAGGCATCGCAGTATGCCCTTGACCCCTTCAGGTAAGCAATCATGGCTGTCCAGATATTCAAGTTACGCGGTGTGCCCGAAGACGAGGCCGAGGATATTCGAGAACTGCTCGAATCCAATGATCTCAGCTTTTATGAAACATCCGCCGGAAACTGGGGCATATCCATGCCCGCCCTGTGGCTGCATGATGCGGCCGACAAACCCAGGGCGAGGGAATTGATCGACGCTTATCAGAAACAGCGTCAGATCGACAGGCGAGAGGCTTTTGCAGAACTCAAGTCTCGTGGAGAACAACCCACACTGTGGCGTGAATTCAGGAGCAATCCACTGAAATTCGTGTTCGTGATGGCTGCCGTGATCGCCCTGCTTTATTTTGCTACGGTTCCGTGGTTGCCATCTTCCTGACGAAACGGTAAACGAATCGATCGGTCTTGCCGCGTATCGATGGATCGTACATGGGCAGCGTGTGATCGTCATCGCTGTTTCTGAGGAAATCTGCCTCGCCATCAAACTCGAAACAGCCCGAGGCCAGAATTTCACGTCTGGCGAGGTTCGGGTCGATGCGATGCAGGCTGTTGCCGGTCTTGGTTGGAGAGCCTGCTGCAGCGACATGATCCACCACACCCAGGACAGCGCCCTTCTTGAGTGAACGACACAGGTTGTCGAGCAGTTTCGGGCCATCGATCAATGGCCAGCTGCCATCGCCGGGATTGAAATAGATATCGTGATAGGAGAGAACCATCAATATGGTATCGAATCGCTCTTCGCCGAGATCCAGATCATTCACCTCCTGATTGATGTGGGTGACGTTGGTCAGACGGCCTTCCGTGTAGCGTGCTGTCATTTCATCCCTGGCATAATCGACGTAGGCCTGGTTATTGTGACTGGTCACTTCACCGGATTCGCCAACGATAGCGGACAGGATTTCCGTGTAATAACCGCCGCCGGCAAACATGTCCAGTACGCTCTGACCGGACTCGACACCAAAGAACGAAAGCACCTGAGCGGGTTTGCGATCCGCATCACGTCCGCTATCCGCCTCAGGCCTGGCCGGGTTGGCCAGTGCCGCATCTATCTCGCTGGCAAGCACACCGGAGAAGGAAACACTGACAATTACCAAAACCAGTAAGCGGGTGCATGATCTCATTACGAAGCTCTCCGTAGAATTCTGAGCCGATCATACACTGACCGGCAGCAAAATTGACAGGGCAAAAGTCACACTTGTTCTGGCAGGGCAAGCCTATGGGGGTGACAGTGTCAGGCCGGTCTCGGCTGACCAGATCTCTCTCAGCAGCTGGCGCCATTCGTAGTAGCGATCCTCGATGCTGCCACTGAGTTTGACCACACGATCGGCGACTTGCATGACATCGGGCTCGAATTCCGAGTTGAACGTGCTGGCCAGTTCGGTGATGGCTGCCTGTGAGTACTTGGATTCCTGATAGCTGCCGTATATCTCGGTCAATTCGGACAGGCCATCGCGTGGGCGCCTCTTTTCAGTACTTGCCTCGTAATCGAGTCGTTCCTTTTCGCGAGTGTAGTCATGATGATACTTGCGCAGCAGGTAATAGGTGTATTGCATGCGTTCACCCAGTTGCCGGTAATGCTCATCCAGAGTGTCTATGAAGCGGTACTCGCTATCCCTGACACGATTGATCCGGGCCAGAATCGGGTCGTTTCGTGCCGGCAAACGGTTGATGGCGAGCTGTCCCTTGCTGTCGCTGATAAGGTAGTCACTGAATGCTTCCGGCGCCAGGTTGCGTGCATAGAGCAATGTATCGATATCCGTGATTGATGTGAGTGATTTTGGTGTCATCTGATCTCGAACAGCCAGCAGATCATTGGCGATGCGGTGATAGAGGTCAATAAACGGGTCTGTCAGGGCATCGACGCTGTCTTCGGCTGTTTCGGGGTAATCCTCAGGACTGGTGACATCCCGGTAGCTGCGCTGCAGCCAGATACGGCCTGTGCTGTCTATTGCCGTGACATCCAGTGCCAGTACCAGTCCGCTGGATTCGACAATGTCTGCCGTTACCAGCAGTTCACTCTGCATCTCGGCCACGGGCACCACTCTCACAGCGCCCCACAGTCCGGTGCGGTCGAGCACCTGTTTCAGAACCTGTGGCAGGTAACGGGATTCGGCTTCACGCAGCTCTTCGGAAACACCCTGCTGATAGCGCAGGAATGCGTCCTCGGGGATACCGAGTCCGAAGGTGGCAATATTGACGTTAAGCCGTCCACTGTCGTCTTCTGATTCGGTAGATTGCTCATGAGTCTGCAGCACGGTATCCACGGTTGTCACCGGCTGTGGTTCGGGGAGCGGTGGGGTGCCACTGCAAGCTGTGAGCGTCATCCATGTCATCAGTATTGCAAACAGCTGGTTTGAACCTCGTTGCGTCATTCGGCTGCACTCATGCTGCATCGATGCTGCCTGTCGGTCTGTTCATCACAATCGGTATTCGATGGAAGCGGTTCAATTCGGGTAAAAATCCGGTCAATTTCAAACGGTCTGAATTGCGAATGACTGCTCACTTCAGTTGCAATGAGCAGGGCATCCTGATTGTCAACGCGCAACAAGCGCAGTCGGTGTGATACAAGAATCTCATTGTGAATGCTCAGGCTGAAGACAAGCTCATCACCCTCCCATCCACAGCTGTCCTGTCCGGTGCCGTGTGCTTCCTTGCGGGCTGCACCGCCATAGAATGTGCAACTGAGCGGATAATCGGCAGATCGATTGATCACAATCGATGACCCATCCTGCTCAATGATGAGGTGATTGGACTGTGTAATCTGATCGGCGAACCTGGCGGTCTCAATCATTCTCTCCAGATTTTGCGATGTCAGATGTGGTCTTGCCAGTGTACTGCGCCCGTGTGACATGTTGAACGCGGACGATCGGTCGCGCTTGTCCAGCTTCTGTTTGAAAAAAACGATCTCGTCCGCCAGCTCCTGATCAAAATGATCACTGAGAACCTGATCCATCTCCCAGTTGCCTGTCAGATCGACAAGGTGATTCTGTTCGGCGCTTAACCGCGGTGTTTGCAGGCAACCTGAGAAAACCACAGACACAAGCAACATCAGACATGATGCGGCCTATCGAAGATGTATTGATCCTCATGACCCTGAACTGACCTCGTTTACCGATGTGACGGTATCATCACCCTGACTGCAGCGCAGCTTACAGCTCAGTAGACAAGGCAGATGATAATAGGGTTGCAGCGGTACCTGTTGCAGACACATTACTCGGCTATTTTCCGGGTACAACTGCGTTTCCTGCTCAGGGTCGTGGTGCAGTTCTGAGAGTCGGGCAATGGATCGAAGCGGCTGAACACACGGTTTAGCGTAAAGGGTGCCGACTGGCTTCTGGAATAGACGGTGGTGGCAATGTTCAGTTTGTCACCCTCCGGAGCCAGTGTCAGTCTGTGGTTGACCCTGAGCCCGTCATCGAGGATCACCATGAACACCAGCTGGTGATGATCCCACCCACAGACTTCGGTAGCCAGGCCGTCTGATTCGGCTCGCGAGACGCCGCCATAGAAACTGCAGGTGAGTGGGAAGTCGTCTGCTCGCTGAATGGCAATGCCTTCACTGCTCTGAATGATTTCCAGCAGGTTACTGCGTGTGATCTGCTCGGTGAATCGGCCGATATCGATAATGGATCGCAATGAGCGATTGGCCCGGTTGTAGCTGATGCCACCACCACGAGTGGTCAGTGTTTCGGTTCTGGCCTGACGTTCCAGTGAACGCCTGGCCAGCAGGAATTCGAGTTCGATCTTGTCCTCGAACCGGTCACTGAGCTGGAAGTCCAGTTCCCAGTGACCCGAGAAATCGATCGATCTGGCCGTGTTGGTCTTCAGTGCCCGGGGCTTGTTGCTATTGCAGCCGCTAATCGCCAGCAGACAACTGAAGATCAGCAAGAGGGCAGTCATTTTTATAGGTCGTGACATCAGCGTACTTTAACCCAGGAAGCTCAAAAGCGTGTTAATACAGCAGGATGACAGGTTGCCGATCATGCTCTTTACAAAGGATCGTCGACAGACGAAAACGCTTACAGGCAGTTGCAGGCATAAACACAAGAACATGAACGGATTGTCAGCGATGTGCTGAAAATCCGATCGGTCAACGTGCCAGCAGGACGGTGAGGGTCGACATCATGCCTTCGCCGTCTTCCCGGCCATAGCGCAACAGAATATCGTGCTTGTCATCGGCGTTTATATCCGCAGTCGTGGTCATGTCACCATCGCGGGGCAACTGTACCCGCTGCACCTGAGCACGCCTGACAAACAGATTGTCACTGCTGTTGCCGGCATGCAGTGCAATACGGTTGTCACCACGATTGACCAGCAGGTCAACGTTTTCATCGCCGGTGAAATCAGCGACCTGTACCAGCGGGTTACCGCTGCGTCCCGAGGTCAGATTGAACTTCATCTCGACTTCACGGTTCAGATTGGGGCGGGTATTGAACGCATCATTCTCGCCCATGGTGTAGAAGTCATAGTCCAGGTCGACCTCGCCAGACAGCAGCGCCGAAATCACCTGTCCCACACCCAGCTTCAGAGAGGGTATGGTCAGATCGGTACGACCGTCATTGTTCAGGTCGCTGGCACGAAGATCGAATTGCGTGCTGTCGGAGCTGATCGCACTGTCTGCCACCGCATTGAACTTGAGGCCACCGGCTCCGCTGCGACCGAAGTGGAATTCGTAATCATTGCGTTGCTCGAAAACGCCTGAATTTCTTGAATGCTTGAAGACCAGATCGGCCAGACCATCGTTGTTGAGATCGTTGATGTCGATCAGCCGGCGGTGTTGCAGATTGCCCTGATCCGGAGACTGTCCGTCTATGGATTGCAATTCCCACCATTCTTCCGAATGGAATGACAATCCTGTCGACAGGGTGGCTGGACTGTCATGATACTGACCGTTCTGCTGCAGGCGATAGACGTCAATCCGGTTGCCGCTGACGTGATAAAGCTGCGGGCCGGACTGACCAGCATCGACAAGAAACAGACGCGGATCACTGTAGAGCGGGTTGTTATCAAAGATTCTCATCTCGGCCGGTATTGGTAACTGCTGTTCACGCCACTGGCCTTCGCCATCACCGAGTCTTATCTGCAATCGCCTGAAATCGGACACCAGCAAGTCAGCGTGGCCGTCACCGTTCAGGTCACGGACAAAATCCTTGCGTGCCAGAAAGTGCTGTTCTGCCTGCAGGTAAATCGAGTCGACCTGTGCGATCTCTTCGAAACGGTTGCCGCTGGCGATGTAACGATGCACAGCCGAACTGGACAGGAATGCGATCCCTTCGGCGATGCCATTGCCACTGTCGACCAGATCGAAGAACAGAAAGGTCTCGGGCAATGTGATGCGGCTGATCTGTTCGGGTGTCTTGCCCGACGTATGGCTGGTGTACACAGCCAGCAGTCGCCTCATCTGTTCATCATGACCCAGGATCAGCAATTCGTTGCCCTCTGCCGGGTGCACATCGGCGACCATGACGTTGTGAGTCACGGTAAAGGGCAGTTTGAGGGTCAGCTCTTCAAAAGGTTCTGCCCTCGATCGCGACTGTGCCTGTGCATCGAGGACGAGAAGCATGAGACTGGCGATCACCAGTGTAATCATGCCCAGGGTGCAGGGTTTTTGACGGTTGCGTGAATCGGCGGCTGTCATGATGTGTGATCCAAAAAGACAAGAGCATACTGTATCGGTTTTCAAATTACGTGAACAGAATGTATCGGCAATGGCAAAACTGGCCGTCTGTGGCGCTATACTGTGAGTTCACGATGGGTCAAACTGCCAACAACTCCATGGATGTCGTACTCAACCAGTGGTCACTGGCCATACAGGTGTCCATACTGGCAGTCTTTGTGGTCGTGTTTCTGGCACTGTGGCTCAACTCGAGTCGTCGACTGATCCTGGTCTGGCTTGTTGCCTGGGCCTGCAATGCGCTGGCGTTGCTGTCTGTCTACGGTGTACTGTTGGCGACAGATCACATGGACACCACAGGGCTGGTGGCGCTTTACAGTCTCTACGCCTGGGCCAAGCTGTGGTTTGCGTTGCTGCTGGTGGCAGGACTTCGTATCTATCTGAGACAGAATGCCCTGATGACTCGACGCGCTGTGCTGGTGTTACTGGCGATCACACTGGCAGGCTGGTTGCTGATGACGGGGTTCAGGGTCGATCTACTGATGATCCAGGTCGCAGTCTACTGGCTGGTCGGACTGGTGATGTCAGTGACGGCACTCTGGCTGATGCTGACATCGCATCATGGCCGCATCAGATTGCTGGTCGTCGTCGTACTCCTGGAAGGGGTAGTCTTTCTGCATCATGGCTGGGTGTTGCTACCGGTACTCTTCGGTGAACCAGTACCGCGATACATGACTCATATTTCGTTCTTCGACTCGATTTCGGAGATGGTGGTGGGTATTGCCTGCCTGTTCGCCATTGCTTCTCAGGTCATCGACGAAATCAGGCAGAGCAACCGAAAGCTAGAGCAGAGCCAGGATGCACTGCGCGAACTGGTCGACGTTGACCCGCTGACTCACCTGTGGAACAGGCGTAAGCTGAAATCTCATCAGACCTCGTCAGATGGCGATGCCTATCTGGTCTACATCGACGTTGACAATTTCAAGCAGATCAATGATCGCTGGGGGCACACCATGGGAGATGCCTGTCTGATCAGGGTTGCTGATGCCATGCGACAGCATTTCCGTGATGATGACGGCATCTTCAGGCTTGGTGGTGATGAATTCCTGCTCATCGTGCAGGGCCTGAATCAGGAGGAGCTGATGGACCGTATCAGCGCCATGCAGGTCACACTCGCTGATACCGGAGGTGATCATCCAGCTGTCCGGATTTCGGTTGGAGTGCAGACCCACAGGGCAGGTGAAGATTTCGAGCTGTCGCTCTCCTCGGCCGATGCCAACATGTATCAGGCCAAACGCTCGGGCCGCGGCAGGGTGGTTGTGCAGTCATGATGCCTGACCCGGGCGAATGTCGACAGTTTCCTGTGTCCAGGTATCAGAACACTGCGTTACAATGAACGCCCTGTGTCACTGGAGCGAAATCGAATGGTAACGGGTACGGTCAGAAAGATGCGCGCCGAACTGGGTGATGTGGTTCAGTATTATTTGCCCCTGGGTGATGAGGAAGTACATATCAACCCGTTTCTCGGACGACATCTTCGTCTCAGCTACACTGGTAATATTGCCTGCAAGAATTGCGGGCGCCCCACCAAGAAGAGTTTTTCACAGGGCTATTGCTACCCCTGCATGCGACGGCTGGCCGCGTGTGACATGTGCATCATGAAGCCGGAAACCTGTCATTATCACGAAGGCACATGCCGCGAACCCGAGTGGGGTGAACGCAACTGCTTCCAGCCACATTTTGTGTACCTGTCAAATACCTCGGGACTGAAGGTGGGAATTACCCGGCACAATCAGATCCCGACACGCTGGATAGACCAGGGCGCCACCCAGGCGATACCGATGTTCCGTGTCAGCTCCAGACGACAGTCCGGCATACTGGAAATGGCCTTCAAGTCGATGATTGCCGACAAGACCAACTGGCGGGCCATGCTCAAGGGTAATTCATCGGCGCGTCACATGGACGATGAGGCCAGTAGTCTCGTGTCACAACTGGATAAAGGGCTGGATGAACGCATGGAACAATTTGATGACGGCCCTGTGGAACGGCTGGAGAATGCCGATACCGTCGAGATCAACTACCCGGTAGAGCAGTTTCCTGAAAAAGTCGTGTCCCACAATTTTGACAAGAATCCAGTGGTTGAAGGTCAGCTCAATGGTATCAAGGGTCAGTATCTGCTGTTCGATACCGGCGTCATCAACATGCGCAAGTTCTCTTCCTATGAAGTCACCGTGGACGGTGATCAGGCCTGATAGGTCCAGACCGTGGCTGGTGGTATGTTCCTGAACACGGTCTTGATGCGCATGGCCTTGCGGCCGTAGCGTTCGAGTGTGCGGTTTGATACCGGTGAACTGAATCCGTAGGTGAACTGGATCAGTGGCCGGTCAGGGGGCAGCAGGCTGAAAACCTGATCGAGTATGTCATCCTTCTTCTTTTTCGGTAATGACAGCAATGGCAGTGAGGACACCACGGCTCCGATCTGAGTGCGGGCGAGTCCATGTTGTTCAAGCGTTGATGTCATGTCGGCGGCATCGGCCTGAATGATGTTGACCTTCGGGAACCGGTCACCGAGCAACCGGGCCAGGCCGGCATCGACCTCGATGACGTGCAGCTCAGATTCACAGATGCCGGATTCCAGCAGTGCCCGTGTCAGGCTGCCGGTGCCGGCACCCAGCTCGATGATTTCGCCCGGGTAGCGGGCGGCAATCTGGGCCATGTTCATGGCAAGCCGGTTGCTGCTGGGTACCACCGCTCCCATGCGTGAGGGTGATTTCATCCATGTTTGAATAAATTGCGCGTGCTGGCTCAGTTTTGACATCGCATTCGTTCCATTCATCACACGCTCGAGTTGAGCTGACTATAACAGCTGTCTGCAGTGTGTTCTATGATGTGTATCAATGCACCATTGATGCGGACCCGAACACAGTAAACCAGTTTTTGATGATGTTTTCACAGTGCAGTCAGTCATGAATGCTCTTTCAATTGGCAGGTTTATCCCCAGATCTTCAGAATGAAAACAGATGATCGCAATGTGATTTTTGGATTGATGGCCAGCATCGGGTTTGTCGTCCTGTTGTGGTTGATCAAGCTCATTGAAATCGTTTCCGGCGCAGATCTGCACGTGCTGGGGATCTATCCCAGGGATCCGTCACAACTGCATGGCATCCTGCTGGCACCCCTGATTCACGGCTCGATGTCTCACATCGTCAATAACTCGCTGAGCGTACTCATCCTCGGCACCCTGTTCCTGTACGGTTACCCGAAATCGCGCTGGTGGACACTGACCATCATCTGGCTGGGATCGGGACTCGGTGTGTGGCTGTTTGCTCGTGACAGCTTTCACTTTGGTGCCAGTGGACTGACTCACGGCATGCTGTTTTTCCTGTTCCTTGCCGGCATCATCCGGCGCGACAAGCGATCACTGGCGCTGATGATGGCCGCATTCTTCATGTACGGCGGTATGCTGCTGACGGTCCTGCCCAGGGAAGTGGGCGTATCCTTTGAATATCATCTGTTCGGTGCCCTGCCGGCGATTGTGTGTGCTGTGCTGTTCCGCAATGTTGATCCACGCTATCAGCGCAAGGTTTATGACTGGGAGAATGAGCCGGATGATTCAGACGATGACTGGTCAGATGGCGAGTGGTCGGACAACGAGACTCGCGTGAATGAACAGACATCTGCAGGGCGACAGGGCTCAATTCCGTGGCGAGACACGGACAAGTTCAGCTGACGACGAGTCAGTCAGCAGGTACAGCAGGCCGTCCGGGCCCGTGCTGATATCGCGAATTCGCTGATTCAGCTCGTCAAACAGTCTTTCCTCCTCAGTCACCGCACCATCCACAATACGCACACGTCTGACTTCACGTGCTGCCAGCGCAGCGACGAACAGGTCTCCGTTCCAGTCGGCAAATGCATCACCGCGGTAGAGGGTCATGCCCGAGGGTGCGATTGAGGGGCTCCATTCTGTCAGTGGCGCCTCATAGCCCTCATGTGTCGACCACGGTGAAATACGTGCGCCCGAATAATCCACGCCGGAGGTGGCAATGGGCCAGCCGTAATTGCGGCCAGGCTTGATGATATTGATCTCGTCACCGCCACGGGGCCCGTGTTCGTGCGAGAAGATCGTGTCGGTTTGCGCATCGTACAGCAGTGCCTGGCTATTTCGGTGTCCGATGCTGTAGATCTCGGGCAGGGCACTGTTTCCGAAATCAGGATTGTCCTTTGCAGCGGCACCATCGACTGTAATCTTCAGGATGCTGCCCAGATGAGTTTCCGGTCGCTGTGCCTCCTCACGCATTTCAAAGCCGTCACCGATGCTGAGCAGCATGCTGCCATCGGGCAGGAAGGCCATGCGTGCACCGTAGTGGACGGCCGTGTCTTTCAGTGGCTGGGCGATGAATATTGTCTGTGATTCAACCAGTGAATTGCCATCCAGACGTGCACGCAACACGGCCGTGGCGTTGGCCGACGCATCGCCGTGGGCATAGCTCAGAAACAGCGTGTGATCGAGCTCGAAGTCAGGGCTCAGAACGATATCCATCAGCCCTCCCTGGCCCGCAAGGTAGACTTCGGGTGTGCCCGTGATTTGCTGCACACTGCCGTCTGAGAGTTGAATCCGTTTGAGTCCACCGCCGCGTTCGGTGATCAGAATATCGCCACCAGGCAGATGCGCCATGGCCCAGGGATAATTCAGACCCATGACGACTGTCTCCATCGTGTATTCGACACTCTCTGCAGGCCGTACAGATGGCGGCAGAAGAAACAGGGAAAAGGTCAGAAAGCACAGCAGCCACTGATGATGAGGTCGCAGGGTGTGTGCACTGAACACACGATTTGACGGCTTGGCGCTGCTCATTTTCCGATCTCACCTTGTCTCCGATTCCTTGTCAGTCTATGGTGTGGCGAGATCTTTTTCTACTGAGATCAGCAAGATCACGGTGAGTAGTCGAGAATGGAAGAAGAATAATGAATCAGTGGCTCAGGAGATTGCTGTATTGGTTTGTGTCTGTACTGGTCATGACCGTGCTGGGAGCGGCGGCATCGACCCAGTTCGTGCTGCATGAACTGGCCGCCATTGGTGCACCGGCGACCTTTTCAGAGCGACTGAGCATGACACTTGGCGATATCATCGGCATGGGACCGCTGTACGGTGCAATCATGGCCCTGGCCTTTCTGATTGCCTTTCCGCTGGCCGGCTGGCTGTCAACACGGCTGAAGGCGGTATCACGAACACTGTTGTTTGCGCTGGCAGGTTTTCTCGCCGTGCTGACGTCACTGCTGCTGATGGAGCGTGTCTTCTTCAATCTGGCCGTGATTGCCGGTGCCCGTAGCGCAGCAGGTCTGGCTGTCCAGGCGCTTGCAGGCGGTATTTCCGGTGTAGTCTATGCCTGGCTCTCAAGGGCACGCAACTGATTCTGCCTCATTCGGCGGCGTTCACACGAAATTAATGTTGTTGGCGCTAGCCTGTGCTCATGCTTATCTGTAACCGGACATGACACCACGGCATGAGTGAACTACACAATCAATCAGGGCAGGGCACCGAAGGCGCGCTCGAGGTTGCACTGTTCCCCATTCCAAATGCTGTCGCCTTCCCGGGTACGGCGATGCCGCTGCATGTGTTCGAGCCTCGTTACAGGGCGATGATTCGCGATTGTGTGCGGGATGGTCGCATGATCGGAGTATGTAATACGGCGCGCCAGATCACGCCATCGAAGCCGGCTACCACACTGGAGCAGTCACTCAGCAGCAACCAGGCCAGCTATGAGCCGGTCGCTGTCTTTTCAGCGGGACCGTGCGAGGTGATCGAAACGACCGAGGATGGGCGCCTGCTCGTCAACGTGTCTTTGAGCCGGCGGGTCAGGTATCAGAATGAAATCCAGTCTGTGCCTTACCGAATTGCGGCCTGCACTGAACTGATCGATGACAGCGATGACCTTTCAGAATCGACAGTGTCGGAAATTGACCAGCTGCAGGACCGGATCCGTGGTGTCATCTTTTCACTGCTGGCGAAGCAGGACCCAGAGGTGGCTCTCAGAATCGACTCCGATGAATGGCGAGTGATGTCAGCAGAACAGTTCAGCTTTCGCGTGTTCAGCTTTCTCAGGTTTGATGCAGATCTGATGCAAAATGTACTGGAATCCACCAGTCCGCTACAGCGACTGAGGATGATTGCCGCAATCCTGGCCGATCACCTCGATCCCTGATCGACCTGATTCTGGCTTACCGACTTGACCGGCCATCGCTGTGGTACCCGGCGCAGCTCGCTCATGTCGTATCCAAGGTCGGCTACCTTGCCCACCAGGGTTTGGTAATCATTGTCTGACAGCTGTGGCTGACGTGCCATGATCCAGACGTAATCGCGTTTGCTGCGAGCGATGATGGTGTATCGGTAATAACGGTCCAGGTAGGCGATCCTGTATTCCGAACGGAAGGGCCAGAAAAAACGCATGCCCCAGACAGCATTGCCCTGATCGGTGTTGACGAAACCTGTCGGGGTGTAGACTTTTTCCTCACCATCGAATCCGCCTTCCCTGAAGGTGAATGTGGTGTTCACCACATCATCCTCACGCAGCTCGTAGGTCTCCACGGCGTTGTAGGCATTGTCCTCGAGAAAGGTCGGGATATGCGCGATCACGTACCAGTCGCCCATGAAGCGTTCAAGATCGACCATGGCTTCGGTGCGGATGGGCTTTGTGCTGCTGCAACTGATCACCACGATCGAGACCAGTATGGCCAGCAGCAGGCCACTGAATAATTTGCGTACTTTTTTCATGATGGCCACTTTAGTCAGTGGCGGGTGAATACTGCGTCGATGCGTAAGCCTGAAAACAACGGCTTTTCTTCACATGACAGTGCGCTGTGCTGAGTGTCAGGCAGTGTCCTTTTGTGGCAGCTCCAGCGTTTCGACCAGTTGTTTGACATCACGGCGGGCCGTGACATGTGAAATCTGTATCTTGCCGAAATCACTGAGAAGATCGATGTCCATCATAGTCAGGCCGCGGGGAAACAGCTCCCGGTAAATCACCCGTTCGGACAGTCCGGGAATGTAACGAAAGTAGAGTCGTTTCTGCAGTGCTTTCAGGGTATCGTCAACTCGGCGCGTGTTCTGTGAGTGAATGGTTGCCAGGCGGTTGCGGGTAACAAACCAGTTCATCGGAGGCCGTTCACTGGCGGAGCGGAACTTGCGGCTTTGCCACACCATCTCGCTGTAATGACTTAGCCGGTCAACCTGCCAGGTCTCGGGATTGACCTGCCCAAGCAGGTCCAGGTCGATGAAACTGTCGTTCATGGGTGTGATCAGGGTATCGGCCAGGGCGTGTGCCAGCGAAGACAGAAAGCTGTGACTGCCGGGGCAATCGATGATGATGAACTCATGTTGCCGATCAAATCGATCAAGTGCAGCCTGCAGTGATGCCTGATCCTCGGCGCGCTGCTCGTCTACCGTGGGTTTGCCCGAGGTTTCCAGTGTGAGGTATTGCGGCATGGGCAGGTGATCGCCGCTGCGATCACAGGTGGCCTGTCGGTTTTCAAGGAATCGGCTGACACTCTTCTGTCGGCTGTCCAGATCGATGACGGCGACAGATCGATCCTGTCTGAGCAGACACACCACCACATGCATGGCCAGCGTTGATTTTCCGGTACCCCCTTTCTCATTGCCGAAAACAATGATGTGTGCGCGATCGTTGTCCAAATCCTGCCTCGTGAATCAGCCCGCCCGGCGCGGCATTGTAAGCGCACTGATGGTGGATCTCAATGTCACCGCCCTGATGCTGCATTCAACTCAAAGGGTGTGGCTGATAGACTGAACTCTGTTGCTACCCGGATATCAACATGCAGAAACCGATACCACAACAGCTTGTCATCCTGGCCAGGTTACCCCCTCCATGGATTGCCGCGCTGATACTGTTGATCGCCTGGCGATTTGCCGCCGCTGTGAGCTATCCCGATTACCAGAGCATCACGGTGAATGATTTTGCCGGCCTGCTCAGTCCGCAGCAGCATCAATCGGTGACATCAAAACTTCAGCAGCTGAAGCAGCAGCACGGTGTCGAAATGACCGTGGTGACCATCCTGCAGCGTTCGGATTACGGCTATCGGGGTGCGATTGAACCCTTCGCAACCGGTTTGTTCAACCACTGGGGTGTCGGGGACGCCGGGCGAGATGACGGTGTGATGCTGCTGGTCTCGAAGAACGACCGCGATATGCGCTTTGAGCTGGGGTCTGGTTTTCCACTCTCGCGAAACTCTGACATGAAGCGCATCATCGATGAGGTCATCATTCCAAGGTTCAAGCAGGGCCGGTTTGGAGACGGTATCGAAGCGGGTGTGACCGAGGCCATTCGTGTACTGACCGTATCACCACATTCAGGCTCACAGGGCAGCGGTCAGGCACTTGTCGATTCAGACAGGCTGATACCGAGCGGTGACCGGACTGATCCGGGAAGCTCATCACCAAAGCTTGAACCTGACAGCACGAGTCAGGATGACAGTTTCGAGGTGACCTGGTGGATGGCCCTGCTGGCCGGTATACCCGGTGCCGGGTTTGTGGTGTTCTATGTTCGTCGTTACCTCAGGCGCAGGCCGCGTGATTGTCCCGTGTGTCAGGCAGCCATGGTCCGATTGTCAGAGAATGCCGAGGATGTTTATCTGGATGAGTCCAGCCAGATGGAGGAAAGCATCCGTTCGGTGGATTACGATGTCTGGAAATGCCACGCCTGTGAACACATGACCATCAAACGCTACCCGGCCTGGTTTTCAAAATATGGTGCCTGCAGGCAGTGCCAGGCCCGCACGCTGGAATCCGACTCGCGTATCATTTCGGCAGCCACCTACACCACAACAGGGCAACGACGGATCGACTATCACTGCGTGCACTGTGATCACCAGTTTTACGAATACGCCACCATCCCGATGAAAACTCGAAGCAGTTCATCATCGTCCTCATCATTCGGTGGCGGTTCTTCATCCGGCGGGGGAGCCAGTGGCAGCTGGTGACAGGAAAGGCGGGTAGGGACTGTCTTCATGACTGGTGAACTGCTGACCATCCTCTATCAGGATGATGATCTGGTGGTGATCGACAAGCCGGCCGGGTTGCTGGTGCACCGCAGTGCCATCGACCGCCACGAAACCCGTTTTGCGCTTCAGATGCTGAGGGATCAGTGTGGTCAGAAAGTTTACCCGGTTCACCGGCTCGACAAGCCCAGCTCCGGGGTGCTTGTGTTCGGTCGCACTGCCGGCATCGCGAGCAGCCTGTCTGCCGAGTTTGCCGAGCCCGAGACTATCAAATCCTATCTGCTGATGTGCCGAGGCTATGCCGATGATGAAGGCGTCATCGACAAGCCATTGAAAAGGCAGCATGATTTCAAGGCACGTGGCGCAGAGCGGCGGTCACAGGCCACTGCCCAGTCGATGCCGGAACAGTCGGCCATTACACACTACCGATGTCTGAAACGCCTTGAGTTCATGCAGCAGGTTGACCGCTATCCCAGTTCTCGCTACTCACTGGTACTGGCGCAGATCAGAACGGGTCGCAAACATCAGATCCGTCGCCATTTCAAGCACATTGCTCATCCGCTGATCGGCGACAGCAATTATGGCAAATCGGTGCACAACCGTTTCTTTGCCAGGCAGTTTGGGTGCTACCGCCTCTTACTGCATGCCATCGGCCTCAGCTTCAGGCATCCGGTTCACGGCGGGCGAGTGTCGATCACGGCGCCACTGTCGGGAGAATTTGCCAGTCTCTTGAAGGCGACTGAATGCTGTGAGGTGGTGGAGAGTCTGCTCGTCGAACTTGCGCAGACTGCTGACTGAACGCTGCGGCCCGCCTGGATCACGGGCGTACGCTTTACAATTCGTTTACGAGATTTAGTGGCTGTCGTGACATGATTTGTGGACAATGAGGCTATGACTCGAATCTGTGGTGCGTTTCGATGACTGCAACAACAACAGTGACGGCGCGTGTCTTCCGGGGTTGCCTGGCCCGGGTCTGCTGTCTGCTGCTGTTGTCTTTATCGTTGCCATTGCATGCAGATCAGCAAAGTGGGCCACCAGCGCAACTGCAATCGCTCGATCAGCTGGCCTATTCGGCACCGGCTGAAGCGCTGGCAGCAGTCGATGCACAGATCGGATCGGACCCGGAATCCGATATCTGGCTGAATATCATTGCAGCTCGCGCCCTCTACTACCTCAATCGTTTTTCCGATTCGCAATCACGGCTGATTGCGGTTGAAATCGAAATCGAAGGCAAGCAGCCGGATTTCGCTGCCGTGCTGACACAGCGCATGATGGGCCAGAATTTCTTTCGCATGGGCGCGCTCGATCAGGCCATGAGGCAGGCGCTCAAGGCTGAGCGGATCGCAAGTCAGCTTGAGCTGAACTCTGAACTGGCACAGATCAAGAACCTGATTGCTGCGGTTCATCTGCGTTCGGATGATCACCAGAAGGCGCTGAACGCATTCAGTGAATCGCTGCAGCACTTCCGTCAATCCGGTTCACCCGCTGACATTGCCAAACTCAACAACAATCTCGCCGCCGTACACATAGAACTCGATCAGCTGGATCAGGCAACCATCCACCTGGATGCCGCCATGTCGCTTGCGCGTGAACTCAACAGGCCCTCCACGCTGATCGCTGCCCTGGTCAATCGTGTCGAGCTGAAAGCCAGGCTCGGTGAGTTCGAAGCCGCCGCCAAGGCACTGACCGATTGTCTCGAAACCGCACGCAACAGCACTCAGCAGGCTACCGAGGTATGGTGCCTTGAAGCCGGTGTCGAGCTGCATGAACGCCAGGGCAATATCTCACTTGCGATAGAACTGTCACGTCAGGCGCTTTCCATGGCGCAATCCCAGTCTATGATTCAGTCAGCGGTGGATATCGGTGAGCGCCTGGCACGCTTGCTGGCCAGTGATGGTCAGCCTGAAGCAGCGCTGGAGATATCAACCCGTAATCTGGAGAACATTCGTCGCATCAAGGATGATGTGATCCAGATCAGGCTGGATGAAGTCAATGCGCTCAACGATGCCGTGCGTACCCGTGATGAACTGATGCTGGCGAGAAAGGAAAATCAGTTGCAGTCGGAGCGCCAGATCTGGCTGTGGGCCGCATTCCTGGTGCTGGTACCACTGCTGGCCCTGGCGGTACTGCTGCTCAGGAGCAAGCAGAAGCTGGTGGTCAACCTCAACCAGGAGCAGGCCAGGACCCAGGATGCCATGAACCGGATGGAAGGCGCGCTTGAAGAGAACAAGCGCCTGGCCCGGACAGACCCGCTCACCGGTCTTGATAACCGGCGTGAAATGATGGGGCGGATTCAGAAATTGTATGACAGGAATGAACCCGATCGTCAGGGCGTACTGATGATGATCGATATAGACCGTTTCAAGGGCATAAATGATCATTTTGGCCACCAGGCCGGCGATCGTGTACTGACTGAAATTGCCTCGTCGCTGCAATCCTTTTTTGTCGACCCCTGCAGCATGGCACGCTGGGGCGGCGAAGAGTTCATCGTGCTGATGCCGGGAATTGATGCCATTCAGGCAGAACGCAAGGCACGTGAGTACTGTGAACTGATCGCCTCATCGCCAATCAGTCATGAACAGGATGCCATATCGGTGACGGTCAGCATCGGTGTCTGCCAGCTACAGCAGGCTCACAGTCTGAAGGACTGGATCAGGCAGGCCGATGAAGCCATGTACGCAAGCAAGAAAGCCGGGCGCAACCGTGTCTCTGTGTTTGATCAATCCATGTCATGACGCATGAATCCACCCGATGCCTGCGCTGACTGTCAAGCCAGTGCGGCTGATGGTACTATCGCGTTCCCGTTTCAGGTGATGGAATTCCGTTATGAACAAACCCGTCATATCATGTGCCTTTGACAGTGGTCGTATCGAAGTGCTCAAGGCCGATGCTGCCGATGACATCCAGCTGAATATCGACAAGGATTCGCATTCGGATTTTCGTCAATGGTTTCATTTTTCCGTGCAGGGAATCTGTGACCAGCGCTGCGAGATCCGCTTGATGAATGCTTCGGAAACCTCCTACCCGACGGGCTGGACCGATTACAACATCTGTGCCTCGTATGATCGTGAACACTGGTTCAGGCTGCCTGCGACCTTTGATGGCCGAGTACTCAGCACCAGCTTCACTGCAGATCAGGACAGGATTTACCTGGCTTACTTCACACCCTACAGTCATGACCGTCATCTCAGCCTGCTGGCCAGGGCACAGCAGTCGGACTGGGTGCAGCTGCGAACGCTTGGACAAACCCTCGACGGTCGCGATTTCGACATGCTGGTGATCGGTGATCAGGGGCTGCTCGACAAGCAGGGTGGCAAACGGATCTGGGTCATTGCCCGTCAGCACCCGGGTGAGACCATGGCGGAGTGGTTCATCGAAGGCATGCTCAGCGCCCTGCTGGATGAAGACAATCCGATATCCCGCAAGTTGTTGTCTCAGTCGGTGTTTCATGTCATTCCCAACATGAATGTGGACGGCAGTGCACGAGGCAACCTGAGAACCAATGCCAGTGGTGCCAATCTCAACCGCGAGTGGATGGAGCCGAGCATGGAAAAGAGCCCGGAAGTCTTTCTGGCCCGCCAGGCCATGCATGAAACGGGTGTGGACCTGTTCCTCGATATCCATGGCGACGAGGAGCTGCCCTACAATTTCGTTTCCGGTTGTGAGGGTAATCCCAACTACAACGTCAGACTGGCAAAGCTGGAGGAGACGTTCAAATCAGCCTGGGCAGCTGTCAGTCCTGATTTTCAGGATGTACATGGCTACGACAAGGATGCACCGGGGGAGGGTGATCTGCGCATTGCCACCAATTACGTGGGTCAGCATTTTGATACCCTGGCCTATACGGTGGAAATGCCGTTCAAGGACAATCACAACCTGCCGGACCCCGATTTCGGCTGGTCTTCCGAACGTTGCATGAAATTTGGTGAGGACGTGCTGGTCGCCATACACAACACCTTGCCAGCACTCGATGAATAATAATTGATAAAAACAATCAAATATATTTTTATTATCAATTTTATCTATCAATCTGGCTGAGATAACCTGTCCATATTGTAAGCATCATACGCAAAGAGGCATGACATGAGCACCATCAACATCGGCATTGGCGAAAACGACCGTTTGCAGATCGCGGACGGACTGAAAAATCTGCTGGCAGATTCATACACCCTGTACCTGCAGACGCATAATTTCCACTGGAATGTGACGGGGCCACAGTTCAGGGAACTGCACCTGATGTTCGAAGAACATTACACCGAACTGGCCACGGCTGTCGATGAGATTGCCGAGCGCATCCGTACACTGGGTGTCATCGCGCCCGGCACCTACAAGGCATTCGCCGAGCTCAGCTCCATTGATGAGGTGGAATCCGTGCCCGAAGCCGCTGACATGGTTCGAATCCTGACACAGTCCCACGAGGCGGTGATTCGCACCTGTCGCTCGACGCTGGTGCTGGCTCAGGAAGCCGATGATGAATCCACCGCGGCACTGGTGTCAGATCGCATGCGCGTCCACGAGAAGACAGCCTGGATGCTGAGGGCGCTTTCAGACAATTGATCGCACTCAGGCTACGGGCATCAAGCCAGTGATACATCGCAGCAATCAGCTGCCCCATGAATCCTGACCTGACAATCTGATGCATGACAGAACCCCGTTTCGGCGGGGTTTTTCTGTGCATTGCATCAGGCCTGTGGTCATGAAATCATTCTGACCTGAGTGAGAACCCTGGAGAATCGATTGAGCAGGCATTTTGCGATCGTCGGTGCGGGCACGGCCGGTCTGGCCACGGCCATCGGGCTGTGCCGGGCAGGCCATCGTGTCACGGTTTTCGAGGCCTTTGATGATCCGGAGCCAGTGGGTGCGGGATTGCTGATCCAGCCTACCGGCCTGCGTGTGCTGCAGCAACTGAATCTGCTCGATGATGTGTTGCAGCGCGGTCGCCGAATCGATCGTCTGGTTGGGCAATCACCTACAGGGCGCCGCATCATGGATGTTGCCTATCAACAGGCTGATGAGAGGGAAGAAGACGCCACACTCAGATTCGGGGTCGGACTGCACCGGGCGACGCTGTTCAACACACTGTATGCGGAAGCACGGCGATGTGGTGCAGAATGTGTACTTGGTTTCGAAGTCTGCGCCTATGAGGATACGGGATCATCGGTTTCCGTGACCGATTCGGAAGGACGTGTCGAAACTGGCTTTGATGGCCTTGTGATTGCCAATGGTGCCCAGAGCACCTTGTGCGATCAGATGAACATTCCACACCGTTGCACGCCGTATCCCTGGGGTGCGGTGTGGACCATCCTGCCAATCACAGCAGAACTGGACCATCCCTGGTTGCAGCAATGTTACCGGGGATGTTCGGTGATGATGGGTGTCCTGCCAAGCGGCTTGATGCCATTGACCGATGAACCCTGTGCCAGTTTCTTCTGGTCTCTGCCACTGAATGAGGCCGAAGCCTGGCAAAAGATGCCGATATCAGAATGGAAACAGCAGGTCTGTGGTTTCTGGCCACAGCTGGATGAGTTTCTGCAACCGGTCAGAGCGCATGATGACCTGAGCCTGGCGCGCTATTTCGATGTGGTCATGCCGCACTGGCACAGTGGCCGGGTTGTCATCATCGGTGATGCGGCGCACAGCATGTCACCGCAACTGGGGCAGGGTGCCAATCTCGCCCTGATCGATGCCGAGGTGCTGTCCCGATGTGTCTCAGAAACTGATTCGGTGAACGATGCGTTCGCGGCCTATTCGTCAGAACGTCACGATCATTTGCGTTTCTATCAGCAGGCCAGTCGTTTGCTGACACCCCTTTTTCAGTCACACAGCCGGGTAGCCGGTGCCTTGCGTGATCTGACATTTCCTCTGGCCCAGCGCATTGGCTGGAGTCGCAGACAGGCCATGTCACTGATCACCGGAAACAGAACGGGCTGGCTGTTCAGCAAACCACTGCGATCGCCTGACTAGCCTGCCTTCCTGCTGTCCTCGATGTACTCGTCGACGAGTCGTTCCAGGATGGTGAGTGGCACGGCACCGTTTTTCAGCACCACGTTGTGGAAATCCCGAATGTCATAGCGATCTCCCAGCTCGCGCTCGGCCTTCTCTCGCAACTCCAGAATCTTCATCATGCCCACCTTGTAGGCCAGAGCCTGGCCCGGCCAGACCACATAACGCTCGATTTCCGATTCGACATCGCTCATGGTCTGGCCTGTGGTGCTGGCCATGTAGTCTATCGCCTGCTCTCGGGTCCAGCGCTTGTGGTGCAGTCCGGTATCCACTACCAGCCGCACAGCGCGCATCAGCTCGGCCTGCAGGCGTCCAAGATTATCGTAGGGGTCGGTCTGGTAGCCCAGCTCCCATGCCAGTCGTTCGGCATACAGGGCCCAGCCCTCGGAATAGGCGGTGAAGCCGATGAAATTGCGAAACATCGGCAGGCCTTCCAGTTCGGTCTTGATCGCGATCTGAAAATGGTGTCCCGGAACCGCCTCATGATAGGCCAGTGTGCGCATGCCGAATTTCGGTGTGGCCTTGATGTCATAGAGATTGGCGTAGAAGATTCCAGGCCTGGAGCCGTCAATTGCCGGTGCCGAGTAGGAACCGCCGGCAGCCGTTTTCTCGCGATATTCGGGTGTGCGCCTGACTTCGACCACGGATTTCGGCCGGATATCAAAAGCCCTGTCCATGCCGGTATCAATCTCGTCGATCATGCTCTGGTAATCTGCGAGAATCTGGCCGCGACCTTCATCCGTATCGGGATAGAGGAATTTCGGATCTTCATTCAGTTCCAGCATGAACTCGCCAACAGTCTTTCCGACATAGCCCTCGGATTCCAGAATGGCGGCCATTTCCGTCAGTATCCTCTCCACTTCCTCCAGTCCGATCTGGTGCAGTTGTTCGGCTGTGTAGTCAGTGGTGGTCATCGATTTGATTCGGTGCTGGTAATACTCGGCACCGTTGGGGAATTTCCACACCCCTGCATCATTGGTGGACACGGCACGCAATTCAGCCATCAATGTCAGCAGCCGGTCATAGGCAGGATTGACCACTGTTTCAGTCAGCTCGGCCATGCGTGTCTTCAACTGCGCCTGTTCAGCACTTTCCAGCCCCTCGAGATTGTCGATCTTGTCGTTGAAGTCCTTCATGAGAGGGTGATCGGCCAGTTCGGGGTCGCGTACGTTGTGAAGGTTCTCGATGATCTTGTCGATGATGAAGGTCGGTGGCACAGTTCCGCTGGCCTGTTCCTCGCGTACATCGATAATCTCGTTATCCATCACCCGACCAAACTGTGACACGCGGGACAGGTAATCCTCGGCATCGTCCACATCGTCAATGTCATGGACATCCGACATGAAATTGATCAGTCCCTGATAACTGCCGCCACGCTGTGTCATGCTGTAGGCATTGTCGTCGAATTCCAGCCCCCTGATCGCGTCCTCGAGGAAGAAGGCCAGAATGTCATAGGACAATTGTTCCTGACCCTCCAGCGACTCGCGGTCATACTCGAGCAGCTGCCGGTAGTCCTTTTTCAGCAGTTCGATATCCCGGTCCTGGGCTTCCCTGGAATTGTCATCAAGCTGGTCATTGAACCAGCCCACACCCATGCCAGACATCATCTGTGGCTTGTTCCAGGCAAACTCGATGAACACCTTGGCATAGAAGTGATTGATGAACAGGGGTCGGAACCAGATCAGATTCACGAGGAACAGACTGAACAGTAACAGGCCGATCAACAGACCACGCTTTATCCATCCCCAGATTGTCCGTTTCTTCATCGCTATCCCCTCTGATTGATTGTGATTCTGATAGTTATCGTACTGATGCTGGCATGCCGCAGCGAAACTAGCATTGCCAGTCCGGCATGTCACCTGTCAATAGTCATCCCGCACTCTTGGCCAGTGTCAGGTCGAACGTGAAACTTTGTTAACTGATGCACTGAGGCAGGGGAATCATCCGATCTTGTGGTAAGTTTTACTGGCGTAACGGATGTGTTTTTTCTGGGCTCATCCGTCTGAGGAAGAGGCAAACATGCAGATATCTACGGATTTTGTCTATCTGGCACAGGCTGTGCTGGCGATGATGATCATGGCGGTCATGCATCATTATGCCAATGTGTATCAGCAGCAGTATCTGCGATTATGGGCCTACAGTTTCCTCTCCCTGACCGTTTTCCTGTTTTGCGCCTACCTGGCTGTCAGCATTCGTTCCAACCCGTTGCTCAATGAAGAGTGGATCATTCTGACCAATGTCATGTTGATGACGACCGCCGGTTACCTGCAGATCCTGTTTTTACTGTTGGGTACGCGTGAGCTGGTGTTCCATCGTACCGTCAGACCGAGATCAATGCTGATGATTAGCACGGCAGTCGTGCTGTTTTCCGTACTGGTGAGCCTGATTGGCGCCTTTGATCCCGATGGCAGCTCACTTCGATACCTGATGCGCATCGGCCTGCGATACATCGCAGCCGGGATCGCCTTTTTACTGGCAGTCTGGATCATGTTCCGCTTCGACAGGAGTACATCGACTGGCAAGCGAATCGTCATGACATTCTTCGCCCTGTACGGCATCGAGATGACTATCATCGGCAGTTTCAATCTGCAGTATTTCGTGACCGGCAGCAGTGTCTACCTGGCCGATACTGTGCGTTATCACGGCCTGTTCGAACTGCTGGTCTATTCCATGGTGGGGGTTGGTCTGGTTATCTGGCTGCTGGAAACAGAGCGCACCAGAATGAAGAAAACCAAGCGCAAACTGAGTTTTCTCGACAAGACGGACAACCTGACCGGAATTGCCAACCGGGCAGGTCTGAAACATGCAGTCAATCGCTGGCAGGGTGCGACAGACAGCCCATCCAGGCTTCAGTTCGTGCTGTTTGGTGTGGATCAGTTCAATCGTATCAACACCGCAGACGGCCTGCGCAGAGGCGATGAAGTGCTGGTGAATCTGGCCCGGCGCATTTCGTTCCTGCTGGCCAATGCGCGTTTTGTGGGACGTCTGAACAGCGATATCTTCGTAGCTTTGATCGACAGGCGAAACAAGGCTGATCTTGCCAAGATCGAACACCTTCGCAAGGAGCTCTCAAGGCCGGTTTACATCGGCACGAGGGTATATCATGTCGAGTTCAGTGCGGGGTTGACCGAGATCGGTTTGCAGGACGATCTGGACCTGGCGATCATGGAATCCAACCTGGCACTGCAATCGGCCAAGAAGACCGGTGGTCACCGTGTTGTGATATACGATGCCGGCATGGTGATGCCTGAATTCAGCCCGATACTGATTGAACACGAGTTGCGTGAAGCGTTTTCCCGGGACCAGTTTACACTCAATTTCCAGCCCATCTGGTCTGTCAGCAACCGCAGGATCGATTGTTTCGAAGTGCTTGTTCGCTGGAATCATCCGGAAAAGGGTGAAATCATGCCGGATTCCTTCCTGCCCATGCTGATCCAGCTGGGACTGATGCAGCAACTCGACCTGTGGGTGCTGAACCAGTCATGCATTCAGCTGCGCAGCTGGCACAAGCAGGGATTCAGATCAGTGAGGCTGGCCATCAATCTCTCATCCGAATCGATTCAGAGTGCCGATTTCATCACATCGTTTACGCAAACCTACCGTCTGCACGGGGTCGACCCATCACACCTGATCATCGAAATCACGGAAAACACGGCGATGCAGAATATCGAGGCAGGCAGACAGACCCTGGCGCGAATGCACGACCTGGGTGTACGTGTGGCCATCGATGATTTTGGGACGGGCTATTCATCGCTCAATTACCTGTGCTCGTTCCCTTCCGACATCATCAAGTTCGACAGAAGCTTCATATCGGGTGTGTCATCCGATGATGCACGTCTGGAGATGTTGCGCTCTCTGGTACCGTTGTGTCAGAAGCTGGACAAGCAGGTGGTTGTCGAAGGGATCGAGATTGCAGATCAGCATGAGCTGGCTGAACGACTGAGGGTCGATCTGGTTCAGGGTTACCTGTATGCCTGCCCCGTATCAGCCGATGAAGCGCTGTCATTGCTGAAAGGCAAACAGTCTATGGTGTCCTGAACGGTCAGCCCGATGCGCCGCGATTGATCGCCCGTTGCTTGCGTGCATCAAGATCCACTTTCGATGATCGCCAGCCCTCGATATTGTCGCGAACCAGACCCGCAAGCACTCTGATGTGGTGTTCTGTCGCATTCAGTGCAGGAATGTACTGATAACCCTCACCACCGGCTTCCATGAAGTAATCACGGTTTTCTATGCAGATCTCCTCGATGGTTTCCAGGCAATCGGAAGAAAAGCCTGGACAGATCACCTGTACGTTCCTGATTCCCTCTGCAGGCAGCGCTTTCAGTGTATGGTCCGTATAGGGTTGCAGCCATTCCTCGCGTCCAAACCGGGACTGGAATGTGGTTCTGTATTCATCCTCTGCCAGACCCAGTTCAGTCGCAACAAGACGTGTTGTTGCATGGCACTGGCAATGGTAGGGGTCACCGTCAAGCAGGTAGCGTCTCGGAATTCCGTGATAGGAAAACAGCAGCAGATCTGCATTGCCGTGTTGCTCTCTATGACTTCGGATACTCTCGGCAATGGCCTGGATGTAGCGTGGGTCGTCGTGATAATGGGATACGAATCGCAGGTCGGGAAGCCAGCGCCTCGATGCAAAATCGCCGGCGATGGCATCATGTGTTGATGCCGTGGTTGTGGCCGAGTACTGAGGGTACAGAGGCAGAACCAGCAGTCTGTCCACGCCCGCTGCGAGCATTTTGTCGAGGGTGTCACCGATAGATGGATTGCCGTAGCGCATGGCCAGTTCGATGATCAGTTCGTCTCCGAACTCCGGTTCCAGTTCGCGCCGCAGTGCATCACGCTGATCCAGGCTGTTGACCATCAGTGGTGAACCCCGCTCGGTCCAGACCGACTGATAGGCTTTTGCTGATCGCGATGGCCTGATGTTGAGGATGATGCCGTTGAGAATGAACCACCAGACAAGCCGTGGGAACTCGACCACACGCGGATCAGACAGGAATTGCTTCAGATAACGCCTGAGTGATTTTCGATCAGGTGCATCGGGTGTGCCAAGATTGGTGATCAGTACGCCCGTACGTGAAGGCCTGTCATGCGAAAAATCACCGTTGCTGCGGTATTTCATGGCGTCACCGGCATGGGCAGAACCGTCTGCATCCAGCGTGACAGCTCCGTGATCTGGTCTGCACACACGGCATGCTGCATCGGATAGGTGTGGTATTGCGGTTCAAAGCCCATGTTCCTGAGCCGTTCGCAGGCATCTTGACCCAGCGTTTCCGGTACGACAGGGTCGTGCAGTCCATGCGATACATGAATCGGGCACTCCAGGTTGGCCTGATGTAGCTGGATCGTGTCATGGGTGGCGAAATAGGTGGAAAGGCACATCAGGCCGGCCAGTGGTCTGGGGTAACTCAGGGCTGTCTGGTAGGCCACGGCACCGCCCTGGGAAAAGCCCGCCATCAGAATGTTGCAACTGTCGATACCAGCCTCGATCTGATCATCGATCAGTTGCCTGACGGCTTCCGATGATGCCAGGATCTGTGTCTGGTCAATCTTGCGATCGATGTCCAGGGACAGAATGTCGTACCAGGCCGGCATCACCATGCCACCATTGATGGTGACAGGAATGGCGGGTGCATGTGGGAAAGATGAATCGTACACCATGATCGGCAGGAAACCGAAGTTCCGGAACGATGGGTACGAAATCGAATCCATTGGCGCCAAGCCCGTGTAGCCAGATCACACAGGCACTGGCATCGACTGACGGTTCGATCTGTTCAAATTCAAGTCTGTTCATGGGCAAGCTGCATCATTCCTGTAATCGGGCATTGTACCTTCATTGGTACCTGCAAAGGGAGTCCGGCAATGGCTTATCGATGTGCCTCTAACGGGTGTTCAGTGATGGCACTGGACAGCTCATGCAGTGTGTCTGACAGGTCCGCCTCCAGTTTCGCATCGAACAGATGATCGGCACGCGTCTGGCCACGGTTTATGCAATACAGGGGGATGGCCTGTTTGCTGGCCTGAACGCAAAAGCGATAGCCTGACATGACCTGCAGTGACGAACCGATAAATAGTGCAGCATCGGCCTCCTGCAGTGTTCGGTAGGCCTCGGCAACACGTGCTCCGGGCACATTGTCGCCAAAGAACACCACGTCGGGTTTCAGCATCCCGTCGCATCGCTCGCAGTCGGGGACGACAAGCTGTTGTGCCATTTCAGCGCTCACGGCAGCATCACCGTCAGGCAGCAATGTGACGTTCGATGTGGACAGCTCAGGGTTGGCTGCCAGCAATCTGTCCTGCATTTCATGGCGTGAAATCCTGTGTCCACACTGCATGCAGATGACTCTGTCGAGCCGGCCATGCAGATCGATCACCGCAGTGCTGCCGGACTTGCTGTGAAGCCGGTCAACGTTCTGGGTGACAAGCTGATGCACACGGCCGCTCTGCTGAATCCTGGTCAGCGCCAGATGAGCGGCATTGGGCGCTGCCTCTCGAAATGAGGGCCAGCCAACCATTGAGCGTGACCAGTATCGCTGACGATTGTGTGCCTGATTGATGAAATCCTGGTGCTGAACCGGGTTTGCCGCTTTCCAGTTGCCCTCGTCATCACGATAGGTGGGTAATCCCGATGCGGCCGATAATCCGGCACCGGTCAGAATCCAGAGCTTGCGGTGTCCTGCAATGCGATTGAGTGTATCTGTCTGCGTCATCTGTGCCTGTCGTCAGTACCCTGGTGCGTTGACGACCGGACCATTCGGCGAGGGTGAAAATGGATGTACCAGGCGAACAGGGTGATGAGGCAAATCAGAATGAACAGACCTGTGCCATGATTGACGGGAATGGTCAGGATCTGTCTCCCGGTCACCTGTATCGGCACCGCCTGCCCCAGTTCAACGGAATTATCCAGCAGTGGTATCCATGTCTCGCCATTATCGAATGAGAGCAGGGCATCACCGGTTTCTGTCTGACCAACGATCGTGACATGGGGTGTGAATGGTCCATTGTCCTCACTGCCGGTCATTTGCCAGTCAAGCCAGTAGACTCCGAAACCCAGTACAATGTCAGGCTCGATGGTGACCGACATGATCGGCCTCAAGTCATCACCCAGAGAGATGTCCGTGACCCGGTAAATGTTGGTAAATTCACTCGACACCATCTGATTGGTGTCCGTATCGCCGAACACCACATTGCTGCCTTCTTCACCCGGCACACCATCCCATATTCTGAGCGAAACATTGGTCAGCGTTGATGTGGTTCCGGAACCCACCTGATAGCCATAGAGAGTTATGGATTCGATCAATGAAGTTGATGTCAGTCTGATGTCATCAGCAATTCTGAAAATGGGTGCACCGTTGGAGGTGCCAATCGTAGTCATGCCAAGGGAGCTCAGCTGGAGAATGCTTTCGTCCGCACCGCCCGCACCTGTACCTGTGCTTGTGATCAACGGGCCGTTGTCAAACAGCAGCCGGCTTGGCAGGTTGGGCAGGACCCGGGGCAGGTCCATGGGAACGCCGCTGATCGAGCCTGTGATCTCAGCCTCATCAGAAAGTACCAATTGACTATTTGCCATGGTGCTGGCAACGAGGATGAGAAGGCAGCTGAGTATGCTGATAGATCTGCTTTGTGGCATGGGTACGTTCCGAGATTCAATTAATGGCGCAAAACACTCGCACAATCATCCATTTCCCTGCATCATGTTGGCGTGAAGAGTGCCACGATCGTCGTGTCTGCAATCTGCAGAACGACAGAGCCGAATGACGTTACCAAACTTGTCGTGTGCAGTACAGAAGATCGTGAATCACGTTGATTGAAATGACGGGTGTCTCACAGATGAATGACATGAAATACGATCTGAATGGGCAGACGGCGAAGATTCCCTGGCAGGAGCTGCAGCGATTCTTCGCACAGGGGCGTGTCTGGCAAGTGGCAGAGGGTGCTGACCTGGTCGCGGTTGCATCGGCAATGGCAGACGATGATTCGGCCCAGGTGAAAATCTGGCAACACGAAGGTGTACTCGGGCCAGTCAGTGATACGCAGGCCAGCGAGTGGATCAGTCTGGACAGCCAGGTCTGGGCGGTGACCGTGGCTCCGTTTGTTCTGGTTCAGACGGTTTCAGAATGAAAACCATCGAGCTGTTGCGGCATGCAAAATCCAGCTGGAAGTATCCACACCTGAGTGATCATCAGAGACCGCTCAAGTCTCGAGGAAGGAATGACTGCTCATTGATGGCAGCAGTCATGATCGATTCAGGCTGCCGTTTTATCAATTGCCATTCCAGTTCAGCCACCCGGGCAATTGAAACCATTGATCGCGTACTGGCTGCTGCTGGGCACGATAATGTTGTTGTCACAGAGCATGATGATCTCTACTGCTTTGATACCGAGTCACTGGTGCGCTGGCTTCAGCGCCAGTCAGACGATGATGAATCTGTTCTCATCACGGGCCACAATCCCGGCCTCACGCTTCTGGCGCACTGGTTGTGCAGGGAAGTTGACATACCGGGGCATATGCCGACCTGCTCATATCTGCGCATTGAATGTGACGTTGAATCGTGGGCAGAGCTGTCATCAGCCTGCGGTCGCATGGTTGATTTCCAGTCGCCGAAAATGAATCGTCAGAGCTCTGCGTGAGTCGGATATCCGTGTAAACACAGGGACTGAAATTCTGATACCCTCGACCGACCATGAATACGGAGTCCGGTCACCCATGAAAAATTCCTCGAATCTCATCACACGACTGAAGTCTGTCATCATTCTCGTACCGCTGATCTGGCTGTTGCCGGTTTGCACAGTTCTCGCAGATACGATGACAGGTCAAGTCAGACCCCTGCAGCTGATGGATGTATTCGATCTGGAATATGCGGCCAATCCCGGCTTTTCACCTGATGGTCGACATATCATCTATGAACGTCGATTCATGGATGTGATGAATGATCGAGCAAGAGGCAACCTGTGGCAGATCGATGTCAGGAATGGCAGTCAGAATCCACTGGTGACTGGTCTGGTCAATGCCAGTCAGCCTGCGTTTTCGCCGGATGGCAAATTTCTGGCGTATGTGTCGAACGAATCGGGTCAGTCAAGACTCTACCTGAGGTGGCGCGACTCGTCAGACAGCATCGTCGTGACTCAGCGGTCCAATCCCGTATCGAATCCGGTGTTTTCACCGGATTCCAGATGGATCGCTTTCACTTCGCGTGTCGATGAGGCTGCCAGTTCATATGCCAGCATGCCTGAAAAACCCAGGGGTGCACAATGGGCAGAACCCGCGCGCGTCATCGACAGGCCGGTGTATCGTTTCGATGGTGCCGGTTTTCTGCCCAGGGGTTATCAGCAGGTGTTTGTGGTGCCCGCGACCGGCGGTACAGCACGCCAGATCACGCACGGCCAGCGCAATCACAATTCTGCACTTGCCTACAGTGACGACGGCAAATCCCTGTTGCTGTCGGCCAACATGACCGCAGACCCGTATTTCAATCCGGCCAACTCTGACATCATCCGCGTGGATATTGCCAGCGGAGAGATCACTCAATTGACCGATCGCGACGTGACCGGACAACAGTCCTGTCATTTCCCCTGATGGACGCTGGATAGCCTACAGTGGCTATGACGACAGGAAACTGGGATACCACAACGCTCAGATCTACATCATGCGTACAGATGGGACGGAATCGAGGTCACTGACCGCAGGACTGGATCGTTCTGCCAATTCACCACAATGGTCGGACGATGGCAGGCATGTCTATTTTCAGTTCGATGACGAAGGCAATACACGAATCGCACGGGCCGATCAAAACGGAAAAATCACGAATCTGGCCACTGATCTTGGCGGCACTGCATTCGGGCGTCCCTATGCCGGTGGCAGTTTTGATGTCAGCCCGTCGGGTGATCTGGCGTATACCTGGACATCAACACAGGATTTGTCGAACATTGCCCTGCTGAGGCGGGGGCGTGACAGCATCACACGCATGACAGATCTCAATGCAGATCTGCTCGAATATCGTGATCTGGCTCCAGTCGAGGAGATCTGGTACGAATCCTCATTCGATGGCCAGCGAATCCAGGGCTGGCTTGCCCGGCCACCGGGGTTTGAAGAAGGAAAGCGATACCCGCTCATACTTGAAATACATGGCGGCCCATTCACCAACTACGGCACCCGTTTTTCACCGGAAGTCCAGTTGTATGCGGCAGCAGGTTATCTGGTGCTCTACACCAATCCACGTGGCAGCACCAGTTATGGCCATGACTTTGCAAACCTGATTCACCACAACTATCCGGGACAGGATTACGACGACCTGATCAGTGGAGTCGAACTTCTGGTCGAACAGGGCCTGGCAGATCCTGCTCGATTGTACGTCACTGGTGGCAGCGGTGGTGGTGTACTGACCAGCTGGATCATCGGCAAGACCGATCGATTCAGTGCGGCTGTTGTGGCCAAGCCGGTGATCAACTGGATCAGCTTCACACTCTATGCCGATATTTCCTGGTTTGTGGCCAGTTACTGGTTCGCCCAGATGCCCTGGGAAGACCCCATGGCCTACTGGAAACGCTCGCCCATCTCCCTGGTCGGCAATGTCACCACGCCAACAATGCTGTTGACCGGTGAAGCGGATTACCGCACACCCATCGTGGAAACGGAGCAGTATTATCAGGCACTGAAAATGCGCGGTATTGACACAGTCATGGTGCGCATACCCGGTGCCTCACACGGCATCACACGCCGGCCGAGCAACCTGATCGCCAAGGTCTCACACATTATCAAATGGTTCGATAATCACGGTGGACGGATATCCGGTGAAGCTGAAGAAAAAGGAGAATGACTGAATCCAGGACTGTCCAGTGTCCTCATTGCTGGGAGTTGATCGACATCACAGTTGATCCCTCGGTTCCCAGTCAGTGCTATACAGAGGACTGTGCTGTCTGCTGTCGACCGATCGTGTTGTCTGTGCATATCGGTGATGATGGCGCAATCGATGTGGCTGCTGCACGTGAGGACGATGTGTGACCTGCTGATTGAGTCAGGCGCCTGTTCAGAAGGCTTACCACAATCAAGGACGAGGCCTGGACCCTCACTGAGGGCAGGATGTATCTGAATTCCAGCAAGCCGGTGAAAAAGCAATGGTTCAGTCTCACAGCAATCGGGCAGGTGCTGAGCAGGCACACAGAGCCGTATCACGCTCGGGTTCAGGGCTGCACTGGGCAGGAAACACGGTGGTGACACTGTGAACATTCACCTGATCGCGACATCGATCTCCCCAAAATAGCCCCGTTCTGTATAATCCATTTCGAAAATTTCACTGGAGTAATTAATGAAAAACCTCATTTCAGCACTCACCTTGCTTATCTTCTGCTCTGTTGCTGCAGCCGATGATCACGATTCACTGAAGGCCAGCATCGAGGCGGCCATGAAGTCCGATGTACGCACCGAGCAGGAACGTGAGCGCGATCGCAACCGCATGCCGGTCCAGACCCTGGAGTTCTTCGGTCTGCAAAAGGACATGAAGATTCTGGAACTGTTGCCCGGCGGTGGCTGGTACACCAAGATTCTGGTTCCTGTCATGGCAGATGAAGGCAGTTATTATGCGGCCATCGGTACCGGCAGAATCAAGGATCGCCTGGGCGATACAGCCGGATTTGAAGGCATGAACATTGTCGCAGAGGATGCCAAGGTGGCTCGTCCTGAGGGTTCACGATTCTACAATCTCGAGCTCACGGACCTGGGTGTCTCTGACCTTGACATGGTGCTGACCTTCCGCAACTACCACAACTTCACCGAATCAGGGCGCATGGCCATGAATGAGGCCGCATTTGCGGCACTGAAGCCGGGTGGCATCTATGCCGTTGTGGATCACACCCGCCGCCACATGGAAGGAGACAGCGACGAAAACAGGCGCCGAATCGATCCGGTGCTGGCGATCAAGGAAATTCTGGCTGCCGGATTCGAGCTGGTCGACTTTTCAGACCTTCATTACCGAGCCGATGATGAACTGGAATATGAAGTCGGTCGTCGTTCGGTTTCAGGTAATACAGATCGCTGGACAATCAAGTTCCGCAAGCCCGAATAACGGCCTCTTTGTTACTGGCAATAAAAAACCCACCAGAGTCTCTGGTGGGTCATGAGGGAGGTGAACATTACTGGACAGTTTATGTAGTCGACACGAGTAAGGGGGAATGCTGTACCAGTAATGTTCAATGCCACTATACGGTCAGGCTGTCATCAAGGTGTGAGTGATCCGTAGCCAGCTGTTCACACGCTGTTGACATGAAACGCCGGTTTCGTTTTTGTTTCGTGCATTAAAAAACCCACCTGAAGACAGGTGGGCAGTGTAGGGAGGTAACAAGAACATGACTGGCCAGAAAATGTAGTCGACACGAGTAAGGGGGAATGCTGTGCCAGTCATGTTCTGTCTGATACTCTACCGAACTCATGTCATGCCGGGGTGAGTGTTCTGCAAAAGACTGTTCACGTACCTTTCACGATTTGAAGATCGCAAAAAAAAGCCTGCACTCCAAAGTGCAGGCCCGTTTTACCGGATGGATCCGATCAGCCTGCAGGTGGCAGAATGACGGTGTCAATCACATGAATCACACCATTGCTGGTTGCGATGTCAGTCTGGACTACGGTGCTGTTTCCGTTGAGAACAACGCTGCCGTCGTTGACAGCGACTGCAATGTTTGAACCCTGAACGGAAGTTGCACTGTCGATGGTGACCACGTCAGCAGCCTTCACTTTGCCGGGGACAACATGATAGGTGAGGATGGCAGCCAGCTGATCCTTGTTTTCGGGCTTCAGCAGTGATTCGAGCGTACCGGCAGGCAGCTTGGCAAACGCTTCGTCGGTCGGTGCGAATACAGTGAAGGGACCGTCGCTTTTCAGCGTGTCGACCAGGTCAGCAGCCTTGACAGCGGCGACCAGTGTGTTGAATGAGCCAGCGCTGACGGCAGTATCAACGATGTCCTTTGATTTCTTGTGACCGTATCCACCGGCCATGACCTGTGTGAAGCCGACTGCAATGCCAAGCAGTACCGTAAGCAGAGTTACTTTCTTGATGTTCATTTAAGTTTCCTTGATTGGGTTAGTTGCTGTTCATGCAGGGTCCAGGGGAGGGCTGCATTCGTTGCATTGGTTTGTTGTACCAACGGGATGCATCCTAGGCTGTGAATTGTTCAAACGGGGTGAGAGATCAGCAGAAAATTCAACGACACCGGATTCACCATGATCACGCGATGGCATGCATCAGGATTTCCAAGCCGTTGATTTCAAAGCGGCTGGAAGTGAACTATATGTGAATCGCCCAATGCTGCTCTTAGTAACCGATGGAATTTTTTTCGGGATCAGAGAATTCTGGAGAGTCCATCAATCAGGCGATCGACCTCATCAGAGGTGTTGTAGTGGCACAGACTGGCCCTGACAACGCCGCCCTTGTCACGCAGACCAAGCGCGTTGATCAGTTCGGTGGCATAAAAGTCGCCGTGACGGATGCCGATATCGTTTCGGTCCATCTGCCTGACAATCGATGGGCTGTCCTGATCCTGATGGATGAACGACACTGTGGAGACACGGGAGTCTGGATCGGCAGAACGATCGCCGATCACTCTTACACCCGGTCTGGCTTGCAGAAAATCAAGCAGCGGTGCGGTCAGTTCAGCCTCATGATCGGCAATGATGCTGAATGCCTGTTGCACCGTGTCGACCGAGTGTGGCATGGCGGATGTGCGGTGGTGATCACAGAAGGCATTCAGATAGTGCCTGACACCTGCAAATCCGTAACCGAGTTCGTAATTGAAACTGCCAGGCTGGAACTTGTACGGCACCGAGTCAATCATTCGGTGATTGATACCGCTCATCTGTTGCAGCAGATCATACCGACCTGCCATCACGGCGATGTGGGGGCCAAACACCTTGTAACCACTGAAGACATAAAAATCTGCACCCAGTGACTCGAAATCGATGGCACGGGTGCGGTGCCAGTGCGACACCATCGACAGCCAGCAGTGCACCGGCGTCGTGTACCACGCCGGCGATTTCGCGTATCGGCTGAATGCTGCCGGTGATATTGGACACATGGCAGCAGCTTACCAGACGAGTTCGGTCATTCAGCAGTGCCTGCAGATCACCAGTCTCCAGACAATAACTGTCCTGGTTGACTCGCCAGACCCTGGTCCTGATACCGCGATTTTCCAGTGCAAGCCAGCAGGACACATTGGCTTCGTGATCCGTATCCGTGATGATGACTTCATCTCCTGGCTGCCAGTTCTCCGACAGGCAGAGGCTGAGTATCCTGAGCAGCATGGTTGACGTCGGTCCGAGAATGATCTGTTCAGGCCGGCTGACACCGACCAGGTCGGCGATATCACTGACGGCAGCGTCGAGCACTGTGGATGCATGTGCCGAAGTGCGGTAGCTCGCTCCGAGCTGGACATCATGATGAGTCAGGTATTCGGCGATTCGGTTAATCACCAAACCCAGTGTCTGCGATCCGCCCGCATTATCCATGAAAATGACGGGGTTGTTGGTCAGTGCAGGGAACTGCTGGCGAACATAATCCGTGTCCAGTGAAGGTGTGGTTTCTTTCATCTGATCTCTGTCTGAATATCTGTGAGTAGTATGTACGTGACTATTCGAAGCCGTTTTCGAAAACCACCGAACGACTGATGTTTTCGCGAAATTGTGCAACGATGAGTCGGGTTTGTTCAAGCGAACGGGCATTATCGCGTTCGTCTGCTACACCGGTGGGGAGGCCATTGAACATCACATCGGGATTGGAGAAATACTGTCGTCTGCTGCAGCCGTTTGAACAGTTGCTTGAATAGGACATAACGGTTCGGTATTCGCCATCATGCCAGTGCCCGAACGACCAGGGGTAGGATCCACCGTTTGGAAATGCAGATGAATTCTCCGGGTTGTGTTCCAGCCCCATGTTGTGCCCGAACTCATGCGCGAAAGACAGATTGCCGACCGCACAGCCACGGGCCGTGACCTGAAATGCCAGACCGGCAAAGCCCGGGCCCGGGTTCCGCATGACATAACCACGACCACAGGCATCGGTTGAATTGACGATCAGGCTGACCATGTCGGCCCTGTGAATATCACGCAGTGCCGCGACTTCGGCGCTGTTTCTGACAAATTGCAGATCAGTCGACGAATCGCCCGAATCGTTGTAATTGACCAGCACAGTGTGTGCCAGATTGATCATGGTTGGTACGCCCGAGTTGATCAGAGAGGCGTTCATGGCGTCCACTGCAGACTGGGCTACAGCAGCAATCTGGTTAGTGCCACCAGCACCGGCTTCAGCCTGTGGCGTGTAGACGACGAGGACATCAATAATTGAGCCGTCATCGTTACGGCTGGCGCTCACTCGCAATGAGGGAGGAGCATTATCAGTCGATGTCAGTGGCTCGACTTCACTGACGATGCAATCTGCAATATCGGGCATCCTGACAGCAGCAATGCGGATTCTGTTTTCATCCAGTGGTGTGATCTCGTAGACGTCACTGTCCAGTTCAATTCGGCCCGAGACTGCCTTTCCCACCACGGCAAAGTGGGCATTGACCTGACCAGCATCGGCACTGCTGCCAAACCAGCTGGCGGCGTTGTCCCTGTGTTGCTCAACCCAGAGCTGTGAAAACACGGCATCCCCTCCACCTGGTAGCGGCAAGCTGACAGCAGATTCCGAGAGCAGTCGTGCAGTGTCGACACGTGCCGTCAATGCCTCGCCATCCTGTGAATGGTACAACTCGGTCAGTAGCGATTGCGCAACAGAGAATGAAGGCAGCAGGCAACTTGCCAGCACTAGCAGTGAACGTATCAGGGTTTGTGACTGGCTCATCTGTGTCCGTTTGTGAGTCTGTATCTGCCCGGGTCTGGCAGACACTATCTCATTTTAATACGCAATAGAACCCGGAATGAGTTCGGGTTCACAATTAAGGGCAATGCTGCTTTCAGGATTACCGGTCTGGTCCACAGAAGCTGTTGCTCGCCAGTCTCGACAGTGACGACGTTGTGCTGGTGATGATGTCGACAATGGTGACCTGACCAGGTGTGATGCCGTCACGCATCGACTCCAGACCATCAAAATCGATACCCGGATCCTGTGGGGAGATTGTCATGAAGCCGTTTCCGGGCCTGGGGCTGTATCGTGCATTGGTACTGCTGCCGTCAGCCTGAATGCCCGCATCAGTCTGGCTGAAATTGTCAATGATCTGCCAGGTCGGCGTCAGCAACGCCTGACCTGGCTGTTGGTCCTGGTATCCGAACCAGGCGCCAAAAAGCTGCAGACTGCTGCCAGCGAATGTGTATTGCAGTCTGCCCTGAGCCGGCCTGGCAGGATCGAAAAGAACCTGCCCAAATCGATCACAGAACACGTCCGGGCTGTCAGTTGTCGGTAACAGTGCAGTGAATGTCTGAGAGATGGCCAGGCCATGAAACGGGTTTTCTGAAAAATAATCCGGATCGAACTGTGTCGAAGCAGACAGCATATCGCTCAGTTCCTGCTCAACAGCATCAGAGAAATCAAAATCGATCATGAGCCTGTCCGCCAGTCGGATGCCATCATCGCTCAGTATCAGGGATTTTTCAGCCACACCAATGGCCACTAAGGGCGTGCCCTCGTCGCTGAGGTCTCCGGTAGGCATGAAAACGGGTAGTCGGTAACTGTCGCCACTGGGTGGAATCTCGGATTGCAGCACCAGCCAGCCTGGCGTGCCGTCCGGCAGATTGGTGAACAGGACAGAGAAGTCTGTCACTGTGGCATCAACTGCATCACCACCCAGCAGGTTGGCGCTGAGCATCCCCTGCCTCGGAACGTTATCTGCGGCCCAGGCATTGTTCATCAGGCGGGCCGGAAACAGCGGATTCTCGCTTGCGAATGCCGTATTGGGGTTTTGCATGAAATTGGCCACAATCGGTGCGCTGTTGCGGATCGTGGTGGCATTGTCACGCTCACCCGGAATTCCGGTCGAACGGTCATCGATGATGATCTCCGGGTTCGAATACCAGGGGATTCGCTCACATTCGGTAAAACATACTGCACCAATCGACATGACGGTACGATAGCGACCATTGTGCCAGTGACCGAAAGCGGCTGGATAGGCAGCGATGTCCGGTGTGGCTGCCGTGTCTTCGGGATTGTGCTGCATGCCCAGATTATGGCCGACTTCATGGGCAAAGGTGAGACCGGCCACGGCACAGTCAGCAGCTGAGATGGAATAGGCCGAATCCGAAAACCCGGGCCCGGGATCGTTCATGATGAAGGCGCGGCCGCAGGAGGGAATCAGATCAACCAGCATCGCGACCAGGTCGGCGTGATGGGCCTCTCGCAGCTGTTCGACACGGGGGCTTGCCTGCATCCAGTCCAGGTCGTCACCCGAATCACCGCTCTCAGCATAATCAGCTGCTTCGATGGCCACCAGATTCAGCCGTGTGCTGACGCCCGAATTACTGAATGCGAGATTGGTTGATTCCACCGATGCCATGGCGATGGCCTGAATCGCTTCGACGGATCCCGCATAGGCTTCGGCCGGTTGCGAATACAGCACCAGTATATCGATCTCGGCAGCTGAGTCTTTGATCGCATGGCGTGGCGGCGTGTTGGCTGGTGCGACATTGGGAGGACTGGTTGCCAGAGACTGTGCCGGTGCATGAACCGACTCACAACCATCAGCACGCGTTTTGAATGGCTGGATCTGCACAACACCAGCCCCGGCTGGTCGAATCACATAGCTGTCGGTTCCGACATAGATTGCACCGGCGATGGCCTCACCGGCGCTGGAGAGAACGACGGATGATTCAGACCAGCCCTGAATTCGGCCTCGCCAGCTCTGTCCATGATTCGATATCTGATGTGAATCAAGCCTGAGTATTATCCGGGGCGAACCTGGATCGTGAACTGCTGCCAGTAGCTGCATCTGCTGACCCGACTCAGACTTGATGCGCTCGAGGTGCCAGTTCTGGTCGGACTGTGCCGCGATGGCCTGCCTGAATGTGTCGTGTGTCGCCGATTCGGCAGGATTGCCCGCCCAGCTGTCGGTAGCAATCAGCAAGGTCAGGGCCAGCAGGCCAGTCATGCGCGAATTCATGTTCCGATTCCGTTATCAGGCGGAGGGTGTCGAGACATCGGGCCGCTGAACCAGGCGGGTCTTGATGCTGAACGGCCGGCCTTCGCGCCAGACGATCAATTCGGTCTCATTACCCGGTTCGGACGAGGCGATGGCTCGATAGAAACGATCCATCGAGGTGATGTTCTGGTTATTCACCGCGGTGATGTAATCGCCAGGGCGAATTCCGGAGTTGAACGCCGGACTGTCGCGGTAAACGTTGATGATCACCACGCCGTCCTTCTGGTCGATTCCCTCGGTGATCTGGGGCAGCTGCGTTCCGTCGATCATGTCCACGCCCAGCCAGCCACGGGTAACGTAACCATTGAGTATGATTTCCTGCATGACCTTCTGTGCCGTTTCGATCGGAATCGCAAATCCGATGCCCTCGGCATTGCGGCTGCGTCCGTACATGGCGGTGTTGATCCCGATCAGGTCACCGAAGGAATTCACCAGTGCGCCACCCGAGTTACCCTGATTGATGGCGGCATCGGTCTGGATGAAATCCTCATACAGGCTGATGTTCAGGTCGCTGCGTCCCGGTGGCGCTGACGATGCCCAGAGTCACGGTCTTTCCCAGACCCAGCGGGTTGCCGATGGCAAGTACCACATCGCCCACCAGGGTATCGTTGCTGCGTGCAAACCGGATAGGTGGCAGGTCATCGAGACTGATCTTGAGCACCGCCAGATCAGTGTCCGGGTCCGAGCCGATGATCGCTGCAGTGGCCTGTCGACCGTCCCACAGTGCAATATTGATGTCGTCCGCATCCTCGATGACGTGGAAATTTGTCATGATGTAACCGTCGGGCGAGATGATGACACCCGAACCGAGTTTCTTGCGGGTCACCTGACGCGGCCTGGTCTGGCCAGTGAACTGTCTGAAAGAGGGGCTGTTGAACAGGTATCGTGGCTGGGTCTGTACGTACTGATCGACATAGATATTGACCACCGCAGGAGCGGCGCGATCAACGGCTTCGGCATAGCTGACCCGCAGTTCATCAACCGTGGCCGGGCCGGACATGCCGCCGTTACCATTGGCTGGTGTGGTGCCCGGGAAAATTCCCCGATTGTAGATCAGGATGACGGCAACGATTGCAAGTCCGAGTATGACGAATCTGCCAAGGTACCGTATCCAGCTCAAGAATTGACTCACCTGTCTGTTTTCTCCTCTGATTGCAGGGCTTGATGGAATCCGCCTGAATTCTGACTCGGATAGCTGATCAGTTCAGCTGTCTGCTCATTATGATGGTGTCGAAAACACGCTTTTGAAAGTGTCGTCTGTCATGACGACCTTGCCATTGTTCTCGAGCCTGGAGTCGCCAGGTGGGTCGTCATTTGCTGCAGTATACGAAATTGCACCGGATTTTTGGATTGTATTTCACGAAAGGGTGTTTCTAAAAAAACACGCTTCAAGTACAATATCGCGTTTGTAAGACGCTTTAATTTCATTGGGGATTTGGATTTCGCTGACGATCGGTTTCAGTGCCGGGTAACGGGGAGGCTTGCCGCTGTTCTCTGCCCGTCTGTTTTCCGCTCGCAGACACTGGCTGATCAACTCAAATCAGTCATTTCCCCGTGACTCTAGGAGAAACACATGTCTAGTGATGGCATTAACACGACCCGGCGCAATCTGCTGATTACCACAGCGGGTGTTGGCGCAATCGGTGTGATTGGCGCATCCGTTCCGTTTTTGAGTATGTGGTCACCGAGTGAGCGGGCCAAGGCTGCCGGCGCGCCGATTGAACTGGATATCAGCAAGCTCGAGCCTGGGCAGAAGCTGAACGGCAAGTGGCGAGGCAAGGTGGTCTGGGTGGTTCGCAGAACGACTGAAATGCTCGATGCTCTCGACAATCACCGTGACAGTCTTCTTGATCCGGATTCGCAAAACGAAGAGCAGCAACCCAAATATGCTGCCAACAGCACACGTGCTCTCAACGACGAGTACATGGTGTTGCTGGGTGTGTGTACGCACCTCGGTTGTGCCCCCAAGTACGTTCCCGAGATTGAACCTCAGCCATTTGATTCAGAGTGGAACGGCGGTTTCTATTGCCCATGCCACAACAGTCGTTTTGATCTGGCCGGTCGAGTCTATAGCGGCGTACCCGCACCATCGAATCTTCCCGTACCACCGCATCACTTTATTGACGATTCCACCATACTGATCGGGATCCATCCTGAAGGAGTTGACGCATGAACAAGCCTCAGGGTGTCATCAGCCGGTCCATGACCGGGTTCATGAGCTGGGTTGACAAGCGCCTGCCTGTCAGTCAGTTCTATTCCGATCATCTGTCAAATTACTTCGCACCGAAGAATTTCAACCTCTGGTACTACTTCGGTTCACTGGCGCTGATTGTTCTGGTCAACCAGATCATCACCGGTATCTGGCTCACCATGCACTACAAGCCCGATGCGGCAGAAGCCTTTGCCTCGGTTGAATACATCATGCGTGATGTGCCCTACGGCGACCTGATTCGTTACATGCACTCGACGGGCGCATCGCTGTTTTTCGTGGTGATTTACCTGCACATGTTCCGCGGCATCATCTATGGTTCACATCGCAAGCCCAGAGAGCTGATCTGGGTGTTTGGCGTACTGATCTTCCTCTGCCTGATGGCCGAGGCCTTCATGGGCTACGTCCTGCCATGGGGTCAGATGTCATTCTGGGGTGCCCAGGTGATTGTCAACCTGTTCGGTGCCATACCCTATATTGGTGAAGATCTCTCGATCTGGATTCGGGGTGACTATGTGATCTCCGATGCCACGCTGAACCGGTTCTTTGCACTGCACGTGATCGCCATGCCACTGGCCATCCTGGCCCTGGTGGTGCTGCATCTGGCAGCGCTGCACACCGTGGGCTCCAACAACCCGGATGGTGTGGAAATCAAGAAACTGAAGGACGAGAACGGCAACCCGGTGGATGGTATTCCGTTCCACCCGTATTACACGGTCAAGGATACCTTCGGCATTGGCATGTTCCTGATGCTGTTCGCGTTCATTGTGTTCTTTGCACCTGAAATGGGTGGCTGGTTCCTGGAACATGACAACTTTGTCGAGGCCAACCCGCTGCAAACGCCGGAACACATCAAGCCGGTGTGGTATTTCACACCGTACTACGCCATGTTGCGGGCCGTGCCAGACAAGTTCCTCGGCGTGGTGGTGATGGGTGCAGCGGTCATGATCCTGTTCGCACTGCCCTGGCTGGACAAGAGCAAGGTCAGGTCGATCCGTTACAAGGGCATGATCTGGAAAGTCATGCTGACCCTGTTCGTGGTTTCATTCATTGGTCTAGGCTGGTTGGGTGCACAACCTGGCAGTACTGTTCAGACCATGTTTGCACGCGGATTCACGGCCTTCTACTTCGTGTTTTTCCTGGCCATGCCGTGGTGGACCCGAATGGACAAGTCCAAACCCGAACCTGAGCGAGTGACGAAATGAAGAAACTGATTCTCGGAATAATCCTCTGTCTGTCAGCCAATGCAGTCCTTGCTGCCGGCGGTGGTGTCGTGCTGGATTCGGCACCGATCAATCTGAACAGCAAACAATCGCTGCAGAATGGCGCCAAGCTGTTTGTCAATTACTGCCAGGCCTGTCATTCGGCCAAGTTCATGCGTTACAAGCGCCTGATGGAAGATCTTGACCTGACCGAAGAACAGGTGCTGTCGGAATTCACCTTTGATCCGAACGCGAAAATTGGTGATCTGATGACCAAGGGCGCTAGTTCAGAGGACCAGAAAGTCTGGTTCAATGATGCCGAGCCACCTGATCTGTCCGTGATCTCACGCGTCTATGGTGCCGACTGGCTGTACACGTTCCTGCGTGCATTTTACAAGGATGATTCCCGTCCCCTGGGATGGGGCAACACGGTCAAGGTGGTCAACATGCCGCATCCGTTCTGGAGCCTGCAGGGCACGCAGGAACTGATCGAGGATGAGTCTCATGCCGAAGAGGGTGATTCGGGTCACGGTGCGGCTACGGCCACCGCAAACCTGAAGATCACCAAACCCGGTACGATGACCGAACAGGAATTCGATGATGCCATGGCCGATCTGACCACCTTTCTGGTCTATCTGGGCGAGCCCGGACAGATGGCACGCAAATCACTTGGATGGAAAGTCATCATTTATCTGGCTTTGTTCACATTTCTTGCCTATCTGCTGAAAGTAGAATACTGGCGGGATATCCACTAGGTCTCTTTCAGGAGAAAAAATCACGTGGCAATCAGCAATAAGGGCAGATCGGTCATCGTTCTGTATTCGTCGCCGAATTCAATCGATTCACACCGTGCCCGATTCGTGCTTGCGGAAAAGGGAATTACCGTCGAGATCATCGAGGTGGATCCGGAAAATCCACCAGAGGATCTCATTGACCTGAATCCCTATCAGAAAACTCTGACACTGGTGGATCGTGACCTGGTTCTGTATGACGCGGCTGTCATCACCGAATACCTGGATGAACGCTATCCACATCCGCCACTGATGCCGGTTGATCCGGTGTCCAGGGCACGCCTGCGTCTGGCCATGCACCGAATCATGAACGACTGGTATCCGCTGGCAGCCGATATCGAGCATGGTTCGAAGAAAGCGGCCGACGCCGCCCGCAAGCAGCTCGCCGATGCACTGCTCAGTTCGGATGAAATATTCGGTTTTGCCGATCACTTTCTGAATGAGGATCTGACCCTGGTCGATTGCGCGCTGGCGCCATTGCTGTGGCGTCTTGAGCATTATGGTGTTCAGCTCAGCACCAAGGCCAAGGGTGTCGAAAAGTACTGCAAGCGTCTGTTTGCACGCCGCTCATTTTCCGAGAGCCTGTCAGAACAAGAGAAACTGATGCGGTGATGACACCGACTCGTCCTTATCTGATACGGGCCTTGTACGAGTGGATCAATGACAATCAGATGACGCCGCACATCCTGGTTGATGTCGGAGTCGATGGTGTTGAAGTGCCGCAGAATCTGGCCACTGATAACACACTGACGCTGAACATATCCCAGACTGCGGTCATTGGCCTGGAGCTGGATAACGACTGGATCACGTTCAGTGCACGGTTTTCCGGTCAGAGCCAGTACATCAGGGTACCGGTTCGAGCCGTACTGGCTGTCTATGCCAGGGAGAGTGGCAAGGGCATGATGTTTCCATCCTCGGAAGAGGGTGAAGACCCGGATGATCCGGATTCGGGTACTGAATCGACAAAGCAGCGCGCACCACATCTGAAAATCATCAAGTAGACGGTTTACTGATTGAGCTGCAGAGCAAGACACTGACAATAAGCTGCTGATAAGAAACAGATTCTGTCACTGTGCTCACGATCACAATTTGTCTCATTACACCCTGTTATGAGACCAAGTCGCTTGATCATGTGTGTGAAAGAAATTATTGTGGATGACACGAAGCTCATTCGTTACACTAAGACTACGAGTCAAACTGAATGAATACAGGGAACTTTCGGGGGACAATATGAAACTTGTTTTTCCCAATGGTGAGTTGGAACAGATTGATTTGCAACCCGGCACCACCACAATAGGCAGTGGTGAGGATTGCGACATTGTTCTGGATGCTGATGGGGTGTCAGCTACTCATGCCAGGCTGGAAATCGGACAGCAGGGACTGGTGATTGAAGTCGATGACGCGACAAACATCACACGTGTCAACGGTACGCTGGTTGTTGTAAGGACCCGTATTTCTCCCGGTGATGCCCTGCTGATTGGTACAGTGACCTGTCAGGTCAACTCAGGCGCAGCCACGCCTGCCAAAAAGCCCGCACCACCACCGATTCAAAGAGCGTCCAAGGAAGATCAGGAAGAAGATGGTGCGACCAAGATTCGCATGGCCATACCCAAGTATTTGCTGAGGGGTGTTTCCGGCAGTACATTCGGCAAGAACTTTCCCCTGTACAAGGATACGACCATCGGTCGACACAGCGAATGTGATATCTGTCTTGCTGGTGATGAAGTTTCACGCAAACACGCGAAGATTTCAGTCACCATGGATGGCCTGACCGTCGAGGACATGGGTTCATCCAACGGCACATTCATCAACGGCAAACAGGTTGAAAAAGGCAAGCTGAGCCCCGGCGATGAACTCAGGCTGGATACAGTCCGTTTTCTGGTTCAGGTTCCAGGCATGGAACAGCCGCCTGCGGGTGAAACCCAGGACGCTACAAATGACACAGCGCCTGAAGAATCTGTTCCCGAGAAGAAATCGGCCTCTGGTGTCATCATTGCGGTCGTCGTGATCGTGATTGCAGCAGCGGCAGCGGGTGGTAAGTTCGCTGGCCTGTATTGACGGCGTTTGCCGGACAGTCAGCTGCTATGACTGTCTGCCTGCTTCAACCCGTTCAACTGTAGTCATGGCCGGTCATGACAGATCCTGCCTCGCCGCTGAAGACAACCACAGACCCGCTGTCTGAACACTCATGGATGAAAACCTTCAAATAACCCAGATCACTCAACTGCTGGAGATCGGTGAATCCGCTCGTGCACGCGAGCTGTGTCAGACACTTTATGACGAGGGGTCAACGCATCCATTCGTGCTCAGTTATCTGGCCTATCAGCACCTTGAATCGGAAGCGTATGAGGCTGCGCTGGCGCTGTCACAGAAAGCGGTCGACCAGACGCCAGACAACGTCAGTCTGTTGAGAAATCTCGGTATTGCCCAGCAAAAATCAGGGATGCTGAAACAGGCAATCGAAAGCTTCTCCAGTGCGATCAATCTGGGATCTGCGGATGCCACCTTCTATCTGCATCTGGGAAGTGCGCTGCATGATCGTGACAGTCATTACTGGGCCTGTGTGGCCTACCAGAAAGCATTCCTGCTCGACACCTCGCTACTCGATATTCATGCTGGCCAGCACTCTGACATGACGAGGAGACTGATCAGGCCTGCGCGCAGGCAATTGCAGGATCATCTGCTGTCACAGTTTGACCATATCAACAGCGGTGTTGAAAAACGCCAGCAAGGTTCTGTGTCACCACGGGTGCACAGTGTGCAGCAGCAATTGACCGACAATCTCGATCTGTTGACTGAACTGGCCGAAAACACGGATACCAACCGACTGAGCAGTCTGGACATGACGGTATCCCTGGACTGGCCAGAGACATTTACCCGACGCTCGTTCGACTGGATGATCCGGCTAGAATCCGTTTTCCCCCTGATCTACGCCGATTCGGTTGCGCTGCTCAAGGCAGACAGACGCCACCACTGGCTCAGTCGTTCATCATCGACATCGGGTCGCTATGACATGTTGCACCTGATGAGGGCCGGAGAGCGCAATGCTGTCTGTCTGCCACATGCTGCTGCGACACTGACGGCGATTGAACAACTGCAATTCGGCCGACTGCACATGGTGTCTCCGAATATCAGCCTGCAACGTGTTTCTCCCGGTGAATCAGCCGTCTTCACCGAACAGCCGAATCATTTTGTGTTTCATCATTTCATGCCACTGGTCTGGGCTGATGACTGTGTTGTCACTCACGACGGTGTGAAACAGGAGCAGCAGGTCGGTCGCGTGATCTGTTTCGAGCAGGGCGAATATCGCATCAGCAATCAGTCCGGTTCCGATTATGTCCAGCTTCAGTTGACCACCCTGCATCCGACGGTACTGGATGAGGAGCGAGCTGTCATGCACTCTTCACTGCAGGATATCCACAACTGGCTCAGCCTCTGCACCGCTTTCAAACCGAGCGATTTGTCCACCTGATTCAGGCTGAGCTCTGCTCGATTTTCAAAAGTTCAAACACTTGTTTGAAATTTCCCCGGGACGCTGCTATATTGTGCGCGCAGCACAGATAGTTACTCTGCAAAAGCACTGACTATTGCCGATATCTGCAATGGATTATCGGTCAACTACACCTTGGGAGGGGTAAAATGAAAAAAATTGTCTCAGCTTTATTGCTGTGGGCAATCGCTGTCCCTGTATTGGCAAATACAGGCGTGGCGTTTGTACACGGTACCGGCAAACAAACCAATGCACTCGATGACTACTGGAAATCCGAATTTGTCAATTCAGTACGTCAGGGATTGCCCAACAGTAGTAAATACACCGTAATCAACTGCGATTTTGAAAAGTACATGTGGACCAGCGGGGCAGCCGGCTGTCTGGCAGGTCAACTGAGTTCATTCATCAGCAGCCAGTCCATCACGGATCTGGTCGTGATCACGCACTCCAATGGAGGCAATGTGATGCGATGGATCATGTCCAATCCGACATGGGATTCCCGATATCCGAACATCATCAGCAAGATCCGATGGGTCAATGCTCTGGCACCTTCCAGTACGGGCACGCCTCTTGCTGAAGCTGTCATGCAGGGCAATATCTTCGAGAGTGCCCTGGGCTGGTTGCTGGGCTTCCAGAACGATGCCGTTCGCATGCAGCAGCCATCCTGGATGGCCTACTACAATGCCAACTGGCTGCTGGGCACCAGTGGCCGTCCCTCTCTGCCCAAGGGGTTCTGGAATGTTGTGGGTACCGATGTTGAATCCGCGATCTGGGATCCGGACAGCTACTGTGGCGGATATGCCCAGAATGTGGGTCTCGAGATTACTCAGAACTGGCTCTCCAGTTGCTCTGACGGTTTCCTCGACTGCAGCAGTCAGTCAGGTGCCGGTTCCGTCTGGTTCTATGACACCGACCGTACCAATGGTGATGAGCCATTGAGTCACAGTCAGAGCCGACGCAAGTGTTTCGGTCTCGATGTCATCCTGCGTAACGACCTTTGAGGAGAGCAACCATGAAGAATGTATTATCCGTACTTTGCTTGTCTGCACTGGTCAGTGGAAGCGTCCTCGCCGCAGACATGAACCTGACACTGTCGCCACGAAGCGACAGTGATCTCGGCAGCGACAGCCTGATGCTCAGGAGCACCAAGACTGCACTGCCTGCCATCAATACCAATCGTGAAAGTGTCAGCTTCAGTCAGCTGGTCGACAGTGATCAACCGCTGGTCTTTCAGGCGGTTCCACATACCTCAACCAGTCGTGAATTCTGGCTTGATGTCAGTGCAGCTGAACTGTCTCAGGGCGTCGAAATTCCGGTTTCATCTCGCGCTGCCATTCTGCGCCTGTCGCCAACATCATCACTGAAATCGGCGGCACTGTCACCATCACAGCTGCAGTTGTCACAATTCGGCAATGAGCTCGATTTCGATGCGGCCTTCGACAGGATCGCCAATGCCGAAGCGCTGAAATCTGCCGGCATGTCAGTGGGTGAACAGACCATTGCACTCAGGATGGGGCAGGGCGTGGCAGCAGCACCAGTTGTATTGCGTGCCACCGGTCTCACCGGTTCGTCTGATTACGTCATGCATGTGTTCGAGCCGCAGAGTACACGCGTGCTGAACGTTCAGGCATCGGCCAACTCAGTTATCTCTGGCCAGGCCATGGCAGTCAGCGTCGATCTCGCCGGCAGCAGCAATGGTCTGAAGTCTTCCGAGATCAGTGGCTATCTGGTCGCGCCAGATGGACAGACAACTGTCCCGCTACAGTTTGCCAATAACAAGGCGACTGTTGATACAACAGCACTGTCCAGTGCGGCTCCGGGACTGTGGGAAGCGCACACCTTCGTTCGCCACGACGATGCCACTCAGGTGATCATGCGGGATGCCAAGGTTGCATTTGCCATCTCACCGGCGACAGCCAGGCTGAGCGGCGACATGATCCTGTCCTCAGGCAACATTGCAAACGATGCCATGTCACTGTCAGTTGGTGTTGAAGTGGGCCAGGCTGGCCGCTTTGAAGTCTCGGCGGTGATCTTCGGTGATGATGGCTACGGAAACACCAGGCCCGGTGTTCGTGTCGCGACGGCAGCATGGCTCGACATCAGTGGCGAGATCCAGCTGGAAATCCCGATGAGTCTGATCGCTGAATCCGGCATCCAGGCACCACTGTCGGTAGGGCACCTGTCACTCAAGGATCAGACACGAATGGCAGAACTGTGGCGTCAGGAACATGCAGTCCAGATTCCGCAATTACGCCCGAACGATTATCGCTAGTTGTAGTTCCTTGCAATGAAAAGGCCCGGAATTTCCGGGCCTTTTTGTAATCCCGGATGCATGCACTACACTGTACAGGCAGGCGGGAGACCTTTCCCCCTGCTGTCTCACCGGAGGGGTCTTATGTCCAAATCTTATTATCACCGTATTTCTGTTGTTTTCATCATCATTCTCACGTTCGGGTCAGGTGCATCGATGGCACAGTCCATCCCGGGATTATCGGCGGATGTGGAAGTGCTGACACCCGAAACGCTGGTGCCCACATTTGTGGCACAGAACCAGCTGGACCTTGCCACGGCACAGGGTTATATCCAGGCGCGTGACCGCTTTTTCCAGATGGATTTCACCCGGCGCCTGATTAGTGGCACATTGTCAGAGCTTGTGGGCACCACAGCCCTGTCAAACGATATCCAGCTGCGCACGCTTGGCTTAAGACGTGCCTCCTGGGACACCTATCAGCAGTCGCCTCCGGAGATCAGGGCATTGCTGCAGGCCTATTCCAATGGCGTCAACGCCTGGCTGGCCACCAACCCGCTGCCACCGGAATATGCTGGCCTGGAACTGACCGAAGCAGAGCCATGGACACCAGTCGACTCGATTGCTGTCGGCAAGGCGCTGGCATTCCAGTTGTCCGAAAATCTCGAGGATATCGATGCAACCGTCACACTGGGTACCTATCAGGCCGGTGGGCGGCATCGTCGGATTTGACGGTACAGCGCTGTACACTGAAGACACACATCGGGTGGCGCCACCGGATGGTCGCGTATCCATACCTGGTTTTCTGGGCTCCATTGGCGGAATCGGACAGTCTGACCAGGCCAAATCCAGCAGCCTGGTCACACCCTACACAGCAGGGCAGCTCGAGCTTGCGACAGGATTACTCGAATCCTACAAGGAAAGCTTCTATCTCAAGGGCATGCTGGCAGAAAACAGTGCCGAAGTGGGCAGTAACTGGTGGGTCATTTCCGGTGATCTGACTGAAAGTGGTGTGCCCGTTCTGGCGAATGATCCGCATCTGTCTCTCGATACTGCTTCAGTGTTCTACCCTGCACACCTGGTGGTCAGCACGGGTGGTACGGTCAGTCACAATGTGGCAGGGGTCTCCGTGCCCGGTGTACCCGGCATCATTCAGGGCTGCACTTCAACCCTGTGCTGGGGTAGTACCGTCAATCCGATTGACGAGATGGATTTCTTCTTTGAACAGATCAAGAGCAATACACTCGGCTTTCCGACACATACCGTTTATCAGGGTGTGGAAGAACCGATTATCGCCCGCTTCCAGACCTATTTTGCCAACCAGATCGGCGATGGCGTGATGAACAACCTTGAGCGTCAGCCGGTATCGCTGTCTGGTGGTGGTGTGACCTTCGTCGTTCCTCGTCGTAACAACGGTCCGATCCTGTCACTGGATGGTGATATGGCAATTTCGGCGCAGTACACCGGATGGGGTGCCACCTTCGAAATCGAGTCCTTCCTCGAAATCAATGCTTCATCAACCGTGGCTGAATTCGAACAGGCACTGACCAAGTTCGATTTCGGGTCACAGAATTTTGCCGTGGCGGATGTCGATGGCAATATCGCCTATTTCACGCCGGCAGAATTGCCGATTCGTGATGATCTGCAGAATCTGATGACAGCAGACGGCGGTATTCCACCGATGTTCATCCGCGACGGTACCGGTGCCCTGCGTCATGAATGGCTGCCGGCACAGAATCTGCAACCTAATCAGGCATCACCCAGTGAAATCCTGTCGATTGCCGAGACACCCAATGTGATCAACCCGGCGGATGGTTTCATTCTCAACGCCAACAACGATCCGGTGGGCAATACACTGGACAACAACCCACTGAATCAGGTGCGACCGGGTGGAGGTCTGTATTACCTCAATTCCACCGTGTACTCATCTCTGCGAATGGGACGTATCGACCGACTGGTACGCGAAGCAGCAGCCAGTGGCCCGATCAGCAACGAGCAGATCCGTGCCTGGCAGGCGAACAACCAGATGCTGGATGCCGAACTGGTGGTGCCGCATATCCTGCAGGCGTTCGACAATGCCGCTGCACCCGGTGCCTGGGCCGGACTGGCGCAGCAGGCAGCCGGACCGAACATGCAGGCAGTCCGCACATTGCTCGGTGGGTGGGATTTCTCAAGCCCCACGGGTATCGTGGAAGGCTACGACCCGGGTGATCCGCCATTGGCAGCTCCGACAGCACCATCGGCTACGGAAATCGATCATTCGGTTTCTGCAGCCGTCTACAGCATGTGGCGCGGCACCATGGTACAGAACACCATCGACGCCACGCTGACGGCCATCGGCCTGGGTGACAATCTGCCGCCGAGTACAGTGGCCCTGAATGCCACCATCCATCACCTCGAGACATTTGACAGTAATCAGGGTATTGGTGCCTCAGGTGTCAATTTCTTCACCAACCCGGATGCGCCGACACCGGCCGATGCTCGAGATTTCCTGATACTGGCGAGCCTGAATCAGGCGCTGGCTGCATTTGCAGGCGATGAATTTGCACCGGCGTTCAACAACTCGACTGATGTCATGGACTATCGCTGGGGCAAGCTGCACCGCATTGTCTTCGATCATCCACTGGGTGCGCCGCTTAGCCTGCCCAATGGACTGTATGGATTCAGCACAGTCGCAGGTCTGGATGGCATACCCAGAAGCGGCGGCTATCAGGTGCTGGATGCCTCAAGCCACAGTGCACGCGCAGACGGCCTCAACGAGTTCATGTTCGGCTCGGGTCCGGCCAGGCGTTTTGTCGGGCAGCTGTTCGACGGTAGCGTGATTGCCGAGCAGGTGACGCCGGGTGGCCAGTCTGGCGTCATCGGTGGTCCGGAATACGCCAATCAGTTGTATTTCTGGCTGGTGAATGCCTATCTGCCGCTGTTCCTCGATGCCGATACGGTTGATGCCATTGCCATCGATCAGCAGACACTCACACCCTGACAACGCTCAGCCCGGCTGTTCACGCAGCCGGGCTTTGTTTCGTTAATGAAACAGGCCATCAGTCACCTGCTTTCGGTTGAGCCGGGGTTTTCCGGCATCATCGAGACAGCACCGGCATTCGAAATCGAGACAGGGCGTTTCGATTCGGTATTCGAGGCACTGTGTCACTCGATTACCTATCAGCAGCTGTCCGGCAAGGCCGCTGCGACAATCTATGGCCGATTCACCTCGGCATTCGGGCGTGGCGGGAAACCGGTCGCAAGACGGGTTGCGATGGCCGACCCGGAATCACTGCGATCCTGCGGACTGTCGCGACCCAAGGCCTCCTACATTCAGGGACTGGCTCAGGCAGCGGGCAAGCGACAGTTGCCGCTGTACCGACAATTGATGCAGATGGATGATCAGCACATCATCGATGATCTGACCAGGCACAAGGGCGTGGGTGTCTGGACGGTTCAGATGTTGCTGATATTCTGGCTGGGCAGGCCTGATGTGCTGCCTGATCTTGATCTCGGCATCCAGAAGGGCTTGCAAAATCTACATGCGTTGCCATCTTTACCAAAGCCTGCAGACGTCAAGCAGGCTGGGGAATGCTGGCAACCCTATCGTTCGCTGGCAAGCTGGTATCTGTGGCGATTGTCTGAACTATGAACCTGCTGGAACATTTTGCCCTGTCGGGCACACGCGTGGTCAAATTGCTGGCCGAGCTGAAACATAACGTCAAACCGGACGACCAGGTTCAGGCCAAGGTTGAGCTGAAGCTGACACCGGCGGAATTACCGGACGAGGCGGGCAGTCATTTCCAGGTGGGTGCATCACTGGTCTGCGACGGATTTCTGATGATCGAAGAAAACCAGTCACCTGCCTTCCGGATCGAGTGCACGATCAATGCGCTGTACCGTCAGATCAATGGACCTGCTGTCAGTTTCGAGAGTTTCAAGTCAGCGCATCACAGCCTGACCAGACAGCTGTATCCCCTGATCCACCAGCAGATCATGCCCACATTTCATCTGCTGGGTCTGCATCATGTCCATCTGCCTCAGGATATTGTGCAGACACCACGCGAGAGTGCGCCTTCACACGATCAGATACATTGAAACTGGATCAATTTCCGATGTAGTACCAGTGCCAGGGTTCGTAGGCCAGTCCGTGCCGGTTATCTCTGGGGAATGATTGCCGGAAGCCATGATCTGAAGCATGCCTCAGCAGCCAGTTGTAGGCCGTGGTCTCTTCGAAAGATTCATCCAGAACCTCACACTCGGGCGTGTGCAGATCAACAGCACGGCCTGAATGGTGTTCGCTGTAACCCGGTGCAGCACTGACTTCCATAATCTCACTGATCGTCTGGCCCTTGTCCAGTTTTCTCTCGATGATGCCGGTCTGGTAGTCGACCGAACGAAACGCAGACACATGAATCATGTCGACCCCATCCCAGGTGGCTGCCTGTATCAACTTGCCCAGCGCCGATGCCGCCTCAGGCTGCATGTACTGCTCGCGTTCGAAGATATCCAGCCCGACAGGCACAAGCTGTGGATCCGGGAAAACAAGTTGCAGGGCATGCGTATCGGCATAGTCTTCAGCGATGCCAAGCCGCTGATGAATCTGCTGGATCCGATTCTCATACTGACAGAGGCAATGCGATCTCAGCTGCTGGCTGAACTCACTGGCATGCGAGCATTCGGTCAGCTCCATCAGGTGATGAATGAATGGTGTGTGCTTGAGTTGACGATCAATCCAGTTGGGGTTGAGAAGCTTGTGTTCAAACAGTGCCAGAACTGCCCAGGTGCCCCAGTTGTTGTCACGGTGTGCACTCAGAATGTGGATGTCAGGCCCGTGTTCGGTGTATTCGACTGCACCCAGAGTTTGCGCAAGGTCGGTACTCTCGATGATGAACGCCGGCTGACTCTCGTCCGGATAAGTGCCGGTGCTGTCCTCGCACAATTGTTTCAGGCAGTGCTGGTCAGACTCTGGATCGAATGACCTGAGACAGACGCGGTCGACGACATGTCTGATGGCATGATCAGCTCGGCTCATTCTCCTATTGTAACCGGACTTCAGGGCAGTGTATTGATCGATGTGATGGTCATCTGGCCGATCGCGGTGGCACCCTCGTAGAAATGCCAGGGATCCCCATCTCCGTATGAGAATGCAATGTGACCGGCACCAAATTGTCCCAGTGCGGCATCAAAACTTTGCCAGCGACCATCAACATAGGCCTGGGTCCAGGCATGCGGTACGAAAGTCTGCCGGGCGTCCAGCCACTCATCCACGTAGGCGATGCCTGTGGCAATGCGTGTGGGTATGCCGGCGGATCGCCCCAGTGCTGCCAGCAGCAATGCGTGCTCGGTACAATCACCGGCTCTGTTCTGTGCGACCTCAAGAGCCGATGCATAGCCGACATCAAGATTCTTGTCCGACACATACTGTCGAACAAAATCCCTCAGACGCTGCATCGTGGCCAGTTCGGTTTCCGCATCGCCACGGGCGCGTCTCGCCAGCCGCTGAATGGCCGGTTCATCGGTCTCGAGCCAGCGCGTTGAGGAGAGGTATTCGGCCCTGTCCTCGGTTGAAATCGGATTGCTCAATGGAGAGCCCGGATCGGCAGTGAGCGGTGTGACCACAACGCGGTAACTGCCGTCATCGAGCTGGGTGAAGCTCTGTTCTGAGGATTCGGGGAAATTCAGGCTCATGCCCGATACCGGCGCAGCAATGTCATAGGTGACCTGGCCATTCAGCTGAGACGACTGGATAGCGCTGGGCGCATCAACGAACATGTTGACAAAGAACTCGCTGGGCTGGTTTTCAGACAGTGCACATTCACGCGGGCAGGCCATGGCCGTGAAGGTCATGCCCAGCATGTCCATTTCCATTTTCCGGGTGTGAAAACCCTTGTCGACCCAGGATACTCCGGTCATCCGGGTTTGACCGATGGTCATGGTCTGGACAATCTGCTGCAGCTGATATTCGGTGCCAAAGACATCGGTGGTGTCCATGCCGGGTAGCTCCATCGTCACCGGAATTTTCTGCAGTGACGAGGGAATGAACATCAAAGCACTGAATGATGCAGTGTTGTCATCCAGGGCCTGAATGGTCTTCAGTCTCATGGCCTCGGGCAGTAACAGGTCATCTTCCCATACAAATTCCTGCTCACGTGCATTACCGGCGCCTCTCATCACGACCTTCGCCTTGCCGTTCTCGACAGTTCCCTCGTTGATCATTTCCACACCGGAGATCTTCTGGCTGGAGTAGAAGCTGATTGGCACACCATCAGGCGTTTCTGTACTTCGCTCGACCACATCGATGGTCATCGATGTGCCGGCCCGATTCAGAGTGAGTGATGATGTAATGATATTGACGACCCTGTCGGCATAGACATCACGCTTGAGGTGCATATGACCGGTCTTCTGGCCATTGAGCATCATCGCCATCCAGTCGGATTCCGATTCCAGGGGGTGTTCTGCCCGGCAGATCGACAGGGCAAACAGGCACAACATCACCACCGGTGTGGGTTTCATCAATTCAGTCCTTATGCAACGCTGTCGCAGATTATATACTACCCTCTGACCCTTTATCTGTGACAGAAGTTCTATGACAAACCCGATTGGCACGCCATATTCAGGCCAGGCCAGCAGATTGCTGTTGCTTGGATCCGGAGAGCTCGGCAAGGAAGTCATCATCGAGGCACAGCGGCTCGGAATCGAGACCATCGCCGTCGACCGATATGAAAACGCACCGGCCATGCAGGTGGCACACCGCTCACACGTGATTGACATGCTCGACCCAGACCGATTGCGCCAGGTGATCGAATCGGAACAGCCTGACCTGATTGTGCCGGAGATCGAAGCCATTCATACGCCAACGCTGATCGAGCTCGAAGATGAAGGGTTCAATGTGATTCCGACTGCAAGAGCAACACGTCTGACGATGGACCGGGAGGGTATACGCAAGCTGGCCGCCGAGACCTGTGGCATACCGACATCGCCATACCGGTTTGTTGATACCGAACAGGAGTACCGGCAGGCAATCGATGCGCTTGGTCTTCCTGTGGTGATCAAGCCGGTCATGAGTTCATCGGGCAAGGGGCAGAGTACGGTGAAGACTGTCGATGACATTCAGGTAGCCTGGGACTACGCCCAATCCGGCGGACGGGCCGGGGCAGGGCGGTGCATCGTCGAGGGCTTTGTCGACTTTGACTACGAAATCACACTGCTGACAGTGCGTCATGAAGCTGGCACATCATTCTGCATGCCCGTGGGTCATCGGCAGGAAGATGGCGACTATCGTGAATCCTGGCAGCCACAGCCGATGTCGGATACGGCCCTGGCCAGTGCCCGCGAGATTGCCGAATCGATTACCACTGCGCTTGGCGGTAACGGCATATTTGGTGTGGAGCTGTTCATTGCTGGTGATGAGGTCATCTTCTCGGAAGTCTCACCCAGACCTCACGATACCGGCATGGTGACGATGATCTCCCAGGACCTGTCCCAGTTTGCCCTGCATGTCAGGGCGATTTGCGGTTTGCCCATCCCCGAGATTCGTCAGCTGGGGCCCTCGGCATCTGCAGTGATACTCAAGCAGGGGGAAGGGCGTGCGCCGGTTTTCACTGGTGTGGCCGAGGCACTGTCAAGGCCCGATACACAGATCAGACTGTTCGGCAAGCCAGAGGTCAGTGGCCGGCGCCGACTGGGGGTGTGCCTGGCCCGGGCCGAAACTGTCGATGAGGCACGCGAGGCGGCCATGTCGAGTGCAGCGGCCATCTCGGTCGACCTCAGCGGTTGAACATGACAGCCACAGAGGCTGCGCTTCCGTGACATCAGGGCCGGGTTCATCATATCGTCATCCGGGCTTCATCCGCCTGACACAGTCTCGATCCACAATTTCATGACCTGCTGAATCCGGGCCGGACTGTGTCATCAACCAGTCAGGCACGGACAGTCTGTCATGAAATCCTGGAGCCTGTCGATGCCAGAAGAATACTCACACGTACGTTATGTCGAATACCTGTGGAAACTCAAAACCCGTCTTGAAGCGCTATATCCGTCCAACAACATCAAGTTCAAGAAACTACTGCACGATGATGACTACCGGTTGAAGGTGCTCACGCGCGCAAGAAAGGTGCCAGATGACGACATTCACAGGGTTCTCAGGCAGATCTGGTCCTATCAGAGCAATACCCAGCTCGACCATCAGGAGCTGGATGCCGATATACTGACAAGCAGACCTGCGCGCACGCTGACACAGCGAATCGCTGCAAACCGCTGGTCGTTTGCACTGCTTGTGGCTCTCATCATCAATGTGCCCTTGCTGGTCATCATGCTGACTGATGAAGATCAGACCACCATCGTCGAGCGTTCGAAATCAGAAACCGCAATTGCCGAGCTTGAACAATCCCGTGGTGAACACTCGCAGAGTGATCAGTCAGTGAATCCGAATGCTGCTGATCACATCATCACAGAAGTAATCCTGAATATCCGTGGCTCAAACACGCTCGGTGATGCCATTACCCCGCGACTGGCAGTTGAATACCTGACGTTCATGGGTGCGAAACAGACATCAATGACCTCAGTTGAGGGCGAGAACCGTACAGTGATTCAAGGCGTCTTTGGCAACAATCTGATCCGGGAAATACATGTCGAGGCTAAAGGCTCCTCAACCTCATTTGTCGCACTGGCTGAGGGTAGTGCACAGATAGGCATGTCATCACGACGGGTCAGGCTTGAGGAAATAACGCAACTGTTTCCACATGATGACAGCCTCAGGAGTCTGGCACACGAGCACGTCATGGGCCTTGATGGAATAGCCGTGGTGGTGCATGCCGACAACCCGGTCAAACAACTCACCACTGACGAACTGGCCAATGTGTTTTCCGGTGAGATCACCAACTGGCAGGAACTGGGTGGAGAGAATCGACTCATTCAACTGCATGCGAGAGACAGCGCTTCGGGAACCTTCGATACCTTCAATTCACTGGTACTCAAACGCCACGGTCGCAGCCTCAGCGCAGCGGCGCTGCGTTATCAGTCCAATTCGGATCTCTCTGATGCTGTGAGTGAGGATTCTGGTGGCATCGGTTTCAGCGGACTGGGTGCCGTGCGGCAGGCAAGGGTGATCGCAGTTGCTTCCAACAGCTCTGCAGTCGCTGTCTATCCAACGCCGTTCACCATCAAGACAGAGGACTATCCATTGTCAAGGCGCCTGTATCTTTACACCACTCCTGAAACCACGAGCCAGTCTCACGTCACTGATTTCATCAACTTTGCATTCAGCCGGACTGGACAGCGTCTGGTTGATGACAGCGGATTTGTCTCACTGGAAATTTCTTCAGAACGTGTCCAGGAAATCGCATCGGCACCTGATGAATACCGCGAGTTGACCCAGTCTGCCTCGCGATTGTCTGTCAATTTCAGATTTCGCTCTGGTTCGGATGAGCTTGATTACAAGTCAGTGCATGACCTGAACCGGGTGGTACGCTATCTGGACCGGGCAGGTCTTGATGGACTCACGATAGTGGGCTTTACCGATGACGTGGGCGATGAGGATGTCAACATCCGCCTGTCGATCGCACGTGCCCGCATCGTGTCCGACGAACTGCGTCAGCGTGGCGTCGATTCGATTCGCATCATCGGCATGGGCGAACGCATGCCCGTCTCCTCGAACCTCACTGATACCGGGCGTATCAAGAACCGTCGCACTGAAATCTGGGTTGATGACACCGGGGATGCCTGAATGTGCTCATGGCAGATAGGACATGGCTTGAATCAGAAGACGTCCAGATCGTCGGCTGACAGTACCTCGCCATCGTAGGTGGATCTGACTTCATCGATAAGTTCATCCTCCGTGCTGCCCCATAACAACTGGTGATACAGCACCAGCTTTTTCGGCTGGCTCTGTTTGGCGATGCGGCCCACCTCGGTAGCTGAGGTATGGAACTGGCTGTGATATTGCTGCCATACCGGTTCACGTCGTTCGAAACCGGCATCGGAATACACCTCGTGCAACAGGATATCGCAGCCCTGGCAGGCTTCGATCACGGCCTCTGATCGCGCCGTATCGCCCGAGATCACGATGGTCCTGTCATCACTGATAAAGCGAAAGCCGAAAGCCTCCTTCCAGCTGCCATGATTGACCGCCAGTGCATCCACCCGTACCTTGTCATCGCGGTAGATCTCGCCTGCAGAAATTTTGGTTACTTCGGTTTTGTAGCCGGTTTCGTTGGCCGGCTCCAGACCGTTCAGTCGCATGACCACATCCTGCTGATAGGCGGCGGAAATGTGATCAGTCATGGCCTTGATGCCTTCAGGCCCAAAGATGCGCAAGGGCTTTTCACGCTCCAGCGTCCAGGGTGTGAACAGCAGGTCAGCAAAGCCCAGCGTGTGATCGCTGTGCAGATGGGTGACAAAGACAATATCGAGGTTTTCCGGTTTCAGTGCATCGATGCCCTGTCTTGAGGCAGCGGCGGCCCGCCTGACGATGCCTGGTCCCATGTCCACCAGATAGGCCTGATCATCGACAACCACGGCAATGGCTGGGCCGGAGCGGTCCGGGTCGGCATTTGGTGTACCGGAGCCCAGAATCACCAGCCTGGTTTCGGCGAGAGACAGCGTTGATGCAAACACGAAGATCAGGGCCGTCATGAGGGTTTTACGGCGAACTGGCGAAATCAGTGACATGGCAGGACACTCCTTTCAAGTCATTCAATTCTGTTTTCAGTCGCCTGTGCTGTCAAGCCGGTGAATGACGACTGAAAACAGCTCAGGGCTTGGCGCATTGTCCGGTGGCAGTTATCATCCTGCTTGCCGTATTTCATTGAGGGGGCTCCATTGCGTATCAACATGACCAATGTGTATTCGGCTGGCGGATACAGCATCGAGGTAGAACTGGGATCTGAACGCAAGCTTGCCCGACTGATCCTCGATTCTGGCAGCAGCACCCTGGTGGTCACTACTGCTGCATATGACCCGGGTTCTGATACGGATCTGAGCGCCACGAGTTATGCCCAGGACGTTACCTACGGTATCGGCGGCTGGGCAGGGCCAGTGGTCAACACCGATGTGTTCATCGAAGCCCATCACAAACGGGTGGGACTGACACAGGCACCGCTGGCGGTGGCGGTGAGTTACATTGACAACTGCTTCATTGAAGCCGACGGTTTTCTGGGGCTGGCCTATCATCACCTGGACAAGTCCTATGACATGAGCAACAAGCTTGAGGGTGAAGGCAAACCCGCTACCACCTGGCCATGGCCCTTCGAGGTAGGCTCGTCCATCGATGAGATCAAGCAGTTCAAGCAGATGCTGTGGCAGCAGCCCGAGGCGGACGTCAAACCCTACTTCACGGCACTTGAAGAAGAGGGGGTGGTCAGCAACCGCTTCGGATTTCTGTCTGGTCGATCCAGTGTGTATCATGCAGAGGCGGGTCTGACGGACGAACAACTCGATCAGGATCCGATCAATCATGGTGTGCTGGTGCTTGGCGGCGGTGAGGAACAGACCGACCTCTACCAGGGTGAGTTTACCGATGTCGCGGTACTGCACGATGTGTACTACAACACCAATCTGGTCTCGGTACAGGTGGCTGGACAGCCAGAGCGAATGGCGCCGCCACTCGATGAGGCCCATGTGCATAATTACTTCACCAATTCGATTATCGATACAGGCGCATCTTATATCGTGCTGGTATCACAACTGTTCAGCGAAGTGATGGATGACCTGTACGCATCAAATCCGGACTTCGAGTCAGTACTGAAACCGTTTCTTGATTTCATGGGCAAGGAAATCGGCATACCTGCCAGCAGGGTCAAGCCCGAACTATGGCCAGATATCCTGTTCACGTTCAGCAGCCACAACAATGAGACTGTGACAGTTTCCTGGTCACCAATGCATTACTGGCAGATCAATTCGCCGTCATGCGGCCAGGCCAGTTTCAAGCTGTTGTCACAATTGCCGGGATGGCCAAACCAGTCATTGATGGGGTTGCCTCTCCTCAATGGTTATTATGCGATTTTCGATCGAGACGTTGATCACACCGGTGTCATAAGATTTGCAAATGCCCGAAGCTGATCGATGGCCTCTTCCAGCCGGATATGACCTGGTCGAGATGAACGCGTCTCACCAGCGTGATTATTGCAGTCTGTATTCGGACCCGGACATCATGGCCTACATTGGAGTTGTCAGGACGTATCTGGACCTCGAATCACAGTTTCTCAGAACACTCATGCAATGCCAACGGGACAACGCCCGCTATCACGTCTGGATGATCCATCAGACAGACTCGGGAAACATCGTGGGCCTGGGCTCTTTGACACTCATCGAGTCGTCACAGGATGCAGATATCGGTGTGATGCTCAACGCCAGTTGTCGTCGCCGCGGACTGGCAACCGGCGTGATTTCCGAACTCTGCAGTTATGCAACCAACAGCCTGTGTATCCGGCGCTGTCTGGCCTGGCACCATCCTGAGAATGCGGCTGCGGCAAAGCTGTTTCTCAAGCTGGGTTTTGAATCCGGGAACGACCTGGTCAATCCGCGTTATCCGGATCTGGTGTGCAAGATTCGTGACCTCTCGGAAAATTTGTAAACTCTTGTTGAATTCATCGAGCTTAATTTGCAAAGCAACTTGTCAATGGTATCGTGCAAGTCATTCATTTTATTGAACTGTGTGGGGAATTCCAAACGCAAAACAAACTGATTTAGCCGATTGAATCAGGTCGACACGATACCTGTCATCACGATCTCCATTCGCGTTGCTCATGCCAGAGTAAGGGTCATGGTTGCGACCTTTCGCCGGGTCGCAGGTGAGCGTTTGCTGATCGAACCGGCTGTCCCAGAATTCATCATGAGATGAATATCATGATCTTACTAGGAGGCACTATGAAGAATGTAATACAACTGATTGAACGATTGGGTGAAACGTCTGATATGTCTGTCGATAATTACCGTATTGTCGTAGAGCAGGCAGAGATTGATGAAACCTTGCGCGTTGCATTGCTGAACAGGGACGAGGACAAGCTGCGTGAATTGCTCGGTAATGATCACTCTCTGATGTGCATCGTGGCGCCTGCTGATGATGACGACGATGCAGGTGATGACAGCCAGAGTGAAGCGATTGCCGTATAAAGTTTAATCAACACTTGGCATAATGCTGCCAATGTTGAATCGCAATCAAACTATCCGGCGATTGTTCATCGTGACCATGCTGTCACTGAATATGGCGGCATGGTCACAAGACAACCTGTCAATTGACGATTTGCTGGCGTTGGCCGAACAGGTCAAGAGTGCCGACCCGGTAAGGTTTGCCGATATCCTGGATGTACTGCAGGCCAGCCGATCTGACATGGATGCCGATCAGCGACAAAACCTTGATCTGCTGCGTGGCTATCAGCATCATCTGAGCGGTGAGGTTCATGATGCCGAAGCACTCTATCTGGGTGTAATCGATGAAGTGCCCATGACGGAGATTCGTTACAAGGCACATTACCTCATTGCCAATCTGTATGCATTCACCCGCAATTTTGAAGGTGCGCTGTTCCACCTGGATCAGTTCATCGGCCTCAGTGATATCATTCTGAATCAGACGGTGCGCCAGAACGGGCTCCTGAATGCGGCCATCATCTATAATCAGCTTCAGCAATACGAACAGGCTCAGGAATACAGTGCAGATCTGATCGAAAACACGGCGATCGATCGAATCCTGTGTATCGCAATCGCGATCAATACGGAAGCCAGCCTGCATCTCACGGGGTTGTCAGCCCAGACCAGTCTGACTCAGCGTGGAATCGATACCTGCGAGCGAATCTCTGAAAACGTACCAGCTAATTTCATACGCACTTATCAGGCCAGGCACTGGCTCAATCAGGGCGAATTGGATGCAGCACTGACCCTGTTGCTCTCCTATCTGGACGAAGTCGAGGAGCGAAACTATCCACGACTCAGTGCCGAATATTATGCTCTGTTGTCACAGACATATTCCCGACTCGGGAATCTGGAAACCGCAACCGACTACGCGCAACTTTCACTTCAGGCCAGTGAACAGCAACCTTATTCCCTGCCCGTTGTGGCATCACTTACGGTATTGTCCGAAGTGTCAGAAACCGCTGGCAGCTTACAGCAGGCACTGGCCTATCGAAAACAGCTGGCAACAGCTGACCTGGCCTATCTCAATGAAGTATCAGCCAAAAACCTGGCCTACCAGATGGCCGTTAACAAGTTGCATGAGAAAACCGCAGAGATCGAGCTGCTCAACAAGGAAAACCAGTTGCTGCAACTGCACAAAAACCTGGACAGGGAAGCGGCAGAAAACACACGGCTGTTGTTGTCCCTGCTGACCGCCATCATCGCATTCATCGGGCTGTGGGCCTTCAGAACAAAACGAAATCAGGTCCTGCTGAAGAAGATGGCACAGTGCGACTCCCTGACCGGTGCCTTCAACCGGCGCCATTTCTACGAAGTGGCGCAACAACATCTGCGAGTGGCAAGAAACCATCAGGCCGCCATCAGTCTGGTATTGTTTGATCTTGATCACTTCAAATCGATCAACGATGCTCACGGTCACCCTGTAGGTGACTGGGTCCTGCAGGAAACCATTAATGTATGCAGGCAGTTCTGCCGAGAGAATGATGTCTTTGGCAGGCTGGGCGGAGAAGAATTCGGTGTTCTGTTACCTGGCTGTGACAAGGACAGTGCCGTAACATTTGCCGAACGCTGTCGAAAGGCCATCACGCAGATCAGCACGTCTCCGGCGGGCAAGACGCTTTCGGTCAGCGCCAGCTTCGGTATTGCCGAGGGAAGAACGCACGGCTATGTGCTCAAGGATCTGGTGTCATTGGCCGATAATGCCCTCTATGCCGCCAAGGCTATCGGGCGAAACAGCGTCATGATGGCTGATGATCAGGATAGTGTTGACGCAGAGCCTGAATTAAAGCGATCTGTCAACGGGATATGAGTGAGTACAACGCGCGTCACTGTCTGTCAAGCGAGCATTTTCTCTACACACCCCTGAATGAAAGTCACCGCAACATTTACACACGGCTGTATCGCAATGCCGAAGTGATGCGGCATATCGCATCCATTGATTCAGAAGATCAGACAGATATCTGGTTCGACAGGATAATTGACAAGATGGTCGAATCTCGTCCGAGCTATTTCGCCTGGGTGATTACATCACGTGAGAGTGCCGATCAGCCGGGCATCATCGGTCTGTCCCTGTCAACACAGACACCAGATGAAGCAGAAATTGGAATGCTGTTGTTACCGCAAGCTCAGGGGCAGGGAATCGCCACCGAGGCCATGGCAGCAATCATGGATCACGGCGTGAGCAGGATGGACCTGAAGGCGATTACAGCATCTCATCGAAAGGAGCATCTGGCTGCCAGGAATCTAGTGGTAAGGCTCGGATATTGCAGGCTAAACGGGCCAGAATCACATGCGGATGACTACGATTTCTGGGTATGGAAAGGTTGAAACACTTTTCGTGTCATAAACTCGCTTGAGATGATTTGCAAACCAGGGTGGCGATGGTATCGTGTTACCGGAATCTGTTGGTTGAGGGGATATCTGCTTGCGTCCTGAAGGTCAATTGGTATGTGTTGGCGTTGGTATGACGCTGGGTGCGCATATTAGCGCACGATGCCGCGACTGTATTGAAGCCTCCGATGTGGTGTTCATGCTGGTTTCCGATGGCCTGGTGGAAGAATGGGTCAGTGGCATGAACCCGGACGTCCGCAGCCTGCAACCATTCTACAGCGAAGGCAAGTCAAGACGGGAAACCTACCGTGAAATGACTGCTGTCATGCTTGAGGAAGTTCGGGCAGGCAAACGTGTCTGCGGTGTTTTTTACGGACATCCAGGCGTGTTTGCCTTCGTGCCCCATGAAACCATTCGCCAGGCTCGTGACGAGGGCTTCCATGCGAAGATGGAACCCGGAATCTCTGCTGAGGATTGCCTCTACGCTGATCTCGGTATTGACCCCGGGCGATATGGCTGCCAGCACTACGAAGCCAGTCAGTTCATGTTCTACAAACGCAACATCGACCCATCGGCCTATCTGGTGCTGTGGCAGGTGGGCATTGCCGGTGATCGGACCCTTAGCCGATGGGAAACCGGTGCCGAATACCGCTCAATACTACTCGAATTACTCTACCAACAGTATCCCCGGAATCACGAAGTAATCCTGTATGAGGCGGTGACGCTGCCTATCCAGAAACCCCGAACAGAACTCATCAGACTGAGTGAGCTGCAAACTGCAGAGCTCAGTCTGGAAACGACGATGGTGGTGCCGCCATGCCAGAGCATGGTCAGCAATGAATCCGTGATGCAACGGATCAACGCGTTGGACAATGAAACAAACGGTAAGTCACTTAACGCAAGCGAGGAGGCAATATGAAAAATGTAATTCAGTTGATCGAACGGATTGGCAGCAGCTCTGATCTGAGCGCCGAGAATTATGAAGACATCATTGAACAGTCCGAGGTGTCTGATGAACTCAAGCAGGCCTTGTTGAACAAGGATTCCGACGAACTGGAACGGCTGCTGGGTGCCAATCACAATCTGATGTGTGTTCTTGTGCCGGCAGATGACGATGATGGCGACGGCGATGATGGCGATGGCGACAGCCAGGAAGAATCACGTCTTGTTCATGTTGCGGGGGCCTGAGCGTTCAGCAATTAGAGTAGATGATGAGTAGATTGCTACTTTCATTCGTATGGCTGGTATCCCTCACCTGGGGGATATCAGCTCATGCGATGGATGAATCAATCGAGGCATTATTATTGCGTGCAGACAATGCACGTACTGTTGATGCCACGGAATTCAGCCAGCTGCTTGATCAGTTGAATGAAGACAGTGAGTCGCTCACCAACAATCAAAAGCACTATCTGTGGTATCTACAGGGTTATCAGTTGATATTCAGTGGCCAGATCGATGAAGGCACAAGGCGTTACAAGGATGTTCTTGAACAGGCTGAAGATCAGACCATGCAGTTTCGTGCAAATTACTCACTGGCTAACGTCTATGCAAACATCAACGATTTTGAACAATCGATCAGCTACCTGAATCAGGCACTGGAACAGCTGCCAGGCGTGACTGATACTGAAGTAGCGAATTTTGGTCTGGTTGCTGCATCCGTGATTTACAACCAGATCGGTCAGTATGAACTCGGCTTGGCATATGCAGACAAGCTGTTACAGAACGATGTTCAGGGGCGACATCTCTGTCTCGCCAGGTTGCAGAAAATTGAAGCGGTCGTGAAGCTGGGTTTGTCTGTGACAGAAACAGAATTCAGCGAATCGATTTCGCATTGCGAAAACAATGATCAACATGTTCTGGCGAATATCATCAGGATGTACTATGCGAAATTCCAGCTCGCAGGCCAGGACGAACAGACGTTACTGGATTATTTGTTGCTCCATATCGAAGACGTCGAATCCACCCAGTATTCCCGCCTGATTGCAGAGTTTTACGCACTGCTCTCACGGGCTCACTGGTCACTGGATCATGAACAGATGGCCAGGGCGTTCGCAGAACGAACGCTCGAACACACAGAACAGGAACCTTATTCTGAACCTGTCGTGACCGTACTGGATATTCTCTACAAGATCGAAGAGAGCAATGGGAATTATCTGGCGGCTCTGGATTATCACAAGCGTCACTCTGAAGCAGACAAGGCGTACCTGGATGAGGTATCAGCCAAAAATCTGGCGTTTCAGATGGCGCAACACGATCTGAAGGAAAAGAATTCCCGCATCGAGCTGCTCAACAAGGAAAACCAGGTGTTGCAGCTGCAGCAGAACCTGGATCGTGAGGCTGCCGAGAACACCCGTCTGCTGCTGATTCTGCTCAGCGCGGTGATCGGCTTTATCGCACTGTGGGCGCTGCGCACCAAACGCAACCAGATTCGCTTCAAGGAAATGGCCCAGTGTGATGAACTGACGGGTGCATTCAACCGGCGGCATTTCAGTGAACTGTCGAATCATCATCTTCAGATTGCCGAGAGCAATTACTCGTCGGTTGCCCTGGTGATGTTCGATCTGGATCACTTCAAGAGCATCAACGACCGGTTCGGCCACCCGGTGGGTGACTGGGTGCTGCAGGAAACCATCAATGTCTGCAAGCAGTTCTGCCGCGAGAATGATGTGTTCGGGCGTCTTGGCGGTGAGGAATTTGCCGTGTTGCTGCCCGGCTGCAATCTGCGTCATGCCGAACAGTTTGCCGAAAAATGCCGCCGCAGCATTGCGTCGATCAATTCATCTGCTACCGGGCACGAGTTCAGTGTTCAGGCCAGCTTCGGTGTTTCCGAGGCCACCGAAGACGGCTTCAAGCTCAAGGACGTGATCAGTGCTGCCGACGAGGCACTGTACGTTGCCAAATCGCGAGGCCGAAATCAGGTGGTCTGCTCTGATCAGCTGTCTGAATCAACGGCACCGACACCGGATCAGGTCGCCTGAGCGATTGAAGGGGTAAGTCAACTGGCTCTGGCCTTGCTCACCAGGTCCACCAGTGATGTCACGATTCCCCGGACAGACTCCAGTTTTCGTTCCTCAACCAGATTGCCATCATCATCAAATGCCTTGAAGGCCTGACTGATCGCCAGTTGTGACGGGATCACATGGACGCTCAGATTCGACAGCAACATGCGCAGCATCACCAGACCACGCAATCCCCCGAGTGCACCGGGTGAGGCGGCCATGATGGCGGCAAACTTGCCACGATAGGCGTTCAGGCTGCCATCCTCGTCCGGTTCGGAACGCGATACCCAGTCTATGCAGTTTTTCAGCAGTGGACTGAAGGCACTGTTGTATTCCGGCGAAGCGATGATGAAACCGTCATGCTCGATCATCAGGCGCTTGAGGCGACCCGCGTGTTCCGGCATTCCGTGCTCGGCTTCATCGTCCTGATTGAACAATGGCATGGGGAAATCACCCAGATTGATATGGGTCACATCGGCGCCGGCTTCGCCTGCCAGCCCTGCTGCGACGGCGGCCAGTTTGCGGTTGAACGAATCGCGCCGGCTGCTGCCGGCAAACACGAGAATTCTGGGTCGATCATCTGTCATGGTGTTTCCTGGTCCTGTTGCTGTGTGCCGGGCGGCAGAATTTCCTCTCCCAGCTGTTGAATGTAGGCGCGCATGAAACTGATGCGCTGACCGGCCATTTCACGTGCTGCATCGGTGTTGAGCGTTTCAGAGAGATTGAACAGTTTCTGATAGAAATGGTCGATGGCGAATCGACGGTCATTGAGCGTTCGTTCCATGCTGAACGGATCATCACCACTGTAGAGTTCAGAGCTCATCATGCCGGCTGTGGCAAAGCAGCGGGCGATGCCGATCGCACCCAGAGCGTCAAGACGGTCGGCGTCCTGTACGATGCCGGCTTCCAGGGTCACTGGCGTGATACCGGCACTGTAACTGTGGGCTTCAATGGCATGCTGGATATGCTTCAGGTCCTCTACCGGATAATCGAATTCAGACAAGAGCTCGGTGGCCTTTTCGGCGCTCAGGGTGGAGGCGCGTTTGCGCAGCTGGGAATTCTTTGGAAGGCAGACGCAGTCATGAAGCCAGGCGGCCGGCAGCACGATATCAAGCCTCGCCTGTTCCTGTTCGGCCAGTCGTCTGGCCGTCAGTGCCACCCGTTGCAGGTGATTGAAATCATGTGCCGTGTCAAAACTGTCCTGCTGTTCGAGTATGAAATCACGGCACGCCGTGAGTACGATCTCCAGAGCGCTGCCATAAATGGTTTCGTGCACTATTCCTCGAACCCGTCAATGAAAATGGTCAGGGCGCCCGGGGTGAAATCTACCGTCAGGGTGGGCTGTGTATTCATGTTTTCACGGCTGTCCATGCGACGGGCATTGCGGATGTTGACCTCGTCACCGATCAGCACCCAGCCAAAATTGGTTGCCGGGTTGGTCGTCCACGATTGCACATCGTTGACCATGCCGGCTGTAGACACGAAAGTCATCGTCTGAGGGCCGGTGCTGAAAGGGGCGCTGCCTGAGCTGACCGGATTGAAATCACCGCCCGGTGTAGTCCAGAGCTGATTCGGAAATGACCGGTGTATCCAGCTGCTGTCACCGGCCTGGGTAGTTGTACCCTGGCCTTCAGGGCCGATCGGGTTGGATGGACCTTCAGTCCATGCAGCGGTCACCCGATGAATCAGTGCTGTCCCAATCTGTGAATTGAGGGCCACCTGATTGATCTCGAAATCCAGTGTCACACTGTTGATCAGTGAATCTGCAGGAATGGCACTCAAGTCAAACTGAACGAGCGATCGACGCAATAATGCATCGATACCGTTCTGGTCCCAGGTTCTGCCCATGAACAGGTACTGGCCTGAACCGTTGGCAAACTGGCCACCCGGATCTTCATACAATGATGCGTCCTGCGACGGTATGAACATCATGACATCTGCTGACGCGGCGCTAATCATCGAAAATACGAGCAAAATGCCCGTGACTTTGACACGTTGTCGTCTGTTCATGACCGTCGATCGCCTTTTTGGTGAAATTCAGCAGTTTTGTAGCATAGCATCATCAAAAGGATTTCATAAGCATTGTGCAATAAATCCGAACTCGATCACGTTTCGGTCGGAATAAAAGCATTAATCTTGCGCAGGTAAGGAAGGTTCGATCAATAACAAGAACAATAAAAAATAATCAAGATCTGAGGTAAAACAATGGGGACAACCAAGTCTGATGCGAAGCTGACGCGACGCAAATTTATGGGTTCCAGCGTGGCAATCGGTGCAGGCGGACTGGCAGCGGTTACGCTACCTGCCAGCCGACAGGCCAGGGCGGACTCACCTACCTTCCAGTCAACCAGGCCCATGAAACCGGCACCGGTTATCAGAGGTGCTGGCGCAACGGCGCCACCACTGGCTGCACTGGTGCTTAACAAGGCTGCCTTCGGGCCCAGACCCGGCGATATCGATGCGTTCAACGCACTGGGTGGCGACGATGCCTCTAGGCTGGCCGCCTGGGTGGACCAGCAGCTGAATCCTACCGTGGCAGATCCGGAAGTCGATAACCGCATGGCGCAGTTTCTGGGCAATGGTTCGGCCTACGACACCATCAACAAGACGCCGAATCAGCTGTGGACCGATCATGCCCGTGTCGATGGAACCGGCATGGATTATCAGATCCGAAACCGGCCTCGCTGGCAGATGGAACGCCTGATCATCCTGCGCGGCCTCTACGGACAGTGGCAGCTGCGTGAACTGCTGAATGATTTCTGGTTCAATCATTTCAATGTGCTGGGTGACATTTTCCCGGCCCAGAGCATGTTGCCACATTACGATCGCGAGATACGCTCACGCATCTTCGGAAATTTCTATGACATGCTGGAATCCAATGCACGAACGGCAAGCATGTTGTTTTATCTCGATAATTATCGAAATTCATGGCCAAACCCGAATGAGAACTATGCCCGTGAGGTACTGGAGCTTCATACCCTGGGCGCTATCGAGAATTACTATGCAGCGGTTGATCCGCTGACGGTACCCAACAACAGCCAGGGTCAGCGTGCCGGTTACACCGAGATCGATGTGTTCCAGTTCGCACGGGCACTGACAGGCTGGGGTGTGGCCGATGGTGATGATGGGGCACCGGATACAGGCGACTTCCTGTTCAGGCCTTCGCGCCATTATGACGAGCATGGGACCGAGCCTATCCGTGTCATGGACATCACCATCAATACCGATGGTGGTGAAAACGATGTGACACAGATCCTTCAGTATCTGGCCAATCACTACGGAACAGCCCGTTTCATTGCCTGGAAGCTGTGCACACGTTTCATTGGTGACAGCCCACCTGAATCGATCGTCTCGAGCACTGCCGATGAATTCTACAACCGGCGTGCTGATTCGGATCAGTTGAAGGAAGTGTATCGACACATTCTGATGTCTTCCGAGTTCCAGTCCACCTGGGGCAACAAGGTCAAGCGGCCTCTGGAGAACATCATCTCCGCCATGCGTGCCTGCGATGTGGATGTGGATTTCCGAGACGACCACAGCCCCAGTAACGATGTCTTCTTCAGGCTCGATGACACCGGCCAGAAACCCTACGACAACGAGACGCCCACAGGCTTCCCGGATGAAAAGGCCTTGTGGTCAGGGTCAGGTCCGCTGGTGCTGTCATGGCGAACGATCACCTATTTCCTCGAGCGCAGTGGCGATACCTATGATGACCCGGATACCGGTGAACTGGGACGGCTTCGCTATTGCAATATTGCCGAGCAGGCCAACACTGAAATTCCGGCCACCGCCAACAGGACACCGGCTCAGCTGGTCGACATGTGGATGCCGAGGCTTCGGGGTTACAGCTATGATGCGTCAACCCGTCAGGAGCTCATCAACTACGTGGTCTTCAAGGGCGGTGTGACCGAAAACCAGTCGCTCCATGACAACATGGATACCAATGACCTGGGCAACAACAGCACCTATCAACGTATCAATTACACGCTGGTGGGTCTGATCATGATGTGCCCGGACGCCATTCGTCGATAGAGGAGCGAAACAATGAGTAGACTTAATCGTAGAAGTTTTTTTGAAAGGATTGGGTGCTTCCTCTGTCGCTGCGGCAGCGGGACCCAAGATGGCCTTTGCAGGTGGTGGCAGCCCGTCGCCATAGCGGTGACAACATTCTGGTGTTTGTCTTCCTCAGGGGTGGATATGACGGCCTCAGTTTCCTGACCCCCATGAATGGGCACCCTGATCGTGGCAATTACGAAACATTGCGTTCGAATGGAACCATGATCCCAAGCAGCCAGTTACTCGATGTCGGCTCCGGATTTGGCCTGCACCCGGCTGCCGGGCCGATTCGAGATCTGTACCAGGATGGTACAGCCGCCATCATCCGGGCCTGCGGCTTGCCGGAATATGAAGTCAATCGCAGTCATTTCGAGGCAGAACGTTATGCCGAACTGGGGACGCCAGGTAACCGTTTTACACCGACGGGCTGGCTGACTCGTCACTTGCAGACAGCAGACAGTTATCCGGCCAATATCACGTTGCCGGCCGTCGTCATGGAGAGCAACGTCACGTTCTCCCTGTTGCGTGAACCCACGGCCGTGACGCTGAGATCACCTGGCAATTTCGAATTCGACACCACCAACAGTGGCAATTTCAATGATGATCAGGAGCAGGCACTGGCCGATATCTATGCCCTGGGCAGCAATGAACTTGATATCGCCGGTGAGCAGGCACTGGCTGCTGTGGAAATTGTCGAACTGGTTGATTTTGACCTGCCACCCTCGAACGGTGCGCAATATCCGGTACGCTTCGACAATCCAGGTCAGCTGACAGGGTTCGGTTTCGAAATGCAGACCATCGCCCAGCTCATCAAGCAGGACACCGGTGTACGCATCGCCCAGGCAGACCGAGGCGGATGGGATACTCACAATAACCAGCGGAATCTGATCGTTGGTGAGGGGTATTACGATAATGTTAGGGATATTTCGGAAGCCATCTCGGCATTTTTTACCGACCTGGATGTTCCGGCACCCGGCGGCGGTACCTGGGCTGATCGCACCACCATGCTCATCTACTCCGAGTTTGGTCGACGCGCATTTGACAACAATGACGCCGGTACCGACCATGGCTGGGCCAATACCTCACTGGCCATCGGTGGTGGTGTGAACGGTGGCCGTCAGTACGGCCAGTGGCCGGGTCTGGAGGAGCAGGAGTTATTCCAGAGTGCTGACTTGCGCGGCACTGTCGATTATCGCAGTGTCTGGAGCGAAATGCTTATCAAGCGCTTTCACAATAATCAGATCCATCAAATATTCCCCGGATTCCCGGAAAATGAATACAATCCGCTAGGAATCTTTCAGGGGGCGGCACTGGAACCGGACTTCAACAACGATCCGGGCCTTATCTTCAGGGACGGTGCAGAGTAAGGAAGAAGCGCTTCATTCAAAAGCCCCGGAAACGGGGCTTTTTTTTGCCTGGGTGTTCCGGTGCCGATCAAGCCGTTGCGATTCGGGCCAGTTCGTCATGCGGGACCGGCTTGTGGAAGTAGTAACCCTGATAGTAGGTACAGGACTGCTGCAGCAGAAATTCATACTGTTCGCAGGTTTCTATCCCTTCGGCCACAACGTCCATCTCCAGTTCCCGTGCCATGCGCATGATGGTCGTGACGATGGTCGCACTGCTGTCATCACCGGGCAGGTTCTTGATGAACGACTGATCGATCTTGATCTTGTCCAGTGGAAGTTTGATCAGATAATTGAACGAGGAGTACCCAGTACCGAAATCGTCAATTGAAATGCGGATGCCCAGTAGTTTGAGCTGTTTGAATATCTTGGTCGATCGCATGGTCTCGGTCATCAGGATGGATTCGGTCACCTCGAGCTCCAGGTAATTTTTCGGTATCTGGTAACGTCGTATCAGATTGGAGATCTTGTGGTAGAAATCCTCATCCTTCAGTTGTATCACCGACAGATTGGCCGAGATGAAAAAACCGGACTGGCCCTCGTCGAGCCATTGTCTGATCTGCTTGCAGACGGCCTCCAGTACCCAGTCACCGATGCCGGTGATCAGATTTTTCTGCTCGGCCAGTGCGATGAAATCTCCCGGTCTCACCATGCCTCGTGTGGGATGATTCCAGCGCAGCAGTGCTTCACAGCCTGCGACATTGAGTGCTTCACCGTGCATCACCGGCTGGTACACCAGATACAGCTCATCGCGACTGACAGCCTGCCGCAATTCATTTTCCAGCGCGACCCGCTCGATCAGCTGAGACTCCAGTTCCTGAGTAAAGACGTGCATGCGGTTTCGGCCAATGGCCTTGGCTTCATACATGGCCGTGTCGGCCCGTTGCAACAGAACCTCCTGTGTTGTGCCGTCGCGTGGATACAGCACAATGCCCATGCTGGCGGTAATGTGAAACGTATCCTGGTTGATCTGGTACGGTTTGGCGATGATGTTCAGTATATGCTTGCCGTTTTGCCGTGCCTGAGATTCAGCCAGCTCGACATCCTGTTCCAGCTGTGACAGCACAACAATGAACTCATCGCCACCCAGCCGGGCAATGGTGTCCCCAGGCCTGACACAGCCCCTGAGCCGACTGGCAACGTCCTTGATCACAAGGTCACCTGTACGGTGTCCCTGAGAATCATTGATATTCTTCAGATGGTCCAGGTCGATGAACAGTATCGCACCGTTGTGATTGTGGTGACTGGACAATGCCAGTGAGTGATCGATCCGGTCCTTTAGCAGCATGCGATTGGGCAGGTCGGTGAGCGAATCATGCTGCGCCATGAACTTGATCTTTTCCTCGAATTTCTTGGCGTCCGTGATGTCGACAGCAACGGTCACTACAGCCGGTTCACGGTCCTTGCGTCCCAGATAGGGCATCTTGGACAGGTACAGGATATGTTCGTTACCGTGGTGATCGCGGGTTTCGATTTCACTGTTCATCGGCTTTAGCCGGTTGTTGTGACTATCCAGATTGTCATCCAGCAGGTTGCAGTAGCGACGGCGTTCCTGTTTCAGTGCGTTCAGATTGGTTCCGACGAACTGCTCAGAATTCATGCCGAAATAATCACAGGTGGTCTGGTTTGCCAGGATCACATTTCCCTTTGAATCGGCAACAAAGATCATGTGTGGCACCAGATTGATGATCTGTTCGAGTTGCTGTTCACGGTGTGACAGGTCCCGCACTCGCAGTCTGACCTGGTGTCTGAGCAGCACCGCAAAGACGAATGCCGTGAGGCTGAACGCCACAAGACCGAGAATCAGGTAGAGAATGACCGTGGGCAGACCGCTGTCCATTTGTGGGATCAGCCACTTCGATCTGGTCTGGTAATAGAACGAATCCGGGTTCTGTTTCCAGCGCGACAGGTGCCTGTCGTAGGCATGCAGCAGGGCACTGTCACTGTTCTGGGGACTGGCCACATAGACCTTGAATGGATCGAACACGATCGACGATGAGATCATGTCGTTGTCAGGCAGCAGCGAATAGCCAACCAGGTTGTTGGAAACTCCGGCTTCGAGTTCGCCTGCCGAGATCCCTGCAAAAACTTCCTGGTAATTGCCGTACTCGAAAAACTGACAGTTGACCTCGAATTTCTCGCACTGCGCCCTGAATCGAATGCCATTGACGCCATGAGCAAGCACACCGATGCGCTTGTCGTCCAGATCAAAGATGTTTTCGATGCTTGAATTGGTGGGCAGAAACACCTGTCCCCAGACATTGACAAAACTGGTCTGGGCGAAATCCATGTATTCATCACGCTCGTCGGTGAAACCGACGGAGGTGATCAACTCCAGGTCGCGTCGCTTGATGCGCTCGATGATGATCGGCCAGTCCTCGTGAACCCAGATGATTTCGAACCCTTCCAGGCGAGCAATTTCGGTGATCAGATCGACGATGAAGCCTTCAGCCTCGCCATCATCATCCAGCAACGACAGTGGCGGGCTGTCAAAAATTGCGACACGAAAGGTGTTGGCGGGCAGGTGGGTTGTGGTTGTGATCGTTGAACCGGGTTTACGGTCAGCGGAACTTTGCTGGGCAGAAACAGGCCCGGTCAGCCCGATGGCCAACACTGCTGATATCACCCATTTTACACATGAAGAACGCACCTTGAAAAATCACTTCCGGAGTCCACCACCGGGATATCACCCTGTTCGGTTCAGGATGTATTTGATTGTTCCAGATTCCACTATAAGTGTACGTGAGCAATTGGGTAAGTGATTTTTGTTACAGATTTGTCATGATCTGAACGGTGGGTGATCGCCTGTTATCCGATACCGATCTTCACCAGCTCCTCACATGATACCGGCCTGTGGAAGTAGAAGCCCTGGAAGTAATGACATTGTTCACCCAGCAGGAAATCGAACTGTTCCACGGTTTCGATGCCTTCGGCAACCACATCCATGTCCAGTTCTCTGGCCATGCGCAGGATCGTTGTCACGATGGTGGCGCTGTTGGCATCGCCCGGCAGATTCTTCACGAAGGACTGGTCAATCTTGATCTTGTCGAGTGGCAACTTGATCAGGTAATTGAAGGATGAATAGCCGGTACCGAAATCATCAATGGACACCCGAACACCGAGTAACTTGAGCTTCTTGAAGATATGAGTCGCGCGTTTGGTCTCCTTCATCAGCACCGACTCGGTCACTTCAAGCTCCAGGTGATCTTTCGGGATCTTGTAGATATGGATCAGGTTGGCGACCTTGTCGTAGAAATCCTCGTCCTTCAGTTGCTTCACCGACAGGTTAGCCGCGATGAAGAAATCACGCCTGCCTTCATCAAGCCAGTAGCGGATTTGCTTGCACACCTCTTCCAGTACCCAGTCACCGATGTTGACGATCAGATTCTTCTGTTCGGCGATCTCGATGAAATCACCCGGATAGATTATGCCCTTGCTCGGATGATTCCAGCGTAGCAGTGCTTCTGAGCCAACCATGGTGGCCGATTCGCCCTTGACCACAGGCTGGTAGGCAATGAACAACTGATGCTTGTCGACGGCCTGACGCAGCTCCGTTTCCAGCTCCAGCTTCCTGATGACCAGCGATTCGAGTTTCTGGGTAAACAGGTGTATCCGGTTCCTGCCATTGGCCTTGGCCTCGTACATTGCCGTATCGGCACGCTGCAGCAGTGTTTCCTGTGTGGTGCCATCTCTCGGATACAGCACCATGCCGATACTCGCTGACATGTGGTAGATGCTGCTATTAAGCTCGTAGGGTTCGGCAAGCACCGCCAGGATCTGCTCGCCAATCGCGATGGCCTCCTGTTCAGCCTCTTCCTCGTCATTGTTGAGCTCTGAAAGGGCAACGATGAATTCATCGCCACCCAGTCTGGCAATGGTATCGCCCGGTCTGACACAGCCATTGAGACGCTGAGCCACGTCCTTCAGCAGCATGTCACCGACACGATGCCCCTGTGAATCATTGATGTTCTTGAAATAATCCAGATCGATGAACAGGATGGCGCCGTTGTGATGATGCTGTTTCGACAGGGCCAGGGAATGATCGATCCGATCCTTCAGCAACATGCGATTGGGCAGGTCGGTGAGCGAATCGTGCTGCGCCATGAACTTGATCTTTTCCTCGAATTTCTTGGCATCAGTGATATCAACCGCCACGGTGACCATGGCGGGTTCCTTGTCTTGTCGGCCGAGAAACGGCATCTTCGACAGAAACAGGATGTGTTCATTGCCGTAGTAATCCTTGGTCTGGATTTCCTTGTGGGTCGGTTTGTTGATATTGCCCGAAATATTGATGGCATCATCAAGCAGAGTGCGATAGCGCTTTTTTTCCTCGTACAGTTCGGTGACATTGCTGTTTTCGAACTCCTCGACTGACATGCCGAAATAGTCACCGGCTGTCTTGTTGGCGAGAATCACCTTGCCGTTGGTGTCGGCCACATAGATCATGTGCGGGACCAGATTGACGATCTGCTTCATCTGTTGCTGCCGTCGTGACAGCTGGTAGACACGACGTTTCACCTGCTGATTGAGCAGGTAGACAAATCCCATGGCGGTGATGCTGAAGGCCAGCAGGCCGAGTATCAGGTAAAGCACCAGTTCTGGCAGTTCATTCTCGACTTCGGGCTTGAGCCACTTCAGTCGCGTCTGGTAGTAGTATGAATCGGGGTCTGCCTTCCACTCGTTCATGTAGCGATCGAATATGTCCAGCAGCTCCCGGTCGTTGTACTTGGGTATGGTGACGTAGGCCTTGAAGGGGTTGAATACGATCGAGCTGCTGATGACGTTGTACTCATCGAGATAGCTGTAGCCCACCAGGTTGTTGGAGACACCGGCATCCAGCTCGCCGGTTTCCAGACGGCGAAAGATATCCTGATAATCATCCAGCTCGATTGTCTGGCAGTCAACCTCGAATTCCTGGCACTGTCTCAGGAAATTGGCACCATTGACCCCGTTCCTCAGAATGCCGACTCGCTTCGCTTCAAGATCGAAGATGTTCTCGATGGTGGAGTTGTCGGCAAGAAATACCTGGCTCCAGACAGTGATCAGGCTCTCACTGGAGTAGTCCATGTAGGCAGAGCGACTTTCAGTAAAGCCGACTGAGGTGAGCATATCGAGCTTTCGATTGCGAATGAAATCGTGAATCACGCTCCAGTCATCGAACACCCACTCAATGGCGAAGCCTTCCTGCAGGGCGATCTCACTGAGCAGATCCACGACAAGGCCTTCGGGTTCACCCTGTTCATTCAGTGATGACAGTGGCGGACTGTTGAAGATACCGACACGATAGGTCTTGACAGGAGGCTGGGTTGATTCAAGCGGTGTCTGCGCCAGTGCGTATTGCCCAGCGAGACAAAGGAACAGAAAAAACACCCTGCTCATCATTCGTTAGCACGACCCCTATCAATCACGATGATGTTATCCGTTTAAAACTGCAGCATTGCAGAACCCATCACCCATTGGATGTGACACCAATATATGTCGTTCCTGTCCTGCAACAAACGCCGAATCGTTAAATTTTTGTTATCGATGGATGATCAGCAAGACTCTGATCACCTCTGGTCCATCGTAAAAAAAATCTGCAACGCCTGTCCTGCAGGCAAACTCCCCACGCGCATCGAATACTCTTTCAGTATGACACAATGCCGACAGAGTTCCATGAACATCGCCAAAATCCAGTCCAGCGCTGATTCTGACCAGGTCATTCCATGTTGAATGACGGCTTAACATTCCATTTGTCGGAACTGTGATCTGGATAGTCAGAACAGCCTTTGAATCTGATGACAAACTGGGTATGCTGTCTGCAGATCCAGGCTGTGACTAATGAGCGTGATGCAGTGGATGAGATGAAGCGGACAGACACGGATAATCCCGACTACTTTCACAAGGTGGTCGACTGTCAGTGGGCCTGTCCGGCACATACCGATGTGCCCGGTTACATACGCCTGATTGCCCAGGGACGATTCGCAGACGCCTACATGCTCAATCGTGTCAGCAATGTGTTTCCGGCGATTCTGGGCCGGGTTTGTGATCGACCCTGTGAACCGGCATGCCGTCGGGGCAGGGTGGATGAAAAACCGGTGGCCATCTGTCGGCTCAAGCGCGTGGCGGCTGATCACAAGGGTGATATCAGTGCTCGACTGCCTGCAATCCCCGAACACAAAAACGGCAAGAAAATTGCCCTCATCGGTGCCGGTTGCGCCTCACTCACTGTTGCCAATGACCTGATGCCGCTGGGATACGAATGCACCATGTTCGAAGCGCTCGATGTACCCGGTGGTCTGATGCGCAGTAATATCCCCGCCTTTCGTCTGCCTGTCGAGGTGCTGGATGAAGAGATCGACATGATTACCAATATGGGTGTCGATCTGCGCCTGGGAACGCCGGTCAACAGCATGAAACAATTGCTCACCGAGGGTTATGATGCCGTCTTTGTCGGCACCGGAGCACCCAAGGGCAAGGAACTGAATCTGGAGGGGCGACACGACGACCCCGAGCATGTTCATATCGGAATTGAATGGCTCGAATCCGTGGCCTTCAAGCACATTGAACGCATCGGCAAGCGGGTTCTGATCATCGGCGTCGGCAATACCGCCATGGATTGCTGCCGAACATCCCTGCGCCTGGGTGCCGAGGATGTCAAGGTGATGGCCAGAAAGCCGCGTGAGTTCTTCAAGGCATCCGACTGGGAGCTGGAGGACGCCGAGGAAGAGAACGTCGAGATCGTCATCAATCATTCGCCGAAGGCATTTGTCACCGAAAACGGCCGTCTCAGGGGCATGTTGTTCGAACTGATGGAATACGACATCTCGGATGAGGGTCGCATCCTCGAAACCCGTGTGACCGGTGAGACCTTCCTGCCTGCCGATGACGTGGTGCTGGCCATTGGTCAGGAGAATGCGTTTCCGTGGATTGAACGTGACATCGGCATCGAGTTCGATCAATGGGATGTACCGGTGGTGGATCGGACCACACATGAATCCACACGATCCGGTGTGTTCTTCGGCGGCGACGCTGCGTTTGGTCCTGAAAACATCATCTGGGCAGTCGAGCATGGCCATCAGTCAGCCATCTCGATACACCGCTATTGCCAGCAGCAGTCACTCAACGATCGCCTGCCGGACACGATGAATCTGTCCAGCCTGAAAATGGGCATTCATGAGTGGAGCTACAGCAACGATTTCAGCGCAGACCATCGCCAGGCGATGAATCATGTCGAGATGCCACGACGGTTCGAGGATCTGACCACCGAGGTTGAGCTGGGCTTTGACGAGTTGCAGACGCTGAAGGAAGTTGAACGTTGTCTGAACTGTGATGTTCAGACTGTACTCACCGATGAGCTGTGCATCGAATGTGATGCCTGTATCGACATCTGTCCGGTAGACTGCCTGACGATCACCCGAAACGGTGAAGAGGACGATCTCAGGCAGCGACTGAAGGCACCGGCGCTGAATACCGATCAGGACCTGTTTGTATCAGAACCGCTCAAACAGACAGGACGTGTCATGGTCAAGGACGAAGATATCTGCCTGCACTGCGGCTTGTGTGCCGAACGATGTCCCACGGCAGCATGGGATATGCAAAAATCACTGTTGGGCGTCTCCTACGCCGAAGATCATGGTCCGCTTACATGCACCCAGAAAAAAACCGGATAAACGACTGCACCATAAAAATTGCCACAGTGAACGGCACCGGCTCAGCCAGTGCCAATGGCCTGCTGCTCAAAGCCCTGTTCCGCATGGGGATACCGGTCACTGGCAAGAATCTGTTTCCATCCAACATTCAGGGGCTGCCGACCTGGTTCGAAATCCGGGTGAGCAAGGATGGCTACATGGCCCGCTCGGGCAGTGTGGATGTCATGGTGGCACTCAATGCACAGACCTATGCCAGGGATCTGGCCGAAACTGCCAGTGGCGGCGTGTTCATCTATGATTCGACCTGGCCAAGGGACCGGCAACTGGAACGTGACGATGTCACCATCCTGGGTGTACCCCTGTCGAAAATGTGCAATGAGCACTTTGATCAGGTCAGAACCCGCATCCTGATGAAGAACGTGGCTGGTGTTGGTGCACTGGCCGCACTGCTGTCACTTGATATGGACATCATCCGTGAGCTGCTTGAGGAAACCTTTGCAGCCAAGCCGAAACTGATCCAGTCCAACCTTGAAGCGGTAGGGTTGGGTTATGACTACGCCACGACAGAATTCAGTTGCCCGCTGCCACTGCACATGGAAACCATGGACCGTACAGCCGGACACATCATGATTCAGGGTAATTCGGCCGCTGCGCTGGGTTGTCTCTACGCCGGTGCCACGGTGGGTGCCTGGTATCCAATCACACCATCCACCTCACTGATGGATGCCTTTCGAGGTTATTGCGAGCGCTACCGCAAGGATCCGGATACCGGTGAGAATAATTTCTGTATTATCCAGGCCGAGGATGAACTGGCTGCCATCGGCATGGTGATCGGGGCCAACTGGGCAGGTGCCCGTGCCTTCACACCGACCAGTGGGCCGGGTATTTCGCTGATGAACGAATTTATCGGCTTTGCCTACTTTACCGAGATACCGGCTGTGCTGTTCGATGTACAGCGTGTCGGGCCATCAACCGGTATGCCCACGCGCACACAGCAGGGCGACATCATGAGCTGCGCCTATGCCTCGCATGGTGACACACGCCATGTATTGCTGTTTCCGGCCAATCCCGAAGAGTGTTTTTACCAGTCTGTTGCTGCCTTCGATCTGGCTGAACGATTGCAGACACCGGTATTTGTACTGCTTGATCTGGATATCGGCATGAACGACTGGATGTGCCCGGATCTGACATGGGACGACAGCCATCAACCGGATCGGGGCAAGGTGCTTGATGCCAGGCAACTGGAGGAAGTCGAAGCCTTCTATCGCTACATGGATGTTGACGGCGATGGTATCTGTGCCCGCACACTGCCGGGCGAGAGTGAAAAGGGTGCCTATTTCGTGCGAGGTTCCGGACACAACCAGTACGGTGCCTACACCGAGGATGAGGCCGAGTACCAGGCTGTACTGGACCGTCTCAACAGCAAATGGAAAACAGCGGCAGAACTGGTGCCTGAGCCGGTGCTGCGCAGGGCAGAAGCGTCGACCTCACTGGGTATCATCACGGTCGGAGGCTGCGATGGTGCGATCATCGAGGCGATAGACCTGCTGTCGGCCGAGGACATCCATGCCGATTACCTGCGTATCCGGGCCTTCCCCTTTACTACCGAGGTGATCGAGTTTCTGCAGCAGCATGACCGCATTTTCGTGGTCGAACAGAATCGTGACGCGCAACTGCGCTCACTGCTGATACTTGAAACTCCTGTAGCGAAGGAGAAACTGTTGTCGGTTCTCAGATACGATGGCATGCCGATGGACGCGCTAACGGTGGTGACCGGCGTCAAAGGTAGTCTGGCGAGGGAGGATGTGGCATGAGTTATATCAAGAAACCCCGGGTTGACTACCTCAAGCAGACAACCAATGGTATCGGCCTCACGCGACGGGATTACGAGGGCGGCATGTCCACACTGTGTGCCGGCTGCGGGCATGACTCCATCACCGCAGCGCTGGTGCAGGCCTACTTCGAACTCGATATTGCGCCGCAGGATGTGATCAAGCTCTCTGGTATCGGCTGTTCATCGAAAACACCGGCGTATTTCCTCAACGGCGCTCATGGATTCAATTCGGTTCATGGCCGCATGCCCTCGGTGGCCACCGGTGCCATCGCTGCCAACAAGAATCTGTTCTGTATCGGGGTGTCCGGCGACGGCGATTCCCTGTCAATTGGTCTGGGACAGTTTGGCCATGTGGTCCGGCGCAATCTGAACATGCTGTACGTGATCGAGAACAACGGCGTCTACGGACTCACCAAGGGCCAGTTTTCGGCCTCTGCCGATGTCGGCAGCAAGGCCAAGAAAGGCGAGGAAAATCGCCAGCCGCCGATTGATCCGGTGATCTATGCCATCGCCATGGGCGGCAGCTTTGTGGCCAGAAGCTTTTCTGGTGACAAGGAGCAGCTGGTGGATCTGCTGAAGGCGGGCATCAGGCATCAGGGTACCGCAATCATCGACGTGATCTCGCCCTGCGTCACCTTCAATGATCATGTTGGTTCCACCAAGAGCTATGCTCACACTCGGGAGTATTACCATCCGGCGATCCACACCGATTTTGTACCGCCCAGCGAGGAAATCAGGGCAGCCTATGATGAGGGTGAGGTGATGAACGTCGAACTGCATGACGGCAGTCATATACTTCTGAGAAAAACCGACAGCAAGTACGACCCGAGTCATCGTCCGACAACCATCGCACACTTGGAGGATCATTCCGACCGGGGTGAAATTGTCACCGGGCTGCTCTACATCGATCAGGATCAGAAGGATCTGCATGATCTGTCGAATACGCCCGCAACACCACTGACTCGTCTTGATCATGGCAGCCTCTGTCCCGGTTCGGATGCCCTGTCCGAACTGATGTCGAAGTACCGCTGAGCCTGCCGCATTACGCCGTGGCAGCCAAGTTGATCAGAATCCTGCCCGGTGTTGTTCTGTGCGCCATCATCGGTCTGGGTGCACTCATCATATTTCCTGGTGCGATGGCCATACCGCTGGCCATACTGGCCGGAGTGATTTTGGGAAATGTCATTCGTCTTCCCGAAATTGCAACAAGCGGGATACGCTTCTGCGAGAACACGGTGCTGTCTCTGGCTATTGTCCTCATGGGGGTAAATCTGGATTTCACGGTATTCGCCAGTCTGGGGCTTTCCGTGATTGTCCTGATCGTCACCTCGCTTCTCATCACATTGATTGCTGCACGGCTCATTGGTCGATGGCTGGGCATCAGCACTGAACTGAGCTGGCTGATCGGTGCCGGCAATGGCATTTGCGGCTGTGCTGCCATTGTTGCCACAGAGCGGATTGTCGGCGCCAGCAAGGCCGATGTGGCCGCGTCAGTCACAGTGATCAATCTGCTGGGCACGATTGGCATGGTGCTGCTGCCCGTGTTGCTGACCTGGTTGTTTGTCCTGCCGGCTGTTGAATCGGGCGTGCTGATTGGTAACACACTTCAGGCGGCGGGGCAGGTGGTAGCTTCGGGTTATGCCATGGGTGAGAGCAGTGGCCAGACCGCGACCATCGTCAAGATGGGACGTATCCTCATGCTGGTCCCGCTGATGCTGTTTCTGATGGTCCTGTCAGGTAAACGCACGGGCAGGGCTCGATCGACTGACCCGCTGTCACTGTTGAGAGCAATTCCCTGGTTTATCATCGGATTCGTCGCCCTGTCGCTGGTGGCGACCATGGGAATGCTGAGGCAGGATGTAATCAACATTCTTGACCAGCTCGGCGATCATGCTCTGATCATCGCCATGGCTGCGATCGGGCTCAATATCCGCTTTTCGCAGCTGATCAGTCACGGCAGTTCAGCGCTCAGGCTTGGCACCATGGTCTTTGTCGTGCAGTTGATGGCATCCATGCTGCTGATCCTGATATTGTTCTGAATCCAGATCGTTATCCACTGCCGTTGTCACCCTGTGTCTCGCATTGTGACGAATTGTTACACCGTGCTCAAAATGTTAACTGTGTCACACTTTCGTAGTATGATGAAACAAGGTGAACAGTAGCAGTAAACGGGGTGGTCGCATGAAGAACCAATCGCAGATGACCAAGACTCTTTGGTTGTCAGTCATGCCCCTGACCGCAACACAACACAGTTCAGAAACGTCTTTAATCAGTTATAACTCCTGAGAAATGCAATGAAAACAAATAGCTGCAGTAATACGGTGGGAAAATACTTCACAGGCCTTCTGCTTGGCATGCTGAGTCTTGCAAGCACAGCACTGATGGCTGGACCTGTTGTATCTGGCGTTCAATTGACGGTGAATCCTGATGATACCGTCACGATCACGAATCAGGGAGGCAGTGCATTTCCAGGCAGTGTCGGTGCTGGTGGTCTCGATCCGTACATCAATGGCTGGAGTGTGACATCCGGTACGATTAACTGGACGGATACAAACGGTACGCCTACCTTGCGCATGAACAGCTCTGGCATCAATGTATTGAATGCGGGAGGGATCGCCAACAGCAACGGTAACAAGACAGGTTCTGTGGTACTGGCAGGGGATACCACCCTGGGTGCCGCCTTGCGTGCTTCACTGGGTGTTGGCAGCAGCCCGTTCACATCCACAGCCGTTCAGAACGGCGGAACGGCATTCACCATCACGGGTACGGCCAACGTCATGGCGCTTGCCGGAACCAATCCCGATATTGCAATCACCAGCACGGAATCTGCCGACCCGGTCACGGCTGGTGGCGGCACAACGTTTACTCATGTGGTGACCGCAGCCAACATCACCACCAATGCGGCCACCGGTGTGAACGTGACAGTGACGCCCACACTTCCAGCGGGTGTCACGCTGATGTCGGCGACGCCGAGTGCCGGAACCTACGTCGGCACCAACTGGAGTGTCGGCAACCTGGGCTCGATGGCCAGTGAGACGCTGACGCTGACCTACAGTGTGGGCGCATCCACCGCCAACGGTTCCACAGTCGACATGACGGCCTCGCTGGCCAGTCTGAACGAAACCGATGATTCGGCAGCAAATAACATGGACAGCGAAAGCACAACGGTGAACACATCGGCTGATCTGTCGATCACCAAAGTGGACAGTACCGATCCGGTGATTGCCGGCAATGCACTGACCTACACCCTGACTGTCAACAATGCAGGCCCATCCGATGCGGCTGGTGTTGTCGTAACCGATACCCTGCCAGCCGGTGTCACCCTCGTGTCCACCAGCGGATGTGCTGAGGACCCGAACGGAGTGCCTGCCTGTAGCCTGGGCACCATTGCCGCGGGTGGTTCCGCAATGTACACCATCAACGTGACGGTGGATTCGAGTACCTCGGGCACCATCACCAACAATGCAAGCGTCAGCGCCACGACCAGCGATCCCAATGGTGGCAACAATTCGGCTTCTGAAGGCACCACCGTCAATACATCGGCCGATCTGTCGATCACCAAGACGGACAGTGCGGACCCAGTGATTGCCGGCAATGCCCTGACCTATACCATTACTGTTTCCAATGCCGGTCCATCCGACGCACAGGGTGTCAGTGTCGCCGATACCCTGCCGGCCGGTGTCACCCTGGTGTCCACCACAGGTTGTGCTGAAGATCCTGCCGGTGTCCCAACCTGTACGCTGGGAACTGTGGCCGCAGGCGGATCTGCCATGTACACCGTCGATGTCACGGTGGACTCGAGTACGACGGGCAGTATCACCAATATGGTGTCTGTCACGACCACCACCTCTGACCCCAATGGCGGCAACAATTCTGCCAGCGAGACCACAACGGTGAACACCGATGCCGACCTGTCGATCACCAAGACCGACAGCGTTGATCCGGTTCTGGCCGGCAACAGCCTCGTTTACACACTGACAGTGTCCAATGCGGGACCATCCGATGCACAATCGGTGGTCGTGACCGATACACTGCCGGCTGGTGTCAGCAATGCCGTCAGTAGCGGCTGCGCCGAGGACCCCAACGGCGTACCGACCTGCAGTCTCGGCAATATCGCTGCCGGTGGATCAGCCATGTATACCGTTACGGTGGATGTCGATCCAGGTACATCCGGTACACTGGCCAATATGGCATCGGTCACTTCTGCAACCGCAGACAGCAATGGTGGCAATAATTCCGTCACAGAAAACACAGGCGTCAATGCCGATGCCGACCTGTCCATCACCAAGACGGACAGTGTCGACCCGGTCGTGGCCGGTACCAACATGACCTACACCATCACGGTCAACAACAACGGTCCGTCGGATGCAACGGGCGTCAGCGTGGCCGACACACTGCCGGCTGGTGTGACATTGAACAGTACAACGGGTTGTGCCGAGGATCCTGCGGGTATTCCGACCTGTTCACTGGGTAATATTGCCGATGGCGGTTCGGCCATGTTCACAGTCGATGTCACGGTCGACCCGGCCACGACTGGGACCCTGAGCAACACCGCGACCGTCAGCGCCACCACGCCGGATAGCAATGCAGCCAATGATTCCGCGACCGAAATGACGGCAACATCGGCCGAGTCCGATCTGTCACTGGTCATGTCAGGGCCACCGACCATCATCACTCCGAGTCTGGTGACCTTCACCATTGATGTGACTAACAATGGACCATCTGATGCCGCCAACGTGGTGGTGACCGATACGCTGAGTGCACCGTTCAATTCGGTCACAACGCTGGGTTGTGCCGAAGACCCGAACGGGTATCAGGATTGCAGTCTTGGCACCATACCTGCCGGTGGCATGGCCTCGTATGACATCACATTCGATGTCATCCGAACCAATGCGGTGGTGACCAATACCGCCACGGTGACCAGCGATTCGGTGGACAACACACCGGGCAACAATTCTGCTGCCATTGGCGCAGCCAGTTCGGCGGTGCCCGTACCCACGCTCAACACCTGGGCCACGATTCTGGCGGCACTGTTGTTGATGGGCGTCGGTCTCTACACCGTCCGACGACTCTCACGCTAACAACACTGCTTGAGTCTCGTTGAAAAAGGCCCCGTCGGGGCCTTTTTCATGTCCGGCATTTGCCTGCAGCCCTGATCCGTTATCACCTACAGATCGCGTCAGCATTCTGCCGGGTATTCTCAGCCTTATTCCGGGATCATGCTGCACACGCTTCACCGAGGGGGTGAAGCATTCCCGACACGGAGAGTGAGAATGAAAACATTACTGAGTCTATGTGCCCTGGCGGGCAGTCTTTTTGTGAACACGGTCCAGGCGCTGTCCTGTGGTGACGTGCTGTTTGCCTCGACCACACTGACCTCTGATCTGACCAACTGTCCCTTTGATGGGCTCTATGTCCTGGCGGATGATGTCACCATCGACTTGAACGGCCATACCATCGACGGTATGGGCTCTGGCAACGGCATTGTACTGTTGCCGGGTAAACGCAACCTGACCGTCACGGGTGCGGGTACCATCAGTGAATTCGATACCGGCATTTTACTGGAGCAGGGCAAGGGGCACCTGGTTGAATATGTACGGTTTCGTGACAATCGAATTGGGATTTCAGCTACCGATGTCAGTGTCAGCGAGTTCAGCTTCAATGACATGCGTGATGGCTGGACAGGCGTGATGCTGCTTGACCGGGGTTCGAAATACAATCGGGTTGCCGACAATTATGTGTCTGGCATGATCGAGGATGGCATCTGGCTGTTCGACAGCCACGGGAATGAGGTGGAGAACAACAGCCTGACGGACAATTCCATTGGTGTGCGTTTGTCCAGCAGCAGTGAAAATGCCATCAGAAACAATACCTTTAGTGGGAATTTCACCATCGCACTGAAAATGGTTTCCAGCAGCGGAGGCACCGTCGGGACTGCGTATAACAGGGTCAGTGACAACCGGTTCTACAATAATGATCTGGCGGTCTTTCTCGGCTCGATGATACCGTTCAAACCCGCCGTGAAGAATTATTTCGGCAATAACCAGTTTCATTCAGGAAACCGTGCTGTATGGATACTTGATGCCGATGTCATCAAGACCGTTCTCGAGGACAATCTCTTCGTGCTGAACAGTGGCTATGACATCCTGGATGGCGGCACATCAACGCAAACCCTGGGTAATACCTGTGATGGGCTGGCCTGCCCCTGATTCGCAGGTATGTCCTCTCACATGCTCTGGCTGCCCTGATGATGCGTCACGCAATATCAGGGCATGCCGGATTCCCGAATGTGTCCCGTTTCTGATGCTCTGAATGGTTAAGTACCTGGACCTCAGGTCTCAGGGATGGCGGATCTCTTCGACCATGTCCTGCACCGGGTTCGGCGAATCCTGAGTGAACCGGAATACCGTGAAGGCCACGGCAAAATTGATCAGCATGCCCAGGGTACCGATACCCTCCGGGGATATGCCCAGCCACCAGTGTTCGGCTGTGTTCGCCGCCGGGTTGATGAACTTGAAATAGATGATATAGCTGGCCGTGAATCCGATGCCCGCCAGCATACCGGCAATGGCACCTTCCTTGTTCATGCGCTTGTGGAAGATGCCCAGGATGATGGCCGGAAAGAAGGAGGAGGCCGCCAGCCCGAAGGCGAACGCCACCACCTGCGCCACAAAACCGACCGGATTGATTCCGAGATAACCGGCAATACCTATGGCCACGGCGGCCGAAATGCGCGCATACAACAGTTCCTGACGATCGTTGATTTCTGGCATCAGGTTTCGTTTCAGCAGGTCGTGTGATATCGACGTCGAAATCACCAGCAGCAGGCCGGCGGAGGTCGACAGGGCCGCTGCAATTCCACCGGCTGCAATCAGGGCGATGATCCAGGCCGGCAGTCTGGCAATTTCAGGATTGGCCAGCACCATGATGTCCCGGTCTATGCGCATTTCATTGCGATCATCACCGGCATAGAACATGCGTCCGTCCTGGTTCTTGTCGGTCCATTCAATCAGCCCGGTCTTCTCCCAGTTGCTGACCCAGGAGGGTGCCTGTTCGTACACGGTACCCTGATTGTCAGGCCCATTGATAGTGTCCACCATGTTGATGCGGGCAAAGGTGGCGACCGCCGGTGCCGTGGTGTACAGAATGGCGATGAACAGCAGCGCCCAGCCGGCCGAGCGGCGTGCATCATGCACTCTGGGTACGGTGAAGAATCGCACGATGACGTGTGGCAGGCCGGCGGTACCCACCATCAGTGCGGCAGTGATGAAGAAGACGTCGATCGTGGCCTTGCTGCCATCGGTATAGGCCGAAAAGCCGAGTTCTGCCGAGAGGCCATTGAGCTTGTCGAGCAAATAGGTGTCTGGCTGATCGACCAGGGTATCTCCAAAGCCGAACTGTGGCACGGGGTTACCGGTAATCAGTAGCGAAATGAATATTGCCGGCACCAGGTAGGCGAAGATCAGCACACAGTACTGTGCCACCTGGGTATAGGTGATGCCCTTCATGCCGCCCAGTACGGCGTAGATGAACACCACCGCCATGCCGATGAATACACCATAGGTGACATCCACTTCGAGAAAGCGTGCAAACACGACGCCGACGCCGCGCATCTGACCGGCGATATACGTGAACGAGATGAAAATGGTACAGAGAACGGCCACCGTCCGGGCAGTCTGCGAGTAATAGCGATCACCAATGAAATCGGGAACGGTAAACTTGCCGAATTTTCTGAGGTAGGGGGCAAGACAGAGTGCCAGTAGTACATAGCCGCCTGTCCAGCCCATCAGGTAGACGGCACCGTCGTAACCCATGAATGAAATCAGTCCGGCCATCGAGATGAATGATGCCGCTGACATCCAGTCGGCCGCCGTGGCCATGCCGTTGGCGATCGGGTGCACGTGCTGGCCGGCAATATAGAATTCGCTGGTTGATCCGGCCATCGAGCGTATGGCAATGACGATGTAGAGGGCGAATGACAGCCCGACGATGAGAAATGTCCAGCCCTGGATATCCATCAGTCAGATTCCTCATCGCTGTCCACACCAAAACGATGATCCAGCCGTTTCATCAGGGCGACATAGACAAATATCAGCACGACAAAGACGTAGATGGCACCCTGCTGGGCGAACCAGAATCCCAGCGGGAAGCCGAACATGCGGTACTGGTTCAGCCAGTCAGCCAGCAGGATTCCGCAGCCGAACGAGATGAAGAACCAGATGCTGAGCAACACGGCCAGAATTCTCAGATTGGCTTTCCAGTACAGTCGAGCGCGTTCTTCTGCCAGGTGGGACATGCGATGTCTTCCAGTTTCCGGAAAGCATCGATTGTACTGCCAGGTCACCGGTTCCCGTCAATGGTTGATTGTGTGGCAGGGTTCACGTTGACATGAACCCTGCCGTCATGAGCCTATGAAGGTGAGTAGAGCAGGGTGATGCCCCAGCTGTTGAGCGTTCCGGTGTCGGCACCTTCCAGGTCCCGAATCCGCAGGGTCCAGTCACCATTGATGTCGACACCCGTGAGCAGGTCCAGTGAGGCGACCAGGCTGCGATCGTAGATCAGCTTCAGGTCATTTCTGAATTCACCACTTCGATTGTGCAGCACCACCAACTCTCCACCCGGTGCAGCCAGTTCAACCAGCAGGTCGCCAATGTAGGTATGTGTGATATCAACACTGATGTTGATCTCGGTCAGCGTTCCCGATTCTCCGATGGTGATGGTGTCACTGATACCAGTCGTGTCGTCATCGGGAATGGCCTGGTCAGGCGATGAATCACCATCGGTCATCTGGTTCTGTGACGCATAGTCGATGTCGAGCGTCCATCGGTTCAGGCGGCCGACGTCTGCACCTTCCATGTCGGCAATATGCAGTGACCATTGCCCGGTGATCGATTCATCATCAAGCGTGGACAAACCTGCGGTGTTGTCGCGGTTGTAAGTGAAGCGGATGTCATCGGCCGTGTTTCCACTGCGGTTGTGCAATACCACAGCTGTCCCGGCCGGTGAGATCAGACTCACTACCAGGTCGCCGATGTAACTGTGTGTGATATCCACATGCACGCTCAGATCAGTCAGCTGTCCGGTTTCAGTCAGCATAGTGCTGCTGCTCACGCCATTGTCGTCATCATCCGGAATCAACAGATGTGCGGTGATCTCACGGCTCACATGCGAGGAGGGTTGCACCGGCTGGCCAACCGAGAAATCGATGCTCTGTCCAGGTGCTGAAATTTCCGACACCTCGAGACCGGAGTCTGATCCGTCCCACTGACGTGATGACGGTGTCGTCTGATGCGATAGTGCAATACCCGCCACCGCATCGAACAGATCATCGTTGTCGCCTGGCCGGTTGGATTCCAGATCAAGCCGGCCATCGGCCTGCAATAGTGCCATCTGATAATGTCGTGCAGCCGTGCCGTCCTGCCATTCGTTGGAACCGTTCGTGTCGCAGTGATAAATGGCCAGGCCGGAAGAGGGCAGGTGTTCATCCAGACCGAGCCGTGAACGGTTCTCGATGATGAAATATTCATTCGGCGCACTGGTGGTGTATTTCATCACCGTTCCGTAATCACCGTGACTGGCACTGTGCTGCCCCGGGCCGTTCAACAGCACTTCATTGGGAGTCCACCCCACCAGATCGCGCAGAAAGGCGGAAATGGGAGAGGGTGTCCTGCCCCGATCGAGGTGATTGCCTCCACTCATCAGGCAATAGCGACCCATACCGCGACTGGGCCGGTTATCTCCGTCGCGCCGGCCGTAATCATACAGGTCGGGGAAACGGCATAATTGATGGCCGATCTCATGACAGTAGGTGCCGATACTGAGATCAACAGCACGGCGTCCCATGCTTGAAATCATGTAGAAATGAGTGCGTAGATTACCGTGGTTCATGATGCGTACCGAATTGTGCGGCCACAGTTCAGAAGGGTTATTGTTGTTTCCGTTGACACCATACACCGTGCTGCCGGCATACATGAAGCTGAGCGCATCGATGATGCCCTCATTACGTGAATCCAGTTGCGTCAGATCAAAGCCGTCGGCATCGAGCTGAGCCATGGACAGTGCAAAGGCTTCGGGCACGATGGAATGGGTCTCGTAGTGGCGCCTGTTGTGCGGCAGACGAATCGGCCCGACGACGTGGTTGCTGTAGTCCAGCAGACCGTTGGACATCAGTGAATAGTATTCGCGTACCGAACAGAAGTTGCCGTTGGTCGTGTAGTTGTCATCGTTGAGCATGGCACGCACGTCATCGGCATCAACGGCAGCCCGCACATCACTGAATTCGACCAATATGGTCAAACCGAGCACGGTACCATCACTCACCCGGCGCCCATTGAGCAGGCCGTCATTCGGGCCCAATGTAAACAGGGTATTGTCGCTCAGGGCAATCACCTGATCTTCGGGTCGAAGCTCCGTGTAGCGGGCATCAAATCGCACCTGCTGAACGTCGGTGGACTCCTGCAGGTGTCGACGGATTCCGAAAGGCGGATTCTTGTCCGCCGCCGCTCCGGTCGAAATCAGGCGACCCTGATGCAGGTCGGCATAACAGAATCTGCCGGCCAGCTCATCGTAACAAACGGTATAACCATCGGTAGTCTCGTAACGGACATAGAATTCATCGCCCCAGACTACCAGTTCAATATCAGGCCCGTTGGCCTGCTCAATCAACAGCGTTTCGCCGAATATCGCACTCATGTCGACCTCCATACACCGGGTCAACGCACCATCAGGATTTTCGATAGGGTCACCACAGTCCTTGTGATATTAGTCTAGAACACGAACTATCCATCGAAATTCTCACTGAGATAATCTATCTCATCTAGCCAAGCACGGCTGTCAGGAGTGCACTATCGAGATTGTAGGAAATTCAATTAATTCAAAAAAAGTTCTGGGTCACTCAGGCGATTCTGAACCAGGTTATGGACTTGAGAAACAGTCGGGTGTCTACTGGTGAGTTGGTTAGTCATTTCGACTAGCAAGTCATTGATTTTCGAGTTATCAACTTGTCCGGGATTCAGAAGATACCCATGAATTTTCGATAAAGCGATGCGCCAGTCGTTGTGAGGATAATGGGCACGCAACAGGTCTTCATTACCATCGGCGAAAGTCTTTGCTTGTGTAAATTCGCCCCGCATGAGGTGGTTTTGTACCAGGAACAAACGGGTTCGTCCGATGTTGTCGCTATCTTCAGGGCTATGTTCATTTAAGATGGCGAGTGACTGTGTCAAAGCTTCGTGAGCCTTGTCATATTCGCCAAGCATGGTTCCAATCTGACCAACCGATCGGTATGTACCGTGAATCGCTGGACTATCCGCACCCACAATTCCTATTCTGATCGTTAGTGCTTCATTTAAATACTGAGAAGCTTTGTCGTAGTTACCTTTTTCTCGATTCACATTGCCCAAATTATTGAGCATAATCGCCGACGGTTGTGTTTGTTTTCCGAAAAGCTCAACGAAGTGATCATATGCTTCAGAGAAGTAATACTCGGCTTCGTCGAATGAGTTACTCTTATAATAGGATGTAGCGAGGTTGTTCTTGATAATAGCAATTTGCTGATGTTTTGGATCGAAGGCTTCCAGTGCATAATCGAGTGCAGTCTTAATCATGACTGATGCACGTTCTATTTCATTCATATCATTCAAAAGCGAACCGTAATTGGAATATACATAGACATGGTCATGAGTCGGCTTATCATGAAGTGAATCGAGTAGTGCGATTGAATTAATGTAACGGCGTTCAGCTTTTTCGTATTCGCCCAAGCGGTGTTCAACTGTTGCCATATCGTTAGATAACAAATATTTCCAGCGTGTTTTTTCTGTAAAGTTTGATGCCAGATCATCAGCGTCTTCCATCGCTTCCAGCGATTCCTTGTACTTGCCCAAATCCATCAGTACTCTGCCCATGCCATGTCGATATTGCGCATATTGCGGTCTGGATTTCTGGTGCTTGGAAAATTCGAGATCGATGGCCTGCTGTTCATGTGCTAGAGACAATTCGTAATCATGCGATTTTCTATACGATACAGCGATAATATGATTCGCATAGGCAAGATCATATTTTTCAGATGCGTCATCAGTAATGCCGATTTGAATCGCAGTCTTCGCATATTCAATTGAGTCAGCATGTTTTGATAAATCGCTCGATACGATCGAGAGATCCATGTAAAGCCATGCAGGGTTATAGGCGATAGATTGAGTATGACTGTTGAATAGCGATAGTGCTTCCAACAGTTGTTTTTCGGACTTTTCAAACTCACCCATACTTCGCAGCGCTCTCGCCACAGTATGCTTAATTTCAATCTGGATCTCAGGAGCGACATTCAGGCTGGAATCGATATTCTCGATGCCTTTATCCAGGAGCTGTTCCACGGAAGGAGTCTCACCAGTGAAATTATCACTATCTGTTCCCTGAAACAGCCCGACCAGGAATTCTTTCGTTTGCAATGCAGTGTCACGTTCGGTTCTTGCTATGTCACGTTCCTGGATGATCTGGTATTGCTGATATCCGACTGCCGCGATAATCATGGCTGAGATGCCGACGGCGATCTTGTGCCGCTTGATAAATTTCCACCCCTTTGTCACTGCGCCAACACGACGTGCATTGACCGGTTTGCCGAGCAGATAGGCCAGCACATCGTTGGAAAATTCCTGGGCGGAGACATAGCGATCTTCGGGATCGGCGCTCAACGCCTTGAGCACGATGTTGTCCAGGTCACCGCGAATCTTTCTCGGGATCAGGTCGGTCTTTGAGCGGCCCTGTGCCGACACACTGGACGACAGTCGTCTGCTTGGTGCCTGTGGATCGGTATCGAGTATGGCCTGTTCGTGTTCACGCGCATCCGACTCCAGATCTTCAAACGGACGCTTGCCAGTCAGCAGCTCATACAGGATGACCCCCAGCGAATAGACATCACTGCTTGTGGAAATCAGCTTTCCGGTAATCTGTTCCGGGCTGGCGTAGGCGGGTGTCAGTCGGCGGTTGGCGGTCTGGGTGTGCAGATAGGTTGTCAGTGCCTGATTCGACGGCAACAGTTTGGCGATGCCGAAATCCAGCAGCTTCACATTGCCATCCTCATCCACAAGAATATTCGCCGGTTTCAGGTCACGATGAACGATCAGGTTCTTGTGGGCAAAACTGACGGCATCACACAGGCTGATGAACAGCAGCAGTCGCTGCTTGATGGTGAGCTGGTTGCGCCCGGCATACTCGGTGATCGGTGCACCCTTGATGTATTCCATCACGACGTAGGAACGATCCTGATCGGTTGTCCCGGCATCGATCAGCCGGGCGATATTGGGATGATCGAGCTGTGCCAGAATCTGCTGTTCACTCTTCAGGTGCCTGGCATCGATGTTGCGGTGCAGCACCTTGATGGCCACTTCCTGATCAAATTCGCGATCGATGCGGCGTGACCGGTATACGGTACCCATGCCGCCTGAGCCGATATTCTCGCCCAGACGGTAGGCACCAATCTCCTCGCCTTCCAGTTCACTCTGGATTTCTGTATCGGGCGTATCGGACGGATCTGCGGTCAGGTCAGCGCTGATGCTGTCATGCTCCAGAATTTCACGGCACCAGGTTATAAGCTCGGCATCGCCATCACAGAGTGATTCGAGCATCCTGTCACGCACTTCGGGCGGAAGTTCGATGACGCGCTGCAGGATTTTTGCAGCGCGCTGCTGTTTTTCAAGATTCATGGTGCAGTGAATATCCAGTAGCAGTTGGCAGCGGTCCATATGGTATCAAATCGCAATCGGTGAACAATTGCGGTCATGCTGTCACAATCCTGATTTTTTGATGACGTGATGCTGTCGCAGCCTCGATGCCGACGAGCATGCTCAGCGGTAACTGTCCTGCAGTAATTGTCTGGCGTGATCGGGCTCCGTGACAATTTCACGCACCTCACAGGCACCGAATATGGCGACCAGTCTGAACAGGTCCGTGTCCAGTGCCAGGTCACAGATATCTTCAGCCGACAGTGTAGGGCGACCGGCGCGTTCTCTTAGTGGAATATCCATCCCGCCGATGCCATCGTAGGCGCGATAGATCAGTTCGGTGCACACCAGCCGGTCTGAACGGAAGAAATCAAAATCGAAATTGTATTTCTTGCCCTGATGCTCGGCGATGCGCTCGATTCCCTGTCTGATCTGATCATCGGGCAGGTTTGGACGCAGGATGACAAAGCCGTCTACCGCAAGCGTCTGTTCCAGTGTGCGAAACAGCACACCGTCCTTGAGTGCCTCGAAGGTGCAATAGATGCCACGCGGTCGCTTGAGGGCATTGAGGCTGATATCGATGCCAGACTGATCACGCTCCTGCTGATCACCGATATACATGGAGGCATGTGGCCAGAATCCGGGCATGAACAGGTTGGTTAGGGCATATTTGTGCCGTGTTACCAGTGTGTCACCGGGTTGCAGCAGAGCACGTGCCTGCTCACGTACCTCAGCAGTCACGTGCTTGCCGCCACGTCTGACCATGTTTGAAAGGAAACGACCGGAAACTTCCAGGAAGCGAAACTGGGTGTACTGCTTGATGGTGGCGCCGCGCCGCTTCAGCGTGTGCTTGTGATAGCTGGCCGTCCGCCTGAGGAAATTTCGCTTGCTCGGGTCGAGCCATGCCGCGTATTCGGTTAATCGACTCACCATGTTACCGATATCCGGATCTGGTGCGAGGCGATCAATCTGAGCCTTCTGCTGCTCGGCAAAGTTCATCAGTGACAGCATGCGCTGGGCATTGTCCAGATCGATGAAGGATTCGAAGATTCGGGTGTACTGCTTGCGACCAATACCGCGTTCGGGAATGGCTTCGTTCAGTTTGCGCTGTATGAACGTGTCGGTGGCGAATTCATCGAGCAGAAAGCGATCCAGACGAACCACCTGGCAGGCGGCGACAAAACCGATGACGAAACCGCGATACTGCTCGTATTCGAGAAAGTCATCAAGGTTCATGCCGAGGCGTTCGTGCAGTTCATCAATGATTTCCCAGAAACTACCACGTACATTGAGAAACTTGTGGAACCATTCTGCGATGTGTTCATCCTGTTCCGGCCTGAACAGTTCAGCCGAGATGATCGCCATGCGTTCGTCTGAATCAATTGCCTCGGATTCCAGTTCCGATGGCAGGTTGTCCAGTGACGCAAGCGTGCGTGCCAGTGTGGTGTTCAGCTCCGGGTCCATCTAGCGATCCCATAGTGTGTTGTATTCGTTATAGCCCGTTGTCTTTGGGTTGTCACCTGAAGTGGGCGTGAGTATCGGAATATGACACCTGACCAGCCAGCATAGAAACACGAAATGCTCGCTTTACAGCTCCGGCGCGATGTCCTACACGACCTCTGGCATCTGGAAATTTCGGGGGCTCTCGGGCATATTGAGTGAAGCTCAGACATCGGATATTCCCGTCACATTCTCATATGGCAGACCTCACACACAATGCGATGAGCACGCTGCTGTTACTGGGCATATTGCAGGGCTGGGTCATGGGCATCGCCATGCTGATCTCCAGAGGGCGCAGAAACGGCACACACTTTCTGGCGCTGGCCATTCTGGCGTTTTCCCTCACGCTGCTTCGCCTCTGGTCACACATGACAGGCTTGTGGGATCAACCCGGTTTCTGGCTCATGCCACTCTCGTTCGACCTGATCATCATCGCGCTGTTCTGGCTCTATGCACTGTCCATGACGGCGGCCTCCGAATCGCGAATCCGGCGACACCTGTGGTGGTTGCTGCCCTGGGCGGTATTCATGGTCTATGCCACTGTGGTCTATCTTGTCTCGCTGACTGAACCGACCATGTCGGGCAAGGGGCGAGTGGCCGCAGAGTGGCGATTCAATGAGGTGAAACGGGTTGAGGATTACCTCACCGTCATTCTCAACACAGTGCTTGGCTTCATGATCTGGACGCGAGTGAATACATACTACCGTCGGGTCGCCAACTGGATTCCAGAACATCAGGCGGCCCTGCTGTTCTACATGCGCATCATGTTACTCCTGCTGCTGGCGTCGATCGTGATCACGATCATCAGCTTCAGTGCACGGGAGTTTTTCGAGAGACCGGACGATGGCTGGATCTGGCGAGGTACCCAGATTTTTTACGTGTTGGTGATCTACGTGACCGGTTTTCTTGGATTCGGCCTGGTCAATCTGCCGCAGTTCCCCCGGGAGGACGATTCTGATGAAGATGATGCCTCACATGATGCAGAGAGTGATAATCCAGCATTTGAGCATTTGAGGCAGTTGATGATTCAGGAAGATCTATATACAAACCCCGATCTGAATCTCAACGATCTGGCGGTCAGCACAGGGATGAGTGCCACGGCAACCAGTCAGCTGATCAAGCGCTGCAGCGGCCAGAACTTCCGTGGTTTTGTCAACGCTTACCGCATCGAAGCGGTCAAGCGACAGCTGCGTGATGAAAGCCAGGCCGATGTTTCCATACTGGCCATTGCACTGGAGAGCGGATTTAATTCAGAATCCAGTTTCTACCGGGTATTCAGGGCCGTAACAGGACATTCGCCAAGCGACTATCGGCTTCGTTCAACAACGGAGCACGGGTCATGACTGCGATCTGGCAATCAATCGAAATGGATCGATCCTGTGCGTTCGAATGAGACACGTCAGAGTTATCGACAACGATTGACTCTATCTTCATCGTGGCGCTGCTATGATAGAAAGATGAACATTCGAAATTTATGCACAGCCACAATCTGGCTGCTCGCTCTGACGGTCTTCCAGGCCGTCGCAGAAAGCTCGCCCACGGTAACCGATCCGGCCCTGAAACAGGCACAGGCCGAGACCAGCTGGAACTCACTGCGCCTGCTCAGGGATGAAGACAGGCAGCCGAAAGCGCTGCAGGTATCCATAGTACGGTATGAGCCTCGTGGTGATCGCCATTCCGGCGTGTCTGTGGATCTGGTCAGTGCCATTCATGTCGCTGACAGGGCCTATTACGCTGATCTGAACCGGCGATTCAGGGAGTACGATGCCGTACTGTATGAACTGATCGCCAGTGAGGACAACAACGTACCCATGCCTCTGAATGCACTGGCCGACAATGATGCTGCAGAGCGCAAGGCCAGTATGGTTACAACAGTACAGCTGTTTCTGAAGAATACCCTGGGCCTCAGTTTCCAGCTGGAGGAAGTGAACTACACACCGTCCAACATGGTTCACGCCGACATGACTCCCGAGGAGTTCGAGGCCAGTATGGCCGAGCGCGGCGAATCGATGTTCGGCATGTTCGCCAAACTGTGGATGGCGGGTATGTCACAAAGCATGTCGCCTGGCGCCGGTGGTGCTGAAATCAAGCTGCTGATGTCGCTGTTTTCATCCGATCGGGAGCATGCCCTCAAGGTATTCACCGCCGAACAGTTTGTTTCGGCCGAAGCCATGTTCAAGTCGCTGGAGGGTGAGGAAGGCTCAACCATCGTCACCGAGCGCAACAAGAAGGCCCTGAAAGTGCTCAAGCGTGAACTGGCAGCCGGCAAGAAGCGCCTGGCCATCTTCTATGGCGCAGCGCACATGGGTGACATGGCCTTGCGACTGGAATCGGATTTCGGCCTCACTCCTGTATCCGAAACCTGGGTGGATGCCTGGAATCTGGAGTAATCCTGCCTGATCACGACCTGCTGCGTCAGTTTGCTGTGTGAAATCGGAGCAGAGGTAACCGTGTGGACTGATGGCAGTCTCCGCCTGGCACTGCCACGACTGATTCATCATATCGACTCGTGTAATGATGTCAATTTGCTGATCAGCAGCGGTTGTTATTCCGTTGTGATGACCTGATTGCGGCCGGCATGCTTGGCGTCGTACATGGCGCTGTCCACTCTCGCAAAAAAGCGTTCGAAGGGTTCATCGTCTGTATGCAGCTGGCCGACACCCAGCGACGCGGTGACAGAATGGTGCTTGCCTTCACCGATCATCAGGTTCTTGTGTATGGTCTTGCGGATACGGTGGGCCGTATCAACCGCCTGTTCCATGGGCGTCTGAATCAGCAGGATGGCAAATTCCTCCCCGCCGAGTCTGGCCACCACATCGGTCTCGCGCGTGCTGGACATGAGGATATCTGCCGTCTGTGTCAACACTTCATCACCGGTCTGATGACCGAAATTGTCATTCACGGCCTTGAAGTGATCCAGATCGATGATGATCAGTGACAACGGCAGTTCATAGCGTCTGAACTTGGCGACTTCACGTCGTGTGATGTCCATGAACACACGCCGGTTGAGCAGGCCGGTGAGTGGATCCTTGTTTGCCAGTTCCCTCAGTTCGGCACGAGACCGCCGCAGCTCCATTTCAACCCGGGAGACGTTCACCGACAGCATGGCAACAGCCCACAGTGTGATGAAGGCGGCGTTGAATGAATGGTTGATCAGGGCAGCCATCTGTGCATCCATGATCATGCCACCTTCGACGTGACTCATGAAATAACTGGCGCGCCAGAACCGCTCGATGGCCATGGTGATCAACAGCAATGACGTCAGACGTGCTGCCATCCGCATCCCCGGCACCGCCGGGTGGACAAACAGCCACGCTGCACGCAATGCCAGCGCGCCCATGACGATGCCACCAAGCCCTGCACGCACCACTGCAGGGCCGGTATATTGCACCACGAAAACAGCCATCAGACCAAAGACATAGAATCCCACTGTCCATGTATCGAGTGGTTTTCGTCTGAGGTAGCGATGGGCTCCCCAGGCGGCCAGCAGCATGGAGCTGATACTGGCCGCATTGATCAGCATCTCGGCAAACCAGGACGGCACCAGATCAGCCCAGCTGATCCCGGCCAGAGACAGCGCCAGCAGTCCCAGTGACGCCACCCATTGTCCAAAGCCACGATAAGTCTGACGTACCAGCCAGAAGGCAGTGGCCAGCAGAAACAGCAGGACTCCCACCATCGCCGCGGTATAGGCTACCGAGCGGGGGTCAAGATCAACCATGTTCCCAACACATGCCTGACACGCACCTTTCTCATGACCGCAGTTGTTGCGGTGTTGCAGTTCGGGTGTGATTTTCTCGGGCCTGCAGGCATCCCTGAATTATTGCCAGCCCGTATGGCGGATTAATGAGCGCTGCCAGCACCACCTGCTGAATCAGCCTGGTCCACCATAGCACCCACCTGTCTTAACGTTAGCACAAATAATTCGCTATGCAGCCATTGTCGCCCAAAGGCATGGATTGACAGACAGGCGGTTGGTCCGAATTCTGGGTTACTGGCTTTAGTAATCCAGGTTTTCGTTCTCCAGTACCGGGCTCTTTACTAGGGCATGAAGATGGATTCGATGGGCTGATTGAATACCCTCGCGATCCTGAAGGCCAGTGGCAGGCTGGGGTCGAAGCGCCCTTTTTCGATTGAGATCACGGTCTGTCTCGATACGTCGAGCTTCTCTGCCAATTGCTCCTGCGACAATCCGTATTCCGCTCTGAGCTCACGGATCCGGTTGTTCATGTGAATTTCCTGTTGCTGTAAAGGTACCCGATCGCAAAACAGACACTCATGATGGCACTGCACAGTGCTGTATTCAGATCTGGCCAGCCGGCGTAGACCTGCAGCAAACCCATGACGAACAGAATGCACATGGAGGAAAAGAAACCCAGCAGCACGGCGTGTGACAGGATGCGTTGCAGTCGTTCATCGGCCTTGCCGAATCCGGTGAGTATGGTCAGCAGAAATACCATACCTGGCAGGGAGGGAATCACACCGTAGACGAAGGGCAGGTGATTCTGCTTGCCCGAGACCTGAACAGCGATCAGTGTCGCCACCAGCAGAGCGGTTCCAATAATGAAAACTGCAGTGGGAATCATGAATCTCTTTTGCATGACTGTATACTCCATATGTAAAGCATGCTTTACAATAGGGCGGGCTGTTTCTTTTGTCAAGTATGCTTTACATTCAGGTGCAAAAAAACGGCCGCATTGAGCGGCCGTTTTCCTGATCGAGCTTACTGCCTTAGCGGACTGTCTGACATCCGGAAACCGTAATCTCATCAATGTCCCATCCGGGGCGACCGACAGAGCCGTCGGTGGAAACCCGGAAGCGGAACTGTACATCACTTCCCGCAAGGGTATCGATATCAACCACGGAGTTGAGGTAATCCTGTGGATCACCACACCATCCCTGCGAGCCAGAGAGTGGTCCGGCATTGATGACACCGTCGTAGGGATCGGTAAGCAGCAGTGCGTTATCCACCTGGAGGAAGGCACCGCCATCAGCGGCAATTTCCAGAACGCCGGCATCCCAGCAACCGCCAGCGCCTCGAGATTCAAGCTGCTGATTGTTCCAGAACTGGAATGTCAGTGGTGCCGCGCCAACTGGCAGACTGACAACTGGCGATGTCAGGAAGGTATCCGATGTAGTTGACTGATCATCGACATGCCAGTGCTGAGTTGAACCACCCGGCTGCGGGTTGTTTGTCTGCAGGGCCCAGGTATCGGCACCCTGATTCGAACCACTTGTCCAGCCTTCACCATCCACGTCGAAGTTGTAGGATGCAACCGGTACCACGACTGTGCCTGCAGGACAATCACCAGGCAGGGGTGCGGTGGTGAACGAGAATACTGCAGAATCGGGACCTGTACCACAACCGTTGCTGGAACGAACACGCCAGAAATACTGCGTATTTGAATCAAGCACATTCTCGAGTGTGGCTGAATTACTGTCATGGGTGGTACTGGATACGATACTGGTGAAGCCGGCATCGGTGGCCACTTCAAGCACGTATTCTCTGCCTTCTGGCAGGCTGCTCCAGTCAAACATGGTGGATCCGGAATCCACATTGGTGGCCGTATCAGCCGGTGTCATGAGAGTGGATGTGCCGGGTATGCCCGTGTTGTATCGGTAGGCCAGGTCGATGGTGCGAACCACGTTGCCAGAGCCTCCCATGCCGCCGTCTTCGAAGCCATCCGAGAAGATGCCGATACCCATGGAGGCTGCCTCGATCGTGGTGACATAATCACCGCTGGTGCCGCCGCTGACATCGAAGCTGAATACACTCATGCCAGAGGGAATCACCGGGTTCACAGTGAATGATTCATTCGAGCTGATCGGTGGCGCACTCATGACCGACAGTGTCACTGGATCATTGAAACCAAGCACACTGCTGATGGTGATGTCAAAGGTGTTGTTGGTATCACCGTCACAGAGCAGGTCGTCGGCTGTGGATCCGCCTGCAAGGAAGGTCGGTTCGCTGTTGGGGTTGGTCACAGCGCCAGCGATGGCCGCCTGGCCGTTGCTGGGTCGGTTATCAGTCCATGTCATCGCGAGGCGGTCGAGCACAACAGAAAGTCCGTTGTAATCGCCCCACTCCTGTCCGTTATTGATATTGACTGAAGTCTCGGTCGAGAATCGCTGCTCGCCCTGCCAGGTGGCGCCGTCGATGGATGAGTTGTAGTAGAAATCCACACCAGTTCGGTTGGCCGAGTTTCGGGTGTCATAGAATCCGATGTGAACCACACCATTCTCACCGACTTTCAACCAGGGGTGAAAGCGGTCAATCGGTGTGCCTGAAATGCTGTCAGTGGTGTCATGCGGATGCGGCATGCGTGTCCAGGAAACGCCATCGTCATCCGAGTAGTACACCTCGATCCAGGCGTGATTCTGTGCGGCTGAGCCGGTACCACCGCCGTTACTGTCATCATGCTCATCTGTCCAGGTAACATAGATGCGACCGTCGTTGGGGCCACCACTCATGTCAACATCGGCCGAAACATAGATGAACACCTCACGAGATTCCATGGCCGGAATCGGGAAATCGAAGCGGCCATTCAGCGCTGCGATAATCGTGCTGGGTGCGAATGTGGCGCCTCCATCGGTCGATTTCAGCAGGCGTATGCCCGTGGCGCTGTTCAGCGATGGGTAGATGTAGTAGATGTTGCCATTGGCGCCGGTGGTAATGTCCGAGCCGATACCGGTGGGTTCGCCAGGGAAAGCAAGCGGTGTCTCGAATGTCGCACCCATGTCGAGCGAACGGGCAAACTGCATCACGTTGCCGTTGTGGTAGGTCAGATAGACGTTGTCGACATGCGGGGATGTCAGCGAACGGTCAACGTGAATGAATTCCTTGTCACTGCCGCTCGGTGTCAGGGTCTGCATCGGACCCCAGGTCACACCCTGGTCGGTCGATACGGCCCAGCGAACACCAATCGAGCTGCTCAATTCTGCCTGGTACACAATGCTGCCATCAGAAGACCAGTCGATGGTCGGGTCGCAGCAGCTGGATGGGTTGACCTGGGAACGGGTCCAGGTAAGACCACCATCTGTGGTGTAGTACATGGTCTGGCCACCGGAGCGGTTGGATCCGGCCACACCGATCATCGGGTTGGTCGGGTTGAACTCTACCGAGACCTCATTTCCGTTCAGCCCTGAGTCGAGTGTGAATTCGACTTCCGGAACTAGTGGGTCGCCACCTCGTGTGACAGGGTCGCTTCCCTTGCCGTAGGGATCATCACCAGGGTGCCAGGCGGCACCGCGGGCGGATTTCTGCCAGTCACCGTGCACCAACAGGCCACCATGCCGGATCTGAAACAGCTGGTAGGTGGATCTTGGATAGAATTCGCCCAGAGCGGGAATTTCCTTGCGCATGGTGATCTTGAAAAAGACCGGTACATTGGCCAGGTACTGATCCTTTTCCGGGATCAGATCAAAGTCTTCCTTGGTGATCTGGTAATTACGGTCATCCCATGGACCGAATTTTGTCAGGGATGGGTAGTCAACACGCTGGTCAACACCCAGGCTCTGCTGGATCTGCTGTGCATTGGCTGAACCTGCAAATAACAGGGTCAGGGCAACGACGATAAAGGTTCTCATGTACACATCCTCCCACGAATATGTTTACGGACTGGTTGATTTCGAATTGAGACTGACTGGTAGATTGGGTCTTGTTGAATGACCGACTGGTTTCTTGACACGATAGTATCAGTTGTCACCATTGCTCGCAAAAACTATCACCATACAAGTGTTTGAGATTTTATTGCACGATGACCTTCACGATCAGCAACCCGGTCGCTAATTGTCTTGCTCTGAAACTGTGATGAAATGTCGTGGGAATTTACGGTCGGGTGCCAGGGTAATGCAACAGCTGAAGCGAAGCATGAGACGGAGCCTTTGCTGCTGTGTGACGATAAGTGAATTCTTGGTGACTTTTCACAATTTATTCACTGTATTGGCAATCATTTTCTACGAATTTCATCAATCTGACGATTATTTCTGTTCACGAATTGATTCACTCTGGACAACGATGTAGTCTCACCCGGCTTGTATCGTCTTTACAGATTACATTTCGAAATGTGGGAGGAGAAATGAAACGATTCGTAATGGCGCTGATACTCGGCATGTCGACCGCCGCGTTCAGTTCAGAACCCAACGTCAGGGTTTTTGTCAACAAGGGGGACGACAGTCTCAAGTCCATCCAGTCTGACAGTATCATCGACTACGGCAGCTTCGTGATGGTGAATGTATCACCGGAGCAGGCCAGGTCACTCAACACTCTGAGCATGAATACCAGCCAGATGGACCGTCTGCTGATCGATGCCTATCCGTTCAACACACAGACCGACAGCCTGGCACCGGCCAATGGCTATGGCCTTCAGTCGGGCGAAATCACCGGCTTGCATCTGATCCAGTTTTCAGGTCCGGTGCGGGATGACTGGCTGGAAAGCATTAAGTCAACGGGTGCACGGCCGATTCACTACATTGCCAACAACGGCTATCTGGTCTGGGCGGATGCCGGGTCAAGGTCACAGCTGAATGCACTGGTGAGCAACAGCGCCTATCTTCAGTTTTCTGCGCCATATCATGATTTCTTCAAGGTTGGCCCTCAGCTGGTTTCACAGCTGAATGACAAGGCCGATACCAGCGGCGTGGTCAGGGTATACCTGCAACTGGTCGATCATGCCGATGTAGAGCAGAGCAAGGCCGTCATTGAATCAATGGCACTGAGCATGGAAACCAACTGGTCGGCCATTCTCAAGTTCCACTCCGTACGCATCACCATGCGCAAGTCGGACGTGGCCAGTATTGTCGGCATGCCCGATCTGTATACCGTCAATCGCACATTCGAACGTGAACTGGATGATGAGGTCCAGAACCAGGTGCTCACCGGTGTGCTGCGGCCTGACAATTCAGGGCCCGTTGCGCCAGGTTACCTGACCTTCCTGAGCAACCTCGGATTCCCGACCACACCGTCGTCCTACCCGATTGTTGATGTGGTCGATGACGGCATCGGCAATGGCACGACAGCGTCCAATGATCCGACATTCCACGAGTTCGGCCTGCTGGCCAACCCGACACGACTGGCCTACGTTGGCAACTGCACCGCAGCGGCTACCGGTGAGGGTGTCGGTGGACACGGCCACCTGAACCTGAACGTGGTCGGTGGTTTCGAGGAACGCATTGGTTTCCCCGTAGTTGATCCGAATGGCTATCTCCGGACTCAGGGTGTGAACCCCTACGGCAGACTGGCCGGTACACGTATCTTCGCACCCGGTTTTGACCTGAGTGCCTGTGGTGGTACCGACACCGGAACCATCCAGTCCGAGTATCAGAACGGTGCCCGTATCAGTTCCAATTCATGGGGTTGTGCTGGCTGTGCCGGTTCCTATGATGATGGCTCTCAGGCCTACGATGTCGGTGTTCGTGATGCCGATCTGGGTACGGCGGGCAACCAGGAACTGATCGTGACCTTCTCTGCCGGTAACAGTGGCCCAGGCGGTGGTACTATCGGTACGCCTGGTAACGGCAAGAACATGATCACAGTAGGTGCATCGGAAAATGACCGGCCATCCGATGAGGACGGAAACTGGACCGACGGTTGTGGCATTGGTCCCACCGGTGCAGACAACGTGATGGACGTGATCGGCTTCTCCAGCCGTGGTCCTTCACCGGGCGGTCGAATCAAGCCCGAGATCATCGCGCCCGGCACGCATATCCACGGTACGGCATCAACCGGCAACAACTACAACGGTTCAGGTGTCTGTGATGGCGCACGTCCATCAGGACAAACCATTGTCAATGCATCATCCGGCACATCGCACTCCAATCCGGCGGTAGCAGGCGTTGCCTCACTGGCCTACTACTGGATCGAGAACGATCGCGGCAACCTCGAGCGAGAGTCAGGTGTCCGCGGCGGCGTTGCGCCGAGTCCGGCCATGATGAAATCGTTCCTGATGGCACATCCGACCTATCTGTCGGGTGTGGGCGCCAACGACAACTTCCCCAGCAATTCGCAGGGCTACGGTATGCCGAACATGACGCTGCTGTTCGATGATGCCCAGAAGTTCATCGTTGATCAGACGGTCACCTTCGACAATACCGGCGAGACCTATACCTGGATCGGTGCAGCGGCAGATCCGACAAGGCCGGTTCGAATTGCTCTGGCCTATACCGACGAAGCGGGTGCCATCGGTACCTCGCCCCAGGTGAACAACCTGGATCTGGAAGTTGACGGTGATGGCACCATGTATCTGGGCAACAATTTCACCGGGGAATTCAGTGTCGCCGGTGGCACTGCAGATGCAGCCAACAACTATGAAGGTGTGTTCCTGCCAGCCGGTACGGCTGATGCCATTACCATCACGGTACGCGCCACCAACATTGCAGGTGACGGTGTTCCCAACTCCGGTGATGGCACGGATCAGGATTTCGCACTGACCTGTTACAACTGTATCCAGTCACCGACATTCTCGATGTCAGTACCGGTCACGGAAGTGGCCCTGTGTCAGCCTGATGATGCGGTCTATGACCTGAGTATTGGCTCAATCCTCGGCTTCAACGATCCGGTCACACTGACCACAACTGGCGAGCCAGCTGGCACCACGGCCACCTTCTCGGTTAATCCGGTAACACCGGGCACGCCTCCGACTGATCTGACACTGACCATCGGTAACACGGGTGCAGCCGCTGCCGGATCTTACACGATCAACATCAACGGCACCGCCGGTGCAGAGATCAAGGACCGGGATGTGGATCTGGATATCTTCGCATCCAGCCCCAATGGCCCCGGGCTGACCACGCCGGCAGACATGGCCACACTGGTGGATCTGCAGCCCACATTCGAATGGGTGGCTGAATCCAACGCCCAGTCCTACCTAATCGAGGTCTCGGATGATCCCGGATTTGGCAATATCGTGTTCTCGACCACGGTGAGCGCGCCAGCCAATACCAGCGTGCCAGGTACCGAGCTGCCGTCCAATACCGTGCTGTACTGGCGTGTCACGGCCAACAACCCCTGTGGCAGCAATGTGTCTGTGGAGCAGAGCTTCACCACAACACCACTGCCGGGTGATTGCCAGATTGGTGACAATACGCTTGCGATTCAGAACTATCTGTTCGAGGCCGATGCCGAAGGCTGGACTCATACCTCGCTGACCGGTCCGGATACCTGGACGCTGTCAACCACCAACCCCGCTGCCGGAAGCACACAGCACTGGCATGTGGATGATGTGGGCACAGAGTCTGACCAGGTTCTGGTGTCACCGCCGATTGCATTGCCAGGTGGCAACTCTCCGCTGACGCTGCAGTTCATGAATTACCAGGAACTGGAAGATGGTGGCAGTGCCTGTTATGACGGCGGCATTCTGGAAGTCTCCACCGACGGTGGCAACAACTTCACCCAGATTCTGGACGCCGATCTGGCCACCGATCCCTATGATGGGCCCATCGACAACCGCTTCAACAATCCGTTGTCGGATGTCCGCGCCTGGTGCGGTGACCCGCAGCAGTACCTCAACTCGATTGTGGACATCGATGCCTACGCTGGCCAGACCGTGCAATTCCGCTTCCGTCTTGGAACGGACTCCAGTGTGGATCACCCTGGCTGGGATATCGATGATATCGTGATCCAGGGGTGTGAAACAGCTGATACCGGCTTGATCTTCACCGACGGATTCGAGGACTGATTCGTCATAACGTTTGGAAAACGGCCGCTTAATGCGGCCGTTTTTTTTGTTTGTGAAACTGTGGCTGTCTCAACGCAGAATTCAATAACACATCCATGATGTTGGCCGTCAGGGGAGAGAGCCAGGAATCAGACGGTCCGCAGCTGCGCTTGTGTGATCCTGTGAGGAGAATAGGAGGGGCACCCAGAGGTCTCCTCACAGAGCAGACTGGGCTCATGGTTTACCGAGTGAGCTGTCAGGTCATGGAGTTGATCCACAGAGAAAATTGATTCTCATGCAGGCATAAAAAAAGGGGCAGATCCAAGGATCTACCCCTTCTTGTTGAGTCGTGTCGGATTCCAGTAGTCATTCGCCTGCAGTTGAATGGCTGCTTTCGTTCGGCTTCGTCGTAACCAGTCCAGCTTGTTCGAAATCGGCTGCCCTGTCTTGTCACGAGCCCGGTACGTCTCCATCCGTCTTCTTTATCGACGTCTCGCTTACCCAGCCTGAGCTTTCGTGCTACTGCGTCTATCTCCGTTCGGGTTTGACCCCTCGCTTCGAGTACTGTGTTGGCTGTCATGTTTCAGCAATCGCATTCGCAACGCTGACCAGCTCACAGTATCCCACTCATCTCTGAGTGTTCAGCAGACCTCGTTCGCTCCCTGCTACCTTGTGAGTAACCTGGGTGACTTCAGGTCCGCGTAAGAAAAAGACTATTCGATTGCGAGAGTGCAGTCAAAGCCAGTTAGCACGATGTACTCGGCTAAATTAAAAACTAATGTGGACAAAATACTGTTTTTTAGGGCAAAAAAATGCAGTAAATTTTTTGATACGATTTATCAATCAAACCGGTCCGAATAATGCGTTTGAGTAATGGCCGGGCGGCACCCCGCGCCAGCCATGGGCTGAGACAAAACAGCAATCTGCGATCACGATTTCAGGGCATTGCGTATGTTCGTTCGGGTTGATCAGAAAATGAACAGAATTTGAAGCACGAATCACGGTCTCTGACCGACATAATCCGTGACCTGTGCCGATCAGGTGGTACAATCAGCCTCGATATTCATACCTCAAGATTGCTCAACCATGAAAAAATTCCTGCTTATTGCATCTGTTTTGCTGTCCACATCTGTTCACGCTCAGGAGGCGGCAACAGAATCGCCGGCCCTCGATCACGTCAGCATGGAAACCACACTGGGCACGATTGTCATCAGACTGGATGCCGAAAAGGCGCCGCTGTCTGTTGAAAATTTCACTCAGTATGTCAACGATGGATTTTACGAGGGAACTATATTTCACCGTGTGATCGATGGCTTCATGATTCAGGGTGGCGGTTTCGACGCCCAGCTCAACAAGAAGGCAACTCGTGCGGCAATCAAGAATGAAGCCAGCAATGGTCTGTCCAACTCGCGCGGCACCATCGCCATGGCAAGAACGGTCGTGCGTGATTCGGCAACCTCCCAGTTCTATATCAACGTCAAGGACAATCCTGCACTCAACTACCAGGGCGAGATGAATTCACGAACATGGGGTTATGCCGTGTTTGGTGAAGTGGTTGCCGGCATGGATGTGGTTGATGCCATCAAGGCAGTACCGACCGGGCCCTCTGGTGCCATGCACAGCAACGTGCCCCTCACTCCGGTCGTGATCACGAAAGTCGAGATGATTTCAGCACCCGCGGCCACACCGGCTGAAGATGAAGCGGCTGCCGAGGCAGAAGCGACTGATTCGGGGCAGGGTAACACACCGTCTTGATCGACCTTTTTATCTCGGATCTGCATCTGGATGAACAGCGGCCCGACTGCACCGAGTCCCTGATTGCATTTCTCGAAACAGAGGCGCCTCGCGCTGACAGACTGTTCATTCTTGGAGACCTGTTTGAAGCCTGGATTGGCGATGACGTGGAAACACCATTGTCCCTGCAGGTGTCTGAAGCACTGAATCAGTGTGCCAGCAGGGGAACCTCGATTTACTTTGTCGCCGGCAACCGGGATTTTCTTCTCGGTTCTGCCTATGCACAATCTGCCGGCATGACCCTGCTGGAGGAACCGGTACATATCAACCATGGCGACATGGACATTGTCCTGCTGCATGGCGATGTCCTGTGTACCGATGACCATGATTACCAGCGATTCAGGGAGCAGGTTCGCAATCCGGTCTGGCAATCCGATTTTCTGGCCAGATCCATACCCGAACGCATAGCATTTGCGAGCAAGGCACGCGAAGCCAGCCAGCAACATACCGGCAGCACCGATGCAGAAATCATGGATGTGAATGATGATGCGGTACGGTCGTACATGCTGGAGCACCAGACAGACTTCCTCATCCATGGTCATACTCATCGTCCGGCCGTGCATGAATTCGAACTGAACCATTTTTCTGCCACTCGAATCGTGCTTGGCGACTGGTATCAGCAGGGCAGTGTTCTCTGGCTGCGAGATGGCGAGTACAGCCTTGATACCCTGCCATTCGAGCATTCTCACACGTAATTCTGAACCCTGTTACACCCTCAATCAGTGGAAATGTGACAGGCGTGCTTCTTTCCTGCCGGTTATGCGAGAATAATGGTCCAGTCGACTCATCCTCCAGGCACTGACATGACCCGGTTTTTGCTCCTGTTCACTTTGCTGTTATCTCTTCCCCTGACGTCATTTGCCGCCGTGCTGGTGGTCAACTCCGACCTGGACAATACCATTGCGGGTAACAGCGCAGTGACCTTGCGGGAGGCCATCATCGCCGCAGAGACCGACAGTAGCACGGATCTTGGCGATACTGGCTCGGGAATTGATGTCATCGACCTGACCGGACTGAGCGGAGACATCGATCTTGGTGCTGCGCTGCCGCTGATCGAGAGCACAATCGTGATCATTGGCCCGGGTGATGCGGAGCTGAGCATAACCGGCGGCGGCACGGACGGTATCTTCTTCATCAACGGGGGTGAGCTCAGCCTCAGTGGTGTGAGCGTCAATGGCGGTAACTCCACGGGTGGCCGAGGTGGCGACGCCAATGTGGATGGTGCTGGTGGTGGCGGTGCCGGTCTCGGCGGGGCGATCATGATCAATCAGGGGCAGGCTAATCTGTTTCGCAGCAGTTTCAGCGACAACCTGTCATTTGGTGGGCGTGGCGGCAATACACTGGGCTCGGGTGCAACCTCGTTTGGCGGCACTGGCGGAGGAGGCTTCAGCGGTAACGGTGGTGATGATACCGGCGGTGGTATCTCGTTCGGAAGCGGGGGTGGTGATGGCGGGCCATTCGGTAACCCGGGTGGTGCCGGTGGGACCGTCAATGGCAATAACGGCGGTGACGGGATGGACGGCAGCGGTGGTGGCGGTGGTGGTTCGACGGCAGCCACACGTGGCGGTACCGGTGGCTTTGCAGCAGGCGGTGGTGGTGCCGGTTCTTCACCCTTTGGCGCCGGCCCGGCAGGGGCAGGCGGATTTGGCGGCGGCGGTGGCGGGGGCACAGTCGATAGTGCCGCCAACGGCGTGGTTGCGACCGGGGCAACAGGCGGGGCATTTGCAGGCAGTGGTGGAAACGGGACGCTTTCGGGCTTTGGTGGTGCAGGCGGCGGCGGTGCAGGCCTGGGCGGTGCAGTATTCGTACGCGACGGCGCGTCTCTGACTGCCTGGGACACCGAGTTCACCGGCAATGGGGCCTTCTCGGGAGATGAAGGTCTGGCGTTTGCTGCAGGTGGTGCAGACGGTAATGAGGGTCAGGGCAAGGGCGGTGCGCTGTTCATCAGTGATGCGGCCACATCCGTCACCGGCATGCTGACCTTTTCCGGCAATACAGCAACGAATGCGAATAGTTCTCCCGATGACAACAACGACCGCTATGGCATGACTCAGCAAGGTCAGTTCATCTGGCTTGAATTCACTCTCGACGAGATTCTCGTCAGTGAAAATTCCGGAATCATTCAGGTGCCGATGCTGGTCACCACCTCGGATGGTGCCGCTACCGAATCGGTTGTTGACCTGACTGTTCAAAGTCGTGATATCGACACCTCTGCCGGGCTGGACTACAGTGTTGTTGTCGAATCGGTGAGTATCCCCATGGGCACATCTGACGGCACAGTTCAGAGCATCCCGGTGACCATCCTTACAGACATGGACAGTGAAACCGATGAGCTGTTCCGGCTTGAAGTCTCATCCGTCAGCGAGGCGCTGCTCAGCAGCCGTTTCAGCCAGCAGATACGGATTCTGGACGGTGCCAGCCCGGATGTACGCGTCAGCAAGACAGCCGGTTCTGCCCTGGTCGCGCCCGGTGCCATCCTGGATTACACCATCGTGCTTACCAATGAAGGCAATGTCGATATCGACAATGTGCATGTTGAAGACAGTCTGCCGGCCACGCTTTTGAATGCAAGCTGGACCTGTGTCGCCGGATTCAATGCCTCTTGCAGCGCCAGCGGAAGCGGCGATATCGATGACATGGCAAGTCTGCCCAGTGGCAGCATGGTGACCTATCTGCTGACAGCCACGGTGTCACCGACAGCGACCCAGGACATCATCAACACGGTCACGGCGACGCTGCCGTTTGCGCTTGTTGACGCAACGCCTGCTGACAACACTGCAACGGAAATCACCACCATTGACATTCTTTTCGCAGACGGCTTCGAATCGGTCCTGAGGGTTGATGTTACCGGTAGCAAATCGTATCGATATCAACCGGGTGAATCGGTCGTCGGTTCAAGTCCGGTCACCATCATGCTGCTTGAGGATACTGATCATGCCAGTGTACATCACATCCAGCGGGTGGACCTGCAGGGCAGGCGTTTGATCAGACTGGTGACGGTCACCGGAGACGGTATTGTGATCTCAGACTGGGCAACAGTACCTGACAACGGGGTGACCATCGAATTCTGAACTGAGCCTCCTCTGGGCAGAAGGGTCAACACACCCTGGCCACTCGCGTCAGGCTGTCTTCTTGCGCCGCCGTTTGGGTGCACTGCCGGAAGCCTGGCCATCGGCCAGCACCTGTTTCAGGAAGTGGCCGGTGTGCGAGCCAGCATCTGCTGCGATCTGCTCGGGTGTGCCGGTGGCAATGATCTGGCCGCCGCCATCACCACCCTCGGGTCCCAGGTCAATCACCCAGTCAGCCGTCTTGATGACATCCAGATTGTGTTCGATCACCACGATGGTGTTGCCGTGATCCCTCAGACGGTGAAGTACCGACAGCAGCTGTTCAATATCATGAAAATGCAGCCCGGTAGTCGGTTCATCCAGAATATAGAGTGTGTTGCCGGTGTCCCGTTTCGACAGTTCCTTGGCCAGCTTGATGCGCTGTGCCTCGCCTCCTGACAATGTCGTGGCACTCTGACCCAGAGTGATATAGGACAGTCCGACGTCCATCAGTGTTTGCAGTTTGCGGGCCACCACGGGAACCGGATCGAACAGTTCGCGTGCATCCTCCACGGTGAGCGAAAGTACCTCGTGGATATTCAGGCCCTTGTAGCGGATATCCAGTGTCTCCCTGTTGTAGCGCTGCGCCTTGCAGGTATCACAGGGCACATAGACATCAGGCAGGAAATGCATCTCGACGCGGATCATGCCGTCGCCCTGACAGTTCTCACAACGGCCGCCACGTACATTGAAGCTGAATCGTCCGGGTTTGTAGCCACGGGCACGAGCCTCGTGTGTGCCGGCAAACAGATCGCGAATGGGCGTGAACAGACCGGTGTAGGTGGCCGGGTTCGATCGTGGTGTCCGACCGATCGGGCTCTGGTCAATTTCCACGACCTTGTCAAAGTGCTCGATGCCCTCGATGGATTCGTAGGGACTGGGCTGAGTGCTGGCGTTGTTCAGGTCGCGGGCAGCAATGCGATAGAAGGTATCGTTGATCAAGGTTGACTTGCCAGACCCGGACACACCGGTGATGCAGGTGAACACACCCACGGGCAGATCCAGCGTCACCGAATCCAGATTGTTGCCACTGGCACCGGCCAGCGTGACGCGTCTGTTCTTCTCGTCTGTGTGGCGTGTTTCGGGTACGGCAATCTGGCGCTTGCCTGACATGAACTGGCCAGTGACCGATTCGGCTGCAGACTTGATGTCCGAAAGCGAACCCTGTGCCGTGATTCGCCCACCGTGAACGCCGGCACCCGGACCGATGTCGACAATATGATCAGCCTGGCGAATGGCGTCCTCATCGTGTTCAACCACGATGACGGTATTGCCCAGATCACGCAGTCTGAACAGTGTTTTCAGCAGGCGTTCATTGTCGCGCTGATGCAAACCGATCGACGGCTCGTCAAGCACGTACATGACCCCGACGAGACCAGCACCAATCTGGCTGGCCAGACGAATGCGCTGAGCCTCGCCACCTGAGAGAGATCCGGCCTGTCGGTCCAGTGTGAGGTACTCCAGCCCCACATTGGTGAGAAACTGCAATCGCTCGACAATTTCCTTCAGAATCTTGACCGCGATTTCGCCACGCCAGCCATCCAGGGTGAGCTCGGAGAAGAATCGGAAGGCGTCGCCCACCGATCGCGCAGTCAGCGAGGGCAGATTGTGATCATCGACAAACACATGTCGAGCGCCAACATTGAGTCGTTCACCGTTGCATTTGGGACAGACCTTGTCGGATATGTACTTTGCCAGGTCTTCACGTACCACACTGGATTCGGTCTCACGGTAGCGTCGCTGCAGGTTGGTGATGATGCCTTCGAAGCTGTGTTCGCGTGTCCAGCGATCGCCATTTTCATTCAGATAGGAGAACTTGATCTTTTCCCTTCCGCTGCCGTAAAGCACCACTTTCTGAATCTTGTTCGGCAGCTCTTCAAACGGGGTTTCGATGTCGAAGTCGAAATGATCGGCCAATGAGCGGATCAGCTGGAAATAGTAGGCGTTACGACGATCCCAGCCGCGTACGGCACCGCCGGCCAGGCTGAGTTCCGGATGTCTGACCACGCGGTCAGCATCAAATTCCTGGATCACGCCCAGACCGTCGCATTTCTGACAGGCGCCGGTCGGGTTGTTGAAGGAGAACAGACGTGGTTCCAGCTCTTCCAGACTGTAACCGCAATGCGGGCAGGAAAATCGTGAGGAGAACAGCAGGTCAATCTCGCCGTCCTCATCCATGCTCATGACCCGGGCCACGCCATTGGCCAGATTGAGTGCCGTTTCCAGCGATTCGGCCAGGCGTTGCTTGATGTCATCGCGCACCTTGATGCGATCAATCACCACCTCGATGGTATGCTTGACCCGCAGCTGCAGTTCGGGCACATCGTCGATGTCGTACAGCTCGCCGTCGACACGGACACGAACATAGCCCTGTGCACGCATCTCCTCGAACAGCTGAACATGCTCACCCTTGCGTTCCTTGACCACCGGCGCAAGAATCATCAGTCGCTCGCCCTCGGGCAATGCAGTGATGGTGTCAACCATCTGCGACACACTCTGTGCATCGAGATCAACGTCATGATCAGGGCAGCGAGGAATACCCACCCGTGCGAACAGCAGTCTCAGATAATCGTAGATTTCGGTGATGGTGCCCACTGTGGATCGGGGATTGTGAGAAGTTGACTTCTGCTCGATCGATATCGCAGGCGACAGTCCCTCAATATGATCGACATCGGGTTTTTCCATCATCGAGAGGAATTGCCGGGCGTAGGCAGAAAGCGATTCCACATAGCGGCGTTGTCCCTCGGCATAGATGGTATCGAATGCCAGAGAGGATTTGCCCGATCCTGACAATCCGGTGATCACGATGAGCTCATTGCGCGGCAGGTCGATATCGACATCCATCAGGTTGTGGGTTCTCGCGCCGCGTATGCTGATTTGATCCATTTACTGTGTTTCTCTGCCTGTGGCTGGCTGCTGTCCAGGTCCTGGTTGCTGTCGGTTTCCATCTGTCGCCGATCGCATTGCTGGACGGACCGGCGAAACAGTCCAATATACCGCACTCGGGTGATCTAAACAAAAGTTGTCATGAATAATGGCGCATGTCACAGTAGCGGCACTTTCTTCAATCATGCATGCGCAAGAATGACACAGAGCGACCCATCTGACGCAGCGCTAGTGAACCTGCTCAATCCGGCATTGAAATCCGATCCGGAAGGGCTTCATCAACGATTCTGCAAGGCCAGTCCGTTTCCTCATCTCGTCCTCGATGATTTTCTCGACAGCGCGTTCTGTCAGCAGATCCTGGATGGGTTTCCGGGTTTCGAGGCCGGTTCGAACACGAATGAAGCCGGTGTTGCCGGGCTGAAGTCAACCGTTGAATCGGTTCTCGAGCTGGGGGGCGTGTACCCGCAGCTGGATCAACTGGTCAGATCCACGGCGTTTCGTGAGCTGCTCGGTCGCATCACGGGCATCGATGGTTTGCTGTATGACGAGCAGTACTTTGGCGGTGGCACCCACGATAATCGCCACGGTCAGTCACTCGATCCACACGTGGACTTTTCACATCATCCGGTACAGCACTGGCAGCGAAGGCTGAACCTGATCATTTATCTGAATCCTCTGTGGCAGGATGAATGGGGTGGCCAGATCCAGTTGCACAGGGATCCGCGGCTGCCACCTGATGAGGATGAGATTGTGTCGGTGACACCAATCATGAATCGTGCCGTGCTGTTTGCCACGGACAATCGCTCCTGGCATGGGTTTCCGCAGATCAATCTGCCACAGGATGGTGCGGTGGATTGCAGGCGCTCATTTGCCATCTACTACTACACCGAGGTATCGGGTGAGCAGGCGAACGTGCACTCGACCATCTACGTGGATCGACATCTCGACCCTGAAATCAGGCCTGGACACACTCTGACCGAGCGTGACGTCGAACACATCAAGACAATGATTTCGCGACGTGATGATCATCTCAAACGGCTCTATCAGACCATATCCAGTCAGATGACGACGCTAACCAGGCTTATTCGACTGCATGATCGAATCATACGGCTGAGTGCTCCGGTCAGGCGTTTCAGAGACTGGCTTCTCAGGCGCAAATGAGGCGCAATCACGTCCAGATCCGCTGATCAGGGACGCATAAAAAAGGTCTATCAGGCATTGACTTATCGAATCCGTGCCGCTAACATTCCCGCTCTTTTGCAAGACCAAATTATAAGATGATCGCACAGAAGAGCGGCCACCTGATTCCCGGCACTGCCGAACCAGAGTGAAACCAGCCAGCGGTCAGAAAAGAAACAACAACTAGGAGACTCATAGTCATGTACGCAGTATTTGCGACAGGTGGCAAGCAGTACCGTGCTGCCCCGGGCGATCGCCTGAAAGTTGAAAAACTCAATGTTGAAGAAGGTGACAACGTCACGCTGGACCAGGTCATGATGGTTTCAGACGGTGATAATGTCATCATAGGCACCCCCACCATCGATGGTGGCGCTGTAGAAGCCAAGGTGCTTTCTCACGGCCGTGCCAAGAAAGTCCGTATCATCAAGTTCCGTCGCCGCAAGCATTCCCGCAAGCAAATGGGTCATCGCCAGTCGTATACCGAGCTGGAGATCACCAATGTAATTGCATCCGGTGCCAAGCCGGCCGCCAAGAAAGCCGCTCCCAAGAAAGCAGCACCTGCCAAGGACGACAAGCCCAAGGCCGAAAAGAAGGCTGCACCAAAGAAGGAAGCACCCAAGAAGGCTGAAGCCAAGGCCACCGAGCTCAAGTTCCTCGATGCGCCAAACGGTGAAGCCGATGATCTGAAGAAGATTTCCGGTGTTGGGCCTGTTCTCGAGAAGAAGCTCAACGGACTGGGCATCTACCATTTCAGCCAGATTGCTGAATTCACACCCGAGCAGATCGCTCAGGTTGACGACGCCCTGAGTTTCAAGGGTCGTATCGATCGTGACGACTGGCTGGGACAGGCTAAAACACTGGCTGAAGGCGGCGAGACCGAATTCAGCAAGAAGAAGTAAGAGGACTGATCAATGGCTCATAAGAAAGCAGGCGGTAGTACCCGCAACGGTCGCGATTCGAATCCCAAGTTTCTTGGTGTCAAGAAATACGGCGGTGAGTCTGTTCTGGCAGGCAATATCCTGGTTCGTCAGCGCGGCACAAAAATTCATGCCGGTGAGAACGTTGGTTGTGGACGCGACCACACCCTGTTTGCCACGGCAGATGGCAAGGTGAAATTTCACCAGGGCGGACCGCTCAACCGAAAGTTTGTATCGGTAGAGAAGTCCTGACAAATCCCGCAAGATTTGACGAAAAGCCCCGCACTGCGGGGCTTTTTTGTATACTTTTCAAACAGATGACTACAGGTTACCCGCAATGAAATTTGTTGATGAAGTCAAGATCACGGTAGCTGCCGGCGATGGCGGTAACGGTGTGGTCGGCTTTCGCCGGGAAAAATACGTGCCCAGAGGTGGCCCGGACGGTGGCGATGGCGGCAATGGCGGCAGCGTTTATCTGCAGGGCGATGAAGGCCTCAACACCCTGGTTGATTTCCGTCATCAGCGATTTTACGGTGCCGAACGCGGCACTAACGGTGGTGGTTCCAATTGCACCGGCAGGAAGGGTGACGATCTGGTCATTACCGTTCCCGTCGGTACGGTCGTGGTCAATGTCGAGACTGACGAGGTGATCGGCGATATCACGGCGCATGAACAGCAGTTGCTGGTGGCACAGGGGGGTGAAGGCGGCAAGGGCAATGCCCGTTTCAAGTCCTCGACCAATCGTGCTCCCAGGCAACAGACCAATGGCACGCCAGGCGAGCGGCGTGATTTGCATCTGGAACTCAAGGTTCTGGCCGATGTGGGGCTGCTGGGATTCCCCAACGCCGGAAAATCAACCCTGATCAGCACGGTTTCGGCGGCCAGACCAAAGGTGGCCGATTATCCGTTCACGACCCTTTATCCCAATCTGGGTGTGGTACGTACCGATGTCGATCAGAGTTTCGTGATTGCCGATATACCCGGAGTAATCGAGGGTGCAGCAGAGGGTGCCGGACTGGGTATCCAGTTTCTCAAGCACATCCAGCGTACTCGACTGTTGCTTCATCTGGTTGAACTGATGCCGCTGGATGGCATGCCACTGGAAAACCAGGTTCGAAATATCGAAACCGAACTGGTCAATTTCGAGGAAAGTCTGATCAACAAGCCGCGCTGGCTGGTATTCACCAAAGCCGATCTGCTGGACAGGGCAGAGGCCGAATCACTGGCGGCTGAGTGTGTCGAAAAGATTGGCTGGGATGACCGCTGGTTCGTGATTTCATCGGTCAGCCGACAGGGTACTGAAAAGCTGATGCACGAAGTGGCTGCATTCATCGATGATCTGGATCTGCCGGCTGTCGATGAAATACAAGAAGAAAATGGCGTCACTGCTGACAATTCACCCGCTCAGCAGGGCTGATCAACTCAGCCTTGTCCCTGAACAGCTGTCTGCAGTGCTCACTGCAATCTATCAACCGATTCTGTGACGGATAATACAGATGGGCATGAGGCTCGGTATTGCGGTCATAGAAAACCTGCCCGTCAGCTGTCGATATTTGCTGGATCAGGCCTTGCCTGTCCAGTTCACTGAGTGCTTGTAGAGCACTGTCTTCGTTTCCTGGCAGTCCCTTGTTCAACACGTGTTCAAGTAACTGATGCTCGCCGTGGTGCAGATCATGACTGCGAATCTGAAATAGCAGTTCCTGAGCCAGTGCGTGATTGCTGTCGTTCCAGCCGATCAGGTCACGTCTGATGCCAAGTGTGTTCTCGATGCGGCAACGCTCGATCATTGATCGTGCCAGCAAGGATTTTACCTGATTGGTGCAGATACGCAGGGTAAACCGCTGACTGTCTTCATCAGACAGCTCGCTCGGCAGCTCTGTCATGGCGCTGTCTGACGGTTCACTCAGGCCAAACAGACCACGACAGACCGACCATAGCTGACGGGCCATCAAGCCGGTCCAGCGGTGATGAGGAAAGACAGCTGTATCATTGTGCCAGAGACTGATAGTACATCGTGCGAGGTTTGACTCCAGAGTCCAGCAATGGTCAGCTTTCATGACCGATTGTCCTCACGATCCATTTTTCGATCAGGGGGTGGGGCAACAGGCCCAGGCCCTGTGACTGATATGTCAGATCGTTCAGTACACTCGCATAGGGTCCAAAGCCGAACAGTCTGACGGGTATGACCAGAACAGTCATGCCATCGGCTTCAGCCTGTTTAACCCATGACCTGATGGCGCTTTCAGCCTTCTGCCGTTTTTCCGGCCAGTCCTCGCGCAGCGTCGTGCACCAGATCGATTCAGGCCCGATTGATGTTTCAGTCAGTTCGGCACGTTGCTGCAGGGCCTGTATGCAGCTGGCATCGTCGTCATCACTGGCAGCACCGTGGGCCAGGAACAGAATGCGTTCAAGCTCGGGTCGGGTTGATAATGCCTGTGCCCGATCTAGCAGTATGCTGTCGGTCTCGACTGCATTGACCAGCCCGTTGCCGTGCCACTCGATTCGGGTGTCGGGGTAGCTGCTCTTGAGTCGATCCCGGGTGCTCCTGTGGCGTTCATTGAACACAGGGCTGTAGATTGACAATCGAATGATGTGAACCTCGTTACAGCCGGAGTTGATCAGTCGATCAGCCGCTTGAGTCAGGCCATCGATATTGCTCATGCCGGTCGACACGATGACGCTGTATTGCTCGCGCAGGCTGATGGCCAGATCCTCGACAGCCTGGTTCCAGGCGGGTGAACCACCGTGAACCAGCAGCACGATGCCGATATTCCCGGTTTCAGTCATGGCTTGCTACGATCATGATCATTGAAGTTTATCTGGTCAGTCAGTCGCGATTGATTTTAATGAGAATGATTCTCATTTGCAAGCATTGCACTGAGATTGACAGTCATTGCCTGCATCAGGCAGGAATGGCAGGTAATTGAACGGAAAAATTCGTGATTTGTGCGGTGCAGCATGAAAAACGGCCCAATCAAGGGCCGTTTTCCGGATTCTGTAACGCGTCTGCCTTACATGCTGCGAATACGTGAGTTCAAGCGACTCTTGTGACGGGCAGCCTTGTTTCTGTGGATCAGACCTTTTGAAGCGGTCGCGTCGATCACATTAATGGCAGTTTTGTAGGCTTCTTCCGCCTTTTTTTTGTCACCAGATTCAATGGCATTTACAACTTTCTTGATGTAAGTTCTAAATCTTGAACGCGCGCTCGCATTGCGCAAGCGATTCTTGGTCGCCTGACGGACACGCTTTTTGGCTTGTGCAGTATGAGCCAATGGTCTACTCCTGAAAATTAATAATGATAAAACCGGACAATTGTCCTATGAAGACTCTGTACAGTCAATACCAGCGGAACAATCGACAGGTGTTTTTGATGACTGCCTTATGGCCGTTCAGACACTGTAATTGTCGCGTGGGTGCCTGAGCCGGGATGAAGCTGCTCAAGTCTACCGCTGTGGTCAGCCTGATGACCCTGCTGTCACGGATTTTCGGATTTCTGCGTGATGTCATCCTGGCGCGCACATTCGGTGCCTCGGCGGCCACCGATGCCTTCTATGTCGCCTTGCGTATCCCCAACCTGATGCGCCGGCTGTTTGCCGAAGGTTCGTTCTCACTGGCCTTTGTGCCGGTGTTCAGTGACTACCGCAAGAACCGCAGTCGTGAAGAACTGAAATCATTGCTCGATCATGTGGCCGGCATGCTGCTCTCCGTACTGTTGCTGGTGGTCGGCCTCGGCATGATCTTCTCGCCGGCGTTCATCAGTGTGTTCGGCCTGGGATTTGATGATGCGGGTCAGCACCAGCTTGCTTCCGACATGCTGAGGGTGACTTTCCCCTACGCGCTGTTCATCTCGTTGACGGCGCTGGCCGCCGGTGTACTCAATACCTTCGGTCGCTTTGCCGTACCGGCTGTGACACCGGTGCTGCTCAATATCGCACTGATCTGTGCTGCCCTGTTTCTGGCACCGCATTTCGATGAGCCGATCAAGGCGCTGGCCTGGGGTGTGCTGATCGCCGGTATCATACAGTTGCTGTTCCAGGTGCCATCCCTGATGCGTTTGGGCATGCTGCCAAGACCACGCTGGTCATTCAAACATGCCGGCGTGCGCCGTATCGGCAAGTTGATGATTCCGACGTTGTTCGGCTCATCAGTGGCTCAGATCAATCTGCTGATCGACACCATGATTGCCTCACTGCTGGTCACCGGCAGTATCACCTGGCTGTTCTACTCCGACCGCCTGCTGGAATTTCCGCTGGGCGTATTCGGTATTGCGCTCTCCACCGTGATTCTGCCGTCACTGTCCAGGGCCTGGTCATCAAGGGACAATGCCGCATTCGGACGTATCCTGTCATGGGGCGTACGCAGCGGATTGCTGATTGCCATTCCTGCCGCTGTCGGTCTGGGGCTGCTGGCGATGCCGATCACCGCTACCTTGTTCAGTTATGGCTCGTTTACAGCACACGATGTTGAAATGACGGCCTACAGTGTGGCGGCCTATGCTGCCGGCCTGCCGGCCTATGTCCTGGTCAAGGTGATGGCGCCGGCCTTCTTCTCGCGTCAGAACACAAAATTGCCAGTCAAGGCAGCGGTGGCATCCATGGTGGCCAACATGGGGCTCAATGTCCTGTTTGTCTGGATTCTGTGGGACGGTGAATGGCTGCCGGCCCATACCGGACTGGCCTTTGCCAGCACGCTGTCGGCCTGGCTACAGGTGCTGATCCTCTCGCTGGCACTGAAACGCGATCGTTTCGGTCTGATGGCCGGTGGATTCTGGCGTCATCTGATGGCCATCCTGATTGCAGCCAGCGTGATGGGTGTTGCCATCCACTATCTGGCTGGAGAAATGGCTCAGTGGTGGCCGATGGGTTTCGCTGGTCGCATCGGAAAGTTGCTGCTGATTATCCTCGCGGGCGGCGTGATTTACCTGGCTGTTTCTGCGCTCTGCGGTGTTTCCTATCGCGCACTCTGGTCCGATCGCAGCCAGCTGCCTGCCAGCAGCGAAAAGGACAGTCAGGACGGTAAGGGAACTAATTGAGTCCAGCCCATTGCCCGGGCGGTTCAGGCTGGTATACTCGGCCAATTTCGTGACCCTAAAACGGGGCCTGTCGACGTCACATGCAGCTGGTAAGAGATTCAGACGCCTCGGGGCTTTGCCCGCAGGGAAGCATGGTGACAATCGGTCATTTTGACGGCCTGCATCGTGGTCACATGGCACTGATCAATTCGGTCTGCGATCGGGCCGGGGAAAGGGGCCTGGTGTCGGTCATGGTCAGCTTTGATCCGCTGGCCACCGAGTTTTTCAAGGCATCGGATCCGCCGGTTCGTATCTACAACTTCAGCGAGCGCTACCGCTTGCTGGAACGTACCCGTCTCGGGTTGCTGTGGCTGCTCAGATTCAACAGTCGCATGGCAGCAACCAGTGCTGACGAGTTCGAGACCATGCTGGTTCGGGCACTGAATCCGAAGGTGATTGTCGTCGGCGGAGATTTTCGCTACGGCACGGGGCGAGCAGGCGATATCGACAGCCTGACGGATGCCGGCAGGCGTCATGGCTTCGAGGTGATTCGTCAGACCCAGGTCAAAACCCTACGGGGCGATGAACGCATCTCCTCGTCCATGGTCAGGCAGTCACTGCTCGATGGCGACCTGAAAGGTGCCTCAAGACTGCTGGGCAGGCCCTATGCCATGTATGGCAGAGTGGTTCGCGGACAGCAGCTGGGACGCAAGCTGGGCTATCCGACAGCCAACATCCTGCTGCATCGGCGCCGATCGCCCTTGCACGGGATCTATGCCGTCAGGGTCAATGGCCCGGGGCTGGATTATCATCCGGGCGTGGCCAGTATCGGCACCCGACCGACCGTGGATGGCAAGGTGATGATCCTCGAGGTGCATCTGCTGGATTATGACGGTGATCTCTATGGCAAGCACCTGGAGACCATCATGATTGAAAAACTGAGAGATGAAGAGAAATACGATGATCTGGACAGCCTGGTCATCCAGATTGGAAAAGATGTCGAGGCAGCACGGCGTTGCCTGGACGGAGAAGAGACGTGACTGACGAGAACAAGAAAGATTACAAGGACACCCTGAACCTGCCTCAGACCGGCTTTCCGATGAAGGCCAATCTGGCGCAACGCGAACCGGGCATGCTGGAAAAGTGGGAAAAGGAAGACCGCTACGGCACGCTGATCAGGAAGACCGAAGGGCGCGAGAAGTTCATCCTGCACGATGGCCCGCCCTACGCCAACGGTCAGATTCACATCGGACATGCCGTCAACAAGATCCTGAAGGATTTTTCAGTCAAGTCACGCTTCATGGCCGGATTCCAGGCGCCGTATGTGCCGGGCTGGGACTGCCATGGCCTGCCGATCGAATTGCAGGTTGAAAAGAAGGTCGGCAAGGTGGGACACAAGGTCGATGCCGCCACCTTCAGACAGAAATGCCGCGAATACGCACTGAAGCAGGTCGACGGTCAGCGCAAGGATTTCAAGCGACTCGGTGTCATGGGCGAATGGGACAATCCCTACCTGACGCTGGATACACGCTTTGAGGCCAACATGCTGCGTGCCCTGGCCGATATCATCGACAACGGTCATCTGCACCAGGGTGTCAAACCCGTCAACTGGTGCTTCGATTGCGGATCGGCACTTGCAGAAGCCGAAATCGATTACGAGGACAAGACCTCACCGGCGATCGATGTGGCCTTCGACGTGGTCGACAATGCCTCACTGACGGATGCGCTGGATGTGGAGCTTGACGGCAAGCGGGTCTCGGTGGTGATCTGGACCACCACGCCCTGGACGCTGCCGGCCAACCTCGCAGTCACCCTGCACGCCGAATTCGAGTATTCGCTGGTACGCCACAGTGAGGATCACTATCTGATCCTGGCCAGTGATCTGGTCGAAGCCTGCATGCAGCGTTACGGCCATGAAGACGAGGCAGAGGTGCTGGCCACCTGTACCGGTGAAGCACTGGATCTGGTTCAACTGAATCACCCGTTCTACGATCGCCAGGTGCCCGTTATCCTCGGTGATCACGTCACTACCGACTCGGGTACCGGCTGTGTACACACCGCCCCTGGTCACGGTGCCGAGGACTTCGAGGTGGGTCAGAAATACGGCCTGGATATCCTGAACCCGGTCAATGCGCGTGGAATCTACACCGACGATACCGGGCTGTTCGGTGGCCAGTTTGTGTGGAAGGCCAACGACAATATCGTTGAAACACTGCGCGATAAGGGCATGTTGCTGAAGGATGAAGCCTATCAGCACAGCTACCCGCATTGCTGGCGACACAAGTCACCGACGGCTTTTCGTGTCACGCCGCAGTGGTTTATCAGCATGGACAATCAGGGCCTGAGGAAACAGGCGCTGGAGACCATTCCCGGCGTTCGCTGGGTACCTGACTGGGGCCAGCAGCGCATCGAAAGCATGATCGACAACCGGCCTGACTGGTGCATCTCGCGTCAGCGCACCTGGGGCGTGCCGATCACGATCTTTGCCGACAAGGAGAGTGGTGCACCGCATCCGGACACGGTCAGCATCATGCGCAAGGTGGCCGATCGGGTCGAGACCGAGGGCGTGGATTGCTGGTACAGCACGGAACCGGCCGACATGCTCGGTGATGAAGCCGATCAGTATATGAGGGTTAACGATATTCTCGATGTCTGGTTTGATTCGGGCGTCACTCATCACGCGGTGCTCGATCAGCGTGACAACCTGCAGCGGCCGGCCGATCTCTATCTGGAAGGCTCTGACCAGCACCGCGGCTGGTTCCAGTCATCACTGCTGAGCAGCGTTGCCATGCATGGGCAGCCGCCTTACAAGCAGGTGCTGACCCACGGCTTCACTGTGGATGCCGATGGCCGCAAGATGTCCAAGTCGCTGGGCAATATTGTGCAGCCGCAGAAGGTGATCCAGCAATACGGTGCAGATGTATTGCGATTGTGGGTCGCAGCGGCTGATTACCGCTACGAGATGAGTGTTTCGGACGAGATTCTGAAACGGGTCTCTGACACCTATCGGCGCATCCGCAATACCGCACGCTATTTTCTCGGCAACCTGACGGGATTCAATCCGGCTGAAAACAGCGTTGAATTTGACGATTGCCTGGCACTGGACCGCTGGGCCATCAATCGTGCGGCCTGCCTGCAGGACGAGATCGAGGTGGCCTACGAGGCCTACCAGTATCATCATATCTATCAGAAGGTTCATCATTTCTGCTCCATCGACATGGGTGCCTTCTACCTGGATATCATCAAGGACAGGCTCTACACCACCCAGCCCGATTCCAGGGCGCGGCGTTCGGCGCAAACCGCCATGTACCACATTCTGCAGGCGATGACGCGCTGGCTGGCGCCGGTGCTGACCTTCACCTGCGAGGAGATCTGGGAAGAGATTCGTGCCAACCTCGATGCGACACTGGATGATAGCGTGCTGCTCACCACCTGGTATGACGGGCTTCACAAGGTACCGCAGGACGATGCCTGTGATGAGGCCTTCTGGCAGACGGTGACGGAAATCAATGATGGTGTCAGACGCGCGCTGGAAGGCATGCGCAAGGAAAAGGTGATCGGTTCCTCACTGAACGCCGAAGTAGAGCTGTATCTGGATGACAAGGCCATGGCGATACTGGAGCCTGCCTCGAATGAAATCCGTTATGCGCTGCTGACTTCCGCAGCCACGATCTTGCCACTGGCCGAGAAGCCCGAAGATGCCGTCGAGGCAAAACTGGGCGAGGGTTCGTTCTGGCTCAAGGTGGTCAAGTCAGAGGCCGACAAGTGCGAACGCTGCTGGCATCAGCGACCGGATGTGGGCATGATAGAGGCTCACCCAACCCTGTGCGGCCGCTGTATTGTCAATGTGGTGGGGCAGGGCGAAACCCGACACTACTTCTGATGGAGTCCACCTTGGATCAATCGCAGCAGAAGAACGCGCTCAACTGGCTGTGGATCACGGCCATCATCATCGTGCTCGATCAGATCACCAAGTGGCTGGCTGCCAGCCGTCTGGATCTGTACGAATCAGTCGAAGTGTTTCCCTGGCTCTACTGGACCCTGCTGCACAATTACGGTGCGGCCTTCAGTTTCCTCAACATGCCCGGCGGCGCACAGCGCTGGTTCTTTCTGGTGCTGACCGTCATCATCTCCATTGTGTTGCTGGTGTGGCTGAAGCGAATCCCACGCACCGACAGGGCCACGGCGATCCCGCTGGCGCTGATTCTGGGCGGCGCCATCGGTAATCTGATTGATCGCAGCTATCACGGCTATGTGATTGATTTCATAGATGTTCCGATCACCTCAACCTGGCACTGGCCGGCCTTCAATATTGCCGATTCGGCCATCTGTGTGGGGGCTGTGCTGATGATCGTGCTGTCATTTCGCAAGCCGCCGGAAGACGACGCCGCCCAAACTCACAATACTCAGCCCTGAGTCTTGTCACGAAATTCACGCAATGCCTGCATAATGCAGCGGCTTGCTGATGGAAAACCAACATGAAACAGATCAAATTACTCACGACAGCACTGGCTGTCATGCTTTTCGCAGTCGCTGCACAGGCCGAACCACTGACGGTTGGCGATAATGCGCCCGATTTCAAACTGCAGGACCAGAACGGCGACTGGCACCAGATGAGCGACTACAGCGGACGATATCTCGCGGTGTACTTCTACCCCAAGGACGACACGCCCGGGTGCACCACCGAGGCCTGCAATTTCCGTGACAACATATACGTCTTTCGCAGAATCGGTGCCGATGTGGTTGGTGTCAGCCTGGATGACGTGGCCTCGCACAAGGCATTCTCCGACAAATACAAGCTGCCGTTCACCCTGCTGGCCGATGTCGATGGTGAGCTCACCAGCGCCTATGGTGTTGGTCGTGAATGGCGTGGCCAGAGCATTGCCTCACGCCAGTCATTCATCGTCGATCCGGATGGTGTGATCGTGAAGCACTACAGCAAGGTCAACCCGGACAAGCACACCCAGGAAGTGATCGAGGATCTGAAGGCACTGATGGCCGGAAACGGTACTGAAGAAGCTGATGAAGCAGCGACAGGCACGGGTGACTGATTAATTACATTCCCACGATCGCTCGGGTTCAGGCGAACGTCGAATCTGATGTTGATTGTTGAAGATCAAGATGGATTCCCGCCGTCGCGGGAATGACTCGTTGCCATATCGGGGTGCCAGCCTGCTGCTATCCAAGCCTGAAAAGCTGGTCTATAATCAGCGGGCTTCACGCACCGTGCCGGTGTAGCTCAGTTGGCAGAGCAACGCATTCGTAATGCGTGGGTCGGGTGTTCGAGTCACCCCATCGGCACCATTCTCACACTCTGGCGAAAACCTGATTGACGAATTCATCCATGTTGTTTTCGTTCAAGCCTGACATCAGGGGCGAAATCCAGATTTTGTAAACCTATGTCACAAGCCCTTCTCGGATGGACATTTCCTAGTAATATGAAACTGCGACCAGCAAATCCCTCCTCAGGAGTGTTGGTGGTGGTAGAGCCGGTAGTGGCCCTGAAGGACATGATGTCTCAAGGGCGCTATCGCGCTCTATTTCTGACTCCGGCGTCTCGCCAGCCAACACCGGAAACACAGTTCAGAGAGAAATCATCTCGCCTTCGGTGAATTCGAATTCCATGTAGCGGGCAATCAGCTTGATCCAGCGCTTGAGCCTTGGTATGTCGGTGCCGGTCTGCAGACCGAACACGAAATAACAGCACAGGTATTCACCGGGGCGGTTGCGCACCGTGTTGACGAAAGGGTGGCTGGAGGCCAGCTCGTCAAACCCCTTGATTTCACTCATCAGGCTGCTGAGCCGTTTCCAGCGGTGGTATTCGGTCTCGGTGATATCGGTGAACTCGCTGTGGCGGAATTCACTGTCTCGGTCGGGCGCCAGCGCCGACCACAGGAAAAAACTTTTGGAACAGGCAAGCCTGGCCGCACGATTCTGCTCGCTCATCATCACCCCTCATCAGGCACATCGTTATCGTTATCGCCTGCTTCCTTACCGGCTTAGACACTAAAGCAATTGACGACAGGTTCGTTGAACTCGGTCACAGTCCTGAGTAGTCACGCAGTGGGTTGGCGAGTGGTCTGGAAAGCTGCCAGCGCGGCTTCGCGCGAGGCTTTCAGGTTGACTATGGGCTCCGGATAATCCTGCCCCAGCTTGACACTGGCCGATTCCAGCACGGCGGCCGGTGCCTGCCAGGGCGAGAACAGGTATTTGTCGGGCAGGCCGGCCAGCTCGGGAACATACTGCCTGGTGTAGCTGCCATCCGGGTCGAACTTTTCACCCTGGGTGACGGGATTGAAGATCCGAAAGTAGGGCGCCGCATCGGCACCGCAACCTGCGATCCACTGCCAGCTGGCGCTGTTGCTGGCCAGGTCTGCATCGACCAGACAATCCCAGAACCAGCGCTCACCGTGGTGCCAGTGAATCAGCAGGTTCTTGACCAGAAAAGAGCCAACAATCATGCGCACCCGGTTGTGCATGTAACCGGTTTGCCACAGTTCGCGCATGCCGGCATCAACGATGGGGTAGCCTGTCTGGCCGCGTTGCCAGGCGATGAGATAGTCGTCGTTGTCCTCCCAGGGGAAGCTGTCGAACCTGGGCTGCAGATTCTTGCTCGGCAGCTGCGGGAAGTGATACAGCAGGCTGTTGGAAAACTCGCGCCAACCCAGTTCCGAGCGAAAGTGCTCCACATTGTCACTGTCCTCGAGCAGCTTGCTGGCATGCCACACGGTGTGTGGCGAGATCTGCCCGAAATGCAGGTAGGGCGACAGTCGCGATACATTGCGTCTGGCCGGGAAGTTGCGTCCCTGTTTGTAGTCATCGATGCCCAAATCCATGAAGCGTCGCAGCGTGCTGGCTGCACCCGCCTCACTGATGTCCCAGTGCGGCTCGAGAGAGCGGTCCCAGCGGATGCGGGGCAGCAATGCCAGTGAATCGATGTCGACAGACTCTGGATCTGAGGTGCATTCCAGAATCTCAGGTGTGTCGAGTGGCGCACGCGGCGGTTCGGCATTCATGCAACCCCTGCGGTAGAACGGGGTGAAGACACGGTAGGGGGTGCCGTCCTGTTTCAGTGCCTGCCAGGGTTCCCACAGCAGTGAACCATTGTGGCTGTTGACGGCAATAGCTGAATCCGAAAGTTGCGTCTTGATCCTTCCGTCGCGATCGATGCGCCAGGGCTCATAGCAGCGGTTCCAGTTGATGGAAGTGATATTGAGCCTGTTTCCGAGGTCATCGAGCACGTTCTCTGCCTTGCCCCGGTAAAGGCTGAGCTTGCCGCCCAGCGATTCATTCAGGCTCTCAAGCGCGTGATGCAGCCACCAGCGACTGGCGGCACCCTGAGCGTGTTCACCCGCATTGTCATCATCGAGGATGTAGATCGGCAGGATCAGGCCCTGCCGGGCCGCTTCAGTCAGAGCCGGGTTGTCGGCCAGTCTGAGGTCCTGTCGGAACCACATGATATGAACAGGCTGTGTCATCGATTGCTCTCGTTGGTGTAAGGGGTTAGTGATCGGGTACGTTTGCTGCGCCGGCAACGTTCAGAGCAGTAGATCACTCTGGGCCAGTCTCTGGCCCATTTGCGCCGCCAGCTGAAGGGGCGGGTACAGACGGGACAGGTTTTTTGAGGCAGCTCAGATTTTTTCATCGCTCAGATCACTGAAAAATCGTGCGTTGTCAGACTCGATGTCCGCAATCTTCTCATCACTCATACGATCCAGTGTGCGGTAGATCATGCCCATGCGGGCGTTAGTCTGGAGTGAATCACGGTTGCGCATCAGAAACCCCCAGTACAGATAGTTGAAAGGACAGGCATCAGGCCCGGTCTTTTTCGAGACCTTGTATGTGCAGCCCCGGCAGTAGTCTGACATGCGGTTGATGTAGGCACCGCTGGCTGCGTACGGTTTTGATCCAAGCAATCCCCCATCGGCGTGCAGGATCATGCCAGTGACGTTGGGCATTTCCACCCACTCATAGGCATCGGCATAGACAATCAGAAACCATTCATTAACCTGTTGCGGCTCGATGCCGGCGAGCAGCATGAAATTGCCAATGACCATCAGTCGCTGAATGTGGTGCGCATAGGCATTCTGCCTGGTTTCATCGATGCACTGCTTGAGGCAGTTCATGCGCGTATCGCCGTTCCAGAAAAAATCGGGTAAATCGCGATGCGCGTCGAGGTGATTCTGATTTTCGTAGCCCGGCATCCGTGACCAGTAAATGCCACGCACGTATTCGCGCCAGCCCAGAATCTGCCGGATAAAGCCTTCCACGGCATTGATCGGCGCACTGGCTTCGAGGTAGGCCGTTTCGGCGGCCTGTATGCATTCCATCGGTGAGAGCAGGCCGCAGTTGATGTAGAAACTGAGATGGCTGTGATACATCCAGGGCTCACCCTGTACCATGGCGTCCTGATAGCTGCCGAAATTGACCAGTCTTTCGTCTATGAACCGTTCCAGAGCATGAAGCGCCTGTTCGCGTGTGACAGCAAAGTGAAACGGCTCAAGATCACCAAAATGGCTGTCAAAGCGCTCGGCGACCAGCGCCATCACGTTTCTGGTGAGCTCATCCGGCTGTGCCTGGTAGGTGTCGGGAATCTTCATCGACGTTTTAGGCGGTTTGCGATTGTCGGTATCAAAGTTCCACTGACCACCGGCGGGTTGATCGCCGTCCATCAGTATCCCGTGTTGTCGACGCATCATCCGATAGAAGTGTTCCATTCGCGGCTGCTTGCGGCCGGCAAGCCATTTGGCAAAGCCGGAACGGTCGATCAGGAAACGGTCATCATTCCTGAGGTCCACCGTGATACCCAGTGACTGCTGCCAGGTGCTGAATTCATGCATCAGGCGATATTCGCCCGGTTCGGTGATCACGAGTCGATCCGGTTGGTGACGATGGATGGCGCGATCGACTTCAGACCTGAATGAGCCGCCGTTTTCATGATCATCCAGCGTGATGTAGTCGACCCGGTGTCCTGCCTGTTCCAGTTCACGAGCAAAGTGACGCATGCAGGAAAACAGGAATGCAATTTTCTTCTTGTGATGCCTGACGTAAGTGGCCTCGGTCATCACCTCACACATCAGTATCACATCCTCGCCAATGCGACAGTCAGCAAGGCTGCTGATGTCATGACTGAGTTGATCACCCAGAATAAGTCTCAATGTCCTCATCATCCTGAATCGAGTTGATGCCCTGTTGATCGCTTGGGGTTAAAGTGCCTGTTTGTGGATATCATGGCCAGTGACCGTGAGGTTGGTGTCAATACGATACCGTCAATGTTCACGTGAAAATGAGCCGGTCGCGATAGGCTGCATGTCAACGTTTTCAAACCTTGAGCCTTTACATGGATCAGTTACCACAGACCATCTCTCCACCGCCGCGTTGGCGACTGCTGTTTGAATCACGCGTGCTTCTCGACGCAGCCCGAATGACAGCACCGCTGTTGAGGGCACGTATCAGATCACACGTGGCTGAACGCCACAATCCGGTCATGGTGATACCCGGTTTCGGGTCAGGTGATGGCTATACCCGGCCCTTGCGCTACTACCTGAGTCAGCATGGTCATGCGGTCGAAGGCTGGGGCATGGGACGAAATCTGGCAGGCCTGGACCTGAAACACACGCTTGACGACCTTTCCGACCGATGGCAACCGGAGTCGAAAGACTGCTATCGGGGTGAGGCCGGCGTGCCCTATCTCTGTGATCGCCTGGTTGAACACGTGCAGCGCCGATCCGAGCAGGAAGGTGTTGCCTTTGCCCTGGTGGGCTGGAGTCTGGGTGGGTACCTGGCCAGGGAAGTAGCACGCGATCTGCCTGATCATGTGTCTCAGGTCATCACACTGGGTTCACCGGTGACTGGTGGCCCCAAGTATACGGCGGCTGCGGACGTTTTTCGGGGCAGGGGCATGGATGTTGACTGGATCGAGCAGGAAATTCACAGGCGCGAGAATCGTGCCATCACGCAGCCGATCACGGCCATCGTCAGCAAGTCTGATGCGATTGTTCAGTGGCAGGCTGCCATGGATCATCACAGCGAGCAGGTTGAGCACATTCACCTCAACGTGTCGCATCTGGGCATGGGTTTCAACCCCGAAGTCTGGCGACTGGTTCGGAACCGGCTGGCAGATACGGACTGAATACCTGCAAATCTCGGGTATCAGGACCCCTGACGACGCTCCAGATACTTGATCAGCGGATCGATTGTCAGCCCCTGAACGATGATGGAGAAGGCCACCACGGTGTAGGTCATGCCCAGCAGCAGATCGCGTGGCATGTCGGCCGTCAGTGACAGCGCCAGTGCGATGGAGATGCCGCCGCGCAGGCCGCCCCAGGTCATGATGGTGGTGGTATTCGGCTCGAATTCCAGCCGCCGGCGGAAGAAGGTGATCGGCAGTGCCAGACCGGTGAAACGCGAAGCCAGTACGATGGGAATGGCAATCAGACCGGCAATGACAAACTGCATCTCGAATGGCAGCACGACGATTTCCAGACCAATCAGCACGAACAGGATGGCATTGAGCAGCACATCGACAATCTCCCAGAACTTGTCGACATACAGACGGGTTTCTTCTGACATGCTGCCGCTGCGAAAGCTCTCGTTGCCGACCATCAGACCACACACCACCATCGCCAGTGGGCCGGAGAAATGCAGCTTGGTGGCCAGCAGGTAACCGCCCATCACCAGCGCCAGGGTAATCATCACTTCGACTTCGTAGTCGTCGATGCCCCTCATCAGATGATAGCCGACGAAGCCCAGTGCCAGACCCAGCAGAATACCGCCGCCGACTTCCTCCGCGAACAGCAGGCTGATGCTGCCGGCCGAGACGTTGTCGATCCCGATCTGTGCGATCTGGAACAGGGTCAGGAACACCACCACGCCAATGCCGTCATTGATGAGGCTTTCACCAACAATCTTGATTTCGAGCTTCTTGGGCACACCCAGACGCTTGAGAATGCCCAGTGCGGCAATGGGGTCGGTCGGTGAAATCAGGGCACCGAACAACAGACAGTAGATGTAGGCAATGTCGAAACCGATCAGGCCCAGCATGAAGTACACCAGCGTGCCAATCAGGAAGGTGGACAACAGCACCCCCAGGGTGGCGCAGGCCAGAATCGGCCATTTGTAGGCAGACAGCTTGCCGAAATCCACATGCAGTGCACCGGCAAACAGCAACAGGCTGAGCATGCCGTCCATCAGCAGTTCGTGAAAATCAATCGAAGCCACCAGCTGCTTTTCCATCTGCAGCAGCGAGGGATCGAGAAAGCCTAGGGCAATCATCAGCAGCGAGAAGCCCATTGATACGACCATCAGGCCGATGGTGACGGGCAGCTTCAGGAATCGAACATTGATGTAACCGAAAAGGGCGGTCAGCACGACGAGCAGTGTGGCGATGGTCAGCAGTTCCATGCAGGCTTCCTGTCAGCGGGTGGATTCAAGCTGCATTGTAGAAAACCATTGCCCCGGAGGGAACCGTTTCAATCCATTATGGCTGTGCCGATTCGAAACCGTCAGAGAACAGGTTGTCTCCGCTGGAGGTTGTGCAAACACCACCGGCCGCATTGATGGCCACGTTATCAATGTACCAGCCATCGTCATTGATGATGCTGTCGGTATCGAGACGGAACCGTATCTGAGCAGTCGGCTCGCCGTCCAGGGATGAGAGGTCGAGTACTTGTGTCTGCCAGGATTCCTGGTCGTCACAGCGGTATATTTCACTCCAGCTGTTGCCATCGGCCGAGGTTTCGACGATGCCGAAGTCAAAGCCGGATTCGGTGTCGCAGATATGGTCGAAACTGAGTCGGGCATTGTTCGCCTGACTCAGGTCGATCACCGGACTGGTCAGGCTGATGTCGAGACCGGATGCATAATTGCCCCCGGGACTGTCATGCCAGTACATGCCCGGTCCGATCGCGGCATCGTTGATGATGGACCAGGGGCTTTCTTCCTGCCAGCCGATATTGCCATTCTCCATGTTGTCGGCGAACACATCACAACGAGGGATCAGTTCCAGATTCAGTGTTTGCTCCTCGGATGCTGCCAGGGTGACACTGGCCGATCCGTCGCCGAATCCGTCAGCGCTGACTGTAATGTCGTAACTTCCGGCTGACAGATTGAGTGCGTAATTACCCAGGGCATCACTTACTGTCATGAACGGTCCGGCCTGGATGAGCGCATTGGCAACGGTAGTGCTGCTACCGGCAACACGAACTGTTCCCGATAGCGTCGCAGCCGTGGCCGGATTGAGCACATACAGAAAACCGCCCGTGATGGCACCGGCCTGGGCATCAGTGCCTGTGGCACGGGCGTAGACCGTGTGCCGGCCTTCGGCGAGGCCAGCGGTCGTGAGCATGGCGGAGGCGGGCTCCAGACTGCTGTCGAAGCTGCCGTCATCGGCGCTGGCGGAGGTTGTGGCCGGATCCTGCCAGGGCAGGGCATCAAGATGGATCTCGACTGTACTGATCTCTCGAGGCGACTCCAGTGGCGAGGTTGGATCGGTCAGCGTACTGAATCGGGTACCATCGGCAGTGAGCGTGATGCTGACAGGGTCGCCGGTGAATATGGTATTGGGTGTGATGGTCAGGTCGGTGATATCCGGGCCCGATGGCGTCTGGTAGGGGGTACGGGCCACACGGGCGGCATAGTTCATGGCGGCGATGTTCTGCAGGACGATATCGTTCTCGAAGGTGGTGCAGTTCTGGAAGAAACTGGTGCCCAGTTCGAATGCGTACGATGCCACACCCAGCTCACCATAGGCAAAGTCAGCAGTAGAACCCGAAGCCGCAGTCAGGCCCAGGATCTGTTGTGGCCGGTAGCTGTTGAAAAAGGCCAGTCGTCGTCCCAGCGTTGACAACTGGTCCTGATTGGGTGCCTGACCGGCGTTGTTGCTGAACCCCCAGGGCCACAGCACCAGCTGGCTGAAACTGTGCACATCAATGAACACACCGCTGGCATCCAGCGGCGCCGGGTCATTGATGCCATCGCCTCGCTGATCTGGGAAGATGCTGCGCACGTAATCGACGATGGCCACGACCTCGGGCTCCGATGCCGCAGAAGGCCCCTGATAGGTGATATCGCATTCGAAGGTGCTGGCAGCACCACCCCACTGGAACGGGAAGTTGCGGTTAAGGTCGGCACCACGACTCTCGGATGTGGGTGAGCAGTAGTTTTCATTGGTGTTCTTGCGCCATGACAAGCCGGTTTCGGCCTGCTTGCGACCGTCGGGATTGCTCTGCAGCAGCAGATGAATCTCGTGATGATCAAGCAGCCAGGTGGCATCAGCATTGTTACCGTAGCCATCGGCCAGTTCTTCGGCGAAGCGGGTCATGGTCTCTGCGGTGGTGTATTCACGTGCATGTACCGCCGACATCACGAACAGTACGGGCTTGGGGCCGGCAATGTTGCGGTTGGTCAGTCTCAGTACCCTGAGGTCGAAACCGGCATTCGCATCATCGGTTTTCTCCCAGCTGTCGCCGATATCAATCAGCTCGGCGATATCCGGCAGGTTGCTGACGATGGCTTCGGCAGTGCTCAGTGTGGCCTCGACCGTTCGGTAGCAGGCAAAACCAGGGATGGAACCGCTGCCTGTGAGTGCACGGTCGAGGGTTCGAAGCTGAGTGGTGCTGATCGGGTCAACCCGAGCGGTGTGCCCCAGCTTCCTCAGTTGATCCAGCTCATACCGGTTGCGGATTCTGATAATGGCATAGGCATCATTGCTGTCGGTAGCCCAGACATCAAAGCGTGTCTGCAGCGGACCGTATTCCGCCGGAATGAGCTCGTGAACTCTCACCACCCAGGGGCCATTGTCGTTGCGCTCGATAACGCTGTTCAGTGGCATGCCATTGACGGCAAGTCCCTGGCACAACAGGACGGTCAGCAACAGCAATCGTGTCAACAGTGTCATGAGTTCGTGTTTCCGTTTTCAGCAGCAGGCAATGAGCGCGCACAGTCTAGCAAACGACAGGTCACAAGTTGATCTGATAGTTCACACTCTGTGCAACGGCGCATCATGGTATGAGATGAGAGCTGAAATTTCCGTGATAGTGGCACACAGGTCTGGCACCCGCTCAATCAGCGGATTTTCGAACGATCAGCTTGCCGGTATTGGCCCCATCGAACAGGCTGCACAATGAGCATGGGGCAACTGATCGAAACCATCGACAAACGTCTCTTCATAGCGGATTTTTCCGTGTTGTACCCAGGGGCCCATGTGCACCATCATTTCATCATGACGCGGTGTGTAATCACGCGCGAGTACGCCGGTCATGCGGGCACGCTTGTAGAGAAAGTGCTGCAACAGCCTGGGCCCCAGATCAGGTGTGTCCAGACCGCCCTGATACTGGCTGATCTGGCCACAGATGATCAGGCGGGCACGCAGGTTCATGCGTTCTATCACCGCATCGGTGATGTATCCGCCAACATTGTCGTAGTACACATCGATCCCATCCGGGCAATGAGCTTCCAGTGCCCTGGTCATGGCGGCCCTGTCAGGGTAATCGCGATACACGATGGCATCATCAAACCCGAGTGTGCCGGTGAGCCAGGCTGCCTTTTCCCGGTTTCCAGCGATTCCGACCACACGACACCCGGCCAGTTTGCCGATCTGTCCGACAATGGATCCGACAGCACCGGCGGCACCGCTGACCAGCAGTGTTTCCCCCGGTCGTGGCTGACCGGCTTCAAACAGGCCGAAATAGGCTATACGACCCGGCATTCCGAGTACATGCAGCGCGGTTGAGGGCGGTGCCAGATCAGGATCGAGTCGGCGGCATTCGGTCACGGACATGACTGCATGAGTCTGCCAGCCCATGTAGCAATCCCACCCAGTCTCCCACTGCCAGTGCGGTGACATCGGCGGCGACATCCATTACCCGGGCGACGACACCGCCACCCTGTACCGTGTTCAGCGGGAACGGTTCTTCCCAGGTGTCGCCGGCACTCTGCTGAATTCGCATGTAGGGGTCGACCGACCAGTAACGGGCTTGCAGCAGCACTTCATTGCGCGCCAGGGTGGTCTCGAGCGTCTGATCAACACGCTGGTAGCAATCAGGTGTCAGATCATTTTCAGGACGCTTGACGTATAACCATCTGGAATAGTTCATGAGTCGTATCCGTTTTCTGGTTGGGAGTGACTGGCCGGAGAGCGCATCATCCGGTCTGTCTGAGCACGCGTTTCTGATGCAGGTTTCTGCCAATGCCGATGAGTGAGATCAGCAGCCAGAATATCTCGATGATGAAGGCATGCATGTTGAATTCATAGGACAGCGAGATGAGGACGAAAATGGCGCCGAAGGCGTTCAGTGTCGCGAATCGTACACTGCTGGCGCGCATCTTGCCGATCTGGGTCATCAGGTAGGTGATCAGGATGCAGGCCACGCCGATTGAGCCAAGCAGGTCGTACCAGGTCAGGTTCATTTCAGATTCCTCAGTATCGAGAGGGCCCTGTCTGCATCCCGGGCCGGTACAAAGACATGGTCATGATAATAGGCTGCCACCACATTGGCGCTAATCCCGTTTTCGGCCAGTGCGGAGGACAGGGTAGCGGTCAGTCCGACTGCCTCCAGAGAGGAGTGTACGCTCAGACTGATGCAGCGGTAGATGCCGCTGAAGGCCAGACCGGCTCCGGTTGCATCATCGGCCCGGATGATCAGACTGACGTCTTCGTTCTCACGAAACATGGCCTTGGCTGTTTGCAGAAGTGGAGCGGCATCTTCATCGTGACAGCTGACAAACACGTAACTTTCAGCATCGAGCACAGGATCCAGTTGTATCAGTAGCTGTTGCAGGTCAGTCAGTTCAGTCATCCTGATTCACTCCTGTTCACGCGGTGGCTCCAACTCGTTGAGCGTGCCTTCACCCGGTGTGATGAACAGCAGCGTACAGGGTGTTCGAGTTCGTGCCGTATGCCAGGTGTTCTTAGGGATGATGACATAGCTGCCGGGTTCATCCAGCAGCATATGCTGTTCCATGCCATTGACCATCATGACCAGCGTGGTGGAGCCTGATATCAGACAGACCACTTCATCACCGGCCGGATGAACTTCCCAGGTAGGCCAGTCAGAATCATGACTGTGGCATGAGAGCAGGCTGTGACCACCGAAACCGTCAAATTCCTCGTCGATCTGCTGATAAAAGTTTTCACTGAACGATCGAGGGTGAACTCTCTGCGAGGGGTCGATCACGGCAAATGTATGATTCAGATTGTGCTGTTCAATGCTCATGATTGAATTACCGAAAAATGAACGTGACTTTCACGACTGTGAGTATCGTAGCACCCGATAGTCAAAAATACCTGACAGCAGCGCACGAATGATGATGTTCGCTCGAGTGAGGACCGGCATCATGTCTTCGGGATCATGCTCGTTCGTGTCGAGTGAATGTTACCGGCAGGTGAACAGATTTTCCCGCTCATGTGTCTGTGTCGGCGACATCAGCACAGCTGTCGCGAATTCAGCGCTCAGCTCAGTGTGGATCGATCGCCATGACGTGTTCTCAGATAGGCGTGAACACTGCTGGCAAGGGCGCCAGTATGATAGCCACCTTCCAGCGATGACAGCAGGCGGCCCTGGCAATGCTCATCGGCCAGTTCATGCATCAGTGTTCCCAGCCAGGCGTAGCTGTCCTGATGCAGTGACAGACCGGCCAATGGGTCGGCACGGTGGGCATCAAACCCGGCGGAGACCAGAATGAATTGTGGCCTGAACGCACTGATTGCCGGAATCCAGTCGCGCTCGATCGCCTGCCTGAATGTGTCATGTTCTGTGCCCTCGGCCAGCGGCGTATTGACCTGGTGCCCGGGTTGCGATGGTTCGTCACTGAACGGATAGAGCGGATACTGATAGCTGGAACAGAACAGAACCCTCGGTTCGTGACTGAAAATATCTGCCGTTCCGTTACCGTGGTGCACATCGAAATCAAGCACACAGACCCGTTCCAGCCGGTGTGTGTCGAGCAGGTGAGCCACACCGGCGGCAACGCTGTTGAAGATGCAGAACCCCATGGCACGATCATGTTCGGCATGGTGACCTGGTGGTCTGACACAGCAGAATGCGTGCCCGGCCTCGCCATTCATGATCATGTCACTTGCCTGAATGACGGCACCGGCAGCGGCACAGGCGGCATCCAGCGTGTGCGGGTTCATGGCCGTGTCGGCATCGATAATCCTCAGATCCGGCCCCTGGCAGGATTCGAACATGCTGTCCACGTGGTCCTTGCTGTGACAGCGATACAATTGCTCTCGTGTTGCCTGTTGCGCCTCGAGCCAGATGATCTCATCCAGTGAAGGATCAGCCTTGAGTTGTTCTGTGATCGCCTCGATGCGTCTGGGTGATTCCGCATGTCCTGGCATCATCTCATGCCTCAGGCAGGCGGGGTGGGTCAGTATGACATTCGGGCCGCTGTGTCACCGGCCTCACACCATCAGTGACTGGATGAATGAGGCAATTCTGGAAATCATGTCACGTGAGAGCTGTCGCGCATCGTCAGCGCGGCCATCGAGCATTGCATTCAGCACATGCTCGATGTTGTTCGGTATCCACCCGCAATGTGGTTTCAAAATAATTGCGATTGTCTGCAAAGGCATCACAGAAGACCAGTGCGGTTTTCAGCAAGGGTTTCATCTGTCTGAAGTAGCGGTTTTGCGTGGCATCGAGAATACCGTTGTGAAAACGGATATCGGCTTCCCGCAGTGCTTCGATATCGGATGCCGGATTCTTCCAGAATCCTCAGCGCTGTGGACATGGTGGAAAAATCGGTGATCTCGCGCTGATGCGCGACAATGGCACTCGCTTCCGGCTCGATGGCCATCCGAATCTGGATCAGCTCGTGCAGGATCTGGTAGGAATAGTCCGATTCCTCCATCCAGTGAAGGATTTCAGGGTCCAGAACATTCCAGTCTTCGACCGAACACACCGTCGTCCCCTTGCGACGTCTGGACCTGATCATCCCCTTGGCAGCGAGCAGTTTGAACGCTTCCCTCACCACACTGCGGCTGACACCGAGCGATTCACACAGTTCGTTTTCCGTTGGCAGCAACTCGCCGGTGGCAATATCACCACGCATGATTTCGAGACCGAGGCGGGCCGTGATCTTTTGTGCGAGATTGGGTGCAGTCGGGGTGGTTTTGTCTGATTGCACGGTAATGTTCAATGGTTCCCTGTTGCCTGCTGTCATCCTGATTGATACGGCGGCGTGATGCAAGGTCTTGTCATTGTCGCCACCATTTGTTATGTTTATACATGAATATGTCAGACAATAAAATGTTTATTGAAGCCATTGAACTTTGATGAACACTGGAGAACATCTCCGGAATGACAGAGTGCGTGTGCTTCATCGGGAGGGGTTGGGAGTCTGACTGTTCAGTGCAGGATCCATTCTCTGTTCAGTACGGTGAGAAATATCCGGTTTCGAATTCTTGTGAGGGAGAAGTGTTGGAACAGAGTGCGCAATGCACCCCGGTTGATCACCATCAGTATCTGATATGGACTCTGTCACAACACAGGTTGTTAACAGGATGACAACCTCATCAACCAGAAGCCGGGTTTGTCATGAACCCGGCTTTTTTTATTCTGAGAATGACGACCTGTGCGTCTTACAGGAATACAGCGCAGAAAAGATCAGCACACCACCAAACACGATGTAGCCCATCACACGGCGGATATCGGGCAGCCTGTCATCCTTGAATGCCGGCATTTCAGCGGTATCGACATTGCGTGTACGCGACTCGTCACTGATCTGGGTGTAGCGCGCGGTTTCGGTTGCGTTGTTTCGAATGTTCTGTTGTTGCTGCTGCTTGTATTTCTCGAACACCACACCACAGGAAATACAGATATCAGACTGTTCCTGTTCGGTCTTGCAGGCCGGGCAGGACATGGAAAGATGTGGCATTGCCGGTATCAGGCTGTGTCGAAAAATTCGGATCGACTGGTGTCAGGCCCAGGTTTGAATCGTGTGCCAGTGACGTCACACGCTCCATCTCAACGGCGATGCCGAGTTCCGTGAGTGTGGACTTGATCGAATAGGCCTTCTCGTGAGCGACCTTTTTCAGCAGAGTGACCGGCTTGTCCCGATTGAGAATATTGCCGGCTTTTTCGTCATCAATCCGAAACAGTCTGGCAAATTTTGCGATGACCTGTTGCCGATCGACTGATGGACTGATGTTACCCGTATAGATGATCTTGAAGTTCTCACTGGCCATGACTGCTACCCTGCTACGCACGTGTCAGCTGCATGA
>CBDBVC010000043.1:0-42500 GCA_965212525.1 Lysobacterales bacterium
TCCGGGCTCGGTAGCAGTGATCAGTTCGCTGCTGCGAATTTCGAGATGGTTCGTTCAGCAGTGTGTGGAGAATCTGTTCGGCCTTTTCCTGCCCGATTGGTGCTGCGGGTTTCACCACTGACAGCATGGATCATGATGATCTGGTCGACATCTGCCTGTGATCCGCTGATACGGAAGTACCAGTGATCGAGCACAGGCGTCAGTCTGATGTCATCGATATTGAGACCCGGCAACTGATCAGCCGCCGTTGCAGTGGCTTCACTGGCAGTGATCATCGACGGGGGCAGGGCTGAAAAATCAGGTGCATGCCGGGTTACCAGGTGTTCACCGCGAATGTTCTCGATCGGAATGATGGAAAAGTACAGGCCACCCAGTATCCAGAACAGCAGCTGTATGCCGATCAGTAGCCCCATCCAGCGGTGAGTCTTGCGCAGCAGCCGTGTCTTGTTCATGACTGCTCGGTTCCTCTTTCGGGTTTCAGCATGGCGGTCAGCCGGGCTGGCAGGTGATCGAAACTGCCGTTTGACATGAGCAGGACGATGGTGGGGCGTTCGGGGCTCGCGAGACAGCAGCGGCAGCATGTCATCGATGCTGTCATGAACACTCAAGCGCTCACCCAGTGATGACAGGGTGCTCTGTGCATTCCAGTCGAGTTCAGGTTTGCTCAGCACCAGAATCCTGTCAGCACCCTCCAGCGCAGCGGGCAACTCGTTCGCGAGGGTGCCCATGCGCATGGTGTTGCTGCGGGGCTCGAGGGCGACGACAAGTTCGTGCTCCGGCCAGTGTTGACGGCAGCCCTCCAGTGTCAGTCTGATGGCGGTCGGGTGATGTGCAAAATCTTCGAACACAGAGAGTTTTGCCGGATTCGTGAAGACACTCCATGCGCCGCTTGATGCCCCTGAACTGCCGGATGGCCTCGAGTGACTTTTCCGGGCTGATTCCGGCGCAGTGAGCCGCTGCCGTGGCTGCAATGCAGTTCATCAGGTTGTGCTGACCCTGCAGTGGCCAGTCACTGACATGAGTGCCTAGATTGGGCGCGGTGATTTCGATGCTGCTGCCATCGGCTGCATCGATGTGCCCATGCCAGTCAGCTGTGGATGTGGATGAAAAGCCATGCCTGGCAGACCAGCAGCCTCGGTTCAGCACATCCTCGAGGTGCTGATCATCAGCGTTGTGAATGATGTGGCCGGATTGCGGCACAACCCGGATCAAGTGATGAAACTGGGTCTTGATTTCGTCAATCGAGTTGAAAATATCGGCATGGTCGAATTCCAGATTGTTCAATACCTGGATAAATGGCCGGTAGTGGACAAATTTGGAACGCTTGTCGAAAAAGGCCGTGTCGTATTCGTCGGCTTCTATCACGAACCATTCGGACTCTGTCAGGCGCGAGGAAACGCCAAAATTTCCTGGAACTCCACCGATCAGAAAGCTGGGGTTCAGGCCGGCATGTTCAAGAATCCACGCCAGCAGGCTGCTGGTGGTTGTCTTGCCATGTGTACCGGCGATGGCAATCACCTTGAGATTGCAAAGCACATGTTCGGCCAGCCATTGTGGGCCAGATGTATAGGCCAGGTTGTTGTCGAGCAGATATTCGACTGACCGGTTGCCACGGGAAAGCGCGTTGCCGACGATGATCAGGTCGGTGTCGGCAGGAATCCCTTCGGGGTCATAGCCCTCTGTCAGTACGATGCCTTCTGCTTCGAGCTGGTCGCTCATCGGCGGGTAGACATTCTGGTCGGCGCCGCTGACACGGTTGCCCTGCTGCTTGGCAAGCCTTGCCAGTGATCCCATGAAGGTGCCACAGATTCCAAGAAAGTGTAGGTTCATTCGGCCATTCCCGAGAAATTGAACAGAGTGCGGATCAGCAGACTGCCAAAAAAGCAGTGACAGGGTGATTACCATGCCAAAATGAAAAGACCGGTTCAAGGCATGCTGGTAAATGTGCGCCTCGACGATCAGATTCCAGAACAGCGTCAGATACCAGGCAATCACCAGCAACAGGGACGGGTACTGATTGATGGCCTGCTGAGACTTAAAATGAAGGATCAGTGGAAGCATAACCAGGCTGATGATGATGCCGGTACCGGCCATCGCCGTCAGGGTCTGCATGAACCGCTGCGAGAGACCGAATTGCCTCAGTATCAGAAAGGGCATGAGGGTGTAATAAGCGAAAATCAGCAGTTCGAGCGGATCATAATCTTCAGATGTGATGATTCGGTGAGAGATCACCGAAAGCAGTAATGCGAGAACAAGCAGAAACAGTAACAGCTGCAATGAGTGTTTCAGGTGCTGTGGTCCTGATCGCAACAGGCAGATCTCGATCATGGTCCGGATCATTGAACTCATTCGACTGTGCTCATGTTGTCTCAACTGTGATGATGGACACAAGTATACGCCTGGTGAGAGCTCGTCGATGCTGTTGAATTGATGGCAAATCATTTCACTGTTGCCTAAACTTCGGTATCTGGCCATGTTGGCAACACCGGAGCGGACTCATACATATCGACAGACATCTGGATGCACGCGGCATGGCTTGTCCCCAGCCGGTGCTCGAACTCAAGGCGATTCTCCTGGATATGCGAACGGGGGAAACCATCGCTGTGGCCGCGGATGATCCGCATGCCATGCTCGATTTCGAGGTGTTCTGCGCCAGAACCGGTCACCAGATGGTACACAGTTCCGTGGTCGAAGAAACATTCAGGGCGGTCATCCGCAAGTCCTGAACACCGCCTGTCAGAATAATGGCGCGATCAGCTGCCCGAAGACTGGCTCTGATTGTCGACGTTCATCTGACCCTGCAGAACCGACAACAGTCGTGCCGACACTTCCTCGATACTGCCTGTGCCAAGAATCTGGCTCAGCAGTTCCCGATTGGCGTAATAATCGATCACTGGTGCAGTTTCATTCTCGTAGACAGTCATCCTGTGACGGACTGTTTCAACATCATCGTCTGCACGGCCTTCCAGTTCTGCGCGTCTGGCGATGCGCTCGACAACCTGGTCGGTATCGACGTCGATCTGGATCGCTTCCTGAACCGGCAACCCAAGTTCATCCAGCAGTTGATCGAGTGCTTCTGCCTGTGCCAGATTGCGCGGGTAACCGTCCAGGATATAGCCATTGGCGATATCATCCTGTTGCAGACGCTCCTTCAGCAGTCCGAGGATCATGTCATCAGGCACCAGATTGCCACCGGCCATGATGCTCTCGGCCTGTTTGCCGATCTCTGTGCCATCCCTGACTGCTGCACGCAGAAGGTCGCCAGTGGAGATGTGCGGTATAGCCAGTTTTTCCCTCAGTATTGCAGCCTGGGTTCCCTTGCCTGAACCCGGTGCGCCGAGTAACACAATGCGCATGGTTTTTGTCCTGTCACGTTTCCCAAATTCGGAGAGGCTGATAAGCTACAGGCTGGTGGCTGACAAGTCAATGTGGCATGTCGGTCCGGCGAGGATCTGAAGCCAGAGAACCGGATGAGGAACATGAAACGACCCAACGCACTCTATGCCCAGTCTGGTGGAGTCACTGCAGTGATCAATGCCACGGCCCAGGCTGTTATCGAGACAGCACGTCAGCATGATGACCGTATCGGCACGGTGTATGCAGCGCGATACGGCATTGTCGGGGTGTTGCGGGAGGAGTTGTATGACACCGCTTCGATGAGTGCAGAGCAACTCGCATCGATGTCATCACGGCCGGGCGGGCTGTTCGGGTCCTGTCGATACAAGCTGGCCGATATTGATGAAGATCCGGCACTGTACCAGCGGCTGATCGATGTCTTCAGTGCGCACGATATCGAATACTTCTTTTACAACGGCGGCGGCGATTCTGCCGATACTGCACTCAAGTTGTCACGCCTGTCTGCCGAGCTGAATTATCCCCTGCAGTGCATCGCTGTGCCCAAGACTGTCGACAATGACCTGCCTGTAACGGACAACTGCCCGGGATTCGGTTCTGTCGCCAAATACGTGTCCACCTGCCTGCTTGAAGCCAGCCTCGATGTGCGTTCGATGAACGAGAGCTCGACCCGCGTGTTCATCATGGAGGTCATGGGACGTCATGCTGGCTGGATCGCAGCATCGGCTGGTTTGGTGAAGGACTCCCCGGTCGCGCCACCGCTGATTATCCTTTTTCCTGAAATTCGCTTCGATCAGCGAGGGTTCCTCGGTCGCGTCGATGGCATGGTCAGTCAGCATGGCTATTGCTGCGTTGTGGCTTCCGAAGGTCTGCTGGACGAACAGGGCGCATTCCTGTCCGACATGGGCACCACGGACGCTTTCGGGCACGCACAGCTCGGCGGCGTAGCTCCGGTGCTTTCTGCGATGGTGAGCTCTGAGATCGGACACAAGACTCACTGGGCCGTTCCCGATTATCTGCAACGTTCGGCACGACACCTGGCATCGGCCACTGATCTGGAACAGGCCTATGCCGTTGGTCGTGAAGCGGTCATGATGGCGCTGAACGGGCGCAATGCCGTCATGCCGGTAATCAGGCGGCTGGAAGGCAGTCCCTACCGCTGGGAGCTGGCAGAAGGAGATCTGAACAAGATCGCCAATGTCGAGAAGAAACTGCCCGCGTCATTCATTTCCAGTGATGGATACGGTGTCACTGAGGAAGCACTGCGCTATCTGAGGCCCCTGGTGATTGGTGAAGCGCAGACGGCCTATCGTGATGGCTTGCCCGTTTGTGAGCCAATTGAGCTTGGGCTCATCGACAGGCATCTGCCCGACTACACGGTCTGAGCATCCGCACAAAAAAAGGCCCGGCAATGCCGGGCCTTTTTTCGTCGAGTGTATCGCGATCAGAGGATCGGGATGATCAGCAACGCAACGATGTTGATGATCTTGATCAACGGGTTGATGGCAGGGCCAGCAGTGTCCTTGTAGGGGTCGCCCACGGTGTCACCTGTGACCGAAGCCTTGTGGGCATCGGAGCCCTTGCCGCCGAAATTGCCGTCTTCGATCAGCTTCTTGGCGTTGTCCCAGGCACCGCCACCGGTGGTCATCGAAACCGCGACGAAAATACCGGTGATGATGGTACCGATCAGCATGCCACCCAGTGCCTGAGCACCCAGCAGCCAGCCAACCAGAATTGGTGCCACGATCGGCAGCATGGAGGGAACGATCATTTCCTTGATCGCCGATTTTGTCAGCAGATCCACTGCCTTGGAATAATCGGGCTTGCCTGTGCCTTCCATGATGCCTTCAATATCGCGGAACTGGCGACGTACCTCTTCAACCACCGAGGCAGCAGCACGTCCCACGGCTTCCATTGCCATGGCACCAAACAGATAGGGCAGCAGGCCACCGATGAACAGGCCAATGATCACCAGCGGTTCATCCAGCGGGAAGCCCACCAGCTTGCCAGCCGCATCCAGATTGTGGGTGTAGTCGGCAAACAGCACCAGCGCTGCCAGTCCGGCTGAGCCAATGGCGTAACCCTTGGTGACGGCCTTGGTGGTGTTGCCCACGGCGTCCAGTGGATCGGTGATGTTGCGGATCTTGTCGTCCAGCTCGGCCATCTCGGCGATACCGCCGGCGTTGTCGGTGATGGGACCGTAGGCATCCAGTGCCACGATCATGCCTGTCATGGACAGCATGGCGGTGGCAGCAATGGCGATACCGTACAGACCACTCAGCTCATAGGCACCCCAGATACTGGCACAGACCGCGAGTACGGGCAGTGCGGTGGACTTCATGGAAATGCCAAGACCAGCAATGATGTTGGTGGCATCGCCCGTTTCCGAGGCTTTGGCCACGTGCTTGACGGGCTTGTATTCTGTCGAGGTGTAGTACTCGGTGATCACGACCATGGCAGCGGTCAGACCGAGGCCAATCAGCGTGCAGTAGAACAGGTTCATGGCAGAAGCTTCAGGCATCATTTCCATCGTGATGAAGTAGAAGCCCACTGCAGACAGTACAGCTGAAACAATGACGCCCTTGTACAGCGCGCCCATAATCGAACCGCCTTCCCTGGTGCTGACGAAGAACGTGCCCAGGATGGATGCGATGATGGAAGCCGCGCCGAGCACCATGGGGTACAGGACGGGGTTGCCGCCAATGCTGTCGGCCATCAGGCCGCCCAGCAGCATGGTCGCAATCAGTGTCACTGCGTAGGTTTCGAACAGGTCAGCTGCCATACCGGCACAGTCACCGACATTGTCACCCACGTTATCGGCGATCACGGCCGCGTTGCGAGGGTCGTCCTCGGGAATGCCTGCTTCAACCTTGCCCACCAGGTCAGCGCCAACGTCAGCGCCCTTGGTGAAGATACCGCCGCCCAGACGGGCGAAGATGGAGATCAGTGAGCCACCAAAGGCCAGGCCGACCAGCGCATGCAGTGTGGCTTCAGAACCGATTCGTGGTTCTGCCACTGCGTAGAAACCGGCCACACCCAGCAAACCCAGGCCAACCACCAGCATGCCGGTGATGGCGCCACCACGGAAGGCCACAGCCAGTGCGGCATTGATCCCGTCGTTGGCGGCTTGGGCTGTACGGACATTGGCACGGACAGAGATGTGCATGCCGATATAACCAGCGGCACCTGAAAAGACAGCGCCGATGCCGAAGGCGATCGCCGAGGCCCAGTCCAGAGCAAATCCCATGACGATGAGCAGTGCGATACCGACGAAGGAAATGGTGATGTACTGGCGATTGAGGTAAGCCGCAGCACCTTCCTGAATGGCCGCCGCGATTTCCCGCATGCGGTCATTGCCGTCTGATTTCGAAAGAATCCATCGAATGGACCAGGCACCATACAGTATCGTGATGATGGCCGCTCCAATCGATATCCAAAGCGCGTTATCAACCATGGTTGCTCCTATTTGCAGTTATCTTGAAGAAAGTGAATTCGGACTGCCGCACCGGTTTCCCCTTGAATTGCACGTTCGAAACACGTCCGGTTTCATCATTGTGCAATGTCTGAACTGATCCGATGCAGGCTAAAACCGTCAGATTCTAGTCAATCTGGCCCGGTTTTCATAGTCAATACGGGCATTTGGCGTGAATAATGCTTGAATAGCGCTGCAGCAGACCCTAACTTGTGGGATCAACCGCGCAATCCTGGAAACCAACATGAGTTTTGACGACATCACAGCCGGACGTGATCTGCCCAATGAAATCAACGTCATCATCGAAATACCGCTCGACAGTGAGCCGGTGAAGTATGAGGTCGACAAGGACACCGGAACGATTTTCGTCGACCGGATCATGAAGACTGCCATGCGCTATCCCTGTAATTACGGCTACATCCCGCACACACTCAGCGATGACGGTGACCCCACTGATGTACTGGTGATCCTGCCGATGGCACTGATCCCGGGTTCGGTGATTCCGTGTCGACCAGTGGGGCTTCTGAAGATGGAAGACGAGGCCGGTGGTGATGACAAGGTGCTGGCTGTTCCGGTAGAGAAAATCACTGGACTCTATCGCAACGTCAATGACATTGATGATGTCGAGAAGATGACACTCGACCAGATCGCCCATTTCTTCGATCATTACAAGGATCTGGAGACCGGCAAGTTTGTCAACGTCAAGGGCTGGTTTGGTCTGGATGAAGCACGCAAGGAAATCCTCACCTCATTCGAGCGCCTGAAGAACAAGAACGCCTGAACCGGCAGGTGCCGGTTCCCTGTCTCAGCCGTCAGCCAGTAATTCGCGCAGTTCGATCATCGCTGCGTTGGCCTGGGAGATGTGCGAGGCCATCACCAGAGAGTGATTGGCAGTCAGACCGAATCCCCTGCCATTGAGCACCAGCGGGCTCCACATGGTGGCCTGGGTTGATTCCAGGTCACGAATGATCTGTTGCATGCTGGCCGTGGCATTCTTCTTTTCCAGAACCAGTGCAAAATCGATTTCGGCGGCCTTGAGAAAATGGATCAGCGCCCAGCAGCTGCCGCGGGCTTCATAAAAGACATCGTCAATTTCCATCCAGGGCGTTTTCATGTATGTCTCGCGCGGGGCGGGTGTCGACTGGATCGCAGCAGTGTCGCCGTCCAGATCAATGTTCAGTCGCGAATCGCCGATACTCTGGCTCAGTCTGGAGGCCAGAGATCCCAGCTGCTGATTGGCTATTGCCAGATAGTCACGCAGATTGTCTGCCCTTGCATAGAACTGGGCATCATCCTCGTTGGCATCGACCAGTCTCACCAGATAGTTGTCCAGGTATTCGATGCCTTCGCGGTATTCGGCTTCAGAGCGCGGGAATATCCAGCTGTTCGAATCGATCGAGAATTTGGGGTGGGCCTCCATCAGGTCGACGTCTTCGACCGACTGTGTCTGTGAACGACTCATCTCGAAACGCAGTACCTGTGCCAGATCACGTACCTGTCTGAGTACGCCCCATTCCCAGCTCGGCACATTGTCCATGAATATCGAAGGCGGGGTGATGTCGTTCGACAGGTAGCCGCCACGTTTTTCCAGCATGCGCCGGGTGACCTCTTTCAGTGTGGCCACAGTGGTGTATCCGGTTGTTATCGTATGGCCTCGTTCCATGGCCGATTGCTGCGTGTGTTTCTCTACATCGAACAGATCCGGATGATGATCGTAATAGAACATCAGGAACAGCGTCAGCAGGAGAATCAGTCCGGTTGCCAGCAACCAGATCGAGCGGCGTGGATCAAACAGCAGAAAAAACTCTTTCAAACGTTGTTTCATTCAGCAACGGTCATTCAGCTTCACAATCTACAGGATACCACTGGTGCCCTGTTGATTACCTGAGTAAAAGGTCATTGAAAACGGATGTCGTCCGAAAGTCGGTTTTCTGCAATGACAGATCTGGAGAGGAATATCCGGATGCTGAACAGCCCGGATCAGTGATGTGCCGTGTGTCTAGGGTTCTTCGGGAATGCCTGCGAATTCGAACTTTTCCTTCAATTGTTCCCTGGCGCGAAACAACTGTGTCATGACAGCGCTCTTGCTGATATCGAGCTGGTCCGCAATTTCCTGGCAACTGAACCCCATCACCACCTGTAGCACCAGAGGTTCCCTGTATTTCTCGGGCAAGCGGGCAATGGCCTTTCTCAAAAGACGGGTTTCTGACTGATCTTCATGACTGGACTGAACGGTATCAGAGACCAGTTGTTCGTCAATTTCCACCAGATCCGGTACCTTCTTCTCGAAGGTGCGGGCAAATTCCCGTCGCAGAATCGTGATCAGCCAGCTCTTGACCGCTTTCTGGTCGCGCAGGCGCTCAAAGGCTTTCCAGGCCCTGAGAAAGGTTTCCTGAACCAGATCGTGTGCCAGCGGCATGTCCTTGCACAGCCAGTACGCATATCGTGACAGGTCGTCATGATAGGTGCGTGCTATCTCTTCGAATCGAGACCTGAGGTCCGGGTTCATTCGTTGTACTGTCCTGTCAGAAATGATGATTTCTGTGTCTGAATGGTGCGATAGGTTGTTGCCCCGGTCTGAGTGCTGACCGGCAGTGCCAATCCGTGGGACACAGTTTCGATTCTACTGGTCTGCGGTTTGAGTCTCAAGCCGAAAGCATGCCTGAAACGATGCGGAATAAATGTCTGGCGCAAGATGGTTTCTCCAGGAAGATTACGCATGAAAGAATCATTCGGATTGTGGTCAGTGACCTATGGCACTTTGAAGAATGTTGCGATCGATGATTTCATACGCATCAAACACGAGACGGCTTGCAGCACTGTAACTAATGAAGGTGTTGATCGTCTGAGTGTTTGAGCGGTGTCACGGGATAGAGTCCCGGATGCTTCAGGTCCGCTGATTGATCAGCCAGGCAGCCGTGATGTTTCATGGTGCCACATCAGCTTGCCATGGGCAGGGATTGTGCTTACCCTGTACCATTTTCTGACAGATTCGGGAGTTGGAAATGGCGATGAATTTTGAACTGGCAAGATCCAATATGGTGAGCCAGCAGGTACGGACCTGGGACGTGCTTGATGACAAGGTGCTCGAAATCCTCGGCGAACTGCCACGGGAAGAGTTTGTGCCGCAAAGATACCGGCAACTGGCCTATTCGGATATGGAAATTCCACTGAATGACACCGAGGTCATGATGAAGCCGGTCGTCGAAGGCAGATTTCTCCAGACACTCGATCTTGCCGGTGATGAGGATGTACTCGAAATCGGCACGGGCAGCGGCTATTTCACTGCCTGTCTGTCGAAACTGGCCGGGCGAGTTCGGTCAGTCGAGATTGATGAAAAACTTGCAGCATCGGCCCGCAGTCATCTGTCCAATATTGATCTGGACACAATCGAGATTGAAACGGGTGATGCACTACAGTCCTGGACAACGAGTGAGCAGTTTGACGTGATCGTGCTGACAGGTGCAGTTGAGTCGCTGCCATCACGATTGACCGGCTGGCTCAAGCCAGGTGGACGCGTCATCGCAGCCGTTGGACAGTCGCCAAACATGCACGTGGTGATTGCCACGGCGCAGGGAAATTCTCTGGTGAGTCAGAAATCGGTATTCGAGACTGACTTGCCTTATCTGACTGGTGGGCAGGAGCCTGCCAGTTTTGAATTCTAGAAAAGGTGTTTAGAGTGAGCATGATAAAGAAGACAGCAATTGCCGTATGCGTGTGCGCAATCGTCACGCAGACTGTACAGGCTGAGGATCTCCTCGAGATATACCAGCTTGCGGTTCAGAATGATCCGCAGCTGAGTCAGGCCGAATCGAATTACCGCAGTGTCGGTGAAACCGAGCGTCAGGCATTCGGCAGCTTTCTGCCGACCGTGAACGCATCGTTCAACTACAGCGATTCAACGGGCAGCTCGAGCACGGTGGACGGTCAGAACTTCGAGAGCGACAATCAGGTCGAAACACTGCGTGTCACACTCGACCAGACCATTTACGATCACAGCAACTACACACGTCTGGATGCATCCAGGGCGAGAACAGCCCAGGCTGAAGCGGACCTTCTGGCTGCCAGACAGGACTTGATGATCCGTGTTGCTGAACGTTATCTGTCGGTACTGACCAACAAGGATGCCTTCACCTTCACCGAAGCCGAAGAAAAAGCCAACGAGCGACAGCTGGAACAGGCGGAACAACGCTATGAAGTGGGTCTGACGGCGATCACCGATGTTCATGAGGCGCGCGCGTCTTACGACCAGTCCCGTGCTCGTGCCATCGTGGCGAAGAACACACTCGATGATTCCTATGAAGCACTGAATGAGATTACCGGCGTGTACACGGAAAACCTCAAGGTGGTACGCGAAAAGGTGAATTTCCCACCACCGATGCCAGCCAATCCCGATACCTGGGTTGAACAGGCCATGAACGCCAATCCAAGCGTATTGTCGTCAAAATTTGCATCCGATGCGGCTTTCCATAATATCCGCACCGAGCGCGCCGGACATCTGCCCAGCTTAAGTGCCAATGCATCGTATCGTGATACCACCAATGACGGTGATCTTGGTCCATTTGCCACCACAAACTCGGATGACACCAGTTTCGGTTTCACTGTCAGTGTGCCTATCTACGCTGGTGGTAATGTCAACTCACGAACCCGGCAGGCGCAGTATGATCACGAATCGGCAATGCAGCGACTGGAACAGGATCAGCGCAGCGTGACACGTGCGACACGAAATAATTATCGCGCCATCATTGCCGGTATCAGTGAAGTCGAAGCCTTTCGCCAGAGCGTGATTTCGGCCCAGAGTGCTCTCGAGGCGACAGAGGCGGGTTTTGAAGTCGGCACCCGAACCATTGTTGATGTGCTGCTGGCGCAGCGATCGCTGTTTCAGGCGCAGCGCGACTATTCCGGTGCCCGCCACGACCTGTTGCTGGATGAGTTGCGTCTGCAGGCTTCGGCTGGCCAGATCACAGTGGATGACCTGAAAAAGGTCAACAGCATTCTCGAATAATTCAGCAGAACTTCAGGGCAAGTCATCGAAAACGCCACCTGAGAAATCAGGGGGCGTTTTTTTCTACCCGCCCACAATGTGCCGAATCGTTCATCGCCATCCTGACCAGTTCTATGGTGCGTTCAAGTGCACCACGATTCTCTTCCACAAGAGCGATGGCATTTCGACCCATCTGTTCGCGCAGATTGTCGTCCTTGCGCAGCCGGATGATCTGGTCACCCAGCTCGGCGGCATTATGAACCAGGTGTGCGCCGTGCTTGTTGAGCAATAGCGCGGTGATTTCTGCAAAGTTGAAGGTGTGTGGCCCGACCAGAACGGGAATGCCAAGCGTGGCCGGCTCGAGTACATTGTGACCGCCGATCTCCGCCAGAGATCCACCAATGAATGCCAGATCGGAGCCGGCGTAGAAATTCAGCAATTCGCCAAGGCTGTCCAAGATGAGGATCTGTGTGTCTGCAGTGACCGGCTCACGGGTTGATCGCTGCACGATCCTGTATCCCTGTGACTTACAGCGCACGCTGACGCGGCTGAAGCGCTCCGGGTGCCGGGGTGCAATAATCAGCAGCACGTCAGGGTCATACTCCAGCAATCTGGGAAAGGCTTCCAGTAGCGGTGTTTCGTCATCCTCATGGGTACTGGCTGCAATCAGGACAAACCTGTCTTCACCCCATTCGGAGCGCAGTTCCCGACCTGCCAGTCGAATATTGTTGGATACCCTGAGATCGAATTTGAGTGAGCCGACCTTGTGAAGCAGATCAGGGCTGGCCCCGAGCTGGATCAGTCGGCGGTAATCGGTATCGGTCTGTGCCGCAATGCTGTGGGTGCTGTTCAGGGCCATGGCGACCATGTCACGACCGGGCCTGTAACCCTTGAGTGATTTCTCCGACAGTCGCGCATTGGCAACCACGATTGGTATGTTGCGTGAACTGCAGGCGAAAAAGAGATTGGGCCAGATTTCGGTTTCCATCACCACGCCGACACAGGGTTTGACCCGTTTCAGAAAGCGGCCCACAGCCGAAGGCAAATCATAGGGCAGATAGACGTGAAAGACGCTGTCGCCAAGCTCCCTGATCACCTGGTCCGAGCCGGTTGGTGTGATGGTGGTGACCACAAAGGGTCTTTGCGGAAACTGGTACATCAGCGCCCTAATCAATGGCAGTGCGGCATTGAATTCACCCAGTGAAACGGCATGCACCCATATGGAGCCTTCCATCGGTGGTACCGGGAAATAACCGAATCGTTCCTTCCATCGACTGAAATAGGCGGGTGCGCGAATCCCCCGGAGTGACAACCTCAGCAATATCACCGGTGTGAGCAGGTACATAAGCAGTGTGTAGAGCTTGCGCATGGGTTGGGCTGGTTCCTGTACAGAATGGCTGCAATAGCGGGGCCGCGAATCTCGCGTGCCTGATTATACTATCAATCCGATGACTGTTGTTTGTACAATATCTTCGCCTTGATCCCAGCTGAGTCAGTTTTTCATGTCATCAGGACCACTTCATTGACCGGAGCAATACTGCCGTGATGTCGCTGTTGTCACATCCCAGACACTGGCCGATGCTGCTGCTCATGTTGCTGTTACGGCTGCTGTGTCTGTTGCCGTACCGAGTACTGATGGCCTTCGGATACCCATTGGGCTGGCTGTTGCGAACGGCACTGCGCAGTCGCGTGCGTGTTGCCCGCAGGAATCTCGAGCTGACTCATCCTGAGCTCGACGAGGCGGCATTGTCGGCATTGCTCAGAAAATCGTTCACGTCGCTGGGGCAGATGGTCTTCGAAACCGGGCTGGCCTGGTGGTCATCAAATCGCCGTATCGACAGGCTCAGCACTGTCAGGGGTCTGGAGAACCTCAACCGTCTGCTGGATGATGGTCGGGGTGTCTTGCTGGTCTCTGCACACTTCACCACACTGGAGATTGGTACCCGTATCCTTTGTCAGGCAGTACCCGGGAAAATTGCCGGACTCTACAGAAAGCATGGAAATCCTACTCTGGACAAGGTCGTCAGAGCCTCGAGGCTGAGTTATGCGAAGGCGCTGTTTGATCGATCTCAGTCACGACAGGCTGTAAAGCACATGAGGCAGGGAGGGGCACTGTGGTATGCGGCAGACCAGGATTACGGTCGTGGCGAGAGTGTGTTTGTTCCGTTCATGGGTGTGATGGCCTCGACCATCACCTCCTCTCATCATCTGGCCCGAATGGGCAGGGCCGCCGTCATTATCGTCAGTCAGCGACGTCTTGCCGCAGGCCAGGGCTACGAGCTGACCTTCTCCAGTCCACTGGAAGAATTTCCATCGGCCGACATCAGCGCTGACTGTCAGCGCCTGAATGATGAACTGGGTGCACTGGTGATGAAGAACCCGTCCCAGTACATGTGGCTGCACCGGCGCTTCAAGACCAGGCCACCGGGTGAGGAACGGATCTACTGAGACGGTCTGATCTGATGCTCCCTGTCTACAGCAATCCCTGTTCGGCAAAGGAAACCGTCTCACCATTTCCAATGACCAGATGATCCAGCAACGGTATGTCGATGAGTGCGAGGGCATGCTTGATCTTGATCGTGATGTGCTGATCGGCGGTCGAGGGTTCTGCCACGCCTGATGGATGATTGTGTGCGATGATCAGTGCCGCCGCATTCAGTTGCAGACAACGCTGGACAATGATGCGTGGATAAACCGAGGCGCCGTCAATCGTTCCGGTAAAGAGGACTTCGCACCGGATCACCTGATGGCGGGCGTCCAGATACATGCAGGCGAAGCATTCGTTGGGCTTGTCACCAATCCAGATGCTGAAATACTCCCGTGTAGAGGCTGGATTCTCCATCACCGGTCGCTGTTTCAGTTCTGTTGACATTGCACGCCTGGTCAGCTCACGTGCTGCCATCAGCTGGCTGAACTTTGCCGGCCCCGCACCATGAACAGCCGTGAACTCCGGAAGGCTTGCGTTGAGCAGGTCGGGTAGCGAACCGAAATGCGCGAGCAACTCGCGTGCCAGGTCAACGGCACTGTGGCCATTACTCCCGGTTCTCAGAAAAATGGCAAGTAATTCAGAGTCATTGAGGGTTTCTGCACCAAATGTTAATAATTTTTCACGCGGACGCTCTTCCGCGGGCCACTGATGAATTGACATGCTAAAATCCTTTTCAGCTAAACTGTCGATGATAGTTGCACGAGATGGCCCTGGCTGTAGTACATTGACGCTTTTCCTGTCAGGGTCTTTAGACAAAACCCCAGCCATGGCACTGATGCACCGGTAAGGCTACCGGTAAAGGCGGCGATCGATGACGACCAAAATCAAGTTGAAGGTTCTCGACCAGGCTTTCTGTGACCGATTCGGATTACCGCAATACGGCACACAGGGTTCTGCCGGTCTCGATCTGAGGGCCTGTATGGATGAGGATCTGACGATCGTGCCGGGTGAAACTGTGCTGATCAAGACCGGATTGTCCATTTATATTGAAGATCCGGCACTGGCAGCTGTTATACTTCCCAGGTCCGGGCTTGGACACAAGCACGGACTGGTGATGGGGAATCTGGTTGGACTGATAGACTCCGATTATCAGGGCCCGTTGATGGTGTCCTGCTGGAATCGAGGTACTGAGCCGTACACGATCAGCCCGGGTGACCGCATTGCACAACTGGTTTTTCTGCCCGTGGTACAGGCAGAGTTTGATGTGGTCAGTGACTATACGTCGACTGAGCGCGGAAGTGGTGGATTTGGTCATACAGGGGAACAGTGAGGAAGCGTCCATGTCAGAATCATCGTCACTTCAGAACAAGGGCAAGGAACTGCTCTCCGGTATCAACCTGGAAAAGGTCAGGAATCTGTCACTGCTGGTTATCGGAGGTGTCATCTTTGTCTATTTTGCCTACCAGCTTGGTGTTGGGTATCTGTACAAGCGATCGGTTTCCAACAGTAGTTTTGCGGTTACCAAGACAGTCGACAAGCTGACTGATCAACTGGATGAATGGCGTCAGGCCACCGTGATGCTGAAGGATAGCCAGAACGTTCTGGTTGCGATTGAATCTGCGCCATCAAAAATCGCAGCCGAATCTCAGATTGAAACACAGATTCAGAATCAGTCTGGTACTGCTGCCGATGTCTCCATCTTTCCGCTCGATATCGAATTTCTCGAACCCGAACCCTATCCGGGAGCAGATTATTCCACGATTGCACTGTTGCTTGAAGCCAAGGTTCGCAAGGACCTTTCTTCCATGGGTGTGGTCCACCTCAACACGGCGAACGAAGGTATTGCCTGGGCCACATTGATTCAGAATCAGAGCACTGCGACCGATGTTGCCATCATGGTTGTCTCCTTTCCCTTTTCCACCATCAGGGAAATACTCTCAAAGAACATTTCCGACAGTATCTACACCGATCTCAGAATGGCTCAGAAATACCGCAAGGGCGTGATTTACTTCCAGGGTGAGCTCGGTGGTGCGATGCAGGAAGATATCAATTCCACTGAAATAACTGAGCACAACATTGCCATCGGACATTACGTCCCGGCCACCGCATTGTGGAATCAGTCTTCCTGGTACCTCAACCTTATCGGCTTCCTGATCGGTGTGGGACTGGCCTATGGCGGTCAGCGGCTTGAGCATGTGGATGACGTCGAAGAGGAGACTCTGCAGGATCTGATGGATGCAGACCCGGGCAAGCGCGAGTACACCGGAGATGAAGAACTCGAGGAGGCCTTCGATTTCGTCGAAAGCGGCAAACCGGCTTCGAATCTTGGTGAAGTGGGGGTCGGCAATCAGATGATGTCACCAACCATCTTCCGCGCCTATGACATCCGCGGTGTCATCGGCAAGACACTCACCGTCCAGGGCGCTGTACTGATCGGGCAGGCCGTCGGTTCGGCAGCTGTGGAACAGGGTGTCACCGAGATGGTTGTGGCACGCGATGGACGACTCTCAAGTCCAGAATTTTCAAGCAAGCTGATCGAAGGTCTGGTGTCCACCGGTACGAATGTGATCGATGTGGGTGCGGTCACTACAGGCATGATGTATTTTGCCACTCATCACCTGAAAACCATGTCAGGTGTGATGGTCACCGGTTCTCATAACCCAGCCGATTACAACGGCTTCAAGATTGTCATTGACGGTGAGCCGGTCGCCGGTGAGAAAATCACTGAACTGCATGAGCGTATCAAGTCGGGTAATTTCACCAGTGGTACCGGCGGTGTACAGGAAGTCGACATCACCGAAGAATACATCGATGAAATCGCCTCGGATGTGCTGGTCGAAGATCAGCTCAAGGTTGTCATCGACTGCGGCAATGGCATTGGTGGCATGGTGGCACCTCGTTTGCTTGAGGAAATCGGATGCGAAGTGGAGCCCCTCTACTGCGAGGTCGATGGCGAGTTCCCGAACCATCACCCGGACCCGAGTGATCCGGAAAATCTCAGGGACCTGATACTCAGCGTCAAGAATACCGGTGCAGACCTGGGTCTAGCCATGGATGGAGACGCAGACCGACTGGGCGTAGTGACTCGCGACGGTGCCATGATTTTTGCCGATCGTATCCTCATGCTGTTTGCCGAGGATGTCCTGTCACGCAATCCGGGTGCACCCATCATCTACGATGTCAAATGCACCGGCGACCTGGCCAAGGTGATTCTTCAGCATGGCGGCAGCCCGGTGATGTGGAAGACGGGGCATTCATTCATCAAGCAGAAAATGAAGGAGATCAATGCAGAACTGGCCGGTGAGATGAGTGGACATTTCTTCTTCAAGGAGCGCTGGTACGGCTTTGATGATGGGGTTTATGCCGCCGCAAGGCTGGTCGAGATCCTGGCTGCACATCCGGATGGCATTGACGATGCGCTGGGCAATCTGCCTGATTCAGTCAGTACACCTGAAATCAAGGTGGAAATGAAAGAAGGCGAACACTACGCATTCATGGAGCAGTTCAAGGAAAAGGCCGAATTCGATGGTGCCCGTATTACCACCATTGACGGTATTCGGGCAGACTTCGAGGACGGCTGGGGTCTGGTTCGCTGTTCCAACACGACACCCTGTCTGGTACTCAGGTTTGATGCCGAAAGTCAGGAAGCGCTTGATCGAATTTCAGCATCCTTCAGGGAGCAGTTGCTGAGTGTCAACAAGCGTCTGGAGTTACCCTTCTGATTGTTCGGTGGCTTCAGCGGCTTTGCGACCCACAATTTCGTTGTACTTGACGTACTCTTCATCGTAGATCCTGATGAGCGCTTCGCGCTCGTTCTTCTTGCGCTCGATAAACTCCTGCAGTTCCAGGATTTCTGCCCGTGCCCGCTCAATCGCAAGCTTTGAATTCTGGTTGACGGGTTTGCCTGCACGTTCCTGGCTGGCGGCCCTGTCCATCAGTGTGGACAGCTGCTGACTCTTGCTGGCCAGGTAATCAGTCGAGGACTTGATCGATTTCTCTACCGGAATCAGTTTTTCATCACGAACCTGCATGATGTGTTCGGCACTGGCATAGGAATCAAGCAGCTTCTTCTCATCGGCCAGACGTTTTTCTTCAGCAACCTTGGCAGCATAGGCTTCTTCACGTGCAGCCTTCTCGGCCGCCAGTTCTTCTGCGGTCTTGGCGCGCTCGACGGAATCAACCGTGATGCCATCGGTATTGATCTGGTCACGTGCCTTATCAACCTGGTCAGGTGGAACCTGGTCACTGAAGTGTACATTGCCGTCTTCGTCGACCCATTTGTACATTTTCTGTGCGTGGGCATGGCTCATGGCCAGAACTGTGCTGAGTGCAAGCACAATGCAAAATGTCTGTTTTTTCATGACAAGGCTCCCTGAATTCTTTCACCGTCATACGGTTAGTATGAACATTAGTCTAGCAATAAGTTGCACGCTGTGGGAGTGACAAACCTGCTGAACTGATATCAGCATACAACAGATAAGCTGAATCGCGTGTGAATCAGGCCTCAGTCCAGGCCTGCACCGTACCTGTTGCGGTAATCCGTAATGGCCATGAGGCTGGACTTGATCTGTGGGTCGTCTGAATCTCCGGTATAGGTCATCAGGCTGTCGAGGCCTGCAATCGAGATCACCGGAACACCATAGCGTTCGCTGACTTCCTGACTGGCCGAGAGCGAACTGAGGCCTTTTTCCTGGCGATCAAGCGCGATGCAGACAGCAGTGGCTTCAGCGGGATGCTGATCGATGATGTCGAAAGACTCGCGGATGGAAGTGCCCGCAGAAATAACATCATCCACAATCAGCACGCGCCCCTCGAGTGCGGCACCAATCAGATTGCCACCCTCACCGTGATCCTTGGCTTCCTTTCTGTTGAAACAGACAGGGACATCGCGGTCGTGTTGATCGGCAAGTGCGATCGCAATCGTGGTGGCCAGTGGGATGCCCTTGTAGGCTGGTCCGTACAGCATGTCGAAAGCAATACCCGATTCAACAATCCGGTTTGCAAAGAACTCACCCAGCAATTTAAGGCTGTGCCCGCTGTTGAACAGGCCTGCATTGAAAAAGTAGGGGCTGATGCGACCGGATTTCAGCGTGAACTCACCGAAACGCAGCACCTTGCTGCGGATTGCGAGATCGAGAAAGTTGCGCTGGTTACTGTTGATCATTGCCAAAACCCCTGACTGAAACGAAGAACCGGCACCTTTCGGCCCCGGTTGTGGAGTATAACGATTTCTCGTCAGGCGTGCGCGAGTTTGTGGCAGCCTGTCAGCTTTCCTTCAGCTCGGTTGTGAGCCCGTCCAGATCTTCACCGCTGAGCCCGACTTCATTGAGAATGGATTCCACCAGGGGAGCCTGAGCCTTGTATCGCAGTGCGCTGTTGACAACCTGGTCGGCCAGGCCACTTTCAGATTTGCCGTTGTCGTTACTGGCTGTCGATGACGAACCGCCCGAGAGACCATCCACCTGGACAATCTTGATGCCGTCGATCTGTTCCATCGGCTTGACACTCTCACGAATGATGTCCGGCAGTCGGTCAACGATCTCCATCTTCACTTTCATTGAGATCTGCTCGTTTGACAGCAGGTTCGCCGCTTCATTGAGCGCCTTCTGTCCTTCGGCATCAACTCTGTAGCGTTCGGCTGCTGCCAGGGCACGGATGGTTTCCGAATCCGCCTGTGCCGTTGCCAGTGTGCGAATGGCTTCGGCCTTGTCGATTGCCGAGCGCTTGTCGGCTTCAGCCGCAGTCGTTTTCTCGATCAGCTCGGTTTCGGCCACCTTGGCGGCTTCGACCAGTTCGATCATCTTCTCCCGCTCGGCCCGCTCATTCTCGCGGGCAGTGATCACCTGTTCGGCTGCTGTGACAGCCTCGGCCTTGGCCAGATCGGCATGTTGCTCGGCCTGAGACTGGAGTTTCGACTTGTCAGCGACTTCAATGGCACGATCCTGCTCGGTCAGTTCGAGAGTTTTCATCTTGTCGATCTCGGCCGATTCGATGGCGCGCTGTTTGGCGATCTCCTGTTCACGCAGCAATTTGTCCTTGACGATTCTCTCTTCTTCTACCATACGATCCGACTCGATCTGTGCCTGGTCGATCTGGCGTTGCGCCATGATCTGTGCTTCTTCGGCTGTACGACGTTTTTCTGCCTGTTCAGACATGATTTCAGATTGCTGATTTGCCTTTCTGATTTCGACTTCGCGCTCCATCTGCAGACGCGCGTACTCCTCCTCACGCTGGATTTCGAGTTTCTTCTGCACCGCATCAAGGTTCTTGCGTTCGATCTCAACCGAGGTGTCCTGTTCGATGTCGTTGCGGGTCTTGCGGCGAATCTCGATGGATTCAGTCAGTCGTGTGAGACCCTCGGCATCGAAGGCATTGTCAGGATTGAAAAATTCCCGGCTGGTCTGATCAAGGCCGGTCAGAGAAACCGACTCGAGTTCAAGACCGTTCTTGAGCAGATCCTCAGTCACCACCTGCTGCACCTTCTGTACAAATGCGGTGCGCTGTTCGTGCAGCTCTTCCATCGCCATTTCGGCAGCAACGGATCTGAGTGCATCGACGAACTTGCCTTCCACCAGCTCTTTCAGCTGTTCCGGTTGCATGGTCTTCATGCCCAGCGTCTGTGCTGCATTGGCAATCGATTCCTCGATCGGTTGTACACGAACATAGAATTCGGCGGTGACATCCACCCGCATCCGGTCACGGGTAATCAGTGCCTGCTCCCTGTTGCGTTTGACGTCCAGGCGCAGGGTGTTCATGTTGACGGGAATGATTTCCTGAAACACTGGCAACACCAGTGCACCGCCGTTCAGTATGACTCTCTGGCCGCCCATGCCGGTACGCACAAACGCCGTTTCCTTGGAAGCGCGAATGTACAGCCTGGAGATCACCAGCGTGATCAGGATCAGCAATCCCAATGCCGATCCGGCGACAGTGACGTAAAACATGTTCAATTCCATAGTGATCTCCTCAAATCGTGAATGTGATGGTTGTGTTCAGTTTCTGTGTCTGCATGTTCCTCCTTCTGAAGCAGGCCTGTTCAGGCTGTATTGCGCTGTTTGGCCAGGAAGGTGCTGTCCTGACGTTCCAGCAGGATGACGGTACTGCCCTGTTTGATGGCAGGTTCCCCCAGGTCGGGTTCGACCATGATGTAGTGTGTCTGGCCGAAACTGTCGGTCAGTTTGGCCTGTGCAGGCGACTGGTGCTCGGCATCGCCGATAATGACCTGCGCCGTCTGACCAACAAAGGATTCGATCGAAACCGATTCGGTCTGGTCGTCGGGTATGATGTGGCCGACCCAGCCGCTGACCACACGCAGAGCTGGCAGGCTCAGTGGCAGCACGATCATCGAGGCAGCCAGTGGTGTCATCGGTGACCCTGTATATCGAATAAGGCTGGCCTGCAAGAGATAGCCCAGCAGCCCGAACAGTGCCAGCAGGATCGACAGCGAGATGACACTGGGGATCTCTCCGATCCTGAGCCAGGCCAGCAGGTTGCCGAGTGACGATGTGTGTGCCACATCGACATCCGAATCGATGTCGGCCTCCATGCCAGCATCGGCGTCAAAATCAGGGATCAGTGAATCGAGCAGATCCGACAGGCCCGCGCCCATGATCATGCCGACCACTTCGAGTAGTGCCAGCAGCAGCATCAGCAGCAGGGCGGCAGAAAACGGCCAGTTTGACGACAATGATACAAATTCAGTCATGAGCTCTCCTCGGTGCCCATCTGGGATCTGATGACCTGTGCCAGTTCCAGTATGGGTTCAATCTGTTCACGTATGATGCCGGGCTGGTAACAGGGTCCCTTGGGGGTAACAGCCAGTCTCAGCAGGTACTCCATCTGCCGCAGCAGTCTGTCGAGTACATTGTTTTCCAGAGTAGCCAGATCAATCAGCTCGGTCTGGTCATGTTCCTGGTCGATCCCTGACAGCATGTAAGCGGTCAGTTCCTTGACCCAGTGATAGGTATTGATGATCAGTTCAGAATGCTGCTGCTCCTCTCGTTCAAGTTCCCGTATTCGGCCTGCAACCGGTTCCAGCAGATCACGCATGACGCCCAGCGCAGCGTGATAGCTGTACATGCCTGCCTGACGCAGTTTTGCCTGTCGGATGATCGCTCGCATCTTTTCACTTGGCGTCTCGGCATCATCAATATTCAGGCGGTCGAGGAAATCCAGATCGGCATCGGATACGCGCACGCTGATGGGGTTGTTTTTCTGGCTCATTATCGTGTTTGTCATCAAGTGAATACCAATGTATACATTTGCATACAATTTGACATCTGTCAAAAGTACTACCTCTGTTCAATTCCCGGAAATGCAGTGTCTGCACAGGCTTTTCGGCATCAAGAGAGGTCTGCACGATGCAATGCAGTGATGGATCTGGCTATTGTTGCACTCATGCGGTTAAATAGCCGCTGGTCCACAAGGTCTCACCCGATGAAAATCATAACCCTCAATGCCAATGGCATTCGCGCTGCTGCCCGCAAGGGCGTTTTCGACTGGCTTGCCAGCCAGAGCGCCGATGTCGTCTGTATCCAGGAAACCAAGGCACAGGTGCATCAGCTGACGGACGCCATGTTCACGCCAGCCGGTTATTTCTGCCAGTACAGCGATGCAGAAAAGAAGGGCTACAGTGGTGTGGCGATCTACTCGAAGGCAGAACCGAAGTCGGTCTCCGATGGACTGGGGCTGGAGATGTTCGATTCCGAAGGCCGATGGCTGCAGTTCGATTACGAGGACCTGAGCGTGATCTCCCTCTATCTGCCTTCAGGATCGTCCAAGGAGGAGAGGCAGGAATTCAAGTACCAGTGCATGGCCGATCTGGAACCACACCTGAAAGACATGGTCAGGGCAAATCGAGAGTTCATCATTTGCGGTGACTGGAACATCGCGCACAGGAAAATCGATATCAGGAACTGGCGTGGCAATCAGAAGAATTCGGGATTCCTGCCCGAGGAACGTGCCTGGCTGGACAAGCTGTTTGACGACTTCGGGCTGGTTGATGCCTTTCGCCAGGTCAACAGCGAAGAGCACCAGTACACCTGGTGGTCCAATCGCGGCCAGGCCTGGGCCAACAACACCGGCTGGCGCATTGACTATCATATCGTTACACCGGGACTGGCAGACAGGGTCAGATCGGCAGCCATCTACAAGGATGAACGGTTCTCCGATCATGCGCCGCTGATCATGACCTACGATCTCTGATTCATATCAATGCACGCTGGCGAAAAGCAGAGCTGGGGAGAAACACTGCGAGGAATGCTCGACCGCAGGGTTCTGATCATTTTCTTCCTGGGTTTCTGTCAGGGCTTTCCCTGGGTGCTGGCCGGTTCAGTCATGACGCTGTGGTTGCAGCAGGAAGGGCTGTCACGCAGTGGTATCGGATATTTCGGTCTGGTCTTTACTGTCTATGCGTTCAACTGGCTCTGGTCCCCCTTGCTGGATCGCGTCAGAATTCCCGTGCTCCACAGGCTGTTTGGTCAGCGACGATCCTGGATTCTGCTCTGTCTGAGTGTCATCCTGACGGCAACATTCCTGATCAGTCTGCAGAATCCATCCGAAAACCTCGTGCTGCTGAGTGTCCTGGCGCTGATCGTGACGACATTTTCTGCGACACAGGATGTCGCCATCGATGCCTATCGGATCGAGTCATTCGATAGCAGCGATGAAAAGATGTACGCCTATGCAGCGGCGGCGGCAACCAGTGGCTGGTGGGCCGGATACGGATTCATCGGTGGTGCCATGGCGCTGTATCTGGGTGGAGAGAAGATTGGCCTGACATGGCCACAGGTATATCAGTCGCTGTGTGTGGTGTTGCTGGTGCAGATGCTGCTGGTCACGACGATTCGCGAAGCAGCGTTCAGCAAGCTGGATCTCCAGCAACAGGCAAGCACGCGCTACCGCGAATACCTGGGCAAGGATGCCATCATGAACTGGCTGGCGGTGACCCTGGTCGAACCCTTCGTCGAGTTCTTCAGGCGATGTGGCTGGAAGCTCGCAATCATCCTGGTGTTATTTGTGTTCACCTTCAAGCTGGGTGAAGCATTCCTGGGTCGAATGTCGCTGCTGTTCTACAAGGAAGTGGGGTTCACTACTGACCAGATCGGCACCTACTCCAAGCTCATCGGTGGTGGGACCACTATTCTGTTTTCATTCATCGGTGCAGCGATCAATGCCCGTTTTGGCGTGATCCGGGGATTGATGATAGGCGGCATCACAATGGCAGCCTCAAATCTGCTGTTCAGTGTCATCGCACTGTACGGACCCGATGAAACCCTGTTTTTCATCACCATTCTGGTGGACGGGTTTACAGCCGCATTTGCCACCGTGGCCTTTGTCTCGTTCATTTCCTATTTCACGTCACGAACCTATACAGCGAGTCAGTACGCGTTACTGGCGTCTATGGGCAATCTCGGGCGCACCACACTGGCAGCATTCAGCGGTGCCATGGTCGATGGCCTGCATGGAGCCTGGGCGCTGTTCTTTGTCATCACGGCTTTGATGGTAGTTCCCGGGTTGCTGCTTCTGGGACTGATCAGCAGAATGATGAGGCGCAGACAGGTGACAGAATCCGACTGATGTCACGACGCGCTGTCAGTGGTGTTCTCTTATGTAAGTGGGATCCAGTCAGCCCGCATGGATCGCGCCCAGTATCCGGTCACCCGATGCACCGGTGACCGACGGGCAGTTGCCCTGTGCGTTGTTCATGCGCTGATGGGCCAGCCAGCCGAACAGCATGCCTTCGACCCAGTCCGGATTCACTCCCGAACGTTCGCTGCTTTCGATCACAGCCTGTGGCAGCAACTGTCGCAGGCGATTGATCAGGTCGCTGTTGTGGGCGCCACCACCGCAGATCAGGACGCGCTGGGTATCAGGCTGCGAATGGTTGATGGCATCGGCGATTGATTCGGCAGTGAATTGTGCCAGTGTGGCCTGTATATCCCTGGGCTGGTAGACACGTTCTGCAAGTTGACTAGTAAGCCACTCGAGGCTGAAATATTCCCGGCCGATACTCTTGGGAGCCTGCTTCATGACGAACGGATCCGACATCATTCTCGAGAGCAGTGCCTGTGAGACGTCGCCACCGGCAGACCATTCACCATTTTTGTCATAGGCCAGCCCTTTCTGATCATCGATCCAGTCATCGAGCAGGCAATTACCCGGACCGCAGTCGTAGCCACGGATGCGTTCTGTAGACCTGGACAGTCGTGTCAGTTCAATGCTGCGTTCTATTCTGGGCAGACAGGTGATATTCGCGATGCCACCGATATTGACCACACTGCGATGTTCCTGATCGGTGGAGAACATGACATTGTGGAAGGCGGGTGCCAGTGGGGCGCCCTCGCCACCGGCAGCCATGTCGCGTCGGCGAAAGTCACTGACTGTGGTGATGCCGGTGCGTTCTGCAACGATATTGGCATCACAGCATTGTATGGTGTAGGCATGCGTGTCCGTGATCTGATGGGCAATGGTCTGGCCATGACAACCGGTTGCCGTGATATCGGCCGGCTCCAGTGCTGCTGACTTCAGTGTCTTCAGGATGGCGTCGGCAAAGGCATGACCGAGCATCTGATCGAGCAGGGCAACCTCATGCATGCTGGTTTTCGGTGAGTTTTTCAGTACATTCTGCAGTGATTCACGCAGTCGGAAATTGAATTCACAGGTTTGTGCATGCACCATTTCCGGCTTCTGTTCTGTCCCGTCTTCCGGAATATGCGAGATCACCACATCGATGCCATCCATGCTGGTGCCGGACAGGGTGCCGATATAGAGGCCGGACTGTTTCACTGGGAGTTTCTGGCAATCAGTCCTGATTGCTGCATGATCTGCAGCCTGTCGAGATAGGGCGTGGCCACGGCGAGAAACTCGGTCATCTGATCCTTGGGCAGCGGTTTCGCCTTCGGCAGCTTGACCGTTCGCGGGTTTCTGTGAACACCATTGACGACGAATTCATAGTGCAGGTGAGCGCCGGTGACGCGTCCGGTAGCGCCAAGGTATCCGACGACCTGCCCCTGTTTGATACGCTGACCCACCTTGACTGCCCGCTTGGTGAAATGCAGGTACTTGGTGACAATGTTATTCGAATGCTGAACAAACACGTGATGACCATTGAGCTTGTCATAGGCCGCCTTGATCACCTTCCCCTTGCCGGTGGAATAGACCGGCGTGCCAACTGGTGCGGCGTAATCGACACCACGATGTGGTCTCACGGTCTTCAGCACAGGGTGTAGCCGGCGCGGGTTGAAGTTCGAGGTGACTGCCGAGAACTTGAGCGGTGCACGCAGGAAGGACTTCTTCATGTTGCGGCCGTCGGGAGCGAAATATTCAACGCCATCGTCAGTCTCGTATCGCACTGCGCTGTAGGTATCACCCTGATTGATGAAGGTGGCTCCCAGGATTTCACCGGTTCGGATCAGTTCGCCATTGCGGTACAGTTCCTCATAGATCACATGGAAGGAATCACCCTGGCGAATATCCAGCACGAAATCAATATCCCAGCCAAACAGCTGGGCCATCTGCATGATGAGTGAATCGGACAGTCCGGCACGCTGACCGGCCAGGAACAGTGAATTGTTGATAACGCCCGAGGCCTGTCGTGTCTGCCGAAGAAGCTCGGTGACATGAATCTGGCTACTGTAACCATCCACACCGTTGACCACTTCCAGCATGCGGGTCTCATCCAGCTGATATTTGAGTGATTCGAGTTTGTTGTCCTCATTGAAGCGGAACATCAGTGCATCGCCGGGATAGATCCGGGTGAGCTGTCTTGATTCCTCGCTGCTGTGAACCACACGGTGTACGTCGGTCGGGGTCAGTCCCTGAGCGGCAAAAATCTGGCCCAGTGTCTCGCCCTTCCTGACGATCACCTGGTGCCATGCCGATTCCTCGTCGTTCTGCAGTGTGTCACCAGTGTTGATCCTTGGCTCTGGCAGAGCGATCTCCAGAATTTCTGTCTGAGACGTGAGATCGGTGCTGATGGAGGAATTGGCAATCATGACACAACTGGTGATGGCCACGATCACAAGTGCCAGCATGATGGGTGTGGCACGACCGAATGACCGACCATACTGATTGAATCGATTGGCGAACTTCTGCAGTGGTCCGCGCCTGTCGGGGCGGGAGGAAAAGCTGTCCATGGTGACCAGATACTTGTAATCGCGTGGTATGTTGGGGCCTGTTGACATGGCAGCGCTCTTATTATTTGCGGGAAACCATAGCTTTTATCACGGTTGAGGTCAAATTTTGTGCACTGTCTGTGCTCTTGAAATCAATGGAATTTGTTCAGGAATTCAACGCCTTGGAGGTGTCTGTGTTGTTCTCGAGCCATGCCGGCGTACGATCATGCAGACACATGCGGAATGACTCACGGCAGATCTATCATCATGAGGCAAAACAGGGTATTGTTCATGACCGTTTTACCAATCTGAAAAAGCATGCAGGAACAACTCGATCTGATCAGCCGGGGCGCTGAAGAAATCCTGAAAATTGAAGAACTTGAAGAAAGGCTCAAGCTCGATCGGCCATTGCGTGTAAAGGTGGGTTTTGATCCGACAGCACCTGACCTGCACGTCGGTCATACCGTGATAATCAACAAGATGCGGCAGTTTCAGACGATGGGGCACAAGGTGATCTTCCTGATCGGTGATTTCACCGGCATGATCGGTGATCCGTCCGGCAAGAGCGCAACGCGCAAGGCACTGACACAGGAGGAAGTGCTGGAGAACGCCAAAACCTATCAGGAACAGATCTACAAGATTCTGGATCCTGAGGAGACCGAAGTGCGCTTCAACTCCGAGTGGTTCAGCAAGATGAGCAGCGCCGACATGATTCGTCTGTCAAGCCAGTACACGGTTGCACGCATGCTGGAACGCGATGATTTCTCCAAGCGCTACAAGTCCAACCAGCCAATCTCGATCCATGAATTCATGTACCCACTGGTGCAGGGATACGATTCGGTCGCGCTCGAATGCGATGTCGAAATGGGCGGTACCGATCAGAAATTCAATCTGCTGGTAGGCCGGCAGCTGCAACAGGAAGCTGGCCAGAAGCCGCAGATTGTTCTTACCCTGCCGCTGCTTGAGGGCCTTGACGGTGTCCAGAAGATGTCCAAGTCACTCGACAATTACATCGGCATCGATGAAGCACCGGGTGAGATTTTCGGCAAGGTCATGTCCATTTCGGACGACCTGATGTGGCGTTATTTTGACCTGCTCAGTTTCCGCAGCAATGCCGAACTGGCAGCGTTCCGCCAGCGTGTTGACGATGGCGAGAATCCGCGTGACATCAAGTTCGAGCTGGCACGTGAACTGGTGGGGCGTTTTCACAGCGACAGGGCTGCTGAGGATGCCCAGGCGGCCTTTGTGGCTCAGTTCCAGAAGGGCGCCATGCCCGATGAAATACCCGAAGTGACCGTGTCCGGCGATGGCGATGAGTTGCCGCTGGCCTTTGTCATAAAGTCGGCTGGTCTGACCGATTCGAGCTCCGAAGCCCATCGCATGATCAAGCAGGGCGCTGTGAAGATCGATGGTGAGAAGGTTTCCGAAAAGAACATGGCGCTGTCATCCGGGTCCGAAGTGGTGATTCAGGTCGGCAAACGACGATTCGCCAGGGTTCGGGTGGCCTGAGGCTGATGGACGCTTCAGCTTACGCGCCCATTCCGGAGCGAACGCTGGCCGAGATCGACTGGGACAGCTGGAAAGCTGTTCACCAGGCGACACTGCTGTTCGTGATCCAGGGTGAGCGGATTCTGCTGATACGCAAGAAGACAGGGCTGGGTGAGGGCAAGATCAATGGCCCTGGCGGCAAGGTGGATCCCGGCGAGACTGCGGTTCAGGCCGCGATTCGTGAATGTCAGGAAGAATTGCATATCACACCACACGAACCGGCGTATTGTGGTCGCCACATGTTCCAGTTCATCAATGGCTATTCCATTGATGTGTCGGTGTTCCGCTCGAGTCAGTTCGAAGGCACGCCCACTGAAACACGCGAGGCCAGTCCGATCTGGTTCGATGTGAAAGAAATCCCCTACGATCAGATGTGGGCGGATGATGCCCTGTGGCTGCCTCTGCTGCTGCAGAACAGACAGTTTGTCGGGCGCTATATTTTTGATGACGATACCATGCTCGACCACGAGCTGGTGTGCCCGTAGCCTGCAGGGTCGTCATCGATTCTACTGGTGGCGACAGGTGCCGGTCCTGGCAACGGGTCGGGCCAGTCGGCCGTGGTCGGCAGCCAGGCCGCGATGCTTGATGGCCGAATCGGGCGTACAGTAGTAATGGTCACTGCGCGGTTCGGGGGTCTGCATACTGGCGCAGCCAGTCAGCAAGATAGCGAATACCACCAGTGACGAAATTGACAGGATCTGTTTTCTCATCTGCTGTTCCTCTGCATCTGTCAGCGTGTGTCTTCAGTATAGACAACAGGAAGCCGTCATTTGTTTCTCATGTTTTGAGAATGACTGATCTATACTGAATCCATGAAGCTGTCAGCATCCGATCAATTTCCTTCTGCGTTTCATCCAGCCGTCACCCGATGGTTCGATGAGACGTTCCAGTCGGCCACCCCGATCCAGCGCATGGCCTGGCATGAGATCGAAGATGGCAATGCGGTACTGATATCTGCACCGACCGGATCCGGCAAGACACTGGCAGCCTTCCTCTCCGGTATCAACCGGATGATTCGTCAATCGCTCGATGCCGGGCTTGATGGCACAGCCATACTGTATGTGTCACCACTCAAGGCGCTGTCCAACGATATCGAGAAGAACCTGCGTGCTCCGCTGACAGGTATCTGTCAGGCGCTGGAGGATCAGGGTGTGATCACCGAACCGGTCACGGCCGCTGTGCGAACGGGCGACACCAGCCAGGCCGATCGACAGAAGATGATCCGACAGCCACCGAATATTCTGGTCACCACGCCAGAATCGCTGTTCATCCTCATGACCTCCGAGTCGGGACGCAATATGCTGAAGAACATATCGGAGGTGATTGTCGACGAGATCCATGCCATGGCAGGTTCCAAGCGTGGGGCACACCTGTTGCTGACGCTTGCTCGACTCGATGCGCTGGCAGAATCACATGGCAACCGGAAACCTCGCAGGATAGGGCTGTCGGCGACGCAGAAGCCAATCGAGCGGATGGCTCGATTCCTGTGCCACGACGGTGACTGTCGCATTGTGGATGACGGTCACAAGCGGGACATGGATCTGGCCATGATGCTGCCTCATTCGCCTCTGGATGCGGTGATGGCGAATGAAGTCTGGACTGAGCTCTACGACATGCTGGCAGAGCTCGTGTCCCGTCACAGCACCACACTGATTTTCGTCAACACCCGCAGGCTGGCCGAGCGACTCACCCGTCATCTGGAGGAGCGCCTGTCGCCAGGCGATGTGATGGCGCATCACGGCTCACTGGCCCTGGCGCAGCGGCATCAGGCTGAAATGCGGCTCAAGGAGGGCTCGCTCAAGGCCCTGGTTGCCACGGCATCGCTGGAGCTGGGTATCGATATCGGTGACGTCGATCTGGTATGTCAGATGGGCTCACCCCGCAGTATCGCCGCCTTTCTGCAGCGAGTGGGCCGCTCGGGCCATTCGGTGGACAAGACGCCCAGGGGGCGGTTGTTTCCCCTGTCCCAGGATGACCTGGTTGAATGCACGGCCCTGCTCAATGCCGTGGATCAGGGCGTGCTGGACCTGATACCGATTCCCGAACGACCACTGGATGTACTGGCCCAGCAGATTGTGGCCGAGGTTGCCTGCCGCGAATGGCAGGAGGACAGGCTGTATGAGCTGATGACTGCCAATCGTGTCTTTGCCGGATTGCAGCGCGAGACGTTTGCAGACATCTGCCAGATGCTGGCTGAAGGCTATGCCACCCAGCGTGGCCGTCGTGGTGCCTATGTGCACCGCGACGTGATTCATGGTCAGCTCAGGGGGCGCAAGGGCGCACGACTGACCGCCCTCACCAATGCCGGTGTGATCCCCGATCAGTTCGATTACGATGTGATTCTGAGGCCACGAGATCTCAGGATTGGCAGTGTCAACGAGGATTTCGCCTTCGAGAGCATTCCCGGTGACATCTTCCAGCTGGGTAACCACTCCTATCGCATACTCAAGGTGGAGACCGGTCGCGTGTTCGTCGAGGACGCCGAGGGTTTGCCACCGAATCTGCCGTTCTGGTTCGGCGAAGCACCGGGCCGCTCGGACGAACTGTCCCAGGCGGTATCCGATTTTCGCTGCCAGGTGATGGCTGTCATTGAAGAGAATCCCGCTGGCCTTGTCGACTGGCTGATATCGGAGGCAGGTCTGGACAGTGTCGTTGCCGGACAGCTGGCCACCTATCTGGTGGTGTCTCATCAGGCACTGGGCGTGTTGCCCAGTCATCAGGAACTGGTACTGGAGCGTTTCTTCGATGAAACCGGTGACATGCACCTGGTGATTCATTCAACCTACGGATCGCGAATCAACCGGGCGCTTGGGCTGAGTCTGCGCAAGAAATTCTGTCGCCGCTTCAATTTCGAATTGCAGGCCTCGGCACTGGAGGATTCCCTGGTGTTGTCACTGGGGCCGACCCACAGCTTTGACATGGACGAGGTGATGGGCTGGATCAAGCCTGACACTGTGCGCGAGACACTGATCCAGGCACTGCTGGATGCACCCATGTTCAATGTGCGCTGGCGCTGGGTGGCAACCAATGCACTGGCCATCAAGCGCATGGTGGGTGGCAAGCGACGGCCGCCCCAGTTTCAGCGATCGGATGCCGATGATCTGATCGCCATCTGTTTCCCCGATCAGCTGGCCTGTCAGGAGAATCTGTCCGGCATGCGCGAGATTCCGGATCATCCACTGGTCACCCAGGCAATCAACGATTGCCTGACCGAGGTGATGGATATCGCCGGTCTCGAGCGTTTGCTGAAACAGATCCAGGCCGGTCCGGTGAGCGTTCGTTCGGTGGACCTGACTGAACCCTCGCCATTGTCCGATGCCATACTCTCAGCACGGCCCTACGCCTTTCTCGATGATGGTGCAGCTGAAGAACGCCGCACCAACAACGTGGCCATGCGGCAGCAGCGTTCTATTGACGAAGCCGCCACCTTCGGAAAGATCGATCCGGATGCGGTCAGTCGAGTCCGCAGTGAATCCTGGCCACTGATGCGGGATGCGGACGAGGTGCACGATGCCTTGCTGGTGTGTGGCTTCCTGCTCGAGAGTGAAACCCGCACCGTTGAAGGCCTGATCGATCAACTGCATGCAGCCGGGCGGTTGAAGAAGATCAGTAACCCGGGCCGCCCTCTTGCTGTGGCCACTGAGCGACTACACGAGGCACAACCGCTGTGGCCGGATGCACTGACAACATCGACTGAGGCAGTAACTGATCCGGTCGACGCCGAAACAGCAGCGGTCAACCTGATCCGATCCAGGCTGGAGGTGATCGGACCGGTTTCAGTTCATCACCTGGCAGGAGAAATGTCACTCACGCTGCCACGGGTCGAACAGGCGCTGATCACACTGGAAGTTGAAGGTACCATTCTGCGTGGCCGCTTCGACAGTGATAAGGAACAGTGGTGCCATCGCCGCCTGCTGCATCGAATTCATCGCTACTCCCGCATAAGCAAGCGCGCACGCTATCAGGTCGTCTCGGCCGCTTCCTTCTACCGCTTCCTTTTCAAGTGGCACGGACTTGATGAACCGGCCGCCGCGACGCCTGCCTCCATGAAGGCAGTACTCGAACGGCTGCAGGGTGTCTGCGTTCCGGTCACGGCCTGGCAACACGAGCTGCTTCCCGCCCGTCTGAGACAGGTGAACCCCGAAGACATCGATAACCTGTGTCGATCCGGCGAGATGCTGTGGTTGCGGCTCGGTGCAAGTTCGGCATCCCAGATTGTGGTCAACACGCCAATTGCCATCTTGCCAAGAAAACATGCCCGTGACTGGATCTGGCATTCTCGCCAGCCGCAACATCAGGCCATTGATTCGGGATCAGAAGAGAGCAATGACTGGCAGAGTACCCTGTCGAGTTCGGCGATCGAAGTGTGCCGCTTTCTCGAGAACCACGGGGCATCCTTCGCCGATGAAATCACTTCGGCATGTCACATGCTGGACAGCCAGTTCGAATCAGCCATTTCAGAACTGGTGGCAGCCGGGCGTGTCACTTCCGATTCATTCAGCGGAGCGCGTTACCTGATCTCGAGTGAAAAGATAAAGCGCAAACATGCACGTTACCGTCGTATGGGGTATCCGGCCAATGAACTGGGTCAATCAGGGCGATGGTCACTTATTCGAGCACATCAGGAGCCTGATCACTGGAGCAGCGTCATGCACCTGGCCGCAGCCCTGATAGAGCGGTATGGCGTGGTATTCAGAGCGCTGCTGTCTCAGCAACGAGGATTGCCACCCTGGCGCGAACTGCTGCATGCCTACCGACTGATGGAGGCGCGAGACGACATTGCAGGCGGTCGATTTGTTGACGGATTTGCCGGCGAACAGTTTGCCCGCCTGGATGTGCCGCCCGTTCTTCGTGCTGTTGACGGCAGAGCAGCGGATGGCCGTGTTCAGATCATCAGCGCGCATGATCCGCTGAACCTGACGGGCGTGCTGTCGGATGTGGACCGGGTGCCTGCAATGAGCGGCAACCGGATCGCAGTGCGTGACGGAGTAGTGGTCGGGGTACTTGTCGCCGGTGAGCTCAGGGTAGCCGACTCGGCAGATGACGCCGAGTACATTCGGGCTGCACTGACTTCGTCAGCAACAGGGGTTGGCAGGGCCGGTATGACTGGGCTGTAGCTGCCCGTGAGATGATCCGATTTTATGACACAGAGCGGATTGAACTGCGACACCTTGTCGCAGAACAGTCCGAACAGTCATGATCATGCAGTCTCTGTTTCAGTCCTGACGGTTTCAATCCACTGGTGTGTATCGTTCTGGTGACCACGCTGGAGATCGGTGAGCGCATCACGCAGTTTCAGCGTCACTTCACCGACATCGCCATTACCCACCGGGTGTTCATTGCCATCCAGTATCACACTGCCAACTGGCGAGATGACGGCGGCGGTTCCGGTCAGCATGGCCTCGGAATCCGGCAGCCACTTCAGTAGCTCATCAACCGTGTAATCGGTTTCCTCGATGGTCATGCCCATTTCGCCAGCCAGCGTCAGAACCGAATCACGCGTCACGCCAGCCAGTACAGCACCGTCCAGTTTCTTGGTGATGACCCTGTTGTTGTGGATCAGCAGGAAATTTGCTGCACCGGTTTCCTGTACGTCCCCGCCCGGGCAGAACAGAACCTGATCTGCGCCGTATCGTGCGCGGGCATCTACCACAGATCCCAGCGCGGCGGCATAGTTGCCACCCGTCTTGACCTGTCCGAAGCGCGGTGTCGAGCGCATGTTTTCGGTGTCGAGCAGCAGCTTGAGCGGGCGGATGCCGCCAGTGAAGTAGTCGCCGACTGGTGACAGCAACACGAACAGAATGGCCTCTTCGGTAGGTTTGCCAGCACCACCGATATTGGAATCGGTGCCGATCAGTGTCGGCCGAATATACAGCGAGCCCGGTTCTGCCGGGATCTCATTGCGGACTGCATCAACAGCACTGTGAATCATGCCGGAGAGCAGTGATGCATCTGGTACAGGAAGACAGAGTGCTTCAGCACTGCGCTGCATGCGCTGAATGTTGCGGTCTGGTCGAAACAGTCTGACGCTGCCGTCCTGCCACTGATAGGCTTTCATTCCCTCAAAGCAGGTGCTCGAATAATGAAGTACATGCGCCGAAGGATGCAGTGGCAGTGGTTCGACTGCGGTGAGTCTGACCTCACCCCAGTGTCCATCGGCGTATTTACAGATACTCATCCTGCTTGCGAATTCCTGGCCAAATGCCATGACGATCTCCTCAGCCTTCAGCTGTATTCTGGTTGGCGAGCTTGATGAAGAACGCATACATGCGCGCCACATCGCGGTACCGCTTGAATCGACCGGAGGCACCACCGTGACCAGCGTCCATGTCGGTGTACATCAACAACAGGTTGTCGTCGGTTCTGTAATCGCGCAGCTTGGCAATCCATTTGGCCGGTTCGAAATACTGCACCTGTGAATCATGAAGTCCGGTGGTGATCAGTAGGTTCGGGTAGTCCTGTTTCCTGACCTGATCATAGGGTGAGTAACTGACGATGTACTCATACTGTTCCTTGATCTTGGGGTTACCCCATTCATTGAATTCTCCGGTGGTCAGCGGAATGGACTCATCGAGCATGGTGTTGATGACATCGACAAATGGCACGGCTGCAACCACACCATGATACAGCTCGGGAGAAATGTTGATCACCACACCCATGAGCAGCCCACCTGCACTACCGCCATAGGCGTACAGTCGCTTGCTGTCACCGTAGTTGCGCTTGACCAGATCAGCGCTGACGTCCACGAAATCGGTGAAGGTGTTCATCTTGTTGAACATCTTGCCATCGTCATACCAGCGTCTGCCCATTTCCTGGCCGCCGCGAACGTGCGCCATGGCAAACACGAAACCTCGATCCAGCAGGCTCAGGCGATCACTGCGGAACGTGGGGTCGATTGAATTGCCATAGGAGCCGTAACCGTAGACCAGCAGTGGTGCCGATCCATCCCGCGGAGTGTCCTTGTGATACACCAGCGATACGGGAACAGCAGTACCATCACGGGCGGTCACACGCACACGTTCCGTGCGGTAGTTGTCGGGCGTGAAATCGCCGATCACTTCAGTCTGCTTGAGCAGGGTACGTTCACCGGTATTCAGATCAAGATCATAGATCGTGTACGGTGTGGTCATCGAGGTGTAGCCATAACGCAACAGGGTTGAGTTCACATCAACATTGTCATCAAGATACATGGCGTAAGCACTTTCATCCGACTTGATGAAATCCTGCTCTCCACCATCGAAGGGCACGATCCGGATTCTGCGCAGTCCATCTGACCTCTCGCTCACCACCAGACGATCAGCGAAGGGTGTCATGCCACTGATCAATACGTCATCCGAATGGGGGACGAATTCTTCCCAGGCATCAGCATTCTGGCTGTTTTCCAGCGTCGTTTTCATGATCCTGAAATTGACGGCATCACGATTGCTGCGCACGAAGAACTGACCGTTGACGTCGGTCACGTTGTATTCATGATTGTCTTCACGTGGCAGAAACACGGTGAACTCACCGGTCGGATCGCTGGCATCGAGCAGGTGGGCCTCATCGGAGATCGTGCTGCCCATGACCATGTAGATGTAGTCGTTCGATTTGCCACGGTAAACGGAGGTGTAGAAGGTATTGTCCTTTTCCTCATAGACCAGTACATCCTCGCTGACGGGTGTACCAATGACGTGGCGATAGATCTGATAGGGCAGCAGGGTTTCCTCATCCTTGATGGCGTAGAACAGTGTCTTGTTGTCTGCTGCAAAGGCCATGGCGCCAGAGGCATTGACGATCTCCTCGGAGAATACCTCGCCGGTTTCGATGTTCCTGATGCGAATGGTATAGAGGCGACGGCTGACGGTATCTTCTGTCCAGGCCATGATCTTGTGATCGTCAGTCACGATCATGTTGTTGAGGGAGAAGAACTCGTGACCCTCGGCCAGCTTGTTTTCATCAAGCAGGATTTCTTCCTCGTTCTCCAGGCTCTGATGCTTTCTGGCGTGGATCTTGTAGTCCTGGCCGGCACTGTAACGGGAATAGTAATAGTAGTCGTCAAGCTTGACCGGAACTTCCTCATCATCCTGTTTCAGTCGGGCTGTCATCTCCGTGTAGAGTGTTTCCTGCATCTGCACGGTATCGGACATTTCCTGCTCAAAGTAGGCATTCTCTGCTTCGAGATAACCGAGTACTTCAGGATCCTTGCGGTCATCATCCCTGAGCCAGTGGTAGTCATCGACCCGTTCATGGCCATGAAGCGTGCTCTTCACTGGACGTTTTTCGGCAACGGGTGGCGTCAATTGTTCCATCGATTCGCTGGCAGTGGTGGATTCGGTCATGATCTGGGATTGTTCCTGTTCTTTGCCTGCCTGAGGGTCGGATTGCTGACAGCCCTGGATACCCAGACCTGCAATCACGGCGACAGTCGTCGCGATCAGGGTAGAGTTGCGTTTGATTTTTAACATGTCGGTTTCTGCTCGTTTCGATGGCTGGGGATGTCGGCCTTACAGGAAAACCGCATGGCCGGACCGGATTCATGCTCAAATCCGATCGCACACTATATCGTGTTTGTGACGATATGGAAGCACTGCGCCTGACTATCAAGAGGATTGCGATGAATTGACGAATCAATCCGACTAAAAAAAGTGTTGTCACCTTTACCGAATCGGGTTAGTCTCCGACCATAGAACAGGAACAATCCATGAATTCATCGAACACCACAATCAGATCAGCCAGAGCGTTTGCATTAGCTGCTAGCCGAGCTGAGTCTGTGTGGACTGTTCGACCACGCCGCCCCCGTATCGCATGCCGGGTCGGGAAACTGTGATTGTCTTGAAAATCTGAATTCCCGAAACCCGGCCAGGAGCCGGGTTTTTTTATACCGGGCTCCAGCCACCAAGGAGCCTGAGATGCCCGCAAACTTCATCACAACAGAGGACTGGTCCAGAGACGAGCTGCAGCAGTTGCTGGACATGGCCGTTGTTCTCAAGTCCAGTCCGTGGCAGCAGTCGATGGCGCACAAGTCGATCGCACTGCTGTTTTTCAACCCATCGATGCGAACGCGTACCTCATTCGAGCTGGGTATGCATCAACTGGGAGGCGTTGCCGTTGTTCTGCAACCTGGCAAGGATGCCTGGGGTATCGAGTTCGAGGACCTTGCAGTCATGGATGGTGCTGCCGAAGAGCATATCCAGGAAGTGGCAGGCGTGCTCTCGACCTGGGTGGACATGATCGGCATTCGAAGCTTCCCGCCCTTTGTCGACTGGCAGACCGAAAAACAGGACCCCGTGATCAATGCACTGGCCAGGCATGCCAGTGTTCCGGTCATCAATATGGAAACCATCGTCCACCCCTGTCAGGAACTGGCGCTGATGAAAACGATGCAGGACAGGCTGGGGGATGTCTCAGGCAGGGAGTTCCTGTTGACCTGGACATGGCATCCCAGACCACTGAATACGGCAGTCGCCAATTCTGCATTGCTGATCGCCAGCAAGTTCGGCATGAACGTGACCTTGCTATGCCCGGATGAACGCTATCTGCTGGATGACCACTACGTGCAGGTGGCCGGGGCCAGTTGTGCCGAGAACGGCACCACATTCACGGTGACGCATGACATCGAGCAGGCCTACAGCAACAAGGATTTCGTCTACGCAAAAAGCTGGGGCGCGTTGCCGTTCTATGGTGATGCAGCGACCGAGGCAGAGATTCGGGCACCCTATCGTCACTTCATCGTCGACGAGCAGAAGATGGCGATGACACGTGAGGCCTACTTCAGTCACTGCCTTCCGCTCAGGCGGAACATCAAGGCAACAGACGCGGTTATGAATTCAGACAAGTGCCTGGTCATCGACGAGGCAGAAAACAGATTACACGTCCAGAAGGCCGTCATGATGACGCTCTGCGGACAGACAGCAATTGAGGTGGATCCAAGATGACAACCCCGACAGACAACACAATCGTACTTGCATTCTCTGGTGGCCTGGACACCAGCTATTGTCTGCATGCACTCAAGAACGAAGGCTATTCAGTGACCACGGTATTCGTGTCGAGCATGGGCCTGGATGACCCCGAAGTTGAGGTGATCCGAAACAGGGCGCTTGAGATAGGCGCAGATGATCATCTGACCATTGATGCCGCGGGTGAAATCTGGACCTCATTTGTCATCCCGCTGGTGTGGTCCCATGCCCGGGTGCGCAATGAATATCCGATGCTGTGCTCGGATCGCTATATCATTGTCAAGAAATGTCTGGAAGTGTGTGACAAATTGGGTACTCGACTCTTTGCACACGGCTGTACAGGCATGGGCAACGACCAGTTGAGGTTCGATCAAACCGTGAAATCTCTGGGCGATTATGAGATCAGGGCACCGATCAGAGAGCTTCAGTCCAGCGTCAATCAGGTCAGGGACTATGAAATCAGCCAGCTGGAGAAGGCCGGGTTCGAGGTCAGTCAGGAACACCAGACTTATTCCATCAACCAGAACATGCTTGGTGTGACCATGTCCGGACAGGAAATCGATGATTTCAGGAATCCCGGCAAGGAAACGTGGTGCTGGTCGCGGCCCCGGAATGAGTGGCCTGCTGAGCCCATGTCGATCAGGATTCAGTTCGAGCACGGAGTCGCCGTGGCGATTGACGGTCACATGATGACCGGTCCCGATCTGCTGGCTCAGCTGAATCGAAGCATGGGTCAGTATGGTGTTGGTCGTCACATCTATACAGGTGATGTCAGCATTGGTCTGAAGGGCAGAATCGTCTTCGAATGCCCTGGTGTTGATGCACTACTGGTGGCTCATCAGGCACTCGAGGATGCCGTTAATTCCAGATTCCAGAACCAGTTCCGGCCACTGGTGGCGGATCGATGGGCAGAGCTGGTCTACCAGGGCTTTTATTATGATCCTCACAAGCAGGATCTGGAAGCTTACCTGCAGAGCTCGCAGCAATTCGTCAACGGCATGGTCACTCTGACCACCGATGGCGGCACGGTCTATGCCACCGATATTGAATCCGACTGGATCCTGCACAACCAGGATGCCACGTATGCACAGTCCTGTGACTGGACTTCCAGCGAGGCAGAGGGCTTCATCAAACTGATCGGACAGAGCTCGACCCTGGCCAGCAGGATCAGACGGCAGGGAGGAGCGGCACAATGAGCACTGATCAGAACCAAGAGAAATCACAGCAGAACGAAAACGAAGATCTCAACCGTGTTCTGACACATCTGTCAATGCTGATCAGTGCTGACACCACTAATCCGCCGCGGGAAATTGCTGCGGGAGACCACGTGATACAGGCCATTGATGACTTGCTGGCTGCGCAGGGTTTTAAGGTTGGTGTCACTGATCACGGTGACGGTCACGTCAGCATACATGCCGTGAGAGGTCGTCCGGATGTGCTGTTCAATGTGCATCTGGATACGGTGCCGATTACAAGCGGCTGGAGTGTGCCACCACTGGAAATGACGGTGCGCGACGGTCGCGTCTACGGCCGAGGCGCCTGTGATATCAAGGGTGCGCTGGCCTGTCTGCTGACACTGGCTGAACAGTGCCGTGACGATATGGCGATACTGGTGACCTCGGACGAAGAGGGGGCACATGGTTGTTGCATTGATCAGTTCATTGCATCAGGGCAGGCCGGTGCCTATCGGCAGGTCGTCGTGGCTGAACCGACCCAATCGAAAGCAGTGCACTCACATCGCGGATACCTTTCGATGAAGGGCGTATTCAGCGGCCAGAGCGGGCACTCATCCAGTGAACATGCCCTCTCGGCCAACGCCATACATCGAGCAAATCACTGGCTGTCGTGCGTGCTGGATCGGGCTCAAAGTGCAGTCACAGAAGATAACCCGGCCGGAGTCTGTCTCAATGTGGGCACAATCAGTGGAGGCGAGAAGAACAACATGATTGCCGAGGTGTGTGCAATCGGTATCAGTGCCCGGGTACCGCCCGGTTCGAGTTCGCGCGAACTGGCCGATGAGCTGATCGAGTTGGCAGGTGAGGAGCATGCCGACTGGCATGTCTCGATGGCAGCGCCTGCATTACCGGCTTCAGGTGCTGGTGCCCAGGCTGCTTCTGAATATTCCAGGGATTTCTGTGAGATACATCAGTTGCCTCTGGGCACGGCGGTGGATTTCTGGACCGAAGCAGCGCTGTTTTCTGATGCGGGTATTGCGGCCATCGTACTCGGGCCGGGTGATATCGCACAGGCGCACACTGTTGATGAGTGGGTCAGTGAGTCGCAGCTGATCACCTGCCTGAGCCTCTACAGGGGGATAATCTGTCATGACTGAACAATCACGCATGCTGGTGCGAAAGGCCCTGTCGCAGTTGTCCAGCAGTCAGGAGGCGCGACATTATCTCAAGGAATTTTCCGATATAGGCGCCAGCCGGTTTGCCGTGGTCAAGATTGGCGGGGGCATCCTGGAGAACCAGCTCGACGAAGTGGCTGCTGCACTGGCTTTCGTATTTCATCTCGGGCTGACGCCAATTATCCTGCACGGGGCTGGTCCGCAGATCGATCGTGCGCTGTCAGAGGCTGGCCTGTCGGGCGAGAGAGTCGATGAGCTTCGGGTGACCACGGCCGAAATGATGGCAGTTATCCGGCCCGTCATATACGCCCTGAACCAGAAACTGGTCGAGGCGCTGTCCGGTCATGGTGTTCGGGCACAGGGGATACAGCACGGTGTGTTCAACTGCAACCTGCTGGATGAACAGCGCTATGGGCTGGTCGGCGATATCCAGTCGGTCCATGTGGACGGTGTCCGATCTGTCATTCGCACCGGCTGCCTGCCTGTGCTGACCTGTCTTGGTGAATCGGCCAGTGGCCAGGTGCTCAATATCAATGCCGACATTGCTGCGCGGGAACTGGTCTGGCTGGTCAGACCTCACAAGGTCATCTTCCTGACACCAACCGGCGGATTGCTCGATCAGCATCAGCAGATTATTCCGTCAATCTCGATCAGGGATCAGATGCAGACTCTGCTGCAGCAGGATTGGGTGCACTCGGGCATGAAGCTGAAACTGCAGCAGATCGCTCGAATGCTGGAACCACTGGATGCCTCGTCATCGGTCTCGATCACCTCGGTCGATCAACTGGCTCGCGAACTGTTTACGCACAAGGGCGCAGGCACGCTGATTGCCAAGGGTGAGCTTATCGAGTCATATGATTCGATTGACAACACGTTGCAGTCACAGCTGAAACAGATTCTGGAATCCAGTTTCGGGCGCGGTCTGAGGCCAGACTATTTCGCCAGTCTCCGTCTGGAAAAGCTGTACATGAGTGAGAGCAGGCGGGCGGTTGCAGTCATCACTCGTGGTTTCAATGGCTTGCCTTATCTGAACAAGTTTGCCGTCACTCCAGAAGGTCAGGGAGAAGGGCTTGGTGCAACACTATGGCGTGTTATTCGTGAGGACTGCAGCACCCTGTACTGGCGTTCACGCAGCAACAACCCGATCAACAGCTGGTATTACAAGCGTGCCAATGTGACCTGTCGCAAGAATGGCTGGATTGCATTTTTCTGTGGCTCCGATCTTGATCAGGCCGTGTCCTGTCTGGGCGATGCATTCGAGCAGTCAGACAGCTGGCTGGAGAAAGCCTCATGACAGTAGCTGGAGAATCACTC
>CBDBVC010000043.1:47500-233533 GCA_965212525.1 Lysobacterales bacterium
GTAGGAGGCGATGAAGGACGTGGCAGTCTGCGAAAAGCCACGGGGAGCCGGCACACAGGCTTTGATCCGTGGATGTCCGAATGGGGAAACCCGGCTGTTTTAGGACAGTCACTCTTATCTGAATATATAGGATAAGAGAGCGAACCCGGAGAACTGAAATATCTAAGTACCCGGAGGAAAAGAAATCAACCGAGATTCCGCTAGTAGCGACGAGCGAACGCGGAATAGCCCAAAAGTCATTATCATTCTAGTAGAGCGGGTTGGGAAACCCGGCCATAGAAGGTGATAGCCCTGTACACGAAAGGGTGATAGTGATGAATGTGAGTAGGGCGGGGCACGTGAAACCCTGTCTGAACATGGGAGGACCATCTTCCAAGGCTAAATACTACCTACCGACCGATAGTGAACTAGTACCGTGAGGGAAAGGCGAAAAGAACCCCGGAGAGGGGAGTGAAATAGACCCTGAAACCGTGTGCGTACAAGCAGTCAGAGCCCAGCTACTTAGCGACTTTCAAAGGATAAGCATGTATTACGTATACATTCTTCAAAATCAATCAAATGATCGTGACATTTATATCGGATCCACATCCGATCTGAAGCGACGATTGAAAGAGCACAACCGAGGTGACAACAAGTCAACCCGAGGTCGTGAATGGAAGATCCTGTATTACGAGGCTTATCAAAAAGAAACAACAGCAAGAGAACGTGAGCGTAAGTTGAAATCTCACGGTCGCTCAAAGCAGTTGTTGATTGAGAGAGTTACTAAGTAGCTGGGTGATGGCGTACCTTTTGTATTATGGGTCAGCGACTTACTTTCAGTAGCAAGGTTAAGCGGATAGTGGAGCCGAAGGGAAACCGAGTCTTAATAGGGCGAATAGTTGCTGTGAGTAGACCCGAAACCGGACGATCTAGCCATGGCCAGGGTGAAGGTTGAGTAACATCAACTGGAGGCCCGAACCGGGTAATGTTGAAAAATTATCGGATGAGCTGTGGTTAGGAGTGAAAGGCTAACCAAGTCCGGAGATAGCTGGTTCTCCTCGAAAGCTATTTAGGTAGCGCCTCGCGTCTTACTCTCGGGGGTAGAGCACTGTTATGGCTAGGGGGTCACACCGACTTACCAACCCATGGCAAACTCCGAATACCGAGAAGTACAATCGCGGGAGACACACGGCGGGTGCTAACGTCCGTCGTGGAAAGGGAAACAACCCAGACCGCCAGCTAAGGTCCCCAAATCACTGCTCAGTGGGAAACGATGTGGAAAGGCCCAGACAGCCAGGAGGTTGGCTTAGAAGCAGCCACCCTTTAAAGAAAGCGTAATAGCTCACTGGTCGAGTCGGTCTGCGCGGAAGATTTACCGGGGCTAAGTAGTGTACCGAAGCTGCGGATGCGTGTTTACACGCATGGTAGAGGAGCGTTCTGTAAGCCTGCGAAGGTGAACTGAGAAGTTTGCTGGAGGTATCAGAAGTGCGAATGCTGACATGAGTAACGATAATGCGGGTGAAAAGCCCGCACGCCGGAAGCCCAAGGTTTCCTTACGCAACGTTAATCGGCGTAGGGTGAGTCGGCCCCTAAGGCGAGGCAGAAATGCGTAGTCGATGGGAAGCAGGTTAATATTCCTGCACCAGTTACTGCTGCGATGGCGTGACGGAGAAGGCTAGATCAGCAAGGCGATGGTTGTCCTTGTTTAAGCCTGTAGGCTGGGGGATTAGGCAAATCCGGTCCCCTGTTAAAGCTGAGAGGTGATGACGATCCCTATTATTGGGAGAAGTGATCGATGCCCTGCTTCCAGGAAAAACGTCTAAGCATCAGGTAGTGACTGACCGTACCGTAAACCAACACAGGTAGGCAGGATGAGAATTCCAAGGCGCTTGAGAGAACTCGGGTGAAGGAACTAGGCAAAATGGTACCGTAACTTCGGGAGAAGGTACGCCCTTGCTGGTGAAGAGACTTGCTCTCTGAGCTGGTGGGGGTTGCAATAAAATGGTGGCTGCGACTGTTTATTAAAAACACAGCACTCTGCAAACCTCGCAAGAGGACGTATAGGGTGTGACGCCTGCCCGGTGCCGGAAGGTTAATTGATGGGGTTATCTTCGGAGAAGCTCTTGATCGAAGCCCCGGTAAACGGCGGCCGTAACTATAACGGTCCTAAGGTAGCGAAATTCCTTGTCGGGTAAGTTCCGACCTGCACGAATGGCGTAACGATGGCCACACTGTCTCCACCCGAGACTCAGTGAAATTGAAATCGCTGTGAAGATGCAGTGTACCCGCGGCTAGACGGAAAGACCCCGTGAACCTTTACTACAGCTTCACACTGAACTTTGACTATTCTTGTGTAGGATAGGTGGGAGGCATTGAAGCGTTGTCGCTAGATGACGTGGAGCCAACCTTGAAATACCACCCTGGTGTATTTGGAGTTCTAACCCATGACCCTGAATCGGGTCAGGGGACAGTGTGTGGTGGGTAGTTTGACTGGGGCGGTCTCCTCCCAAAGAGTAACGGAGGAGTACGAAGGTGCGCTCAGCACGGTCGGACATCGTGCATAGAGTATAAAGGCAAAAGCGCGCTTGACTGCGAGAGCGACGGCTCGAGCAGGTACGAAAGTAGGTCTTAGTGATCCGGTGGTTCTGAATGGAAGGGCCATCGCTCAACGGATAAAAGGTACTCCGGGGATAACAGGCTGATACCGCCCAAGAGTTCATATCGACGGCGGTGTTTGGCACCTCGATGTCGGCTCATCACATCCTGGGGCTGTAGCCGGTCCCAAGGGTATGGCTGTTCGCCATTTAAAGTGGTACGCGAGCTGGGTTTAGAACGTCGTGAGACAGTTCGGTCCCTATCTGCCGTGGGCGTTGGAAATTTGAGGGAAGCTGCTCCTAGTACGAGAGGACCGGAGTGGACGAACCTCTGGTGTTCCGGTTGTCACGCCAGTGGCATTGCCGGGTAGCTATGTTCGGAAGGGATAACCGCTGAAAGCATCTAAGCGGGAAGCCCCTCCCAAGATGAGATTTCCCTGAGGACGAGATCCTCCATAAGGACCCTTGTAGACGACGAGGTTGATAGGCTGGGTGTGGAAGTTCAGTAATGGATGAAGCTAACCAGTACTAATTGTCCGAGAGGCTTGGTCATATAACACCAAAAGCAATGTCGTACGCGACACGTAGCGCTCTTGAATCAAAAATAATTTCGAATGTAGCTGTATTGCCGTAAGGGTGATGCAGTGTGAATGGAGCAATCCATTCGACGAGTATGCCTGGTAGTCATAGCGGTGTTGAACCACCCGACTCCATCCCGAACTCGGAAGTGAAACGCACCAGCGCCGATGGTAGTGTGGGAGATCCCATGTGAGAGTAGGTCGCTGCCAGGCTTTAAGATCAGGAAAACGCCTTGGTTGGTTTACCCAGCTAAGGCGTTTTTTTTTGGCACCGAGACCAGCGCCGCTACTCTTTGGTGGAGTCGCTACGCGACTGGTGATACCGTTCTCCGGCCACGGAGGCCGGGTCGCTGCCAGGCTTTAGATCAGAAAGACGCCTCTGTAGGTTTATCCCGCTGTAATCCCCCCATTTTAAACAGAGCCTATTCGTAGAATCTCATGCAGCCTTCAACATCATCCTCGGAGGAATTCCTCCAATCGAAGTGTGAGGCCGTTCGTTATTGTATTTCCATAACCACTCAGTCGCCAGTTGTTGAGCTTGCTCTATCGTTTCAAATTGATGCAGATCCAGCCATTCATGACGGACTGTTCGATTGAAACGTTCTATGTATGCATTCTGTGTTGGCTTGCCAGGCTGGATGTACATCAGCGTGATGCGATGCTGATTAGCCCAGTCAACCATGGCCTGTGAGATGTACTCCGGGCCATTGTCCAGACGAATTGCGCTGGGCTTGCCTCGCCATTCCATCACCTGCTCCAGGCATCGGATAACCCGTTGGCTGGGAAGCGACAAATCAACGTCAATGGCCAACCCCTCACGGTTGTAATCATCAAGCACATTGAACGTTCTCAGCAACCGGCCATCTGCCAGCGCGTCACTCATGAAATCTACCGACCACACCTGGTTAATCGCTATCGGTACACTCAATGCATCAGGCTTGTCTCGCTTGATCCTGCTTTTGGGCTTGATTCTGAGGTTCAACTCCAGCTCACGGTAGATACGATACACACGCTTGTGATTCCAGCCAAAGTGCTGAACATTTCGAAGATACAGAAAGCACAAGCCAAAACCCCATCGTTTGTTGGCCATCGTCAATCGCAAAAGCCAGTCAGCAATCCGATCATTCTCGGCTGACAGCTTGGGACGGTAGTAATAGCAGGACTCGCTGACGCCCAGGCAAACACAGGCAAATCGGATACTGATACCATGGCGCTCAACTGCTTTGAGTGCCATCTCTTTGCGTTGAGATGGCTTTACAGCTTTCCCTCGAGGGCTTCCTGCCGGATCTGTGCTTTGAGACGCTCTTCAGCGTACATCTTCTTCAGGCGGGCATTCTCGGCCTCAAGCTCCTTCATGCGCTTCATCATGGACATGTCCATGCCGCCAAACTTGCTGCGCCATTTGTAAAACATGGCAGAACTCATACCGTGCTCGCGGCACAAATCAGGCACGGATACGCCCTGTTCGTTCTGCTTCAAAATCGCCAGGATCTGGCTATCGCTGTAGCGTGACTTTCTCATCGAAAACTCCTTTGTTACATTGTAGTGGAATTTTCTACTTCTAACCTCTGTGGTTTTTTGGGGGGATTACACAGCAGAGGCGTTTTTTTTTGCACCGAGACCAGCGCCACTACTCTTTGGTGGTGTCGCTGCGCGACCGGTGATACCGTTCTCACGCCACGGAGGCGTGGTCGCTGCGGTTGTTAGTGATTAATGCACGTCATCCATGACGTGGAAGGATGGCCAGCACATCCCTGTGCTGGCGGCTTTAAGATCGAATACCCCGTTGGCATTTGCCTTCGGGGTATTTTTTTACCCAGAAGAAATGATGCGACCTACTCTTGGGTGGTGTCGCTGCGCGACTGGTGATACCGTTCTGCGGCCACGCCCGAGCGGCGTCAGAGCGATAACCGTCGCTGCGTTCGTTTGTGATTAATGCACGTCATCCCTGACGTGTAAGGATGGCCAGCACGTCCCTGTGCTGGCGGCTTTAGATCAGAAAGACGCCTCTGTAGGTTTATCCCGCAGAGGCGTTTTTTTTTGCACCGAGACCAGCGCCACTAGTCTGTGGTGTCGCTACGCGACGCTGATACCCTACTCAAGCCAGAAAATGGTGAACAAACACTGTTTGTTTATAAATTGAGCGCCATGAGGGATGCCGATAATCCTGTATTTATCCGATTCCGTTGGAAGTACAAAACATTTCGCGTATGCTGTGTGACTGATGTGAATTTTCACAGGCATCATTCCACACACGTACCTCAGTTCAGTGTTCACCGGGGCACCAGATTCTTGTAGCGTCGATTCGAGTGAATGCTTGTACCTGGACTACTTGATAGATGAGGGAATGTAAGATGATTCAAAAATTTGCTCTGCTGCCAATGCTTATATTTTCTGTTGCAGCCACAACCAGTCTCCATGCCAGTGATCGTCTGGGACCCAGCGGTGTTTTGCCACCCAGTGGTGAAAAACCATTCGTGGTCAATGGTCCTGGTGTTGATGTTGTCACTGATGGTGGATTCGAAGGAGGCACACCCAACGCGTCCTGGACTGAAGCGTCCACAAATTTCGGAACGCCCATCTGTGATGCAGGTGCCTGTGGAACCGGTGGTGGCACAGGACCGAACAGTGGTACGTTCTGGACATGGTTTGGTGGTATCGGTGCCTTTGAAGCTGGTTCAGTCAGCCAGATGGTGACGATCCCTGCGGGAACAGCAAGTCTACAATTCTTTCTCGAGGTGAACGCCTGTGACAGTGCTACAGATTACATGGAAGCACAGATCGATGGCATGATGGTGTTCAGGGTACAGGGCGATGACCCCAGCTGTGGCAATGTCGGATATGTGATGCAAACAGTCGATGTTTCCGCATTTGCCGATGGTGGTACACATACCCTCACATTCACCTCTGAAATCTTCGCCAACAACGGCGGCGGTTCAAATTTCTTTGTTGACGATGTGGCACTGCTTGCCGTGGCGGGACCAGTTGAAGCTGACCTGTCGCTGGATATCACCAATAACGCCACACCGCCTGTTGCCAATGGTCAGTCATTTGATTTCCTCCTGACTGCCAGCAATGCCGGGCCGTCCGATTCCACCAACGCCGTAGCCAATGTGACGGTATCAGCCAATGCGACCGTTAACTCCAGCACCTGTGGTGCGACTATCACTGGGAACATGATCAACTGGAATATTGGTCCTATCACTGCATCAACGTCTGCCGTGTGCAGTGTCAATGTGACTGTCAGTGGACAGGGTAATATCACAGCATCGGGTACAGTCATGTCCGATACGACAGACCCTGTTGCCGGTAACAACGGTGGTAGCAATGCTGTAGCCGGTCCTGCCCAGGCAATTCCGACATTGTCATTAGCAGGGCTCAGCCTTCTGGTTCTGGCAATCGTGTCCGTGGTCATGTTCCGCAGGCGTTCATTTGACCAAATCTGATGAACGATTGGATGTCACCCAGTGATGTCTGAGCCCTGAACAAAAAACCCTCACAATCATGTGAGGGTTTTTTTATGGTGTTTCATTGAGTGCAGCCAGTTCCCGTGCAAACTGACAGCCATCATAATAACCAGTTTTTGATAGTCAGACGAGACTGATAGATTCCGAAACTTGTTTGTCGTTTCAGTAACCAGATGATGTTAGTGAATATCAAACCTGAACTTCAGCACGATAGACACGATGATAAGCACTAGAAAATAGGTAAACCACCAGCTCCTGATCCAGTCAGCACCGAATGACAGGGTTTCCTGTGGTGGTAGCTGAAATTTGACAGCATCGACCAGTGATCCCTGGTCAAGATAACCGGCAGGGTTGGCTACCAGGCTGTTCCACCACTGTTTCTTGTGAATTATCGATACTGGCGCTGAAACCGGAAGTTGCAGAATGATCTGATCGTTCACATAAAGATCCACCGGGGCAGACTCTGATGGCCATGAGATGATCCTGCTATCCGGATCAGACGGCTCGGGTGTATCGATATCGGGCGCGAAACGAATAGTTATCTCACGATCTGATATCGATACGATGTGAATTGGAACCTCACTGTTTTCAGCCGGTAATTCGTATGAAAATTCGTTGGAACACCAGGCGATCACTGAAATCAGTGGAAGGCCAGCTACTATTGCCGGTAGTAGTGTCATCCAGACACGCTTCATGGCCAGTCCCAGATTGCGCCTCACCAGGGGCATCAGATCCGAGAACTCACCCTCGAAAGCATTCATGTCCTGTTGTACGGATTTGATCTCTGACTTCAACTGAGTCAGTGCCTGCTGCCGGGACAACAGTCGATAGAACAGCATGGAAATCAGAGCGGAAATGACGCCCCAGAATACCAGTCGAAGGAATGGATTGAATAACAGGGCAAGGTAGGCATCAGCAAAGCTGAGCAGGGGGGCTGGCAGATCGAACAATCCCATTCAGTTCAGGATGGGTCAGTTTCTTCAGTTTGCAGGTCAGCCTGCTGCTGACGTTTTTTCTTCAGCATCCGACGAACCGGCCAGATGACTATGGCAGCAATCGCCAGAATGATCGCTGAGAGTATGCCCAGCAATGAGCCCAGTACGGGAATACCGGCACCAGGTCCGATATAGGCCATGACATCACCGCTGAACAGGGTGAGTAATGCGATGAGTGTGCTAGGGATAATTCTGTCTGTCACGTTATTCTCGTTTAATGAATCAATCTTGTACTACAGGTTGCGGAATTCTATATGAATTTTGCAGCGCTGTCTGCTGGCAGTGCTCAGTGATGGTATCAATTTCCTGATCTGAAAACCCGGCTGAGTAGTAATCGGGAAGAGTCAATGCCTGTCCATAGTGCTGAATAACGGACTCGAATCCGTTATGAGTAAGCTGGCAGTGATCCAGCACCTGCCTGATGACGCGTTCGGAGTCATCACACAGATCTTCATACCTGATCAGCAGGCACTGTCTGGCGATTGCAGGATCGTCAGTCAGCGCTTTCACATGACGGTAGACACTGTTCCAGTAGATCGCCCATCCAGTAATATCGTCACCGTGTTTCCAGGCAGTCGTGATGCGATCATGATCGCCGTCAGACAGATTGATCGCAGTGCGCAGATTGCCAAACTCGAAATGACCGGAAGCAGCCAGCTGGTGGGTAACGCGTCTGCTTTGACGACTGCTGTCATCCTCCGAAAAGGAAAACAGCCGGTGCTGTTTCTGAAGAGATGCTATGTGATCAACCGGATTACGGATAAGGATCACAAAACGGGCATCAGAAAACAGTTTCAAGAGGTAGCGGATGCGACTGATGTTGTAATTGCCCTTGCTCAGGTATCTGTCGGCCTTGCGCACCATCAACAGTTTCCGCAGATGGTCACGGTAGAACGCTTCGAACTTCGGATTAGAGGTAGTCTCGTCCAGAATCTCACTGGACTCATCTAGGTGCAGCTGGTCGAAAAACTGCATCCAGATCACTTCCTCGATGGCTTCAGGGCTGTCCTCGGTCACCTGGATTCTGTCGCCATGGGCCCGTTCAGTGGGTTCGGCTTTCATCGACCAGCGGCGCTGGCGCAGCCAGTTTTTCCAGTAGGGTGTGTAGGTGAAGGGAAAATCACTGTACCTGTGAGAGGTGAGATCAGAGTGCTGTTCCAGCAGTTCGGTCAATATGGTTGTACCCGATCGGGCCAGCCCACAGACATAGATCGGCCGATCGATTCCAGCGGAATCGATCTCTTCCCGTAGCAACCGGCTCTCAAGATTTCCGGCATGGCGCCAGAAACCTCTGGTTGCCCTGAACAGCCGTGTCTGCCAGTAGAGTGAGGATGGTACTCTGATCCGGCTCATCTCGATATGAGTCTGGTTTCAGTGAGATACACGGATCACGTGTTCTGCAATCTGTTCAATGGAGGCCGGGAGACTCTCATCCGGGTGTGACATGAGCAGGATTCCGGGCACTTCATCGGCAGCGATACAGTGATCGCCGCTCCATTTGCCCAGATTGTCATGCACCAGATCAGAACCGATGGCGCCGATCGCCGTCTGCCACGAGGCACGGTAACCCTTGTGGTAGCCAATCACCAGATCCGGTGCGTCACCATTACTGTTGCCCGGGTAGATTTCCTGACCTTGATAGATCGTTTTGATCACGTCGCTGGATTTTTCCTCATCACGAAACGTCAGCAGTTCGCTGGACAACTGTGCTAGCAGTGCTTTTGATTCTTCGGGTGTAACAGTGCCGGCTGATTCACGTCCGATCTGATTGACATAGAGACCGTTAAGTCCCACAGCGTAGGCTCGGGTACGACTCCAGTCGACACTGCTGAATGCAGGCTGGTCAGGGTCGCCGCCCGTTTCAAGGTGCATGTAACCGTTCTCAACCAGCCAGCGGTTCAGGTTGACGGCTCGCCTGAATGGAGCAAAGCCATGATCACTGACCACAATCAGCTTGTCCTCGGGCTGGAGAGAATCCATTGTCTGGCCAAGAATTCGATCAGCTTCCTGATATATCCATTCGATAGCCCCATTGACTTCAGCGTTGCCGGGTTCATGCAGCGGATGTTCGGGGTCAATGCCGCGATAGAACATGTGACTCACCCTGTCGGTCTGTACAAAGACGCTGATCAGCAGTTCACTGTCTCGGCGTGAGAGGGCGTCGAAGAACATGTGTTCCCGTTCAGCCAGGGTTGTTCTGATCACTTCCAGAAAGCCCTTGTCGGACAGATGGCCAGAATTCAGAGACCAGGTTTCCTCTGGCATGCCAATGGTATGGTACATGCCGATCTGATCAGCCAGGTCACTGGCATAGTCATCGGGTGAACTGATCGGAACCGCAGGACTGGTCGGGTCTATATGGATCGGTGTCACATAGACCTTGAGATCGGGGTAAGACTCGATCAGGTGAAATCTGACCATCCCATCGAGACTGGACCAGAGAAAATAGGGGAACGAGACGGGAACCCAGTCTGACCATTCACCCGGTTGCATGTTGAACACCTGATCATCAAGATCGAAACGTATCCCATCGCCATCAGGCTGAATGGTCAATGGGAGTTCTATGGCACTCACATCGGGTTTGAGTGGATGCGGTGGTCCCTTGAGCGTGGTGCTGACAAGACCGGTTCGATCAGGTCTGACACGGGTCGTCTGTCCGTTACTGCCCGATTGTCCGGCAGCAGTCGTGCTGTAGTAGAAATAGGTGCCCTGTGTACCCAGCAGGTCAGGCACGCCCATTCCCGACATCATGCGATAAATGGGCTCAGGTGGGTAGCTGACCGGTACCCGCAGCACGGAAGCGCGTTTTCCCTGCTGCTCTACTTTCCCCCAGAGTGTTTCACCCTGGCGCCGATTGATGACCTGTGCCTCATCGAGCGGAAACTCCAGCCCAAACAGTGAGAGATGAGATTCCGGTTGGGTTGTTTCTGCGATGGAGAATGCCGGCTGATAGCTGGCAGCGTCTCTGCGCAGGAAATCATAGATACCGTGATCACCCGGTGATGTGCCGGTGGCGAACGATGACCATGCTACCGGTGATTGTGGGGGCACGGTCGTCTGTAGTGGGCCGAAGTGGCCGCGAGAGGCCAGCTCGGAGAAGTTGGGCAATGTGCCGGCATCCATCATTTGTCGCGTGAGCTCGAAATCCATGCCGTCAAAACCAATGATGATGGTGCGCTCAGTGGCCAGCGGTTGTGGCCGCTCAAACAGGCCCATATAGTAAGCAGTGCCTGTCACTGCGAGCAATGCTGCGGAAATCAGGAGTGTTTTCTTCAGCATGTCATGGGGCCCCTGAGCAGGCATGCCCACGATCTGGAACACAATCGGGAGTTCATAGTGACGAGATATCGGTTTGATTCAGGACAATTAACGATTATCCCAGAAATTTCCTGGCGGGTCAGCGTTTGAGCGGCGCTTCATGCCGGCGTTGTGTGAACTAGAGCGAAATCTCGCCGATGGCGTCGGTCTGACGACCTTCATCCCATGCATAGATCTTGACTCGAGTAATTGTTCCCGAATCTGATTCAGGAATCCTGATGCGATTTTTCTTCTTGCGGAATTTCAGGCGCTCTGTGCTCAGAAGCTGATTGTCATCATCAAGCCAGGTGACGGTCATCTCACCCTTGAATCTGCGCAGGGGTCGATAAACCTGAATAGACTCTCCGCTGATGCGTTCGATCTGCAGGGAGTGTTCGGGTACAGCCAGTCGCAGGGCCGGATCTCCCATCAGGTTATACAGGGCATTCATGGTCGGGTTGCCGTGAGTCTGTTTCACCTGTCTGATCGTCTCGCCGATTGTCTGAGAGCCGAAGGAAGCGCTGAACAGGGCTTCGCTGAATCGTCTGGCCGGACTGTTTCTTGCAGAAGCAGACAGTACCGCAATGGCGCCGCGATCAGGTAGCCTGAGAAATTTTTCCGCCAGGGAGTCAGCATTGGGATGGTCAAATGGTCCGGTATTGCAGGTCATGCTCAGTATCAGTGGCAAGCGGGTATTGGCCTGCAACATATCGATCTGTTCCAGATCGAAGAAACCGGCACTGTCGACGATATTACCCGCACCGGTCTGCCACATGTAGCGGCCGCCATGACCATAGAAACTGACAATCAGCTGGCCATCATCGAAGGCCTGTCGAATATCGCCCAGGCGTGCATCGTGGTTGCGTGAATCCGAACCAATACCATCGACATGGAAGCCGCTGTCCTCCACCGTGCTGCTCAGTCGTGCATTACGGGTGATATGTTCGGCAACCTGATCATTGATGGTATACGCACGACTTCGCCAGGGACCGACTGTATTCTCACGCAAGTAACGAATGGTCTTGTCCACGATACCTTCGAGCTCGGTAACACTCACAACCGGAAAGCGTCCCACAGCGACATCAGGACCCTCGACTGAATCCAGTTCCGCGAAGGCGGCATCACTGGCTGCCGGGCCGTGCTGGGTCAGAAACTGCCAGCTCGGAATCAGGTTCCGCTGAACGAACTGGTCGCTGTCCATTCCAGGTTTGCTGAACCAGCTGGCGTCACCAGCCAGCAGAACCCAGCGCAGCACGGGTTGCTCCTGCATTGCATAGACATGCTTCAGGAACGTACTGATGGCATTTGGGTGCACATGACCATGATTGAACTGATCATACAGTGAGTCGACATTGACGATCCTGACAGACAATCCATTGTTGCGGTGAAATTCTGCCAGCGGTTTTATTGCATCCTGCAGTGACGGGTGGGTGATCATCAGATAGTCGACCTGATGCAAATCTGCCAGGACGTCACTTGATGTACTCAATCCGATGCTGTCAGGCTCGAGGAACGCGGCATCCTGCACCAGCCAGAAGGCGGATGACGGGTTTTCCGGTGATAGCACGTGTCGGCTAGCCGCCTGCAACTGTGGGGTAGCTGAACGGGACATGATCGACCTGCCACCATCGACGGGGAAGTAATCGATGCGACTGACATCACTGATGATACTGATGTCGCTTGCCGATGAGGATTGAACAGGCATCAGTCTGACCTGGGGTTCTTCACGATCGAGCCGTCCATGACGAAATGTCTCAATCTCCATCCAGTCCAGGTATACGATGTCGATGACCGGCGGGCTATTCTCATCGGAACTGTCTGAAGGGCGCTGAACCACATTCAGGCTGAGTCTGTTGCTGCCGTTGCTTGTCAGAACATCGTCAGGTACTTCAATCTCGATCACATGTCGCTGCTTGTCATTCCACTGCGCCTGCCCGATGTGAACATCGTTCAGCCGTATATCGACAACATGGTCCGGATCGTTGCTGGACACCCGATTCGGATCAGACCAGCCAAGAAACGCCAATGTCAGGACAGCACGAGTATCATCGTGTTCATCAGACAGGTCGACGGTTTCGAATTCATGCACAAACGGGTTGGGGTTGGCACTGGACAGTTTTCCCCAGTACCAGAATTCACTCTCGTCTCCGAATGCCTTTGTCAGCGGAGCATACAGAATGTCTCGCTCGGCGTGATGGTTTTGCTGAAGATGAACACAGCACGATGTGGTGATGTCGTCTGACATCTGATTCAGAGTCGTGTTCGTGACATTCGCCTGATCAGCATCTGAATCGACTGTCAGCCAGTAGACACCGGTGTCGGCATATTCATGAAAGAAACGATTCTCACCCCTTGCCTGGTGGCCAATGAACGACAGCGTATCTCCCGGACCAAAAACCTCATCCGTGTCATCACGCCAGATCGGAACGTTTTCACCCATGCTGCTCAACGAGAGACTGGCGTAGTGAATGGGCTGCTTGAGTCCGGCAGTCATCATCGCCTCATGACTGATACGATAGACACCGTCTTGTGACAATTCGATGCGGAATGTCTGTGCTGCCGCAGCAACGCCACAGAATGCAGTCAGGGTCAGGATGACTAGGATATGGCTGGTGCTGAAGCGTAGGCGCATGGAGTGGAAAGCCTGACTAAAAAAAAGGGGCGATTTATCGCCCCTTTCTATCTTGATGTCTGATTAAGTCTGGATCAGAGCTTCTGACCAGCCTTTCTGAAGTGCCAGACTGCAACTGTCGCGACCAGCATCAGCAGCAGGATCAGAGCCCATTGTGCATTGGCCGGAACCTGGTTGGGGGCAAAGATCAGCAGGGTGCCGTCTGTTCCTGCGTCGTTGGCAGGAGTCGGGTCCATGGCAGCTGACGAGATCGATGCTGTGTTGGACAGGTTGCCCGAAGCCATCGGATCGATGTCGCATACTGCGGTGTAGACAACTGATCCACCGTTGACCAGATCAACCATGGTGTCGTTGAGATTGCCCATAACTGGGCCTGCAGTACAGGCATTAGGCGGCGTGGCTGCGCAGGTTGTTGAGCAGTTCATCAGTGCTGCCGGGAAAGTATCCACGACGGTTGCACCCGTAACATCATCGGGACCGGCATTGGAGGCCGTGATCGTGTAGGTCAGTTGGCCGCCCGGGGTAGCTGTTGAAACATTGTCGGTCTTGGTGATTGACAAGTCGGCAGTCAGGGCACCGGCAAAGGTTGCAACATTCGCTGTCAACGCACAAAGCCCCAAAAACAATACAGCGCGCAATTTTTTACAATGATTCATAGCCTTTTTCCCGATCCTGCGTCAGCACAGGATTATTATTGATGTGAAACACACGAAAGCGCATGGCTTTCCATCACTCAGTTGCCGTTATGCTGTGTCTGGCAATGCCTGGTGCAGTTCATCCAGCTGGTGAACATTGTGCAGTCTTGTCATTCCAGTTAATGATTCAACTGCTCAACAGCACAAACGATCTAACTTCATGTATCGATAACGATTTAACGGTAAGTTGTAGTGCGAACTCTGACCTGTCTGGTATGTTTTTCCATGCAGGCTCAACTTCGTGTCGATCGATACTCTCCTCAGTGCCATATCATTACTCATTTGACGCCTAAAAACAACTGAACAGCCGAACAATTGCGTTAAAAATCTGTTCATTGCTGATTTTTGACCACTGAGGATGACAGCAACTGCTTCAATCGTGATGCTTCATCACTTTCGATCTGGTCACTGTTGAGCAGACGGTTGACAATTGACTCTGTTGCCGGGCCAAATCGTTGCTGCAGTCTGTCGTTGCGTGAAAACAGCATTGCAAGCTCATTGAGGCTTGCAATTGCGGTGTCCGTGAATTCCGACTGTGTCGCCAGACTGGCACGTAATAACAGCAGACTGGGCTGCATCTGCATGGCCAGCAAGTTATCAATCATTTTCAACGCCTGTCTGTGTTCATCAGCCGAATCACTCAGTTGCCGCCAGGAAATGCGTAGTCGAACAGCGGCACGGTACAATGGGTGTGTCACAGAGATTCCGGAAAGGTTCTGGTCGAGCAGCTTGAGTTCTTGGATCTGGTTTAGTCGAAGATTCACCATCCCATCAATGATCAGAGAGGGGACCGGGTTCTGTGAAAGCTGCTCAATCAGAGCAGGGCTCGCGGTTCTCTCCAGAACGGATTGAGGGTCAATCAGGAACAAGGCACACATGCTTTCAGATTGAGTTGGCTGACGTCTGAATAACAGGCGTAGTGTCTGTTTTGCCTGTCGTTTCATGTCCGGAATTTCCAGACCGATCAGCGCCATGGCGGTCTGTTGTCTGACAGGGTCACTGATGTGACTGGCAAGATATTTGGCTCTTTGAAATGCATTCTGCTGGATTAACCGCCTGATGATGTACAGATCATCACGCTGATTGATAGTCGAAAGCATGGGATCAAATTCAGCCAGCATGCTCTGTGGATTTGCCGCGAATCCAGAATTTGACAGTACTCTGGGTGAACGCATCTGCATCAGATTCTTGCCATCGGTACTGATCTGCGCGGACCCTGCAAAGTCCCTGGCGGACTCGGAATCCAGCCGTCGAGCCAGTTCCAGATCAAACCAGCCATTGATGCCCAGCAACTGCCAGGGTTCAGGGTGTAGCAGCATTTGCTGATTCAACTGCGTAGCAGCATTGGCCTGTCTGGATGCAATGAACACCAGTCCACTGCCCGAATTGGGCTGATAGAGCTCGACGTGTTCGAACGAGGTCTGCAATGTTTTCAGCAGTGTCTGTAACAAGGATTCATCGAGGTACTGGATACCGATCCACTGAACATAGACACCGTCATCTGACAATCGCTCTCTGACCAGTGAAAAGAACTCCCGCGTGAACAGATGTGAAGCGGCAGACGTCCAGGGGTGTGAGGGTTGTGACACGACGATGTCAAATCGATTGTCAGTCGCCTTGAGTGCACTGCGTGCATCATTGACATGCACGCTTACTCTGGTATCGGCGAGCGGATCTTCCTCGCGCCAACGTGCCACCTTCTCGTTGGCCCTGATCACAGCTGGCTCGAGCTCGATCACGTCAATGTCAGACAGGCTCTCGGGTGCAGCGGCAACACTGATGCCGGCACCGAAACCGATGATCAGCATGCGTCTGGCATCAGGACGGATTTCAACAGGCAGCATAGTCAGCCAGCGTGCCAGGCCATAACGGCTAAGACGAGCACCACGTTTCTGAATAACAGACTCGGGAAGGCCGTTGGTTGTCAGTCTGAGATCACCTGCCGGGTCTGTCAGCAGCATGACGGTGGCACTGCGACCAGTCTCGAAATATTCGACAACGCCCTCGTTCCTGCCAGTCAATGGTGAGTTCTTGAGCAGCTGCCAGGGTGTGTTTAATGGCATCAGTGCCAGCGCCATCATCAGGCCAACTGCAGTGATCCCGACGGCACGTTTAACCGGTCTGACAATGACGGCAGTGAACAGTGCCAGAAACAGACTGCAGAACAGCAGCAACCGTGTTGACTCCGCAAACTGCAGGTTGGGCAACAGTACAAATCCACAGATAACGGCACCGAAGATTGCACCAACCGTGTTCCATGCGTACACGCGGCCACTGGCACTGGCGGCCGACTGACTGTTCCTGGCATGAATGCGAACGGCAAAGGGAAAGGTCGCACCGATGAACACTGCACCAGGCAGCAGACTGAGCGTGCCGACCATCAAACTGAACAGAATGAACGCAACACCGCCGTAATCAATGCCTTCAGTCAGTCTGGGGATCGATTCGGCAAAGGCAAACGCCAGTGCGAACGACAGTGCGATGCATATTTGAACGATTGCGAATCCGGTTCTTGCCCACTGCGAATTTTTCGCCAGCCTCGCCGCCACGCCGGCACCGATGGAAAGCCCTGTCAGGAAAATTGCCAGCATGGTGCCAAATGCGTAAATGCTGCCACCGAGAATATGACCCAGCAGGCGAGTCCAGACCACCTCGAAGCTCAAAGAAACAAAACCGGAGATGAGTGTCAGTGGCAAGATCCAGCCATTCTGAGTATGTGCCGCCAGAGGTGTTCTTATTGGCTGTGGCGACCTCTTGCTGCTGGCAGGCTTTGGCGATCGATCGCGGAGTGACCTTGCTGCAGCAACAAGAAATGCCAGCAGATTGATCAGGACGGCGACCCAGGTGGTCTTTTCAAGTCCCAGTTGAGGCAGCAGAATGAACGCCGTGATCAGTGCACCTGCTGCTGCCCCGAGTGTATTGATCATGTACAGCAGGCCAATTCGTGAGCCCACCTGACTGTCCTGTCGAATCAGGCGTTTGGCCAACAGTGGCAGCGTGGCACCCATCAGGAAGGTGGGTGGCAGCAGAATTACCAGAGAAGAGAAGACATAAAACAGGCTCGAATTTAGTGGTGAATAGGCAGTCAGTTCACTGACGCCGAGAAACAGGCTCTGAAGCCGATTCATCGCCGTCGATATCAGGGGAACCAGCAGTGCAGCCAGGGCGATGAAGAATTCGATCACTGCGTATACCAGCAAGGGGCGTTTGATCTTGTCGATCAATCGCACCATCACTGCGGAACCCAGCGCCAGTCCAGCCATGTATGCTGCCAGCACGGCAGCGACGGCCAGATCTGTTGATCCGAAAACCACGGTCAGCTGCTGACTCCATGCAGTCTGATAAACTAGAGCAGCAACACCCGACAATAGAAAACAGAGTCCGATCACCAGAAGTTCTGGTGATCGGTGACTCACATTTGCGGTGTTTTCTGCTACATTTGCATCAGTTTCGGCCGGCATGACCCACACATGAAAAAAAAGAGCACAGTATGCCACGAATACGTGGATCTTAACGAGTCATCGAGTGCTATCGATGAACATGAACATGGTTCAACCGCTTTGAAACAGGTATCTGAAGGGCCTGTTGTTTTGGTTGTCTCAAGATGAGTATCAGGCCCATCTGGGGTGTCATTATCGGCGCGCAGTTCATGTGCGCAGTCACATTGTCACAGGCGCCATCCGAAACGGCGCTCGTGCGTTATGGCGAACAGCGCTCAGAAATCACTGAAGTCGAATTCTCTGCATGGCAGGATTCACATCGTGCATTCTCGCCAAGATCATCATCGCCAACGGTTGAGAACATGGTTCTTCAGCTTACACTGGCCCAGGAGGCCAGGCGTCGTCAGCTTGATGATGATCCCGGCTATCTGTTGCAGCTCGATTTGATGCTGGCGAATTGGTTGCAACCGAAGTACCGATCGCTGATCGCCGAATCTGTTTCTATTGATTCGAATGAAGTGGAACGTATCTACCGGATCCTGACAGACAAGCCACCCAAGCCGCGCAAGGTCCGTCTGTACAATATTTACAAGCGTTTTCCGCCTGATGCCGATGAGGACAGTAAGAAAATCGTGCGGGAGGCCATGCAACAAATTGTTGCACGACTTGAATCAGGCGGCGATTTCAAACAGTTGGCATCGGACGAATCGGAATCACAGAGTCGACTGAAAAAAGGACTGATCGGGAATGTACCCGCCGGTTTCCTGCGCCCGGAAATTGACCGCGTCGCCATGTCGCTAAAGCAGGGAGAAGTGAGCGGTGTGATTGAAACTGCAGACGGTCTGACATTGCTGTTTGCTGAGAGCATCATTGTTCCACCCGTCCTGACGGAGTCGATACTCAGGGATCGTGCCGAGGGAAGGGTAAGGCGCAAGGCTTTCGACAAGGCGTGGCAGGTATTTCAGGATGAACTGCAATCAGAATCGGAAGTAAAATTCAATTGGAGCCTGCTCGATCAACAACGATTGCAGGTGGCTGGCGACGATGCCGTTGTTGCAACATTCAGTCTGGGTGAGGTGACGATGCGTCAGGCAAGATGGTTACTGGCGAAGGATCGCGAGTCTGCTCAACTTTCAGAAAATCAAAAAGAGGCTCTTGAATCCAGGATCATGAAATATGTTAGTGGCAGGGTGGCGATCAGTCAGGTTGATCGCAGGTTACCATGCTGGTCAGATGAGCTTGAACGGATCCGCGATTATCTCGGCAACAAACTGTTGAGCGAACGCATGCTGTTGCGACTGGTCAACGAGCGGTTCGAGCCATTGAAGGACGCTGAAGTGGCGGAATATTTCAGGGAAAATTCAGAATTGTTTGTCAGGCCCGAGCACTTCAGACTTTCTGTGCTGACATGGAAGCTGGATCCGAATGATCCAAGGTTAACCTATAAGGAAGCGAGTCAGGTTCTGCATCGTCTCAGGAAATCGCCTGAGCGTTTCGACAACGAGCTGAAGCAACATGTCTCGGTCCACGGCAAGCAGGACAACGGCGATCTCGGCTGGATATCTCGACCCAATCTGGCAGGCAAGATCGGCATTGATCCGCTAAAGGCCGTGCTGAAACTTTCAGTTGGTGATATTTCAGAGTTGACTCGATCGGATGATGGCCGCTTGTGGATCATCCATCTGGCAGATCACGAGGCAAAACGTCCCTATCGATTCGAGGAAGCAGACATGATGGCCAAGCAATCACTGGGTCAACAGCGCATGGGTCAGACCGAACTTGCTGTGATTGACGACTGGTTGACCCGTCAGGCGATTGAGAAGATCAGTTCCCAGTAGATCCTGTGGACAGCAACCCCGGTAAGGCAATGGCCTTGAACGCGCCATCAAGATATTGTCTGGCCAATTCAAATTCATGTTCATCGAGCAGTGCGTCTGACAGTTCTTCGTAAATGCTGACAGAATAGTTTTCCAGGTAATCGTTGACGACCTGGGGGCGTACCATTGCCAGTGGCTGAATCGCTGGCTCTCTGCGATCGGTCACCTTGAACAGGCTTAGCCCTTCAGGAACGCGATAGGGCGGTGAATGAGTACCGACATCAAGCACAAAAGCGAACCGGGCTGCCTGTGGGTCTAATGTAGCCAGGTGTGTGGCATTTAGCATGCCAGTGTCACGAATCTCACCGTTCATTTCATCAGAAAGGTTTTGCAAAGTGACTTCGCCCTGATCCAGCTGTACTCGTGCATTTTCAAGACGTGCCATGCGTTGTGACGGATTGTCAGAAAGTGGCACGATCAGGCGTGTCAGGTTGACACTCAATGGTGATGTGAATCGATTTTGATTGTTTTCGTAATGCGTTCGAAGTTTCTCGGGCGATTGTGACAGCCATGCTGCAAGTTTCGATTCCAGATAGTGGTCGATCAGCTGTGTCTGACGTTCAAGATTCAGCTGCTCCTTTACATTTGCCGGGACATCCTCAGTACTGACGTGTTGATAGATGACTTCACGATAGGCGATTTCCTGAAGTAGTCTTAGTGCAAGGTCGTCTATTTTACGCGAGCCCAGTTGTCGTCGTATTTCTGCAACGTAATCCCTGAATTCAGCCTTGCTCATGCTGAAATCCCCAACTCTCAGAATGTCGATATTGTCAGGAGCGGTGCGAAGCAGTCGCTGCAATAATCGCTTATCGGGTAAATTGTAGGGCTCGGGTGCTGTCAATTCTTCCGACAACAGCTTCAGGTGCTCGAGCATTCGATCAGTCATCATGTCCTGAAACACCACAGCCGCTACGTCTTCGAATTCATTGTTCTGTGCTTCCAGTACATTACCAACAAAGAACAGGTGTACGCCGTCTGCGGTTTGAATCACCTCACTGATCGAATGAGATGGCATCGAGAAAATGATGCGATCAAAGTCTTCGCTGAGTACACCGCGCCTGAAGGTTCCGATACTGCCACCCCGGTGCCGTGATTCCGATTCCGAGTGTTGCTCGGCCAGTACCTGAAAATTTTCGCCAGCCTGCTGCCTGCTTCTCAGTAACTCCATTTCCTGTTTTGCCTGATCGAGTGTGCGCGACTCGTTCACGGCCTTGAAAATATTGAAAACAAATCGTTGCTCCGGGAACTGGTAGCGATCGAGGTTTGCCTCAAAATATGCCCTGACTTGTTCTTCAGTCGCCTGAAGGCTCTGGGCGAATTGCTGCTGTTTCAGATAGACATCAGAGTATGCATTGCGTTGTACGCGTCTGTCCCTGGCCTGAAACACGGGGTCCTGGTCGGCACCCACCAGTTGGGCCTCATCAAGCAGTAACCTGTCAGTAGCGATTCGCTTCAGCACGGTGGTAAGCCATTCGGTCGATTGTTCACCGGTTCGCCATCGTCTGCTGCTGGGCTGGTTGAGCAGGAACTGGTCCAGGTCGGTCAGGCTGATCTCACCACCACGGTATTGTGCGATGACGGTATCCGGTCCGATTGAGTCACTGTGTGTATTGTTGTCCTGATCGGTGCAACCGGAAAGAATCAATGCTGCAATCAGGCAGCTGCAAAAGATTTGCTTCATTGGTTTTGTTTACGCAATTGCAATGCCCATACGGCTTCTTGTGTATCTGGAGCATAGGAAAGCAATTCATCAACTTCCCTGTGGGCAATTGACGATTGTCCTGTGCTGTACAGTGTTTCAATCAGGGCATAGTGAGCCCTGAAGTAGTGTTCACTGATAGTGAGCGCACGTCTGAAGTAGCGAATCGCCAGATCCTGTTCCTTGTTCTGGACCAGAAAGGTGCCGTAATTGTACAGGCTTCTTGCATCGTAGGGGTTATCGATCAAAGCCTGTTCAAAATTCTGGCGTGCAGCTACAGGGTCGCCCTGCTGGGCATAGACGATGGCCAGATCGACACGTGCAGGGATAAATGCAGGGTCGGTATCGATTGCTGATTTGAGGTTGTCCAGGTAGCCATCAAAATCGCCCGATTGTGCCAGCAGGCGTGCAATACGGTAATGTCCCTCTGCATTGGGTTCGATTGCTTGTGCATCGCGGTACTTTTTCAATGCGTCTGTGGGCTGGCCCAGAGCCAGATGAACCTGAGCCATGGTACGCAGAAGTTGTGCCCCGCTGAATGGGCCGTTTCCATCCAGCGGCAGGCGTTCAAGAATCTTCTGGGCTTCAAGATAACGACCCCGCGTTAGTTCACTCTTGACCAGCAGGTCCAGATAGGATGCATTGTCGGGATCGTCTTTCAGCAGTGACTCGATGAAACGGCTTGATTCCACAGCCTTTCCGGCAAAAAGCAGATTCTTCGCCTGGCTGTAGGTACTGGTTGTGCGGGCGTGATCCTGCGGTGCCTCGCCATCACTGCGCAGACGTTCATCGATGGGCCCGATGGATGCGGAGTCACCAAACTGGACGTATCCGAGCCCGCGTAGCCGATCGAGTGTTTCCTGGCTGACCGTCACTGAACTGTCCAGACCTTCAACCCTGTAGTCGTCAATGTATGCCTCAAGCCGTTGCTTCATGTCAGCAGCCAGCTCGGGCTGATCATCAATCAGATTCTTGAGCTCGTCATGATCATTCGACAGGTCGTAGAGTTCTGGCCGCGGACCGTGGATGTATTTGATATCGCCACGATAGAGTCCCCGCAGTTCACCCCAGCCGTGACTGAGGCGTGGTGACAGGGTTTCGGCATACACTTCATTGCGGACGACGTCTGTAATCGCTTCCGGCGTTTCAATATAGGGCCACAGACTGCTGCCCTGGATGTCATCGGGAATGGGTACATCGAGCAGATCGAGCAGTGTGGGCATGACATCGACCAGGCCCACCCAGGGCTTGATGCGCATGCCGGCACCCTCCAGTTCCGGATGACGAATGATCAGTGGCACATGCAGCGTACTGTTGTACATCAGCATCGAATGAGTCGATTCGTTGTGTTCGTAATTGCCCTCGCCATGATCCGCCGTGAGAACGAGGATTGTGTTGTCATAGACGCCCAGTTGTTTAAGCCGATCGATCAGTATGCCGAGGCTTTCATCGGAGTAGGCGATTTCGCCAGAATAGAGATCATGGGCAAACAGCTGGTTATAGGGCGGTGGTGGCTCATGCGGGTGATGCGGGTCGAAATAATGGATCCAGAGCATGAACGGCTCGTCGTGGTTCTCTTCCAGCCAGGGAAAAATCGCTTCATTGACTCGAGATGCAGGTCGTTCATCGAAAAACAGTCTGGATTTGGGAAAGCTGCGCTGGCCGTGAATATCCTCATAACTGGTCGTGATGTGTTCCTCGTAGAAATCAAACCCCTGGGCGATACCAAACTGTGAGGTCAGTGGAAATGAGGCGATGGCTGCACCTGTCTCATAGCCGGCATCGGCCAGTATTTCTGCCAGGGTAAGTTGTTCATCTTTGAGAATGAACAGACCATTGTCACGAATACCGTGAGTGAATGGGACCTTGCCCGTCATCAGGGTACTGTGAGAGGGCAGTGTGATGGGAACAGGGGCTGCAGCCCGTTCGAACAGCACACCATCACGCGCCAGCTGATCAACTACCGGTGTCATGGCCTGATCATTGCCGTAAGGACCCAGGTGATCAGCTCGTGTGGTGTCGAAGGTAACGATCACCACATTCCAGCGCGGCTTGTCATCGCAACCGCTTAGGCAAAACAGGAGAAACAGTGAGGCCAGAAATAAAACTGGCCGGTTCAACCGGCCAGTCGCAAAATCATTGTTCATAAAGGCTGTTCGTGATTGTGCCCCGATCAGTCTTCGATGGTGAAGTCCATCAGCTCGACTGGAACCGTGGCCTGCAAGACGTCACCACTGACGCGAAAGATGGCATTGACACCCATGCCGCCGGATGTGGCTGGCTGCAAGCCTGTGGCCGCGATGTCATTGATGCTGATGCCGTGAAATCCCTGGCCACCCACTGTGCCTGTGCTTCCCTGCAGCGTGTCACCAGAAATGAACCAGACACCGGCGAGGAATGTACCATTCGAGTAGGGAACAGCGACGGTGACTGTATTCAGTCCAGGAACTGTGGGGATGCTGGCAGAAGTGACGACAGACGCCATGGTACCGGAGACGTTGGACATGAGCGACCAGAACACATTGTCACTTCCTGCAGCAGTGTTCATGGAAAATGTGATCTGAGTAACTGAACCCGTTGTCTCGACACTCTCGGTCATGGTGCCGGCACCATTGAGAGCGACGTCGAATTGGTTACCAAACATGATCGAGCTTGGAACAATTTGGGTACCTGTGCCCACACCAGCATCATAAGTGATGTTGGTGCCAGGAACGCGAACGTTGCTGTCAGTGGCACCGGAAGAGCTGCCTGCAGCCGGTGGCATTGCGGGGAGGCTTGGCACCAGCGACTTGTAGGCACGCTGATAGGTCAGTCGCTCTGATCGTTCCAGGTCGTTGACGTTGGCTTGCCAGTATGCCTGACGCTCATCGCGTGTCATTGGCATCATGGCCATGTAATCATCTTCCACTTTCTGTAACAGAGCCGGATCAAACGTTTCGTCAGCAATAGCTGAAACGGTGCCCAAAAGGAAAGATACCACGATTAAGAAACAAAGATTTCTGGTAGACATGATTAGCTCACTCAATATTTTTCAACGAACCGAAAAACTGCTGCAGAGCTGTGATTCCCCTTCCACATGCAGTCGATTAACTGAACTGTACCAGATCATTGAGTTGGCTGTCTACGGCCGCTGGCATTTAAACGTCGGTTAATTGGCTTGCTGTCTGATGATCTGCGAGGGACTAGCCACCGTCGTGGATGATTCTGAGGTATTGGTTCTTTTGATTTGTCCTGAACGTCTGTCGGTGACCATCAGGCCAATCGATCGTCACGGTCATCTCACCTGCTTTGTCTGCCAGTCCAAAATGCTGTCGCAATGCAGACTGGGAGAGGAAACTGTCGCCGCTACGAATTTCCCGGATCTGGGTGCCTGTATTACTGTGCAACGTGATTCTGGTGCCAACAGCAAATACATTCCCCGGTGGGCCAGTCAGCTCAAGTCCTAACCATTCGTGGCTGTTCGGATGACGATTGTTGAGCAGTTGAACCCGTCCGTTGGTATTGGTCACCAGCAAATCTGGCTTACCGTCTGAATCGTAATCAGCGACAGCCAGTCCACGACTGACAGCGTGTAGCTGCCAGGCTGTCCCGGCATCGTTTGTGACATCACCAAAGCGCTTGCCGTTATCGTTTTCCATCAGGCGGTTTTTTTGAGCGTATTTCAGACGCGGTTCTACAGATTCGATATCGTCCTGGACATGTCCGTTCGCAATAGCAAGGTCAAGGTCGCCATCATTGTCGAAATCCAGATACTTGATGCCCCAGCCCACATCCAGAAACGAAGGTGTCGCCAGGCCAAATCGGTTGGTTGCGTCCTCGAACATGGCATCTCCCAGGCCCCGGTAGAGTGTATTACTCTCCATTGAGAAATGGGACACGATGAGATCCTGGATGCCATCGCCATCCACATCACCCAGATCAACCCCCATCCCGGCCTCGGCCAGTCCCGCCAGATTGAGTGCTGCACCACTGAGCAGTGAGCTGTCGGTGAACCTGGCCTTGCCATCATTGATGTAGACCCGATTGACTGAGCCGTCATTGGCGACGTAGATATCCGGGTGGCCGTCATCGTTGAGGTCACTGATCAGGACACCGAATCCGCGTTCATCGCGACCCTGATTCAAACCGCGCGTCTGGCCCGATTCCTCGAATACACCATCGCCCTGATTGATGTACAGCAAATCTGTCTCTCCCGGGTAGGCATTGGGGTGACAATAGGCTCGTTTGCCATCCGGCCCGGCCTGACAGGCATGCGGTGCGTTCCTGTCATAGTTCACGTATCGCGTGACATACAGGTCAAGATCGCCATCCCGGTCGAGATCGGCAAAGGCACAGCCGGTGCTCCATCCGGATTGATTGAGTCCGGCACTTGATGAGCGTTCCTCGAATTTCCCCTGGCCCAGGTTACGGTACAGGCGGTTGCTGCCGTAGTTGGTGACCAGAAAATCGATCATTCCATCGCTGTCATAATCACCGACACACATGCCCATGCCATAGCCGGTATCGCCAACACCCGCCTGATCGGTCACATCGACAAACTGGCCATTCCGGTTTTCGTACAACACATTACGCAGCGGCTGACCATCGGCCGATTCTGCGTTGATGAGGTACAGATCCGGATCACTGTCATTGTCGAAATCGATCCAGCCACCACCGCTGGCTGCTGTCTCGATGAAATGATACCGGCCCTGACTGCCATTCTGATGCACGAAATCGATGCCCACATCAGAACTGACATCCACAAACCAGTCATTGCCTGGTTCCGATGAATTCGCAGGCACGGTGGCACTCATGACAGCAATCAGGATGACTGGAAATCTGACAGCAAGACGTCTCATCATCACAACCCCTGTTCCCTGCGGAACCGGCTCAATGCAGGATCGATGACAGGTGCCTCATCGAGCAGACGTTTCGCTTCTTCGATGTCTCCATCAGAGAGCAGCAGGTTGGCCATCAGTATGCGCCACTCGGTTTGCCATGGAGACAGATGCAGAGCATCGTTCAACGCGGTTCTTGATCGCTCGTCGTCGCCACGCCTCATCGCCGCTTGAGACAGATAATAGTGGTGCCTGGCAATCCAGCAATGGCGTTCAATGGCTGCCTTGCTGATCGCATCAAGGTCAGCGTATTTCGCCTGCAATAAAGCGACGTGTGCCTTTCCCAATTCGGCCGTTTCAACGGTGTCCGGGTCACTCGCTGCCTCGCGATAACTGTTGAGGGCAGTATCCAGTGCACCTGCCCTTAGCGCGGCAGCGGCCATGCTGAGGTGTTGTGGCGATGTAAAAGATGTATTGGAAACGTATTCCTGGTAGTGCTGTATCGCTGTATTTCGATCACCCGAATCGAACAGCAACTGAATGCGAGTGGCGATAAATTCAGCATTGCTGGCAAGTCCATAGGGATTCTGCTCAAGAACTGCCAGTGTTTTGTTCAGTTGATCCGGCTGATATCCGGTGACACTTCGACGTTTTGTTATCGACTCCAGTGCCTGAAACTGAGCAATCGCCATGCGGGCCTTGTCTGCATCCTTCAGTCGGTTGGCCGACTGTGAAATCTGGTAATAAGTCTTTGGGTTCATCGACCCCAGCGCTGCGGCCCGTTCTGCGTACTGCAGCGCCATCTGCATGTCACCAATTTGCTGATACAGGATTGCCGCCTGTTCATGAGCCCGGATATGCTGTGGATCGGTTTCGAGAATGTCGAGCAAGAGATCGTCGAGGATCCTGGATGGCTCGATGTCAGCCCGTGCAATCAGCGCTTCGGCTGCAAGCAGACGCAGACTGATGTCTGCGCTTGATGCCAGGTCAAGCTGTTCCAGTCGCTTCCAGTCACCGGCTCTGATCAGTGCACGGGCGCGTTTTACCTGAGCGGGCCCATCATCCGGATTCAGCTGAATGTATTGGTCCAGGTAAGTAATCGCGGTGCTTAACACCCCGTTGCCGCCATCCAGCCAGGAAAAACCGAGTTTGCGCAGTGATTCGACACGATCGGGATTTTGTTCAAGATCTCTGGCAAAATACTCCCGGGCCAGATCATGACGACCCTGCACCAGTGCATTCTGGCCACGATTGAACCACAAATCAGCATCACGGCATTGTCGTTCACAGGCAGACAGCATGATGAGCATCATGAGCAGGAATGCAATCTTGAGAAACGGGCGGTAGATCATGTTCAGCAGGTGGAATTCAACATTGCCCATGGCAGATCCAGCGCGGAATTCAGTGCCGCAGTCAATTTACTGCATGGATGGCAACACGCCATGATTCTGAAAGGCCTGCTGCAGGCACTGGTGATCATTCTATTCCTGTCTGGCTGTGATGAATCGGAGCAGCAAACTCTACCAGCATCCGGCGTGCAATCAAGCCAGAGTACAGCTCAGACAGAAGATGGAACCCGACGCATGGCCCAGCGCCTGAATCTGCTGGCCGATAACGCCAGCCCGATGGAGAACAGCTTTCTCAATCACCGCCGTCTGAATCATCTGCTGAGCCTGAAGCAGGAAATGGCAGATGTCGATACAGTGCAGCAGTTCAACCAGGAGGCGGCAATTGCTCTGGAACAGTTGAGGTCGGGCCGTTCCGAGCAGGCAGCGGACAGCTTCAGTCGTCTGCTGGATCGTGTCAGGCAGAACCCGGATCGTTTTGCACAAAACATGCCCCGTCGTCTGCGGGCGCTCAAGGCCATTGCCCTGATGCGCCAGGGGGAGCAATCCAATTGCGTGGCGCTGCACATGAGTCGCAGCTGTATTTTTCCAATCGACAGCGCTGCGGTTTCACATCAATCAGGCGGGTTCCCGTGCCGCGATGGTTGAACTGGCCAGTCTGCTGGAAGAATTTCCCGATGACCTGACCAGTCGCTGGCTCTATAACCTGGCCGCTCAGACTGTCGGTGACTATCCCGATCGTGTTCCCGCCAGATGGCTGATACCTGAGGAGACGTTCGACTCGGAATACCCACTGGATATGTTCACCAATGTCGCACCTGCGAATGGTCTGGCCACTGTCGGACTGGCTGGCGGTGCCGTGATGGATGATTTCAACGGTGATGGCCATCTGGACGTTATGGCTTCTTCCTGGGGATACCGTGATGCACTGCGCCTGTACATCAATCAGACAGACGGGCAGTTCGCAGAGGGCACACAGGGCAACGGACTGAACGGTATCACGGGTGGGCTGAATCTGGTCCATGCGGATTTTGACAACGACGGCGACCCGGACGTTTTCGTGCTACGTGGTGGCTGGCTGCTCGGACAGGGTCGACAGCCGAATTCGCTGCTGGTGAATGACGGTGCCGGTCATTTTGCCGACCAGACCGAACAGGCAGGCCTGCTCAGTTTTCACCCAACCCAGACAGCTGCCTGGGGGGATTATGACAACGACGGATGGATTGACCTTGTCATCGGCAATGAAATTCGACCGGGGAGTACACATCCCGGCGAACTGTATCGCAACAACGGTGATGGCACGTTTTCGGAGGTGGCCGATCGGGTCGGTCTCAGAATAACGGGGTTCGTCAAGGCCGTGGTCTGGGGTGATTACAACAACGACGGCTGGATCGATCTGTATGTCTCGCGCATGGGCCAGACTAATCAACTGTTCAGGAACAATGGCCCGGATGTGACACCACAGTTCAACGATGTCACTGAACTGGCCGGTGTAGCCGAACCAGTCAACAGCTTTCCTGCCTGGTTCTGGGACATGGACAATGACGGCTGGCTGGATCTGTTCGTGGCCGATTTCAGTTCCGATGCCTACGGTGCAGATCGCAACGCAGCGTTCGTGACTGGGGAGGTGGACCGGATTGCCGCCAGTTATCTGGGAGAGGCGGCCAGGAGCATGCCACGGGTCTACAGAAATCTGGGCGATGGCACTTTCGAGGATATCACCCAGTCTGCGCGGCTGGACTTGCCGCTTCTGGCCATGGGCGTCAATTATGGGGACATTGATAACGACGGGTTCCCGGACATGTACATCGGTACCGGTGATCCCGATTTTCAGACGCTGATCCCCAACCGCATGTTCCGCAACGATGAAGGCCTTGCCTTTCAGGATGTCACCACAAGCGCCGGTGTCGGACACCTGCAGAAAGGCCATGGCATTGCCTTCGGTGATCTGGACAATGACGGCGATCAGGATGTGTATGCCGTCATGGGCGGTGCCTATTCCGGTGATGTGTTCCAGAACGCGATGTTTCTGAATCCGGGCAATGACAACAACTGGGTGACAATCAGGCTGCAGGGAGTCACTGCCAACCGCAGCGCAATCGGTGCACGTCTGCGTCTGGAGACCACCACTCCTGATGGCAGGCAGACCGTTCACAAATTGCTAGGGAGTGGTGGCAGCTTCGGTGCCAATTCACTGCAGCAGGAAATCGGGCTTGGGCGAGCGACTCGAATCGATAGTCTGACTATCGAATGGCCGGGTGCGTCTACCCAGGTCTTCACGGATATAGAAATCAATCAGACGCTGCTGATCGTCGAGGGTGAGCCGGAGCCGCGTGTCCTGCTGTCTGAAAGGATTGAGATAACGCGGAACTAGTTCGGCGTATTTTCCGCCTTCAGTTTGGGTCCGGCTTTCTTCAGTGGCGAAAAGCGGCGACGCTTGCCATCAACCGAAATGCTTTCGATGTAGTAGTAGTACGTTTTGTGTGGGTCAATGTTTCGGTCTGTGAATTGATACTGGCTGATCAGATCGGTTGTGCCGGCACCCTCGATCATGTTCTCTGTCACGCGTGTGAATGGGCCATCTTCACGGGTTGACCGGTAGATGTCGTAGCCGAAATTGTCCACTTCACTGGCTGTAGACCATTTCAGTGTGTTCTTGTACTCATGCTCGGATCCTGTTGCAGTCACACAATAGGCAAGACAGATCGCAAACAGTATGGTCATCAGTATTTTCATGGCGGTGACATCATTCTCTTCTGGGTGCAGTCAGTAACGGGCTGGATCTTGATTGTGCTTGACAGTTTATCTGCTTCACCCTGTCGATGAAACCGGGTTGAACGCTTTTAGAATCCGACCGTTCAGCAGCACATCTCCACTACTGATGACGTTTCCGCCCTCGCCGTGAACCTCGCCAGGCTGTGTCAATAACAGAATTCATCGTGCCGGAGCTTGATGCAAGTCAAATAGTTCGGCGGTTTCTTGAAAAATATGATTCCAGTAATTATATTAATTTCAGGAATTACTGAAAATTCGGAAATCAACAATGCTGACTGAACCGGCAGCCACCTTTGTGGCACATTTTGGCGAGATGGGGAGACGCTGGGGCATCAACCGTACGGTGGGTCAGATCTACGCATTGCTGTATATCTCCAGGGAACCGTTGTGTGCAGACGATATTGCCGAACAGCTTCAATTTTCCAGATCCAACGTGAGCATGGGGCTGAAGGAACTCGACAGCTGGAAACTGACCCGGGTCAGGCACAGGCCGGGAGATCGACGTGATTATTTCACCGTACCGGAAGATATATGGGAAGTGGTCAAGACCCTGATTCACGAACGCAAGCAGCGTGAGATCGATCCGACTCTGAGCATGCTGCGTGAATTACTGCTCGAGTATGACCAGGGTTCAATCGACGAATACACGCACGATCAGCTGACAGAGATGCACGATCTGATCGAGTTGCTGACCGGCTGGTACCAGGACATGCGACAGATGGATTCCGATCGTCTGGTCAAACTGATCCGCATGGGATCCCGAATCTACAAGCTGTACGAGATGAAGGACAAACTGACTGGCAAACATGCCAGTGGCGGGAGTGCCAGCCGTGATTGATCAACTCGTACTGGCCAGGGCGCAGTTTGGTCTCAATATCAGTTTCCACATCCTGTTTCCCACCATCACGATCGCCCTGGGCTGGCTGCTGGTGTTTTTCAAATGGCGCTACAATCGCACCGCCGAACCGCGCTGGATGTTGCTGTACCGTCTGTGGGTCAAGGTGTTCGCACTGAGTTTCGCACTGGGCGTGGTCAGCGGCATTACCATGTCGTTCCAGTTCGGTACCAACTGGCCAGGCTACATGCAGACGGTGGGCAATGTAGCAGGACCACTGCTGGCCTATGAGGTGTTGACGGCATTCTTTCTCGAGGCCACCTTCCTGGGCGTGATGCTGTTCGGATACGATCGTGTATCAAACCGGGTGCATACACTGGCCACCTGGCTGGTCGCCCTCGGGACATCCCTGTCGGCATTCTGGATACTTGTACTCAACAGCTGGATGCATACCCCGGCGGGTTATGAACTCGTCGAAGGTGTGGTTCATGCCACTGACTGGTCGGCAATCATCTTCAACCCGTCCATGCCCTACAGGCTTGCACACATGCTGCTGGCCTCGGTGCTGACCTGTGCCTTCCTGGTTGCCGGTCTGTCGGCCTACCGGTACTTGCGGCAGGACAGTTCTCCCGGTGTGCGCACGGGCATGCGCGTGGGCATCATCATGGCGGCAGTCGCTGTACCGCTTCAGATCCTGGTCGGCGATCTGCACGGCCTGAACACACTGGAGCACCAGCCGGAAAAGATCGCCGCGATGGAAGGCATCTGGGAAACAGAACAGGGTGCCGATCTCAGGCTGTTTGCCATCGTCGACGAACAGACACGCAGCAACAGCTACGAAATCAGAGTGCCGAAACTGGCCAGCCTTATCCTGACACACGATCGGGAAGGGGTCATTGTTGGTCTGAATGATTTCGAACATCACCCGCCTGTGGCAGCCTTGTTCTATTCATTTCGTATCATGGTGGGTATAGGGTTGCTGATGCTGCTCACTGCCCTGATTGGTCTGTACCGGATAATTCGGCGCCGCTCAGCGGGGCGGGCCTATGCGCGTTTATTGCTGTGCATGACATTTTCCGGCTGGGTCGCCACACTTGCCGGCTGGTACACCACGGAAATCGGTCGTCAGCCCTGGCTGGTCAATGGTGTGCTGATGACCGAACAGGCCGTCTCGGATGTGGCGCCATCACTGGTGCTGACCACGCTTGTGCTGTACCTGCTGGTCTATATCGGCCTGATCTTTGCCTACATGGCCACTGTGTTCTATCTGGCCAGGAAAGCGGCACTGGATGATGAATCATCTTTTCCGGATCCGGCTGTTGGCACGCGTCCGGGTGTGGCAGCAAGTCAGAAGATAATCACGGAGTCCCGATAATGGAAAGCATGATCCTGCATGGTCACTGGCTGGCACAGGCATTTGCCATACTGATGGCGGTATCGATGCTGCTCTATGTCATTCTCGATGGCTATGATCTGGGTGTCGGCATGCTGATGAGTCTGGCAACGGACGAGCAGCGAGACACCATGATTGCTTCCATCGGGCCGTTCTGGGATGCCAATGAAACCTGGCTGGTGCTGGGTGTGGGTATTCTGCTGGTGGCCTTTCCTGCAGCTCATGGTCTGATACTGAGTTCACTCTATCTGCCGGTCACGCTGATGCTGATTGCACTGGTCATTCGAGGTGTCTCTTTCGATTTCAGGGCCAAGGTCCATGCCAGCCGCAAAGGTCTGTGGAACAACGCATTCATGCTCGGATCACTGCTGGCTGCTCTGGCACAGGGCTACATGCTTGGCCTTTACATCATGGGCTTTGAAAACACAGTCATCGCGCATGCCTTCTCCTCTCTGATCGCCATCAGTTTCGTTGCCGCCTACTGCATGATGGCCGGAGGCTGGCTGGTGATGAAAACCGAACACGTGCTGCAGCAACAGGCAGTCCGGTGGATGCGATATGCTCTGTGGTTTACGGCAGCCGGGATTGTTCTGATCTCGGTGGTGACGCCGGCGGTTAATGCCGATATCCATGCCAGATGGTTCAGCTGGCCCAATCTGATCATGCTGGCCCCGATTCCATTGCTAACAGGACTCGTTGTGTTGCTGCTGGATCGGGTACTGTCCCGCATGCCATTTGAGAATGATCGCTACTGTGGCCTGCCACTGCTGTTGTCTGTATTGCTGTTCCTGCTCTGTTTCATCGGTCTTGCGTTCAGTTTCTATCCCTATATCGTTCCGGGCAGAATGACCGTGTTTGGTGCCGCCAGTGCACCCGAATCGCTGATGATCATCTTCATCGGTGCCATCGTGGTGCTGCCCTGCATCTTCGGTTATTCAGTCTTCGCCTACCGTGTTTTCTGGGGCAAGGTTCGGCCGCTGAGTTACGGTTGACTGAGGGTCAGCGTGCCTTTGTTCTGACCCTGTTGCTGGCCCTGCTCGACAGATCGAGAGTCGCGATTGATCCGGCCAATTGAGAACTATGCTCATGATCATCGTTTATGCAGATGATTGATTACAGCAGGGATGGTCATGTTTTCGATAATCGGCAAAACCGGATTCCTTACCCGACTGGGTGTTCTCCTTATCGCCCTGAACACGGCGACACCGTCGCAGGCACAACCAGCTTTGCGAGGCGGTTGCCTCTCAGGGCAGACACTGAATGGAGTGATCGAGGGCGACCTTGGTGCAGAACCTGCCGGCCCATTCACATCGCTGTTGTGCATGGAGGTGAGAAACGATACCACAGACGAGCGCTTCGAGATTGCCTACTCATCCGTACCCTTACCCGCCGCTGCAAATCTCACTGATACCGATGATCTGGTCGTGATCGGGCCCGGTGGTCGGCACACGGCTGCCCAGTTCGATGTCATCTCTCGCTGGGGTGGAACGGTTGACAACAACAGCCTGCCGATTCGCTGGTTGCAGGTGTCCCTGCCCGCCAGGGTACTGGCTGGCAGCAGCAACGGTTACGAGTTGAGGCGTTACAGTACAGCACCGGTTACGGTTGATCCTTTCGCTGTCAGCACGAATCAGAACGGCAACCTCTGGACGGTCGATACCGGGCTGGCCGAATTCCGCTTCGATGAGACCAACCCCCGACTGTTCGACCGGATTCGCATCGATCCGGATAATGATGGCAGCAATCTGGTCAGCATACTTTCCGACAGCCCGGAATCCGGCCCACGGCTGGTCTACAGCGTCAATAATCAGCCAATCCAGATCGGTGGCGCAGTTATGGCAGGGGGCAATGATATCTTCAGCGACTCGTTCGAGGACGCCGTGCCTGCGCCGACGCTGCAGGGACAGCTGGTCATCGACGCCAATGGCGTCGAAGTGATCGAAACCGGGCCGGTGAAAGCCACATTTGCCATGCGCGGACACTTTGTCGCCGATGACGGTTCCAGTCTGTGTACTGTTGCGACCACAGCACCCTATGAGCGATTCGGTTACAGCGTGATGGCGACCGTCTACCGTGCCAGTCGTGATGTGGATCTTCATTTCGAATTCAGGAACGAATGCAGTGACGCGTTTACCGGGCCATGGACCGATGACACCATCGAGGTGGAACAGGTCAGCTGGGTCATGAATTTTGATGACCCTGCCACATCGCTGCTGTACAGCACCGATACCGTGTCGGGGCAGACGGCCAGTGTCAGTGAAACAACTCGGGTTGATCAGCACCGTGGCAGCGGCGCTCCGCCCAACTGGCAGCGGCGTGCAACGGTCAGCGAGGCCGGCATCAATCAGGACGCCCGCACCTTCTACGAAGACTCATCGCTTGCACTTGAGACCACTGGGTATCTTGCAAGCGTTCAGATGCCGTGGATGAAATACCGTGAACCACAAGCGTTGTCGGCACAGTCCTCGATGCTGTTCGCAGAATTCGTTTCATCCAATCTGGTCATGGGTGAAGGCAAGGGCATCTGGAACCTGGCCCGTTTCAGCCTGGTACCCACCGGGCTGTTCAGCGGCACTGCTGCCGAAACACTCAACATGAATCGACGTCGGGGTTCACTGGCGCTGCAACGCGGCTTACTGGTTCGTGCTCAGACTGCCGATCTCAACAGCGCGCTGTTGATGCCAGGGCTCGGAAACGACAGTGCCAGCACCATCAAGAGCAATTATCTCGCCTGGCTCAATCTGCTGCATGATGAAACCGTTCTGCCCGGCGGGCAATGGTCGCGCAACAAGAATTATGGCTCACAATACTGGCCAGATACCGGCTCGAACGATGCATTCGGCATTGATGTCGACTGGCCCAATGACAGCTCTTCAGGCATGAACTACTGGGATCCGGCCGGCATCGAGAGTCTCGAATTCCTGCGCTCGGGTGACCCGAAATGGGCCTGGGATCTGGCGATACCCGCCTACTGGACTCAGGCTCATGCCGCCTACCTGAACATCGGTTCATCCAGTCACGGTAATCGTGCCGGTGTGGCTGTCCAGTCGGGTGGGCCAGGCTGTGTGCTGGTGTTCGATCCGGACATCATGGAATTTGTGCCCTCGGTCTGCACCAGTGATGGCAGTGGTGGGGGGCAGTGGCATCGATCCGGTCTGGGATCGGATGACTACACCTATGCCATGTCGATGGAACTGGGTTATGTGCTTCGCCCCAATCTGGCATTCAGGGACCGGCTGCGGCAGGCAGGCCGAATGGTGGTGAGCCGCTACGATCCGGCGATACCCGAGGCTAACCGCGAACAGGCGGTCAATGCCTTCAATAACACCCGCCAGGTTGTGCAGCATCTTGAAATGCTGGCCAACTGTGCAGAATTCGTACCCGGTCCGGATGGGCTGGCCTGTCATGACCGACTGCAGAGCATCGTCAGTGAACTGGCCCGTGACAACCTGCCGTCAGCCATGATCTGTCAGGGATTTCCAGGCCTGGTCACCGGCATGGCAAACGATGACATCCCGGGGCCACCTTCAGGCCTGCCAACGCGCTGTGTCACACCACAGCAATTCATGGTCAATGCCCTGATGTATCAGTTCTATTACCGTTACTGGCGCAACTATGGAGATCCTCTCGGTGGCTCGGTTCAACGCATGCTGATCGAATACCCGCAGCAGCTCTTCACCTGGTCTGTTGCCCGGTTACCCAATGGCGACATCGACACCGGTGGCAACTGGGCAGCAGCGCTTGACTGCATGCTCGACGCTGGCGGGACCAATGTCATCAGCTGCGTGGCTTCCCCCGATTCGGACGGCAGTGTGATCCTGCCCGGCTACAACAAGGCGCATACCGCTGCACTGCTGCTCATATCCGATGAACTCGACTCGTCCATGGGACTGTGCCAGCGCGTCAGGGCAGCCTATGACGACAATGACCTGTCCGGCGCACCGACAGATTTCAACGCACGCTGGAACGATGTCGGTCATTTCAATCAGGCCGGCTGGTGGAAGGGCTCGTCGCAGATGCTGCAGGGCATGGTCTTTGGTGTGGGCCTCTATGACAGCTGTGCACCGTGATCTGGCCTGATGCTTTTTTTCTGATCGAATGAGAAACATTTGGTGTCGCTGCGTTATGGCCAGTGAATCAGGGTTGATTTCTCTGTTTGTCTGCATGAAATCGGTCTGCGCTTACCGGCGCCCTTGTCAATGAAGATGAAGAGGAAAGTTCGGGGTAGAGCGCCGACTGGCAGTTCACCTTCAATCTCAATAAGCTATGATGAATCAACAATGCAATCAGTCGCTGTAAACGTGCTGCCCGAGCAATCTACCGATCTCCTGGACAGGGCCTCCTGGCTGAAACACTTTGTCGCCTCGAGGTGCCCGTCCTACCTGTACGATCAACGGGATGACATCTGCCAGGAAGCGATGATGCGCTTGATGCGTGCCGAGCAGCGCAAGGGTGCCGAGAACATCAACTCCGCCTACATGCGTCAGGCAGCAATGAGCGCCATCATCGATGCTGTCAGACGCTTCCGCTGCCGGCCCATCGCAGACGATCAGGAATTCGAAATCGGCACATCGCCGAATGTCGAACCCGAATCCATCACAGAGCGGGGTCAGGTGCTGGCCATGGTTTACAGGGCACTGGACTCTTTTCCGGCACGACGGCGGGAAATCCTGCTGCTTTATTTTCGTGGGCTGGAAATCAGCGAGATCGTCGAATTGACCCAGCAGAATCAGGCAACGGTACGCAACGATATCTACAGAGGCAGAAACCGGCTTGCCGAATGCCTGAGAGAACAGGGGGTTGACTATGAAACTGGATGACAAGGCACTGATGCAGCTGCTGTCCGAAGATCGCATCAACTGGGAGGGTGACGATCTGGAGTGGATCGATCGCCGAGTTGCTCAACAGACAATCGAGAAGCAAACCGCTGGCAGCTCGCGCGAGCAGCTGTCACAGATGGTTGCCGAAGATCCAGCAGTGGCCGAACGATATCTTCTGATGAGACGATCGATAAAAAAGTCCCGCGGCTGGACTGCTGTCCTTGAGCGCACAAGGGAATTCATGACAGCGGGTATTCCAGCCCGACTGGCCACGGCTGCCGTGCTGGTGCTTGCAGTCCTGTTGGTGGTTATCTATCGTATTCAGCCTGATTTCAGCCCGATTGAAACCGATCTGACACGTGGCACGGATGTGGCCAGCTCACCGGTCAACTTTTCGGTGCTGGATGCAGCGCCAGTGACTTTCACTGCCCCGTTACCGGCCAACAATGCCAGCAGGCTGATCCTGTTCGATATGGAAAAGAGCCTGATCTGGGAAAGTGGTGTCCAGCTGAATCCGGAATTCAGGTTGCCAGAGGATATCCGCAATTCGCTTGTCAGCGGGACCTATTTCTGGATCGTGATCTCGCGGCATCAGGAAGCCGAATTCAGCGGCCGGGAACATCAGTTCACCATACGATGACCTGATCACTGCCAGGACAGGGACAATGATGCTTCACCGCCTGTTGATCACATTTACGGCAGCGCTCTTGCTGACAGCAAACGGGCCTGTGTCCGGTGCAAACGCTCTCGGCGACATCGAGGCCCTGATCGACCAGTCAAATCTCTCCATGGCGCAGGAACTGATCGATGAGCAACTGGGCAATGTCGAATCGCTCGATGATGACGAACTGATCAATCTGCTTTCACTGCAGGGTGATGTGCATTACTACCTTGATGAGATCAAGCTGGCCCGGGAGCAATACCATCTTGCACTGGAGCTTGCCGAGAGTGCTGCCGGCGGGCTGGAACAGGCGGCGCAGATGAAAAACATCGCCATCAGTTATTCCGGTCAGCGCCAGTACGGTAAATCACTGCAGTGGCATCAGCGTGCCTGGCAGCGTCTGGAACAGGCAAATGCGCTTGAATCGACAACAGCCATGCAGATCCTGCTCTCACAGGGTGTGATCTACGGTTATATCGGTGCAATTGAACTGGCCAGTGAAACGCTTAACCGGGTCAGGGACATGGCTATCAGGCACGGTCACGAGCATATCACCACCAATGCCACCATTCGGCTTGCTGCAATCTATTTTGAATCGGGCCTGTACGAAACGGCCATAGACATCATCGAAACCGTCGAATTGGCATCGATCGGAGACATGACATCACTGGGCTGGTATTACGGAATCCATGCCGGCTCGCTGATCGAGATCGGCGAATCCACTCGTGCGCGTCAAGTACTGACAGAACTGATGCAGGCACAGGCGAAAATCGGCGTCGAGCATGCCATGGGCTACCAGCTGATGCGAATCGAGACGCACCTGATCGAAGACAATCTACAGCGAGCCAGACAGATCCTGGACCGGATCAACAGGGCCGGCCAGGTCACCGAATCAGACTGGGTATATGCTGCAATCGAGGCCCGGTCACTGCAGCATGAGGGCCAGCACCAACGCGCGCTGGAACGCTATATCGAGGCCATCCTGGCCATGAGCCGTGTGATGGACAGACAGTCACGCGAAGCACCTGAACGATTCTTCAATCTGCCACGCTGGCTGTTTGTCGAAGCCATCGACAGTGCCATCAGGGCCAACGCAGCCGAGGCCGAATGGCTGTTCCAGTTGTTCTGGTATGCCCATCTGGGCAAGGAGCCTGCGCATACCTTTGCCAGTGATGCATCCCGGGTCGAGTCAGACAGCATGCTGACCTCCGATATCGGTGAGACCGAATTCCTCAATGATGTCAATTCACTGGCCAGCCTGTTCCGCTGGCCGGGCAGGGCAACCATCAGCCAGCTGCAATCGGTGATGGAACACGATGAAGCCCTGCTGATGTACGTGGTGGGCAAGAAGACCACCTATGGTCTGCTTGTATGGCAGGACGGGATTCGCGCCGTTGATCTGGATGTGCGCCCAGGAGATCTGAGTGCGTCGGTGATCGAACTGATTGGCCTGCTGGACACGCGCGACCCGCAATGGACTCATGTGGCCGCTTCGTTGCATCAGCAGCTGATTCAGCCGTTCAGGGTTTTCGGGCTTGACCGGTTCAGGGAACTGCATCTGGTGCAGGATCACAATCTCAGGTTCATGCCAATCGACGTGCTGCTTGATCAGAGCGGTGAGATGCTGGTGGATCGACATCAGATCACTGTCGCGACAGTGCGTAGCCTGAATCGCTATATCGAACTGAAAGCGATGGCACCAGCTGAAAACCCAGAAACCTTCAGCGATGGCATTGCCGTCGTCGCCCGCTCTGATGGCATGCCGTCACTGCCCTCGTACTGGCGAACAGCGTACCGACAGTTCGATAACGAGCAGACCTACCTGCCCAATGCGGCCCGTGAGGCGGGCTGGCTTGACAGGCTGGCCGCTGGTACACACGTGCTGCTGGACGATCAGGCGACCGAGACAGCAGCCAGACAATTGATCAGCGCTGCCACCGGTGTTGTTCATCTTGCGGTTCACGGATTCGACAATCCCATGTCGCCGGCCTACTCGTCACTGGTCATGGGCGGCGACCAGGCACATGATGGCCTGTTGCAGGCGCGTGAAATCGGCTCATTGAAAACCCGTGCCCGCTTGTTCGTGCTGGCATCCTGTGCCTCGGCCAAGGGCGGGCTCGAAGGTCAGTATGGTTATTCGGGTGGTCTTGCCGAGTCCTTTCTGCTGGCCGGTGGACAAACGGTGATCGGTACCTTGTGGGATGTCCGTGATGACAAGACGCTGTTATTCAATCAGTGGTTCTATCAGGGACTGATGCAGGGTGCGACAGTGGCCAATGCGCTGCAGTCGGCCAAGCGTCAGGCCAAGGACAGTGCATGGCATGCCCGTGACTGGAGTGCCTATGTGCTCATGGGTGACCCGGATCTGACGCTCGATCTTGTCGCCAATACGTCTTCAGCACCTGACAGGAAGCGACTGTATTCCGCTGTATTCGGTTCGGTAGCCGTGCTGCTGGCGGTGCTGTTGCTGATCTACAGGCATCGTTCGTCCAGCCATTGAGTCATGTCTGAGAAACATCCCTGCCTGTTCCGTTAATAGGGGCAGATCGCAAGGATGAAACGACATGACCAAGATTTTTTCGATACTGATACTGTTTTTTTGTACCGCTGTCTGGAGTGCAGAGTTCAGGGTGAATTCGCTGGCTGATGATACCGATGGCAGCTGTGATGCATTGCCCGATGACTGCACGCTGAGAGAGGCGTTCCAGGCAGCAAATGCGATGGCAGGTGCAGATGACATCGTGTTTGACCAGCTGCCAGGGAGCGGACCGGTATGGCGCATCGTGCTGACCTCTGCCCTGCCTGTAATCACCGATACGGGCACAACTGTTGATGGCTGGACCGCACCCGGGTTCACAGGCACGCCGATCATTGAGCTGGAAGACTCGACAGGAATCAGCGATGGCTTGCGAATCATTGGTTCGGATACACGGATCCGTGGTCTGTCGTTTCTGGGATTCAATAACCAGATCAACGTGCCGACCTCAACCAGTCAGCGTGTGATCATTCAGGGCAATCATTTCGGAACCGATTCAGCCATCACCCAGATCAATGGTGCCAATAACGGACTCGCTCTGCTGGGCTCGTTTCATCTGGTGGGCACAGACGGTAATGGTGTTGATGATGCCATCGAGGGCAACCTGTTTGTGGGTCATACGACGGCCGTGTTCATCAATGGCGCACTGGGTGGGTTTGATTCAGTGGATAACAGGATTTCCGGCAACCGATTCGGACTGGATCAGATGCCGAACCAGTTCGGTGTGGTGCTCAACGCCAATGTGGTCAGGGGAACCATCATCGGTGTTGATGACAGTTCCACAGACAATCTCAATGACGCCAATACTTTCACCTACAACACCGGCAGTGCAATCTGGAACAATGGCACTGAAACCGGGATTCGCGGTAACTATATCGGTGTTGAACCTGATGGTATCACCCCTGGCGGCAATGGTGCACACGGTATTCTGATATCGAATGGTCAGAACCATGTCATCGGTGGGGATGAGACTGTTTTACAGAACCACATCAGCAATAATGGCGGCAATGGCATGCTGGTTTCCGCACAGGTAGCCCGTGTACTGGTACAGGACAATCGAATCCGGGACAACCAGGAACTTGCGATCAAGTTTTCGACCACATCAACGCCACGGTCAGTGCCCGACGTGCTCGATGTTGACACCGGCCCCAACGAGCTGCAGAACTACCCGACACTGAACGGTCCTGCCAGACTGCTGTCTGACAGGCTTCAGGTGTCCGGCTCGCTATTGGCCAGGGCAACGCGCAGCTATCTGCTGCAGTTTTACATCTCGGCCACATGCCGCAGTGATAACGCCGGCGAGGCTGCTGTGCCGGTTCATGTGACGATGATCGAGTCGGACGGCAACGGCAATCTTGTGTTCGACATCGATTCATTGCCGTACGTCAACGCAGGCCTGTTTCCGTTTCTCAGCGCCACTGCGACTGATCTGGATGATCTGGTGACATCGGAAGTATCCGACTGTGTACTGATTGATGATTCACTGTTTGCTGATTCATTCGAATGAGCGAACCCGCTGTTTTGCCTGGCAGGGCTGGTGTTTGATCTGATCTCCCTCCCACCAAGGACTGGATTGAAAAACCCGCCCGTGACTTTCGCCTGATTTCAGGTTACGGGTGCCCTGTCAGGCAATCTTGCTTCGGGTCGACTGAAATTCAGTCTTCGAAGCCGTCGGAAAAGATCTCGAACAGTGATGGCACTTCAACGGCACCCACATCGGGTGAACTATCGCGTGCATTGCCGAGGATATCATCCGATGGCATGAAGGCGGCGTCTGCCATGTCGACACCGGCACTGCCCGGATCGGGGGTGCCGTACTGCGCCACCAGTGAAACGAATGCCTGCCTGATGCTGCTGTGGCCGCCGTTGAACTGGCTCATGCCCGGAATCCAGAAGGGCGTCTGAAGACCAACCTGATTGCCAAGTTGCGGGTCAGCAATAATGCTGTTGGCATCATCCGAAGGATTGACCAGGTCAGAGCCGCCTTCAGGCAGAGGATTGCCGCCGTTGAAATACTGGTTGTTATCCAGCGTGAAGCTCAGCGTGTCACTGATCGGTGTGTCGCTGAAATCATTCATGCTGCCGGTCGGGTCAGACCAGATATTGTTGTGAAAATCGATATTTTCCATCTGTGGATTCTGACCTTCTCGATTCAGCCGCATGGCAAAGGCATTGGAAGGCAGGTCACCTGCGACCGTGTTGGCGCGGAACAGCACATCACGACAGCCCTTGACGCCAAACGAGGCTCGCATCGTGTTGGCGGTATTGCCCAGAAACAGGTTGTTCTCTACGGTCATGTTGCGGGCTTCGTGGATGGGTTGGCCGTCCTCGCCACAGAGTACGAAATTGGTGCCGGCATTGCCTTCCCAGTTGAGAAAGACATTGCGGCGAATGATGATGTCATTCGAACCGATGAACGCATCATCGCTGCCGTTGGAGTCCTTGACCACAATGAAACTGGAGGTGGTGTTGGTATTGGTGCGTCCTGATGATGCGAAGTCATTGAAGAAGACATTGTCCTCCATGGTGATGCGCTCAACGCTGTTCACGTCAATATGTTCATCAGAACCGGTCTGGTTGTAGAACATGTTGCCCCGTATCGTGATGTCGGTGGCGCCGTTGTTGATCTTGAGAATGTCATTGTTGTAACTGTCGTGCAGGATATTGTTCTCCAGCACCAGATCACGAACACTGCCATCGGCCGGGATATCCTGGATTTGCACCACCAGAGCTGCCGCACCAGAGCCACTGTGAGCGACATCGAACCCACTGAGTGTGATTCCCTGCGCGTTCTCGAATGCCGTCAGTACTGTTCCGGTATGACGTAATCTGGCTGCATAGGGCGTTTCGGATCTTACCTCGACACCGCTGGCAAAGATCCCACGTATCCGGATCCTGCCCTCATACAGGCCGGGCATGACGAGAATCAGGCTGCCATCGGGGACATTATCCAGTGCGAATGTAATGGTGGCCCAGGGATTGGCCATGTCTCCGTTACCCGGGATGTCGACCCCATCGGTTGCGACATAGAATGTGTTGCCAGCGGACAGCTTGTTGCAGACAAGGAACAGCAGCAGGATCAGGCAGGTCACACGGTGTGTGAATGCGGGTCTATTCATGTTGGCATTCCGAATCTGGGTTTGGCATACGCTTTAGTGTATCAAACCCATGATTGCCAATTCTGTCGCCGGGCGCACAAAACCCGTTCAGTCCTGTCTGTGACTGAATTGACAATTGTTGCCACTGAATTATGATTGTTCGCTAATCAGAGCAAAAAGAGTGCGTGTGCTCAACCACTGTTCTGCTGGTTCTGTACTAATGCATCAGTAATGGGGTGTTTTCACGGTCTGCCCGCGAGGACAGGCTGCATTGCTATGCGTATGGACCAGAAAGATGATTGAACACCATGTTATCAAGAGCAAGGGTTATGCCTATATCTCTGTCAGGCAGTCACCCGGGCTGGATGTATTTCTACATGCCGCGAAACTGTTCGTTTCAGACCCGGCTTTCACCCATGAACTGAACCGGCTGTGTGATTTCTCACAGGCGAATCTGAGTCATATTACCGAATCGGATTTCAAGGCCTTTGTGGAATTTGCCATCAGCAACATTCCTTTGAGTGCACAAGCCAAGGTCGCACTGGTGGCTCCGGATGAGAGCAAGCGGGGGATATTCCAGTCGTTCTCCGAGCAGATAGACAGCGGCCAGTTCCGGATTTTCACTGATCCGGATGAAGCGGTACTCTGGATCGTTGCATCTGCCTGAACGGAAAAGAGCCGCACAGGCGGCTCTTTCCGGTCGAAGTCGAGAGCAGTTCCTCAGACCGCCTCTGCCAGAGGCTTCTTGTCGAACTGTTCCTCTTCGGTTGAGCCGGCCATGGCTGACACGGAGGATTGCCCTCCCGCAATCACACCATTGAGTGTATCAAAGTAACCGGTACCCACCTCTCGCTGGTGCTTGGTTGCCGTGTAACCCTGAGGCTCGGCAGCAAACTCGGCTTCCTGCAGTTCAACGTAGGCAGACATCTGTCTGTCACGGTAGCCGGTCGCCAGCTGGAACATCCCATGATTCAGGGCGTGGAACCCTGCCAGTGTAATGAACTGGAACTTGTAGCCCATCTTGCCGAGTTCATTCTGGAATTTGGCAATGGTGGCATCGTCCAGATTCTGCTTCCAGTTGAATGATGGTGAGCAGTTGTAGGCAAGCAGCTTGCCCGGGTATCTGGCATGAATGGCGTCTGCAAACTGCTGTGCCTGTTGCAGATCCGGTTTGGACGTCTCACACCACAGCAGATCGGCATACGGTGCATAGGCCAGTCCGCGCGAGATGGCCTGATCAATACCGGTATGGGTTTCGAAAAAGCCTTCGACAGTCCGCTCACCGGTACAGAATTCACGGTCGACCGGGTCGATGTCACTGGTCAGCAATCCGGCGCCCATGGCATCGGTACGTGCCACGATGATGGTCGGCGTACCCATGATGTCGGCTGCCAGTCTGGCACTGATCAGCTTCTGTACAGCCTCCTTGGTGGGGACCAGAACCTTGCCGCCCATGTGACCGCACTTCTTGGCTGAAGCAAGCTGATCTTCGAAGTGGACACCGGCAGCACCGGCTTCGATCATGCTCTTCATCAGTTCGTGGGCATTGAGTACGCCACCAAATCCGGCTTCGGCGTCGGCCACGATCGGTGCCATCCAGTCGACTGAATTGTCGCCTTCGGCATGCGACAGCTGATCGGCCCGCAACAGGCAATTGTTGATGCGTCTGACGACCGAGGGTACCGAATCAACCGGGTACAGTGACTGGTCGGGGTACATCTGGCCGGCTGAATTTGCATCGGCAGCAACCTGCCAGCCCGACAGGTAGATCGCCTTGAGGCCGGCCTTGACCTGCTGCATCGCCTGGTTGCCAGTCAGTGCACCAAGCGCATTGACATAAGGCATGTCATGCATGTTGCGCCACAGCTTTTCAGCACCCATCCTGGCCAGAGAGTGTTCAATACGGACAGTGCCACGCAACTTGCACACCTCCTCGGCTGAATAAGGGCGTGTCACACCCTGCCAGCGGCTGCTACCCTCCCATTCGGTCTGTAGCTGTTGAATCTGGTATTCGATCTGGTTTGTGTCTGTCTTGCTGGTCATCGATCTACACTCCCGTTGATGGATCGTTTTTTGCGTTGAGAAATGCGTATGCGCGTGTGGTGATGAATGCAGTGAATTCATCGTTGAAGGTCACTTCACGAATCAGGCTGGTTGCCCGCCTGATCAGGTCCGGTCTGATGGTTCTGCCATCGTTCACCAGTTCGTCGCTGACCTCGACAAACATCTGGTCGAGGCAGATTCGGTCAAGCAACTGACCCTGGCGCTGGCCACTGTCACTGACATTGCTGATGCGGGCATTATGGTGATGCCATTGCCACAGTTGTGATCGTGCGATTTCGGCCGTGGCGGCATCTTCCATCAGGTGCTGAATTGGCACACAACCGTTGCCGTCCAGCCAGTGCGCCAGGTATTCAATGGCGACCTTGATGTTGCTTCTCACACCAGCTTCGCTGATCAGATCATCAACCGGTGACAGCAATTGCTGCTGGGTGATCACATCATCGCGTTGTCTGTCGAGCTGGTTGGCGGCCTCGGCTGGCGGCATGACGCGATCAAATTCAGCACGCGCAATCGGTTCCAGCGCGGGATGAGCCACCCAGGTGCCATCATGCCCGGCATCGGCCTCGCGGGCCTTGTCCAGCCTGACTTTTTCCAGTGCAGCCGCATTGGCGTCGTCGTCACCTCTGACGGGTATCTGCGCTGCCATGCCACCCATGGCAAAGGCGCCCCGGCGGTGACAGGTCTGAATCAGCAGACGCGAATAGGCATTGAGGAAGCTTGAGTCCATGGTCAGCAGCTGACGATCCGGAAGCACACGGTCAGGATGCTTGGCCAGCGTCTTGATGTAGCTGAAGATGTAATCCCAGCGGCCGCAATTGAGGCCCAGGATGCGCGACTTCAGGGCATGCAGGATTTCGTTCATCTGGAATACGGCAGGCAGGGTTTCGATCAGGACAGTGACCTTGACCCGTCCGCTAGCGATGCCGAGCAATTCCTCGGCATCCGAGATGACGTCGTTCCACCAGGCTGCTTCACGCGAATGCTGCAGCTTTGGCAGATAGAAATAAGGCTGTGAACCGCCGCTTTCGATCGCAGCATGGTTGTGATACAGGTAGAGGGCGAAATCCATCAGACTCGCCGGAATCGGTCGTCCCTTCAGTCTGATATGCTGATCGGTCAGGTGCAGGCCGCGGGGCCTCACCATCAGGATGGCAGTGCGATCACCCAGGGCGTAATGCTTGACCGTGCCATCGGGCTTCGTGACCGACATGCTGATGTTGCGATCAACGGCATCCTTGAGGTTCTTCTGACCATCGATCATGTTGACCCAGGTCGGTGAAGAAGAATCCTCGAAGTCGGCCATGAACACCTGTGCCGGGCTGTTGAGTGCATTGATGATCATCTTGCGATCAACCGGACCGGTTATTTCAGTGCGGCGGTCTAGAACTTCTGCAGGTATCGGTGCCACCTGCCAGTCTTCTTCACGCAGATCAGTGGTCGCCGGGTCAAAATCCGGCAGCTGACCGCTATCGCAGGCCTGCTGATCAATGACACGTTGCTCGAGCAGGGCATCCAGTGCCGTGCAATGACGGTCACAGAGTTCAGCCAGGAATGCCAGTGCGTCTTCACTGAGAATCCTGCGCTGGTCATCGGTGAGAGTAACGGTCAGCTCCAGTTCGGGTCTGCGATCGGTGAACGCTTGCAGCATGATTTTTTTATCGTCGGTTACCTTGGTCAAACAAGCGTATGAAAAAAACTTGACCATTGACAAGATAAAAGTTTCAATAGCTAATATTAAAAAAATTAATAGTTTGGCCGGGCATGAAAAAGACAGAACCCAGGTTCTATTACAAAGGCAATCAACTCAAACAGTTACGTGCGTTCTGTGCGGTGGCGCATCACGGCACCATGTCGCTGGCGGCAGAGCAATTGTTTGTTTCACAGTCGGCCATCAGTCTGCAGATCAATGCCCTGGAACAGGAACTGAAGACAGAATTGTTCATGCGTCGCAAGCCACAACTGGTACTGACCAAGGCCGGCGAGCTGCTGTATGAAATGGTCAAGCCCCTGATGGAATCCCTGGACAGTCTGAACGCACGTTTCGAGGCTGTACAGGCCGGTGAACTGACCTCCGGGCAGATCGACATAGCGGCCGGTGAGTCCACCATCCTGTATTTTCTGCCGCCTGTGGTAGACGCCTTTCGCAAGGCCTACCCCGGGATTCATGTGCACCTTCACAATGTTACCGGGCGCGACGGCCTGGCCATGATGCGGGCAGATACGGTCGATCTGGCGGTCGGATCAATGCTGGATATCCCGGCCGACATCTACTACCGGCCCATGTATGCCTATGCACCGGCACTGATCATGCCGCAGGGCCATGAGCTGGCCGATCGGAAGAACCTGGTGTTGAAGGATATCTCGCCGCACGGTCTGATCCTGCCGCCACGCCGACTGACCACCTGGCGTCAGGTCGACAGGATATTCCAGAAGCACAAGATCGATTTCGAAGTCAGCCTCGAGGTTGGCGGCTGGGAAGTGATCAAGCAGTATGTGTCGCATGGGTTCGGAATATCCATCGTCACCAGCCTGTGTCTGACCGACAACGACAGTCTGCATGCACGCGATCTCAGCGAGTACTTTCCCAAACGCAGCTACGGGCTGGTGATGAAGAAGGGCAAGGCGCTTAAACCACAGGCGCAGGCATTTGCAGATGTGTTGCGCTCAACCGTTCTGGAAGATACCCGCTGGCGCAGCAAGCTGTAATCGAAGATGAGAAACCGATCAGATGCGAATCAATCGCTGCTGGAACATGTGCAGCAGATTGACAGCGGCCCAGTACAGCACCATGGCGGATGGGAACGGATAGAAAAGCACGAAAAAGGCCACAGCAAGCCAGTTCAGATTGCGCTTCTGTCGCTTGAGCTCTGTGTCCGAGGCGGCGGAATTGGTATAGGCCATGGTTGACAGCAGCGTCAGCAGCGTCATCACGAAGGGCATGAGGTTGAGCCCGCTTCCCATCAGCGGGATGTGAAAGCCGAAATTCAGCACTGTATCCGGCAACGCCAGATCTTCAATCCAGCCAAAGCCCTGGCCCGACAGTTGCACGGTCTCACCGAGTGCGTTGAAGACGGCGATAAAGACCGGAATCAGTACCAGCATGGCAGCCATGGGCTTCATGGTGTGGAATGGTGAGATGCCCAGTTCTTTATAGGCGGCCATGATGCGGTTATGTGCCTGTTCACCGTCAAATTCGCGCTTGATCTGTGCCAGCTTCGGCTCAAGCTCGCACTGATTGGCCGTGACCTGTCGCTGCAGGCGGTTGGACCACATCGACAGTGGCACCAGCACCAGTTTGACCAGCAGGGCCAGCAGCAGTATCGAGAAGCCCCAGTGACCGGTGACCGTGTGGATCCAGATCAGGGTGGTTTCCACCATCCGGGCCAGCGGTCGAAGCCATGTCCACAGGTGCAGATAACTGAGCTCAGCTGCGTCAAAGGCACTGAATGTCGTGTTGATCTCGGACAGCGGGCCAAGATAAAGGCTGATGGTCTGATCGGGATTGGCCGCTGCAGTCAGGTCGATGGTCAGTTGATTCTCATCGATCGCGGTCACGGCGCCGGGTGCGTAGATGGTGATGACATCAAACCGGCGCTTCCAGCCGACATAGTCGCCATTTTCGAATGGTATCCACTGGTTGTAGAACGAGGCAAGCCCAGAAAACTCGTGAACTGCCTGGAAATCGATGGATGCAAGATCCAGCTGCAGGGGTGACTGGTTGAAACCATCAAGTATGATCAGGTTGCCGTTGGCCACCACGGTTCTCGGGCGGCCTGAATCGCTGTTCATGTCGAACGGCAGTCGCAGTAGGCCCGACGGCCCGGCTTCCGAAGCAGCTTCGATGCTGTTGACCGTGATCGAGAGGCCGTTTTCATCGTCTGCATTGATGCTGAAGCGGGATGTGCTCAGCTGTGATTGCTCAGTTGATGCCGCTACCGTCGCAGCGCAGGTCAGTACAAGAATGCACAGGCCCAGGCGTGTCAGCAGGGTCATCATGGGGCAGGCTCCTCATTGCGCAGACGCCTGGCCAGATCCAGCAGGTAGCTGGCACCCGCCGTGTCACTGCGACCCGGATTGAACACGTGCTGATCACGCATTGCGGCAAGTCTGCTCTGGCGCTCGCTGACATCATCTTCGAGCAGGGATTCAATCATGGGACCGATCTGGTCTATGTCATCGGGTGAGATGACCTTGCCGATCTGCTCGCGGATTCCTGATTCGAACGGTTCAATATCGATATCGGTGTATTCCGGGTTATTGACCTTTCTTGGCACATCCACGAACAGTACCGGCTTTTCCAGGCCGAATGCATAATCCAGTGCAGCACCGGACCAGTCGCAGATCATCATGTCCGAAAGCTGAAGCGAGCCTTGTGTTGCGGTGTCCTCATCCAGGCTGAATTGCGGATGTCCGGAAAATTCGCGACGAATCCTCTCGATCAGCGCAGACGACAGCTTGAATGTCTGCGGATGAGGCCTGACGGTCAGCTGATAACCATGTTCAAGGATGTGCCGGATGATATCGGTGCCGCAGACCTCGAGTATCGAATCAGGTCCCCAGCTCGGCGCCAGCAGGATGTGAGCGGGGTCTGATGGCTGATACTGAAACTCGTGGCGCGAATTCATGATGTCGTCGAGACGGCCGTAGCCGTGTTCGAACAGGGTTTTTGTGCGCGATTTTCGCTGCTTTTCCAGTGCACGGGTTTCCGGCAGATGATGCGGGCCTGCGCAGAGTATGGTGTCGTAGTGATCAAAGGCACCGGTACGGTAGACCATGTGAAAGCTGACCAGTGAATGTTGCACATAGGCGTAGTGTGTGCCGTGGCGCGATCGCTTGACCTGGTAATTGTGTATGTCCGGCATGGTCATGATCATCAGATCAGCCTGAATGTTCTCGAAAACCCAATTGCGGAAGCCACCCTCATCGATGACGATATGCCTGAGTTTGTCGTGATGAAATTCAAGTCCCGGGTCATCATCGCTCGAGGTCAGATAGACGACGGGCTGATCAGTGATGTCCAGATAGGCCTTGAGCAGTCCTGCCAGGTGTATCCAGTAGGCACGACCCTCTGAATAGAACACCACCCGGCGTTCATCACGCGGCAGTTGCCAGAGGGCGATCACCTGCTTGAGGGTTCTGAAAAATTTCATGCTTCAGACGGCTGCCGGTTCAGGTTCGGGTGGCAATGATTCGGCTGACGAAAGGGTCTTCATGCTTGTATTTGGCCATGCCCTGTCCGGTTCGTCGATAGCTGACACTGAAGCCGTGCTGCTGTTGCAGTGACTCGACCAGCTTGTCGGTCTCCACATAGCGACGAAAATGTCCCTCAAACAGCTTGTCGATATTGGCATCCAGGTCACAACGGAATTCCAGATAGAGATTGTCACCGGTGTGGGTGACGGCTGAGAGCGCAGTCAGGAACAACTGCTCCTGCTCATCATCCAGCGTGTGCAGGAAAAAACGCGAGTAGATGTTCAGCGGCATGTCATCAACACGTGCCTGGTTCATGGCCTTGCTGACATCATTGCTGCTGGTCACATCGCCACAGATGAACGTCGCCTCGAGCGATGACATGCGATCTGCCTTCTGCTGATTGTGCCGAATGGCTTCTTCGGACAGATCCAGCGCGGTGACGTGAAATCCATGGCGCGCCAGGTAGATCGAATCCCTGCCGTTGCCACATCCGAATTCGACAACCGGACGAGTCTTGTCTGCCTCGGTTGCCAGCATGACACAGAACTGCGACGGAATGTCGATTTCCCAATGGGCATAAAAATCGTCCCAGTAGTCACTTTCGTGACGCAGATTCTTGTCGGACATGTGGTGTGCTCAGGAAGGGTCGGATGAGGATTCGGAAGAACCGGAATCGTCATCATTGCGTTTGGAAGATGACCGCGTGAACAGACTCTTGATCTTGTACCAGTAGGTCTTGATCGTCAGGCCAATGGCGACAAAGAAGCCGATGATGATGCTCAGCAGGCCGGAGCCGCTGCCCGGATCCAGATAAGCCTGTGCCGGTGTGGCGAGCATCAGGCAGGACATCAGGATCAGCAGACTGAATAGGGGTTTGCTCATGACGAAACATTTGCTGTGTGACAATCTGGTTACGATACCGAAAAAATCGCCAATGGCAACCTTTGAGTCCGTTCAGGTACCATTTATTCTGCCGTCGAGAGGTATCAGGTTCTTAACTTGCATGACGAATTGTACTACGATGTCAGCCCCCGCACGCACACAGGAATTGCGAATCTTTCATGAGTACCGCATTTGTAACCGGCATCACCGGTCAGGATGGTGCCTATCTGGCTCAGTTGTTACTGCAAAAGGGTTATCGAGTCATCGGTCTGAAACCGCGGCGAAGCATCGGTGATGATGCACTTGCCAGACTCAACTGGCTTGGCATCGCCGATGAGGTGACGCTGGTCGATGGTGATCTGACCGATCTCTCTTCGCTGATCCGGATTATTAACGAACATGAGCCCGATGAAGTCTACAACCTGGCGGCACAGTCCTTTGTCGGAAGTTCCTGGCAGCAGCCCATACTGACCGGGCAGGTGACCGGGCTGGGTGCGGTCAACGTGCTGGAAGCGATTCGTCTGGTCAGGCCCGAGTGCCGGTTCTATCAGGCATCCACATCGGAGATGTACGGCAAGATTCAGGAGCCCAGGCAGTCGGAAACCACACCGTTCTATCCGCGTTCACCCTACGCGGCGGCCAAGCTGTATGCCCATTCGATGACGGTCAACTACCGCGAGAGCTTTGGTCTCTATGCCTGCAGCGGCATCCTGTTCAATCACGAGTCACCACTGCGCGGGCTCGAATTCGTGACGCGAAAGGTGACCGACGCCGTGGCACGAATCAAACTGGGCCAGCAGGAGAAACTGGCGCTGGGCAATATCGACTCTAAGCGTGACTGGGGTCACGCCAGGGATTACGTTAAGGCCATGTGGCTGATGTTGCAGCAGGAGACGGCAGACGATTACGTTATTGCAACCGGTGTCACAACGACAGTGCGTGACATGTGCCAGATTGCCTTCGACTACGTCGGACTCGAGGCAGATGACCACATCGAAATCGACCCGGCCTTCTTCAGACCCGCCGATGTCGAGATTCTGCTGGGCGACCCCAGCAAGGCAAGAAAACAGCTCGACTGGGAGCCGGAAACCAGCCTCAGGGAAATGATCGAGGAAATGGTTGATGCCGATCTGGAGCGTTTGAGAGACTGACAATGACATCCGGGGCAGCCAGCGGAAAGCGACTCCTGCTCACCAATGGCAGCGGATTCGTCGGCACACACCTGATACGCCGGTTGCTGGACCAGGGTCACAGTGTCGTTGCCTGGCACATCGATGAGTTGACCGAAGCACAGCTGGGCTGGGCGGTTGAGTGGCATCGTGTGGACATCACCGATGAGGTGCGCGTGTCATCGATGCTGAAGCAGTCAGACGCTGAAGCAGTCGTCCACCTGGCCGCCATCTCGGACGTTCCCACAGCGATCAGAAAACCGGCGATGACCTGGTCGATCAATGTGCTGGGTACCCTCAATCTTCTGGCCGCCGTTTCGCAGCACCGGCCCGAATGCAGGATTCTGTACATCGGATCGGGTGATGCCTATGGCGAGAGCTTCAACCATGACGGCATCGTCAGCGAATCATCGCCACTGCTGCCGCAAAACCCCTATTCAGCGTCCAAGGCTGCTGCCGAGCTGGCAGTACAGGAATTTGCCAGACGCGGTGCCGTTCAGGCAATTTGTACCAGGCCCTTCAATCATATCGGCCCCGGGCAGTCGATCCGCTTTGCCATTCCGTCATTCAGTCATCAGATTGCGAGTATCGAGGCCGGGCATTCGGATGCCGTGCTGCGTGTCGGCAATCTGGAAGCAGAGCGGGATTTCACCGATGTGCGGGATGTGGTTCAGGCCTACTCACGCTTGCTCGACTGCCCTGCAGAAGTCTATGACGGCCGTTCGCTGAACATATGCTCGGGCAGGGCGCGCAGCATGCAATCGGTACTCGATGAGCTGCTGCATCTGAGTGAATGCGATATACGTATCGAAACCGACCCGGAACGGCTGCGACCGTCTGATACCCCCCGTATCGTAGGCAGTCATGAGAGGCTGAATCAGCTGACCGGCTGGTCACCCGAACTGTCGATCAGTCAGACGCTGAATGATGCCCTGAACGAGGCCAGAGCGCTTGTCGAGTCCGGCCCGAACGCCCGGCACTAGGTGCCCGGGCGACACAGGTATATGTCACAGCCTGAGGAATCGGTGCTGATTTCCACATCCGAGTGTGCACTGACGTAGATGGCCTCACCCCGGCAGAGAGTGGATTGATGCAGTCCTGCGCCTATCTCCACTTGACCGTTCAATACCATCAGTATGGTGCCGGCTATCAGAGACAGCCGGCCTGTTGTGCTGATGCTGATTCGCTCGACAATGAAATCTGGAACAGGAACAGCATAGCTGTGGTGTCTTGCGCTGTGACCAGAATCGTCCTGGCCATTATTGATGAGGGTCGCGCTGACTTTCGTGACCGGTTCGGATGAGAACGAGATCGTCTGCAGCAGTTCATCGATATCGACGTGTTTCGGTGTCAGGCCACAGCGCAGGACGTTGTCTGAGTTGGTCATGGCTTCGATACACTGGCCACTGAGATAGGCATGCGGGATATTGCTGTCCTGAAAGATGGCCTCGCCCGGAGACAGGTGCACGACATTCATCAGCATCATGCACAGCACGCCTCGATCGAACTGCTGGTCCGGATCCGGGTTCTGATGATGCCACTGCGACATCCAGTACCGGTAATCTGTCCTGTCGCTGACCTCGGCGCATTCTGGAAATAGTGGCCGCAGCCACGCTGCTCGCTCGGAGTCGGTACTTGCCATGATGCGCCTGAACAAGGCTTCAATGCCGCCTTGACTGGCCTGCTGCAGCAGTGGCTGCAGTGACCGGTGGGTGGCCAGTGACTGCCGTACCGCATCGATTGGCCTGAAGCCATAGAGCAGATAGAAATCGCTCAGAGCCACGGCCAGTTCAGGTTTGGCATTGCGGTCGACGTAGTTGCGTGCCGGATCATCGATTGAAATACCGGCCTCGGTTTCACGATCGAATCCGGCTTCAGCCTGCTCCCTGTTGGGATGAACCTGTATCGAAAGCGGTCGAGCCACATCGAGTACCTTGAACAGATAGGGCAGATCGGGTTGTTTCGTCTCGTTCACCACGAGCCTGAAGTCCGGATCAGTGCGGATCAGCTCATCAAGGGCCCTGGTCTTGCCGCTCAGTTCAACCGTGGATGGTGCAGTCGGATGAGCCCCCAGCCAGTATTCAGCGACGGGAACGCCATCTCTGCGCTTGGACAGCAGCGTGTTGATATAGTCCGGTCCGCCCCATGCATAGCGCCGGCACTGGCCTGTCAGACGGTGGAACTCAGTCATTATCGGCCGCTGGCGCGTCCAGACTGAAGCGGACGATGTCGGCCACAACCCGCTGGTCGGCACGCATGCCGCCAGCCAGGTAGAACTGCCCGTTGTGGTGAAGCAGTTTGCGGTGGTCCATGCTCGCCACAGGCAATGGTGTGTGCTGCTCCCAGAAACCGGTCGTCGTATCGTAACTGAACACCGCATCGGTTGGAGATGAGGGTGTCTTGTTGTAACCAATCCCGTTGTAGTTGTAGGGGTTATCGCTCCCGCCGGCAAACATGATCCGCGGCACACCCTGATGCATCACACCCACCGAGGCACTGCGGTAAAGCGGTGGTCCCGGGTGGCTTTGAATGGGCTTCCAGTCGATGCGTGTCAGGTCGAGCGGATCGATATCGCCGCGGTAGCAGGCATCTGTGATGCGGAATTCGCGTTTACCGGGCTCTTCCAGTGGAACTATCCGCACGCCGTCGCAGATCACCATGGACTCACCCACCAGTCCACCGGCGTGCCCGAACAGTGGTTCTCCTGGGAATGCCGTGGCCTGCTGCCAGCTGTCTGTCACCGTGTCATAAATCTGTACACGATCGACATTGCGATCCTGATGCCAGCCGGATACCAGATAGATGAACCGGTTTCGATACACCATGGAGACAGCGTCATCGACCGGCACAGGCATGTCCGACACATGACGCCAGATCCCCGTTGACGTATCGAGGGCCATGACCTCCGGCGTCGAGACTTCGGTGTGATCCTCGGCCACGGTATACCCGCCGAAGAGGTAGATGATGCCATTGACCAGCTCTGCCGTGCTGGCCAGTCTGGGTTCTCCGGGCACATCAGTCAGTTGCTCGCTTAGGCCGGTGCCTGACTCGAAATTGCCTTGCCACCGCATCGAAAGCCGGCTCACATCTTTCCACGTCTTGCCAGATTCGAGTCCTAGGAAGGAATATATTTCAATACCATTGGCTGCAGCCTGAATCACCGCCGCATTGTTGGAAACTGGCACAGACAGAGCCTGCAGCGTGGATCCATCCTGCCGCTGATGTGTCTGCTGTCCGGCACAGGCAATCAGCAGCAGGCTTGCAGCCAGTGATGACAATCCTGTCGTTATTCTCACGAGGGCCCCCCGCTCGACTCATCAACGGATTCTTCAGCCAGGTTCTTCAGCTGACTGGCGGTAAATGGCCAGGTCAGACGGTTGCCGGTGTCCGGATTTTCCATTACAGGGATGATGTTTCTGAATGAAGTTAACAATTCAAGATCGATCGAGATATCGATATACTTCAGTTCCAGTTGTTGCTGCATGGCCAGTTGTGCTGCTTCGTCACACAATGGACACTCGGCGCGGGTATACAGGTTGAGTTTCATCGCCACATTGTAAGCGACAGCTGTAAGCAACTGAAGGAAGACTTTGCATGGCAGTCAGCATTTTTGACCTGTTCAAGATCGGCATCGGGCCGTCCAGCTCCCATACCGTCGGGCCCATGCGCGCGGCGGCCACTTTTGCAGCGCGCCTGTCCGACAGCCAGTTGCTCGAGCGTAGCCGATGGGTGACGGTGGAACTGTTTGGTTCGCTGGGGCACACCGGTCGTGGCCACGGCACGGACAAGGCGGTGTTGCTGGGCCTGGAGGGTGAGCTGCCTGACCGGATCGATCCGGACAGCATTGCACCCAGGCTGGATGCGATTCGCGATCAACAATCCGTTAATCTGGGCGGCACCAGACCGATCGAATTCATCGAGAAGAAACACCTCACCTTCCACAAGCGCGAGACGCTGCCGTATCACAGCAATGGTATGCGTTTCATCGCCTTTGATGCGGATCAGAAAGTACTGGAAAGCCGGGATTACTACTCGGTAGGCGGCGGTTTCGTCGTCAACCAGGACGAGGCAGCCGATGATCGTATTGTCACCGATACGACACCGCTGCCCTATGCGTTTTCATCCGGTGACGAACTGTTGCTGCTGTGTGAGCAGAACCACCTCAGCATCGCACAGATGATGCTGGAGAATGAAAAAGTCTGGCGCAGCGAGGAGCAGGTTCTGGCTTCGGTTCAGGAAATCTGGCAGGCGATGAAGGATTGTGTGACTCGTGGGATCCGAACCGACGGCGTGCTGCCTGGTGGTCTCAAGGTCGCGCGTCGTGCACCGGCGATCCACGAACGCCTGACGGCCATGCCCGAAGCCAATATGCGTGACCCGCTGTCGATCATGGACTGGGTCAACCTCTATGCCCTGGCCGTCAACGAGGAAAATGCGGCCGGTGGCCGTGTTGTCACTGCACCCACCAATGGTGCAGCCGGCATCATCCCGGCGGTGATGCATTACTATGATCGCTGCAGCCCGAATGCCGATGAGCTGGGTATCAACCGCTTTCTGCTCACGGCCGGGGCCATCGGCATACTGTACAAGGAAAATGCTTCCATTTCGGGTGCTGAAGTGGGCTGTCAGGGTGAGGTCGGTGTGGCCTGTTCGATGGCTGCTGGTGGACTGACGGCGGCCATGGGCGGTACGCCTGCACAGGTCGAGAATGCGGCCGAAATCGGCATGGAACACAATCTCGGGCTGACCTGTGACCCGATTGGCGGACTGGTGCAGATTCCCTGCATTGAACGAAATGCCATGGGTGCAATCAAAGCCATTAATGCTCAGCGCATGGCCATGCAGGGCGATGGCAAGCACCGTGTCTCTCTGGACAAGGTGATCAAGACCATGCGTGACACCGGTCGTGACATGCAGAGCAAGTACAAGGAGACCTCGCGGGGCGGCCTGGCCGTCAATGTCATCGAATGCTGAAACTCATCTCGAACAGTACTCGTACGGTTGTCCTGCCTGTTCTGCTCATGGCAGTGCTTGCCAGTACAACTGCAAGCGCCAAGCGCATCTATTCCTATGTCGATGAAAACGGCATCAAGCACTACACCGATCGCAAGCCCGACACCGATCAACCGGTAACAGAAAAGCTGGTCCGCGATGTCGAGAACGGCAAGATGGTGACCATGCGTACCGAAGAGAGGGATGATGAGCATGTGTTTCATTTCTTCAATCACTGGCACGGCCCCATCGAGATCGACCTGAAACTGTCGACCAGTGATAACATCCGGTCCAACCCACCCCTGCCGGGTCGGTTCCTGCTGCCGGAATACGGTGAGTTCAGGATTGTCACGCTGCAAGCGGTCGATCTCAGAAAGAGCTGGCAATACAGCCTTCGAATGAATCGTGCCGTACCCGGTGATCCGGCATCTTCTGTCGATCGTGATCATCTCTATCAGGTGCCGTTCCGTCGCAGCGACCGATTCTACATAGGGCAGGGGTTTGGTGGCTTTGCCACACATACCGACAGGCAGTCCTACTACGCCATTGATGTGACCATGCCGGTGGGCACGCCGATTCTGGCCGCCCGTGATGGCATCGTCATGCACATCGAAGAGGATTTCTACGCCAGCGGCGTGAACGATGAGAAACTGGCCCAGCGTGCCAATTCGGTGCGGATCCTGCACGAGGATGGCAGCATGGCGATCTACGCTCACCTCAAGCTCGAATCGGTCTCGGTCAAGCCCGGCCGCACGGTGCTGGCCGGCGAATTGATCGGACTGTCGGGCAATACCGGTTATTCGACCGGACCACATCTGCATTTTGCCATTCAGGTGAACGAGAACACCAGCCTGACGTCGATCCCGTTTCGTTTTGCTGACAGCAAGGGTCAGGGCTACAGGCCGGAACCCGGTCACTGGCTGTCGGCCAGGGGGATGAGGCAGGCCCGTTAGCCAGGCCCATTAGCCAGGCCCATTAGCTAGGCAACAGGGATGTATCTTCCTGAGTCCCGCTTATTTCTGTATAATCGCCGGCCACTTTTTCGATAGTCCTGATTCATGAGTGCCATACGAGACGAAGTGTCGCGACGGCGTACGTTTGCGATCATTTCTCATCCAGATGCAGGTAAGACCACACTGACTGAAAAGCTGTTGCTGTTTGGCGGAGCCATCCAGATGGCAGGGGCCGTCAAGTCCAAGCGGGCGGCGCGTCACGCCACATCCGACTGGATGAAACTGGAACAGGAACGCGGTATCTCCGTGACCTCGTCAGTGATGCAGTTTGTCTATCAGCAGCACATCGTCAACCTGCTCGACACACCGGGGCACGCTGACTTCTCCGAGGATACCTACCGAACCCTGACGGCAGTGGATTCGGCGCTGATGGTGATCGATTGTGCCAAGGGTGTCGAGGAACGGACCATCAAGCTGATGGATGTCTGTCGCCTGAGGGATACACCGATCTTCACGTTCATCAACAAGCTTGATCGCGAGGGCCGTGATCCGGTTGAACTGCTTGACGAGGTGGAGTCGGTTCTGAAGATCAACTGCGCGCCAGTGACCTGGCCGATCGGAATGGGGTCGAGACTCAAGGGTGTCTATCACATGGTGGATGATGCCGTTCTGCTGTACGAATCGGGCCGCAATTACGAAACCCAGCAGGCACAGTGCATTCAGGGGCTGGACAATCCGGAGCTTGATGAGGTGCTGGGCCCCATGGCTGCCGAACTGCGCGATGAGATCGAGCTGGTCAAGGGCGCCAGCCACGAGTTTGATCCGGCCGAATATCTGGCAGGCAGGCTGACGCCGGTGTTCTTTGGCTCAGCCATCAACAACTTCGGTGTGACACCACTGCTGGACAGTTTCGTTGAGCATGCTCCTGCGCCACAGCCGCGTGATGCCGGAGTTCGCATAGTGCAACCCGATGAACCGAAGTTCACCGGCTTCTGTTTCAAGGTTCAGGCCAATATGGATCCGGCCCACAGAGACAGGGTGGCCTTTGTCAGAATCTGTTCCGGTCGTTACACCAGGGGCATGAAACTGCATCACTCGCGCAGCAGCAAGGACATGAAGATTGCCAGTGCGCTGACTTTCCTGGCTCAGGACAGGGAGCATGTCGAGGATGCCTGGGCCGGTGATGTGGTCGGCTTTCACAATCACGGTACCATCAGTATCGGTGACACATTCAGTGAAGGTGAAAAACTGCGCTTCAGTGGTGTGCCGAGCTTTGCGCCAGAGCTGTTCAGGCGTGCCAAACTCAAGGATCCTCTCAAGCTCAAGCAGTTGCAGAAAGGCTTGCAGCAGTTGTCCGAAGAGGGTGCGACACAGTTCTTCAAGCCGATGCTGGGCAATGAACTGGTCCTGGGTGCAATTGGTGTGCTGCAGTTCGAGGTGGTGGCCTATCGTCTGAAGTCCGAATACAACGTTGATGCCGGTTTCGACAACGTTCAGGTGGCGACAGCACGCTGGGTCAGTGGCGATGAGGTGATGATCGAGGAGTTCATTCGCAAGAATGACCAGCATCTGTCACGTGATGCCTACGACGAACTGGTTTACCTGGCACCTTCCCGCGTCAACCTGCAGCTGACCGAAGAACGCTGGCCGGATCTGAAGTTCCACGCCACCCGTGAACACGGCTGACGATAGCGTAAAAAAAACGCAGTGCCGTAGCACTGCGTTTTATTCGTGGGTCTCTTCTGACGCTTACTGACTGACTACCGGTGCTTCGGTATTCAGTGTTCGTGTCCAGGAATAGACTGTTTCCTTTTCGGTGCCGTCAGAGAGTGTTTTCTCGAAGCGGATCGCTTCCAGCAGGTAGCCGGTTGCCGGCAGGCCGGTATACACATGACCTTCATCCGAGGTAATGGTCTGGCCAGCGAGATCAAATTTCAGATGGCCGTCCTTGTTTCGTACCAGCACGGCACCCTCACCCTGCGAGCAGGGGCCGTAGATACCGACAAAGTTCAGAATATAGATCTCGTTCAGGCCCCAGCGTGAATCCGTGCAGGTTTGTGAATGGAACGAGGGTTCTTCCATGTCACCATCACGGTTGAAGGCGATACTGAGCAATTCGGTATTGTCCATGTTCTCGCCAGGCTGTGGCGGTGTGCTGACATTGAATGGCGCCAGACGACGTGCGGCGCTGTCAGACTGATAGAATTGCTGCACGTCCGCGTGGTAGGGACGCGTCGGGTTGTAGAACAGCAGAAGCGATGTCGCCAGGATATCGATATCCACCGAATAATTGCCTTCGAGGCTGTTGCTCATCAACAGTGCATCAATGGCCAGAATGGGTGACTGATTCCAGGTCGAGATCTGCTGCACCATGGCGTCAGAGCCAGGTGCGGTCTTGACCATGCGGACACTGGTTGCCGGGTTGACCTGCGAGAGGTTGGGCCTGTTCTGGACATTGGGTGAAAAATGCAGTGTCTGCGCCGTGAACGATTCAATCACCAGTGGCGGAACCTGATAGGCATGTCCGAACTCGTTGTAAATGACCGAAGACCAGCCTGTCAGTGAGCCATTTGGCTGTGTCATGTCTTCAGCACTGCCGCTGCTGGTTGAATTGGAGTACCAGCTGCCGCCAACCTCATTGCGTGCCTTCAGTGTGCCACAATCCGAGGCCAGTGACGCCGGAACCATGCCCATCTGATAGACTTCAATCCAGCCCCGGTACAGGCGGCTTTCGTCCGAGGTCAGATTATCGTTCGGAACCTGGAAATCATTATCGAATACATCGGTGAGTGCTACGGTGCAGCTGGAATCGCCCGTATTCAGCAAACGGGGCAGTGATCCTTCGGGCTGGTACGCCGATGTGGTCCAGCTGTCGCCGGGTCCCAGATAGACATTCAGTTGTGCCAGTGGCCGGCCATTGAGGCCGTCCTTGAAGGCGACCCGCAGAGCGGTACCCTGGGTGGTGTCGTTGTTGTGGACCTCCAGCAGGGTCTGCTGTGATTCACCGATGGCCATGTAGGGGAACAGCAGAACCTGTCCGGTTCCATCAGCAGAAATATTGGCCGCCTGAACAGAGCTGGCCAGCGAAATAAACAATCCCGCAATCAATGTACGACTCATCATTATCTTCTCCCTGATTTTGTACGCGGTATTTTTTTAACATAGCGGATGTTAACGATTCGTCTATATATTGTAAGGAAATGTAACCGGCCTCAGAGGTGGTACAGTGCTGCATAAACCTTGGGGTCGATCAATACGCCGGATTTGGTTTGCTGATTCAGCCAGTCTTCTATTTCACTCAGTTTGACCAGATGTATCCGGATGTCTTCATCTCCGACGCCGCCACCCTGATGCACACGCTGCAGATTTTCGGCAAGAAAGTAATGCACGATTTCCGATGTCATGCCGGGTGATGTCGGGCCTGAAAACAGCGGACTGAGCCTTCCTGTAAACCCGGTTTCTTCCAGCAGCTCGCGTTCGGCGGCGGTCTTCAGCGATTCTGTCTCGTCCAGATCACCCACCAGCCCGGCCGGAAACTCGATCACTGGTGCGGCCACCGGTATCCGGTACTGCTCGACAAGACAGATGGTGTCATCGTCAAGCCGTGGAACAATTGCGACAACTGCGGTGGCATTGCTGCGGTCGCAGTATTCCCAGCCGTCCCGGATGCTGATACCGAGAAAGCGGCCCTGATAGACAAAATCACGTTTTTCCCCTTGAGGCATTGATATTGGCTCCTGCAGTCCCTAAATTGCCTGCATCAGCCTCGACTTGCCGGGACGGTCAGCGTGACAGACGCACAGGTCTGTTCAACTGACCGGCAGAGCAATACGACATGGAACCTCATGGCCCGGAAGCTGACTAATGCAGGGCTGGAATACGCTACAGGATCATTATGAAAAAACAAGTACAGATGTTGCTGACAGGGTTGATGCTTGCTGTCACTTCACCCGTCGTCGTGATGGCACAGGCCAGTGCTGAAACACAGGCAGAGAAACCCGCCAGCCAACCCAGGGTCGACATTCATGCCGTCATCAAGGAAGAAAGCCGGATACCGGTCCTGCTGGAAATTGCACGTCGTGCCTATCATGCCAAGGATTATCCCGTTTACGAGAAGGTGATGACCAAACTGTCCATCCTGAGACCGTATCAGGGCCAGTTCAGGTACAGGCTGGCAGAAGCACTGGCGCTGCAGGACAAGAAATCCGAAGCCTACAATACATTGATTCAGCTGACTCAGCAGGGCCTCAGTTTCAGCATGGATGGCGATGACGATTTCGAACTGATCAAGGGCTATGAAGCGTATTACTACATCCAGGACAGTTTCAATCAGGCGGGCAAGCCCCAGGGCAGGGCACAGCAGTATTTCTCGATGGGCAGTGCCGATCTGATGGCAGAGTCCTTTGCCTATGACCCGGTTGGTGATCGTTTTCTGATTGGCAGCGTCAGACATCGCAACATCAGCCAGGTTGGTGAGTCAGGCAAACTTGAGCCCTATATCGATGGTCGGGATGCCACCGAACTGCTGGGGGTGTTTGCACTCGCTATTGATGCCGAGCGCAAGGTGCTCTGGGTGGCCGATGCCGGAACGCCGCATGCCGATGGCATTGCACCAAGCGATTACGGCAAGACAGGTCTGGTCAAGTACGATCTGGAGAGCGGAAGCCTGCTTCAGCGCTACACATTTCCTGTCAGCCAGACTGGCGGGCGTGCCGGACTGGTGTCACATCTGACCGTCGGTGTTGATGGAACCGTATACGCCAGTGATTCAGTCAATCGGGCACTGTACAGCCTCAAACCCGATGCCGAGGCCCCAGCTGTGTTGCTTATGTCACCGAAGTTCACCTCACTGCGCGGTGTGGCCAGTCATCCTGCTGGTGACATATTGTACTTTGCAGATTTCGAGCTGGGCCTGTTCGCGGTATCGCTGAAGGACAACAAGGTCACTCAGATCAAGCAGGGTTCAACTAACCTGGGTGGCATAGACGGGATCTACTGGTACGAGGATTCACTGATCATCATCCAGAATGATATCAATCCACAACGCGTGGTTCGGCTGATGCTGGATGAGTCTGGAACGGTCGGCTTCCATGCACAGGTGCTGATTGCAGGATTTGAACAGATGGAATCCCCTCGTGTGGGTGGCGTGATGAAAGACAGTTTCATACTGATAGCCAACAGCCAGCTCAAACTGTTCGACCCGATCAGTGGCAAGTTGCTCGAAGGTGCCGAGCTGACAGAGCAAACCACCCTGAATATCGATCTGAAGTATGGCTGGTTGCCACCGCGAGTGAAGACTGCCGAGGAGTTTCAGCACGATATCGACAGTCAGAAGGAGAGTTCAGCCAGCGGCTGATGTTCTACTGACGTTCCGACCAGAGCCCGGCAATATGTTCACAACGCCGTCGGGTCAGTTGTCCGATATTGAGGTAATCAAACAGTTCATTCAGTGCAGGCAGGTCGGGTTGCTTCCAGTCGAGCTCCGGTTCAGGATCCGCTACCGGCACATCCATTGAAATGCCTGTCAGCTGACGCGCCAGTCGGGCCTCATCCTGCTGACTGTCAATTTTCTTCTGTATGCTCTTGGCACCCCTGATCGACAGGAATTCGATTTCCGATCGACGTTCCAGCACTGAATCGAGCGAATCGAAATGGGCAATCAGGGCAGCAGCACTTTTCGGGCCGATGCCATTGACACCGGGTATGTTGTCCACCGCATCGCCTGTGAGTGCCAGGTAATCCGCGATCTGATCCGGCCTGACGCCAAACTTCTCGACGATTGCATCAGCATCCATTCGGCGGTTGCGTGCAAAGTCCCACAGGGTATCACCCTCGCCAACCAGCTGTGCCAGGTCCTTGTCTGAAGAAACAATGTGCACCGGCTGGCCTCGCGCCTTCTTGCGTGATGACAAGGTACCGATGATATCGTCTGCCTCGAATCGATTATCCGAAAAACAGCTGATGCCGAGCATCTCTGCAATGGCTCGGCAGTGTGCAAACTGCCGTTTGAGCTCTGCCGGTGCCGGATCGCGATTGGCCTTGTATTCGGGGTAGATCTCATTGCGGAATGAGGTGGTCAGTGATTCATCAAAGGCAGCGGCGATGAAGCCGGGTCGGGTCTGCTCAAGCAGACTCAGCAGGAATCCGGTAAATCCGTACACCGCATTGCTGGGGTTTCCTTCGCTGTCCTGCATGTCTGCAGACACTGAAAAATAGGCCCGGAAGACATAGACACTGGAATCGATCAGGAACAGGTCATTGCTCACGGCTATCAGTGATCCCGTTCGCCCTGGTGATTGATGCGCTCAAGCAACGGGCTGTTCCTCGGGAAATGCGCCAGCAGGAATTCCATCTGATCGGCAAGGATCTGCTTGCCCTGCAGGAATATGTATTCGGCGTGAGTGGGTGTGAATGGAATCGCCAGTAATTGCAGACCGGCCTGTTCGGGTGTCCGGTCCGCCTTGTGGTTATTGCAGCGCTTGCAGGCAGTGACCACATTGTTCCATCGATCGACGCCACCTCGGCTGATCGGTGTCACATGATCCCTCGACAGCTCGTAGTCACCGTGCTGCTTGCCACAGTAAAGACACAGGTTCTGGTCTCGCTTGAACAGGGACTTGTTGCACAGCGGCGGGGTGTAGCTTTCCCTGTTGTGACCATGTTCGGGGTGTATGCCCTGGGTGGCGATAACGGAATTGACGTCGATGAAGCTGCGATAGCCGGTGTTGGCACAGATGCCGCCATGAATCCGGTACAGTCGCTGTCCGACAGAGTAGGCAACTTCATTCAGCGCATAGAGTTTGGTTGCCTGCTGATAATTGATCCATTCCATTGGCATGCCAGCAATGTCGGTTCTAAGAACTTTCTGGTGCAGATGTTGCATCGTTGTTCCATAGACTGGTTTGTTCTAAGTAACCAGAACCTGTCTGAAAAATCAAGAAAAAACTCCACATTGACGCAAATAGGCAGCGCGCCGACGTATAGTCAGGACGTGGATACTCATCGATTTCATCTCCTGAATCTGTCGGCTTGATTCCCTCACTCGGGCTCATGCTAGAATGATCGCCGATTTTCCTGCAAATCTTATTGAAAGGGGATTGTTTATGTCGTTGACTGTAGCAGTCGCACGGGAGATGGTGACGGACGAGTCCCGCATCGCTCTGGTGCCCGAAGTGGCAGACAAGTTTGCCGCACTGGGAGCATCAGTGCTGATAGAGAAAGGTGCCGGAGATGGCGCCCTGATTCCCGATAAGGCCTTCACCAGTGCGACCCTGTCCGACAGGGCAGATGTTCTTTCTGGCAGCGATCTTCTGCTGTGTGTTCAGCCACCCGATCTCGATACACTGCGGCAGCTCAAACGCGGCAGCATGGTGGCGGGTTTCCTCTCGCCCTATGGTGATCCGGAGCGTATCAAGCTGATGCGCGACAATGAGCTGACTTCATTTTCGGTGGAACTGATTCCGCGAATCAGCCGGGCCCAGTCAATGGATGCACTCTCATCCCAGGCTTCGATTGCCGGTTACAAGGCGGTGTTGATCGCCTCTCAGCTCAGCGGTCGTTTTTTTCCCATGCTGACTACGGCGGCAGGCACCATCAGGCCGAGCAAGGTGCTGGTCATCGGTGCCGGTGTGGCCGGATTGCAGGCGCTTGCCACAGCAAGGCGACTGGGCGCGATGACCGAGGGTTATGACGTTCGTCCCGAGACGCGTGAGCAGGTTGAATCGCTGGGTGCGAAATTCCTTGATGTCTCGGTCAGTGCCGCAGGCGAGGGCGGCTATGCCCGTGAACTGACCGAAGAAGAGAAGGCACAACAGCAACAGATGCTGGCAGAGCACCTGGCCAAGGCCAATGTGATTATCACCACTGCTGCGATCCCGGGCAAGCAGTCACCGCGCATCATCAGTCGTGACATGGTGGAGCAGATGCAGCCTGGAACTGTCATTGTGGATCTGGCTGCCGAGGGTGGTGGCAATTGTGAACTGACCGAGGCCGGCAAGACCATTCAGCATGAATCGATCATCATCGATGGTCCTGTCAATCTCGCCAGTCAGCTACCGGTCGACGCCAGTCAGATGTTTGCCAGGAATCTGTACAGTTACCTGTCTCCCGCAATCAGTGATGGTGAATTCGTTGCCGACTGGGAAGATGAGATCTTTGCCAGCTCCGTGGTGACTCACGAGGGCAGAATCATGCAGGACAACATAAAAGAACGAGTGGAGGGGTAACCGTGGATGCATTTGTAGCACTGTATATCTTCATGCTGGCCGGTTTCACCGGTTACGAGATCATCGGACGGGTCCCCGTCATTCTTCACACCCCGCTGATGTCAGGGTCCAACTTCATTCACGGCATCGTGCTGGTTGGTGCCATGATTGCACTGGGTCATGCCGAGAGCAGACTTGAAGTGATCGTTGGCTTCATCGGAGTCCTGCTGGGGGCAGGCAATGCCGCTGGCGGTTATGTGGTGACCGAGCGCATGCTCGAGATGTTCAAGCCCAGCGACAAGAAAGGAGCATCTTCATGAGTGAGGTGATCATACAGAGCAGCTTTTACGCAGCCGTATTGCTGTTCATTCTAGGACTCAAGAAAATGAGCCACCCCACCACAGCGCGGGGCGGCATCGTCTGGGCCGGCATGGGCATGCTGATCGCCGTACTGGCGACATTCTTCCTGCCGGACATCGATCAGGACAAATACATACTGATCATCATTGCCGTGGTGGTGGGTTCATTGCTGGCCTGGATTTCCGGCAAGAAAGTGGCCATGACCGACATGCCACAGATGGTGGCGCTCTACAACGGCATGGGGGGTGGATCGGCCGCCTGTATCGGCGCCATCGCACTGATTCAGGCATCTTCCGGTGACGGGCATCTGAGTGCCGCAGCGCTGGTCCTGGGTTTGCTGGGTTCGGTGATCGGGGCAGTGTCATTCTCCGGCAGCCTGATAGCCTTTGCCAAGCTGCAGGGCTGGATGGACAAGCGCTACATGTTCCCTGGCCAGCATGTGTTCAACATGCTGATGGCCGTGGCTATCGTGGTGCTGGGCGTGCTTATATTCAGGGGCCCTGAACTGCAGACTATTGGATTGCTGTTCGGCCTGGCACTGGTCCTTGGTATCTCCATGACCCTGCCAATCGGCGGTGCGGACATGCCGGTGGTCATTTCACTGTACAACGCCTTCACGGGACTTGCAGTGGCATTCGAGGGTTATCTGCTGATGAGCCAGGGTGGCGGTGCTGCCTCTGGTGGTATCGCACTGATCATTGCCGGGATGGTCGTCGGAGCGGCAGGGACACTGCTGACACAGCTGATGGCCAAGGCGATGAATCGAAGCCTGTTCAATGTCCTTTTCGGCTCCATGAGTGCAGGCAATGCAGCTGCCATCGAGGGCAGCATGAAGGAAGTCCAGGCCGATGACGCAGCCGTCATGATGGCCTTTGCCGAGCGTGTCGTGATTGTCCCCGGGTACGGTCTGGCCGTTGCCCAGGCCCAGCACAAGATCTGGGAATTGTGTGAAAAACTGATCGATCGCGGTGTGAAAGTCAGGTTTGCCATACATCCGGTTGCCGGTCGCATGCCAGGGCACATGAATGTTCTGCTGGCCGAGGCGGGAGTCCCCTATGATCTGATCGAGGATATGGAAGACATCAATGCCGACTTCGACCAGACCGATGTCACACTGGTCATCGGTGCCAATGATGTGGTGAACCCGGTCGCACGAACCGATCAGGGCAGCCCAATCTACGGCATGCCGATTCTGGATGCTGACAAATCGAAAAACGTCATTGTCATCAAGCGTGGCAAGGGTACCGGTTTTGCCGGCATCGAGAACGCACTGTTTTTCGGTGACAATTGCCGCATGCTGTACGGTGATGGTCAGGACATGGCCAATGAATTGCTGCAGTCACTGAAACAGTTGTAGCACACTTTTCTGACAAATCGTTCACGATCTGTCCGGTATAAACAGGGTGTTGCCGCAACACTGGGAGCGACCATGAAAAGGCTTGATAATGAAAAGGGTCTGGTATTGCTGATTGAGGACAATCACGATATCGCCGAAATGATTGCCGAATACTTCGAGCGTCGCGGTTACAATTTCGACTTTTCGGCCGATGGTGTGACCGGTCTGCATCTGGCGTTGAGCAACAGTTACGACTGCATTGTTCTCGACCTGATGTTACCGGGCATGGACGGGCTGGAACTGTGTCGCCGTCTGCGACGTGAAGCCAAGAAACAGACCCCCGTCCTGATGCTGACGGCACGCGATACCCTGGATGACAAGGTTGCCGGTCTTGAAGTCGGTGCCGATGACTATCTGATCAAGCCGTTCGAGATGCGTGAGCTGGAAGCACGCATTCATGCCCTGATCCGGCGCAATCGTCGCCAGGTGTCGCATCAGGTCTACGAGATTGCAGATCTGAGTCTGGACACGGCAACCCACACGGTGATCCGTGACGGTGAGGAATTGACCGTCTCGCCGATTGGCCTGAAGCTGCTCACCATACTGATGCGCGAATCACCTCGCGTGGTGTCCCGTCGTGATATCGAACGTGAAGTCTGGGGTGATGTGCTGCCGGACAGCGATACACTCCGGTCGCATCTGTACAACCTGCGAAAGATCATCGACAAGCCCTATGACAACCAGTTGCTGCATACGATTCACAGCTCCGGCTACAAGATGGTCGACCTGTCAGAAAAAGCCAGTTGATATGGCATTCAGAACATCGCTGATGCAGGGCTGACTGATGGCGGCAAGAGATGACAGCAAACCCTGGTTCACCGGTATTGCATTGCAGCTAGGTGCGATCGTCTTGTGTGTCATTCTGACCGTTTTTGCTGCAAGCTGGATTGTCCAGAATGTCATGATCAGTCGTTCCCTCGAGCGCGAAGCCGCACATTTTCTTGATCGACGCAGCGACAACCCACAGGTCATGCCACCGGTGACTGAAAACCTGACGGGCTATTTCAAGCCGGTTGACCGCGACGTACCGGTTCCCGACTATCTGGCCAGGCTGCCTGATGGCTTTACCCTGCTGGATGAATATCAGGATGGTCTGGTGGGCTATGTCGAGACAGTCGAAGCGGGTACGCTCTACCTGGTCTACAACAAGAACCCCCTGATGCAACAGGCCATCTGGTTCGGGCTGGTGCCCCTGTCGGTGGTCCTTGTGCTGGCTTACCTGATCAGCTGGATGTCGTTCAGGATGTCACACCGGGCCGTGTCACCCCTGATTCGTCTGGCCAGACGTCTGGAGAAGCTGGATCTGAACCGGCCTGACCAGGCCCTGTTCGATCTGACTGATCTGAAAAAGGCATCGGACAAGGAAGTGGCCGTGCTGGCCAATTCGCTGGATCACCTGAATCAGCGACTCAACCGATTTGTCGAACGTGAGCGAAATTTTACCCGCGATGCCTCGCATGAATTGCGTAGTCCGGTCACCGTCATTCAGATGGCAACGGAGATGCTGCTTGATGAGGGCACACTGGGCGATTATGAACGTCGTACGGTAATGCGAATCAGTTCGGTGGCACGCGACATGCAGGCGCTCACGGAAGCCATGCTGGTACTGGCACGTGAAAGCGGTGAAGGTCTGGCCATCAAGGAAATCGACATCAATGAAATCATCAACGATGAGATTCGCCGTTACAGTTACCTGGTGAAGAACAAGCAGGTCAACCTGAACGTGCATACCAATGGCAGGTTGCTGATCCAGGGTCCACCCAGCGTGGCCAGTGTCATGATCAGCAACCTGATACGCAATGCCTGTGCCTATACCGATGAGGGCGAGGTGAATATCTTTCTCGAAGAAGACTCAATCACGGTCGATGATACCGGGGTCGGCATGACTGACGCCGATGTCGAAAAGGCCTTCAAGCCGTATTTTCGTGGCAAGCGCACCGGCAAGGGCGGGCATGGCGTTGGTCTGACCATCGTCAAGCGACTGTCCGATCGCTTCAACTGGCCGGTGGAAATCCGTTCCGAACTGGGTGTGGGCACACGTGCCACGATTCGTTTCCCATTCAGCCGTTTTGTTCCCTACAATGAGGTAAGCCATGAAACTCCATGAATTTGTCCTGCTGGGGACCTTGCTGATCATGACCACCGTTCAAGCCGATTCACCCATTGTCATTGCCATTCACGGCGGTGCCGGCGTGATCAAGCCCGAGGATATGACACCCGAGCGTGAACTGGCCTATCGCCAGGCACTCACCGAGGCCGTCACAGCCGGACACAAGGTGCTGACCGAGGGTGGGCACAGCCTGGATGCTGTCACCGCTGCGGCGGTCATTCTGGAGGATTCGCCTCTGTTCAATGCGGGCAAGGGTGCCGTGTTCAATCACGAAGGTGGCAATGAACTGGATGCCGCCATCATGAATGGCAGCGACCTGAACGCCGGTGCAGTAGCCGGAACCACGACGATCAAAAATCCGATTCTGGCGGCCCGTGCCGTGATGGAACACTCACCGCATGTATTGCTGATCGGAGAGGGTGCAGAACAGTTTTCAGTTGAGCAGTCGATCGAACAGGTAGAGTCTGACTATTTTTTCACACAACGACGCTGGGATGCCCTGCAGAAGGCCAGGAAGCGGGAAGAGTTCAAACTGGGCAGTCAATACGGCAAGTCAGTGGATGAGCTCTACAGCACCATCGGTGTGGTGGCCCTGGACAAGGCAGGCAACCTGGCCTCGGGGACATCAACTGGTGGCCTGACCAACAAGCGCTACGGGCGTGTCGGTGATGTGCCTGTGATCGGTGCCGGCACCTATGCCAATCCGGATTGTGCGGTCTCGGCCACAGGTCACGGCGAGTACTTCATCCGTCAGGTGGTGGCACACAGCATCTGCAGCCTGATGAGTCATGCGGGCAGTTCACTCAGTGATGCGTTCGCGTGAAGTGGTTCACAGGCGTCTGGTAGAGATGGGTGGGGACGGCGGTGTCATTGCCATCGATGCCAGCGGCAATCACAGTCTGGAGTTCAATACCAGCGGCATGTTCAGGGCCGTCATCGACAGGGATGGAAACCTCAGGGTGGGTATCTACGAGAACTGGATGGCACCCGGGGAGAAGGAATAGGATCAGGCCGATTCGGTTCTGAGACGTTTCAGGATTTCATCGCGTGCATTGCTCAGGATCGAATCCCTGTCGAGTGAATTGACGATGGCCTTGACGGTTTTCTTGGGGGCCGTCTTCTCCCCAGGACTTTCCATTGATGAGATATTCTTCAGCTGATCTACCCACCAGGTAGGTGGCGTAATAGGCCAGTGCGCCCTGTGCCAGTCCAGTCACCGTGACGGACAGGCCTGCGGTCATTCCCTTGAGCACCGAGGAGGCCAGGTGCACTCCCCAGACAGCACCCATCAGTGCGATCATCTGGCCGGCGATGGTCAACAGCAGCTTTGATCCCTCGGACTTGCTCAATGACAGACCGTAGACTTCACTGAGGCGGATCACCAGTGCGACGTCCACGGTGGCGGCTGCCAGCAGGTCGGCGACGGGGACCGGATTGACAGCGACGGCCAGGCCCTTGTAGAGGCTGTAGGAGCGGGTCACCCGTTCAGCAATTTCCCGTCGGGCCGCCACCATGCGCTCAGCCACCTGGTCACTCAGGCGACCGGCAAAAATTGCCGCATTGAGGGCAGCGATGGTCCTTGCCCTCGGTCTTCCAGTATGAGCCATATGCGATCGATCAATGCATCGATATCGGCTTGTGGTTTGCGTGTGGACTCCATGTTGCCGGCCCTTGTCGTCGATGGTGACTACCGATACCGGGGCGGGGTCAGCGGCGACAGCAACGATGTTCTCCGCCGGAATCAGGGGTTCACACTGGGCCCTGATGGAACCAAGCAGACTGTCCAGCTCAGCTTCGGTGTATCGATCCTTCTTGTTCAGGGCAACCAGTACCGGGCGGTGTGCCTCCCTCACCTGGGTCAGGGCTTCCATTTCAGTACGGGTCAGATCCGAATCGGTGACGAACAGAAGCAGATCACAGCGACTGGCAACATCATAAGCCAGCTTTTCCCGCTCTTCGCCATTCATCTCGTTGATTCCCGGGGTGTCGATCAGATGGACGCCACCAATAACCGAATCCTGCCAGTGCTCGATTCTGGAGGTGCGGGTCTCACCATGCAGCGGACTGACCGAAAACTCGTGCTTGCCGAGCAGCGCATTCAGCAGGGATGATTTGCCCGCACTGACCTTGCCGAAGACGCAGACATGCAGATCACCCTGTCGGATCTTTTGCTGCATGGCATTGAGATATTCGTAATCGGCGGATAACTCCACCCTCACCGATTCGGGTATTCTGGAGTCGGACAGCATCGATTCGAGATTGTCAGCCACGGCATCGACGTGACTGTCATCGCTCTTATCTACGGCGTCGGATTCAGTTTCGTGATTTGAACTGTTCGATCGCCAGTTTTGCAAAATAGCCCGCACGCGATTGAATATGTTCATTCAGCTGATCCTCAAGGTGTTCTGCTGCGGCATCTGCATCCAGTTCGTTCTTCTCTCTCATGGTTGTTGCAGCTGCCTGTCCCAGCGCCTCGAAAATGATGCCGTAGGCGATGGCGTGGGTTATGCCGCCAGCGATGGTTCCGATTCCGGGAAACGCCTTCATCGCGTTACCTGCCAGTGCCAGAACGATTGCCGTATTGTTGCGTACCTTGTTACCTGCCAGGCGGATGAACTGCTTGATCTCGATGTCGCGCACAGCCACATCGTGAATATCGCCAAGCTCGGCCAGAAACCGCGTTGCCAGGGCCGTCTGAATGACAATGTCGGATCCGGGCGCCACTGTGGCCATTGCGGCTATCATCGCACGTCTCGAGTAGGTGCGGACAGTGACATCAGTCGCGTTACGCTGATAGGTCCTTTCAGCATCGCGCAACTTGCCGGCGGCCATGATCAGGACACTCTGTTCCTGACGAGCCACGAGTTCTGCCTGATCACCGGCCTCGCCGGTCATGGCCATGATCCGGGCGAGCAGGGCACTGATGTCCGGTTCCCGGTTTCTTGTCTTCTCCTGCTCATTGCCTTCACTGTCCACCTCGATATAGGTTTGTTCACCTCCGGAGCTGATGCAGACAATCTCGCAGGCCCTTCCGGACAGTTCATCACACAGGTGCTGTCTGATTTTCTCCAGCGAAGCGGCATCGTACTGGTCGGCCTTGTTAATCGCCACGATCAATGGCTTGCGGTGTTCTGTCAGACCTTCCAGCTCTTTCACCTGGGTACGGTTGAGGTCACCATCACACAGGTACAGAACCAGATGGGAGCGAATCACCTCATCGCGTAGTGCTGCCTCCATCGATTCTGTTCGTGTACTGTCAAAGCCCGGCATGTCAACCAGTTCCACCGCCAGATCATCCGTGGCCTGCCAGCGGTGACGGCTGATGTCCTGTGTCGACCCGGCAATGACATCGACGATGACATCGGCATCCGGTAACAGCGCCCTGATGAGCGAACTCTTGCCGCTGCTGGCCTGGCCATAGAGGTGTATCACCAGGTCACCAGTCGCCTGTGACTGTTTCAGGCTGTCCAGTTCACGATCGATCTCCTCGGTCGCAACACCCCGCTGACGCTGGCGATCGAGATTTTGCTCGAAACTCTCGAGGCTCTCGACGACAGGGGTATCCCCGCTGTGTCTGTTACCGGTCAGTAATCGCCAGGAAATATAAAGAATGAAGCCTGCAATGACAGCCAGAATACTGAAGAAAATGGTTTTCGCGACAGGCCCGCGTTCGGAAATTTTCTGGTAGACCTCAAGCCACTGATCGGTTACAAACAGCAATAGCGTCACGGCCAGTAATGCGCCGAAAAACACGAGCAGGGTTGCAATCAGGCGAATTGACATCGGTCGTTGTCGCGCTGCGGCGAAAGTCAGCTATTGCCGGGCAACAGTTTACGCCAGTTGAATTTTTCCTTGCGGTGAGAATCCATCAGTGTACCGGCGTCCAGGTCCGAACTCGCCAGATGGCAGCGCCTTGACGATGCTGAATGGGCAGATCCTCGTGCTTGGCATTGTGATAGACGAAGGTTGAGGACATTCGGCTTGCTCATCGGTGATTTTTCACCATTGATGTACCACCAGGATTTCTGGGCTGAATGCGTTGCTTGACGTTTGGAGAAATGATCAGTCCCACCTCACCCGTGCAGAGTTCAACCAGTGTGCCCGTGGGGTAAATGCCAAAGGGCCCTGGATGAATTCCTCGATCAACTGCCCGTGGAAACAGGATATCGCGCTGTGTGTAGAGAAAATCCGTGGCTTCCGAAGTGGTCATGACCACATCGGTATAGGGTTTGATGCTGGTCATGGCATCGTAACAGTCTGGCCAGTCCGGCGATACTTGCATTGACCGGAATCTGGTCACCGGTGAGTCCGTCCGGGTAACCGGTGCCGTTGAAGCGTTCATGGTGTGACTGCACGATTTCGATGACCTCTGAACTGATGCCCGGGCACCGGTCGAGTATCTCCACGCCGATCTTGACGTGTTCACGCAGTTTGACTACTTCCTCTTCTGACAGCGGGTCTCGCTTTTCGAGCAGGGCACGTGGCAGTTTGGCCTTGCCGACTTCACTCAGCAATGACCCAAGCGCCACGGCATCGAGCCGGTGTTCGTTGAAACCCAGATGCCTGCCAAGAATACAGGCCAGGATTGACGAGCGGATGGAGTGTCCGTAGCTGTATTTGTGATGGTCGTGCAGTTTGGCCATCCAGACGAAGGCATCCGGATGTCGTATCACGCTTTCCACCATGTGCTTGGTGGATTCGCGCACGGATTTCAGTTCCAGTCCCCTGCCGACCCGTATGTCATCGAAAATCTGACTGACATCCCTGCTCAGGGCTTCGTGGTACTTTTCCGCAGCCTTCATCTCCTTGTTGAATTTTCTGGGCTCCGGATAGTAATCGGGATCGACCTTGAGAATGGGGGCCTTGATGGTGGGCTTGACTGAGCGTTCGGCCTGGCCTGACTTGGCCGATGGCCCCTTGCGATTGTCAACTTCTTTCTGGACCGGTTGCCAGGGTTTGTTGAGACCGGAATCCGCTTCAGGCGGTACGCCCCTGAGAATATCCACATAGACATAGGCGCAATACTTCTTGATCGCCTTGATGTCCTTTTCAGAGTTGATCACGAATCCCTGGAACGGGAACGGTGTTGACAGCCATGGCCTGTCCAGCTGACAGACATACATGCCCTTGATTAATTTGTCGACGTCGACTTGTACTTGCTCTACTCGCACAACCAGCTCTTCAGATTATTGTTAACCCTTTACCCACCGTCGCTTCATTCCGAAATAATCCGAGGTTCCTGATCGGATTATGTATTATTATTATGCCGTCTATTGTTACACAAATTTGCGATAAATAGCGAGAAAATCATTGTGTTACGAAAAACAGGTGTGTCGGCACATCATCTCGCCCGAAATATGTGATAGAAGTCTCATTTTTTCATCCCGGCTTTTGTCCGGGCTAGCGGAGAATCGGGCCAACACGGCCTGTGGAGGCGAAACGAGGCCAGCTCGCGCATTCCGGTGGAGTATGCTAGTTTTCCGCTATGAGGGTGAGAAGAGTGAACATGACAGACAGGGAAAGCATCAACAGTCAGTCCGGTCAGCCAGCAGTGATTCGCATCCTTCTGACAATCCTGCTGCTGACGGTACAGGTATCACAGGCTCAGGAAGCACAGTTCTACCCCTACACCTTCGATGACGGGCTGCCGTCGGACGATATCAACGACATCGCGCAGGATCTGTGGGGCAATCTCTGGATCGCTACGCAGGACGGACTGGTCGAATACGATGGCCTGACCTTCCGTACCCGCCACCACGAGGCTGACGACCCTGACAGCATCGCCAATAACGAGATTCAGACCTTGTTTGTGGATTCGGCCAACCGGGTGTGGGCTGGCACGCGTGATGGGCTCAGCATGCTCGATGAAGAACGCGATACCTTCATCAATTACCGCGCTGATGAAAACGACCCCAACAGCCCGTCCTCGACACTGATCCTGGTTATCTTCGAAGATCGGCAAGGGATGATATGGATCGGTACCTATCTCGGGGGGTTGCAAAGCCTGGATGTGGACAGCGGTACGTTCACGACCTACAGACATGATCCGGATGATCCCGAGACGATCAGTTCGAACAACATCCTCACTCTGGCCGAAGATTCCGAAGGCCGATTGTGGGTGGGTACACTCAGCGGTGGCCTCAGTGTCATGAGCGCCGATCGCCAGCAGATCACGCGCTACCAGCATGACCCTGAACAGTCCGACAGCCTGACAGATCGCCATGTGATTTCCTTGCTTGAGCACGAAGGTCGCATGTGGGTGGGGACACCGAAAAGCCTGAGTATCTTCAACTCCGACCGCGATGCCTTTGACCACATCAGGGTCGATCACTCCAACGAGAAAACCGCATCGGTTCGTGACATGACCATCGATCGTCACGGCAATCTCTGGTATGTGAATTCGAATGGTCTGTACTTTTCCGACGACAGGCAGAATTTCGTGCATACTCGGTCACGGCCGGGTGTTGCCAGGGCTCTGCCCACCGATGACCTTGAGAGTGTTTTCGAAGACAGGGAAGGGCAGATCTGGTTATCCACCGATGGCCTCGGGATCGTCAAGCTGTTACCGAACTGGAACAGTTTCTCGATGTACAAGCATGATCCGCTGGACCCGAACTCCATTGTATCGAATGAGATCCGGGGCATGTTTTACGAGGGTGAAACACTCTGGGTTGGCAGTTTCGAAGGACAGATCAGTTCGATCAATACCATCACCGGTCAGATGATGCGATTCCCCCTGCCCGGTGGCGAGGGGCCGCGTTATTCACGTGTCTGGTCGCTGGTCAAGAACGGCCCGGAGATGTGGGGTGGTCTCAGTGGCCTGTTCCTCAAATGGGACCTGGAAACTCTGAGTTTTGAAGAAGTGCCGCTGTCCGAACCGGTCGACGCTTCCCAGTTCATCGACCTGATGGTCAAGCAGGATGACCGAACAGTCTGGTTTTCCGCGTCCGATTTCGGTCTGGCCACACTGGACATGCAGACCAGCGAGATCAGACGTTATCAATCGGATCCGGCGAATCCGCGTTCAGTCAGTGGCCAGCTCATCGATCAGATCGACATTACACGCAGTGGTCGACTGTGGGTGTCAACCGAGAATGGACTGGACCAGTACGAGCCGGACAGTGACGACTTCACGCGCCTGTTGCGAGATGATCCACAACCGGTTTTCGGTTTTCTCGAAGATGACAGTAATGAAATCTGGCTGTCGACAACCGACAGGCTCAAGCGCTACCGACTTGAGGGCGACAGACTGGTCATGGTCGATGAAATTGATCAGTCGGATGGTCTGCCATCGCTGGATTTCACCTCGTTGCGTCAGGATGGCAATGGCTTCATCTGGCTGACATCACGACGCGGCCTGTTCCGCTTTGCGCCGGACAGCCGTGAGGTGCTTCAATTCAACCGCTCCGATGGTCTGCCCGGGCGTAATGTCTATGACAGACCGATGCTGGCTGCCGCTGATGGCAAATTCTACGCGTCGACTTCAACCGGTCTGATGGCGTTTGATCCGCTGGCAATACGTGACAACCCAGTCGAGCCCGAGGTAATCCTGAGTCGAATCCTGTCGAGCGATAGAACACTGACAAAACACACCGGCGAAGTCTGGAAGAATCTCGAATTCGAGTATCACGAGTCGGATCTGAGCTTCGAGTTTCGTGCCCTGACCCTGGTCGACCCTGACGCACATGTGTACAGGGTCCGGTTGAACGGCCTTGATGACGACTGGATCGAAGTGGGCAGGGCAACGGTACGAAACTATGCCAATCTGCCGCCCGGTGATTATCAGTTCACGGTCAATGTATCCGATTCACGTGGACAATGGACCAGCAAGACAGCCAGCGTCACCCTGCTCGTGAAACCACCAATGTGGCAGACACCCTGGGCCTATGCCGGTTATATCATGCTGGCTGCGATCGCCGTCATCAGCATCATTCTCGGCTACCGCAAGCGCCTGCATCGTTCTCACCAGCTGGACCGTGCCACCGAGCGTCGTCAATGGGCTGAAACCCAGCGTGACATGATTCTGTCTCTGACCTCGATGCTTGATGTCGAGGACATTCTCGAACGCCTGCTTGATGGTGTCGGGGAAGTGGTGCCGTCCGATCAGAAAGTGGTGACCATTGATCATGCCGGATTACCGGCAACCCAGGTGCACCGTGGTTTCGAGAAGCGGGATCTGCCCAGCTTCCGTGAAGTCAAGGGGCTGATGCGTCAGTTCGAGTCCAACCTCACCGATGAACCGACCACGCTTTCTGCCATGGGCGAACTTGGAAGAACCATCTGTGTACCGGTGATCGCGCGTGACGAGGTTCTGGGAACCGTCAGTCTGATCAGGCATCAGGGCGATGTCTACGTCGAACGCGACCGCATGATGGCCGGCAGCTATGCCCGGCAGGCAGGTATTGCTCTGGAAAATGCACGCCTGTTCCGTGAGGTCAAGGTGCTGGCCGAGAAGGCGGAATCGGCCAATCAGGCCAAGTCCGATTTTCTCGCCAAGATGAGTCATGAAATCCGTACGCCGATGAACGGTGTACTGGGCATGACTGAGCTGTTGCTGGAAAGCGAACTGGATCCGGAGCAGCGCAAGTACACCCAGGCCGTACTGGACTCCGGTCATGTGCTGCTCAATATCATCAATGACATTCTTGATCTGTCCAAGATCGAGGCCGGCAAGCTGGAGCTTGAGGAAATCGATATCAACCTGGCTCAGATCCTGGAAGAAACCATCAAGCTGTTCAGCATCAATGCCAGCAAGGGTTCGATTGCTCTGGGGTATGTCATCGATCCGTCGATTCAGCGCCAGGTGATTGGTGACCCGGTCCGGATTCGGCAGGTACTGATGAACCTGGTCAGTAATGCACTCAAGTTCACCGAGCATGGTCGAGTCAGAATCGATCTGACACCGGGTGCCAATGGCGCCTTGCGATTTATCGTCAAGGACACTGGCATTGGCATGGACACCAGCGTGTACAAACAGCTGTTCCAGCCATTTACCCAGGCCGATCAGTCGACAACCCGACGCTATGGAGGGACCGGGCTGGGGCTTGCAATCTGCAAGCAGCTGGTCGAGAAGATGGGAGGAACCATTGATGCGGTCACCAAGGAAGGTCATGGCTCACTGTTCTGGTTTGAGTTGCCACTGAAGGTGAAGCGCGATGCCCTGGCACCTCGGCTGCCGGGTTCTGAATGGCTGGAACAGAGCTGGGTGCTGATCAACATGCGACCGTCGATAGCACGAGACACCATCGAGGCGACGCTGACCTATTATGGTCTCGATGCCTTCGTCTTCAACGATATCAACGACCCCAACCTGCCCAAGCAGCCACCCGGGCTGGTCATTGCATCACCCTCTGTGCTCAATGAAACACTGCTGGCGCATTATGGTCTCGCTGATCGGGACAAGAGTGAACTGTTGCCGGTGATCTGGGTCGTCATGCCACAGGATAACATCATTCCACGTGCGCCGGACGGGATGGTGCGTGTGGGCAAGATCAAGCCACCGATTCTGGAATCCGAGCTTCTGATGAAGTTTCTCGAGATTTCATCGGGCAATGATGAAGAACGACTTGCTTCGGACAGAATTTCCATTCAACATGCCAGGCCGCTGCGGGTGCTGGTGGTCGAAGACAATGAAATGAACCAGAATCTGGTCATGGATGTACTTGATTCTGAAGGTCACATGGTGGATCTGGTAGACTCGGCTGCCGAGTTCCAGCAACGCGTCAAGTCCGCAGTGTTCGATGTCATACTGATGGATTGTGATCTGCCCGAGACCGATGGTATCTCGGCCACTGTTCAGTACCGTCAGTGGGAGCGATTGCAAAAGCGCAGACCGGTACCGATCATCGCACTGACCGCACATGCCGGGCAGGACCTGCACAAGCGATGCCTGGAGTCGGGAATGAATGGATTCCTGACCAAACCGGTCAGCAAGCAGACATTGATTGATCGCATGAAACAAGTCACGGAGAAGGATTCAAACGACACATGACCTATCTGCACCTGGTTGACCCGGTGGCGCTGGATCTCAGTAAACTCGCCTCGTTTCTGCCAAAAATTCACTGGTACGGGCTGATGTATCTGGCCTCGTTCATGGTGTTCTGGATGCTGGCCAATTACCGGGCGAAACAGGCACGATTCGACTGGACCAGGGAGCAGGTTTCCGATTATCTGTTTTTCGGTGTCATTGGTGTGGTTCTGGGTGGCCGTCTGGGTTACCTGCTGTTCTACGATTTTGCCAATGTGCTGGATGATCCGCACCGCATCTACCAGATCTGGAAGGGAGGCATGTCCTATCATGGCGGCCTCATTGGTGTGACACTGGCACTGTGGTATTTCACCCGCAAGACCGGCAAGTCCTTCTGGCAGTCGGCCGATTTCATCGTACCCTGTGCTGCCATCGGCCTGTTCTTCGGCCGTCTTGGCAATTTAATCGGAGGAGAACTGTGGGGACGTCTGACCCAGAGCCCGCTCGGCATCCTGTTTCCAAAGGCGCCTGAGCTGGAGCAGTTTCAGTACGAGTCCATTGCCTCACTGGCACCGGAGATCGCAAACCGGTCACTCGACTGGGTTCAGCTCAACCGGCCCGATATATTCGAGCAAAGTATCGCGATGATGCAGACTGCCGCAGACTCGGGTGCGCTGGCGGCCTTCGCCAGACACCCTTCGCAGTTGTACCAGGCCCTGCTCGAGGGTCTGTTGCTGTGGCTGGTGGTGTGGCTGTTTTCCGGACGTCAGCGGCCGGTGATGTCGGTGACCGGACTCTACTTCGCCGGATATGGCGTGTGTCGATTCATTGTCGAGTTTTTCAGGCAGCCTGATTCACACATTGGCACGCTCGCCTTCGACTGGCTGACCATGGGACAATTGTTGTCAATACCATTGATCATGCTGGGCGTCGGCATGATAATCGTGGCTTATCGCAAGCAAGCGTCCCAGACGGCCTGACTGAATCACTAGAGGACAGATTCATTGAAACAATATCTTGACCTGATGCAGCGAATCCTGGATGAGGGTAGCGAGCGTTCCGACCGCACCGGGACCGGAACACTCAGTGTTTTTGGCCACCAGATGCGATTTGATCTGGCTTCGGGCTTTCCTGTGCTGACAACCAAGAAGCTACACCTCAAATCCATCATTCATGAATTGTTGTGGTTTCTGAACGGCGATACCAATATCCGCTACCTGAATGAAAACGGTGTCCGTATCTGGAATGAGTGGGCCGATGAAGATGGTGAGCTCGGGCCTGTCTATGGACACCAGTGGCGATCGTGGCCTGCCCCCGATGGCAGCAGCATCGACCAGATTGCACAGGTGGTTGATTCGATCAGAAACCGACCTGATTCCAGACGCCATATCGTCTGTGCCTGGAATGTGGCCGATGTAGATCGCATGGCCCTGCCACCCTGTCACACCCTGTTCCAGTTCTACGTCGCCGATGGCCGCCTTTCATGTCAGCTCTATCAGCGATCGGCCGATGTATTTCTGGGTGTACCGTTCAACATAGCCTCCTATGCGCTGCTGACGCAGATGATGGCCCAGGTGTGCGATCTGCAGCCAGGTGACTTCGTCCATACCCTGGGTGATGCACATCTGTATCTGAACCATCTGGAGCAGGCCAGGCTGCAGCTGAGCAGAACGCCCGGACCCAAGCCTCTGATGAAACTGAACCCGGATGTCAGCGAGATCGACGGCTTCTGCTTCGAGGATTTCGAACTGATTGACTATGTCGCACAGGATCACATTCCGGCCCCCATTGCCGTATGACCGTATCGTCAGTTGAAGAGAAACCGCGGAACCAGCGAATCAGCATGATCGTGGCAATGGATGCCAATCGCGTGATCGGCGTGGATGGAACCATGCCATGGCATCTGCCCTCTGACCTGCGCTGGTTCAAGCGGGTGACGCTCGGCAAACCGGTGATCATGGGCCGCAAGACACATGAATCCATTGGCAAGCCGTTGCCGGGCCGTCGCAATCTGATACTGAGCCGAAGCGACTACAAGTCAGAGGGAACCGAAACCGTGGCCCACCCGGATGAGGTGATGAACCGATGTGAATCGGACGATGAACTGATGATCATTGGTGGCGGTGAAATCTATCGCCTGTTCATGCCGATGGCCGATCGACTGTTTATCACCCATGTCGAAACAGTGATTCCCAACGGACAGACGACCTTTCCTGTGGTGGACAGCGATCAGTGGCAGGAAGTTGCCTCCGAATATCATCGCAGGGACGAGAGCAATCCCTTCGATCATTGTTTCACCATTCTTGACAGGATCCAGGCGAACCCCACTTAGTCCGAGGGTCGCGTCACCTGAACGGGTTTGCGGGGTCGACCGGGTCTAATGGCCGTCAGTTGTCTGCCCCAGACATAGCCTGTATCCAGACAGGTGACATTGCCCTCATGAAAGTAGCCCAGTGTGGACCAGTGCCCGAAGATGATGTGCCGATCCACCAGTTTGCGTTTGGGGTGTTCGAACCAGGGGCAGAGATTGTCGGGTTGGGATCCGGGTGGCCCGTTGTGCCGGTAGTCCATCCCGCCATTCTTGCGACAGTACCGTATCCGGGTGAAATGATTGAGAATGACACGCGCCCTGACCAGTCCCTCAAGCGAATTTGACCAGCGTGCCGGTGATCGATGCCACATGTTTTCCAGCAGATCCCTGGCCTGGTCACTGTGCAGTATCGCCTCCACTTCGCTGGCCAGTTTCTGCGCCTTGCTCCAGCCCCATGCCGGTGCCAGACCTGCATGCACCATCATCACCTTGCCCTTGACGTGCAGCAGCTTGCGGTGCTGCAGCCAGTGAATCAGATCCTCACCGTCTACCGCGCGCATGATGCGCTTGAATTCCCGGTTACGTTTGGCTGACTTGTGTACGCCGTGGGCATAGGCCAGCAATGACAGGTCATGATTGCCCAGTACCACCTCGCACTGATCACGCATGGCGTGAACCATGCGCAGCACTTCGAGCGACTGGCCACCCCGGTTCACCAGATCGCCTGTGAACCATAGTCGGTCGCGTTCGTGCCTGAATCCGATCTTTTTCAGCAGGTGATAGAGACCATCATAGCTACCCTGAATATCACCGATCACCCAGGTGGTCATGAATCAGCCCCATCAGGCACATCGAGCAGGTCTGCAAGACGTGTAAACTCCTCGACGCTGAGTGTTTCAGGGCGTCTGCTGGCATCGATGCCACTCAGTTCAAAATCATGGCTGGAGAGCATCCCGGAGAGTGATCGGGCCAGTGTCTTGCGGCGCTGTGAAAAGGCCTGCTTTACCAGTTTCTCAAGTCGGGCCAGCAGTACGGTATCGACTGGTTCTGACCTGGGTATCAGCCTGAAGACGGCGGAGTCGACACGTGGCTGAGGGTTGAAGGCACCCGGCTTCACCACGAACAGGGGTTGTGGCAGACACTGATACTGAATCATCACACTCAGACGCCCATAGGTCTTGCTGCCCGGGTCGGCACAGATCCGATCGACCACTTCCTTCTGCAGCATGAAATGCATGTCTTCGATATTACCGATCTGCGACAGCATATGGAACAGAACCGGTGAGGAAATATTGTAGGGCAGGTTGCCAACCACGCGCAGTTTTCCAGGCGTGGACTGAACGCTTGAGAGTGACAGTTCAAGCACGTCGGTCTGCAGCAGATTCAATGAATCGAAATGCGCATCCTGTGAGAGTCTTCTGACCAGGTCCCGATCGATCTCGACGGCAGTCACATCGGCGCCAGAATCGATCAGGTAACGGGTGAGGGCACCCTGGCCGGGACCGATTTCAAGTATGCTGTCACCTGGTTTCGGATTGATGGCCTGGACAATTTTTTCGATCACCTGCCTGTCGTGCAGGAAATTCTGTCCGAATCGTTTACGGGCCTGATGTGACATGCCGGTTCAGGCAGCCAGCTCACAGGCCATGCGCACGGCCTCACACAGGCTGCCGGCATCGGCCTGGCCTGATCCCGCAATATCGAGCGCAGTACCGTGATCGACCGATACCCGTACGATCGGCAATCCCAGCGTGATATTGACGGCACGACCGAAACTGGCGTGTTTCAGAACGGGCAGGCCCTGGTCATGGTACATGGCCAGGGTGGCATCAAAGCGTGCCAGGTTGTGTTGAGTGAAGGCTGTATCAGCGGGAACCGGGTTGCTGAGCTGCATGCCCTGCTCACGGCAGTGATCGATCGCCGGCTGGATGATGGTCGATTCCTCATGGCCCAGGTGGCCAGATTCACCGGCATGAGGATTCAGTCCGCAAACCTGGATTCGTGGTGACCTGATGCCGAAGCGATGTTTCAGGTCGCTATTGATGATGCTGAGGGTCTCGACAAGGCCGTCGGTGCTGATGGCATCACTCACCTGTCTCAGCGGCAGGTGGGTGGTGGCCAGTACGACACGAAGATCACCATCGGCCAGCATCATGACAACACGATCGGTCGAGGTTGAATCGGCCAGGTATTCAGTGTGTCCGGTGAAAGCGATACCGGCATCATTGATCACGCCCTTGTGGATCGGTGCTGTGACCATGGCATCAAAGTGGCCGGCCAGACAACCCTCGATGGCGCGATCAATCAGCCCAAGCACATAGCGAGAATTCCTTTTGTCCAGCTCTCCCGGGCGGCTTGCAGCTGTCAATGGCTGATGCAGTATGCTGAGACTGGCTGCCCTGGGCTGATCGGGGCAGTAATCGGGAATGTTCCCTGACACGGACAGCCCGCGTTGCTGCAACAGTTCCCGGTCGCCAACAAGCACCAGATGGGCGTGGCCATTCAGCGAACCCAGGCTGGCACACAGTTCCGGACCGATCCCTGCCGGTTCGCCAGTGGTGACGGCGATGACAGGTCTCTGTGCGGGGTTGTTCAATCGAATCTGCCCGTTGAGCTGCGGTCAGTGACAGTGATCAGATCCGGTATTCGATATAGGCCTCGTTGCGCAGTTCACGCACCCAGAGAATGAGTTCTTCCTCGGCCTTGCGGTTGCGGATGGTCTCCAGCGCATTGGCACGAATGAATTCCTCGGTGCGGTCTTCTTCACGGTCGCCTATTTTCTTGAAGATATGCCAGCCCACATTGGTCTGGAAAGGCGATGATATTTCGGCATCACCGAGCTGGGTCAGAATCTCGGCAACGCGGGGTCCGTACTGGGCGGGTGTAAACCAGCCCATGTCACCGCCCAGATTGGCCGAGCTGGTATCATCCGAAAATTTCTTGGCCAGGTCGGCGAAGTCGGCGCCGTCAAGCAGTTGCTGGTAAATGTCCTTGATGGTGGCTTCGGCTTCGCTCTGGGTGACCAGTTCGGACACTTCGATCATGATGTGCTGTGCATTGACTTCCTGCACCATCTTCATCGGCAATCGGTAGCCGGATACCTTCAGGATGTGAAAGCCCGATGCATCACGCATGGGTCGGGTCATGTCGCCGGTTTTCATTTCAGAGATCTGTTCTGCCAGCAAACTGGGTACCGATGTGGCATCACGCCAGCCCAGATCGCCACCCTGCAGAGCCTGTGGTCCGTTGGAGTGGGTGATCGCGGCCGTGACGAAATCCAGGCCCTCATTGATTTCTCGGTGAATTCGATCCGCCTTTGCCCGTGCATCCTCGACCTGAGCGGGTGAAGCACCTTCGGGTACGGCGATCAGGATATGAGACAACTGGTACTCACCGGTGATGTTGTTCTGTGAATCCAGGTACAGATCGATTTCAGTCTCGCTGACATCAACACGGCTGAATGCCACACGACGTTGCAGCTGCTGTGTGGCCAGCTGGTCTCTCACGTCCGAGCGGAAGTTCTTCCAGCTCAGTCCGTCTTCGATAATGGTACGGCGCATCTGTTCAACCGTGATGCCCGATTTGTTGGCCACCTCGGAAATGTAACCATCGATTTCCTGTTCGCTGACCCGAATGCCACGCATTTCGGCGCGCTGCAGTTTCAGGCGGGCCACGATCAGTTGATCCAGTACCTGCTTTTCGATGATGTTCCGTGGTGGCAGCTGGCGACCGGCTGCATTGAACTGGCTGACAATCACGGAAACGGATTCATCAAGTTCGGATCGCAGGATGACGTCTTCCTCGACGACAGCAACTATGGAGTCGATTGGCTTCACCGATTGTGCCAGTGCAGCCGGGATGCTCATCAGAAGAGCAAGGGCAATAAACAGATTCTTGTACATGTCAGTAACCACGATAGTCCTCAGATCGGTAACCGCGAATGGACCGTTGCAGCAGGTTACCTGTTTTACGTCCGAAAGAGCCCAATCCCTTGAGCTCGATCTCGAAATAGATTGAATTGCGGCGATCACCCTCGTTGTTGCGGATATAGCGCCTGGCCATGAGCCGTCCGGCCCAGCAGCAGCTCTGGTATTCGAAACCGAGCAGGCCTTCAATAATAGTGTCGTCCATCAGCGAATAGTTCCCGCGACCGATCACACTCCAGCGTTCGTTGACCGGCCACAGAAAGCTCATGTCAACCTGCCGGATGCGGTCGATGCGCTTGCGATAGGACAGGTTGAAGATGGCCGAACCGGGCTTTCGGTAGGTGACGCTGCCAAGAGCCTGATTGAACTCCTCATCATCGGGATCGTACTGTGCTCCCAGCTGCAGATACCAGTCATCCACCGGGGAGTAGTTGATTTCAGCGACGATCGGCGATGTCGACGCATCACGATCGGAATCTGCCAGCAGCTGGACACGCTGGTCACGGAAATAGACGATGGTGCCAAGGCTCAACTCGAGCCGTTCACGGCCACTGGCCGTTTCCAGTGTGCGGCTGGTGAGTGCAAGCGATAACTGATTGGCATCGGCCTGCCGGTCGGCGCCGGTGAAGCGGTTGGGACGAAACAGCTGCGAGAACCCGAAGGTCAGTTCCCTTGAATCAAACAGTGGAATTTCATCCTGATTTTCGAACGGTACATAGAGGTAATAGGCCTTGGGTTCGAGCGTCTGCAGAGTCTCGCCAATCTGACGTTCGAAGAACAGGCCGGCCTCGACGCTGACGATTGGCGTGGTTCGATCTGGACTGTCCTGGCTATCGCGATCAAGGTCATAACGTGTATGCCGAACTCCTATCGAGGGTTCGAAGTAGTAGGCCGGTCGGAAAACGGGGTAGCTGATGCTGGGTGTCAGATCCAGCCGCGAACCATCAGGGCGGGCAGGGTTGCTCAGGCTGTCCAGACGGTCCAGTTCGAAACTGGAATATTCGGCATCCAGATTGAAATGGAAGGCCGACTTTCCGATACGTCGAGAACCGCTGAAGGCAAGCCGAGGCAGACGCTCATAGATCTCGGAGGTGGTGTTGGTCAGCCGCTCGTAGGTATTGGTCTGCAATCGCATCTGCCACCAGTCGCCTGCCGCCGAGAGCAGCGCTGTGGAGGGCAGGAAAGTGCGAGAGCTGTCATACAGTGAATCGCCCAGATCCTCGAAATAATCAGGATCGGACACATGATTCATGTCCAGGTACAGCTGCCAGGTATCATTGAAGGTGGTCAGATGCTGCAGGCTGGCTGTACCCCGATGACGGTCGAACAGGTCATCGTCCGGCAGGTAGCTGCCGCTGATCGTGCCGCTGGACCGATCGGTCAGATAGCGGTATTCGGCGCTCAGCATCGCACCGCGATCGCCGATCCAGCGCGGTGTCAGGGTGGCATCCATGTGAGGAGCAATGTTCCAGTACCACGGGATGGCGACATCCAGGCCGTTGTCGTTCGAGCTGCCGATGGACGGGTACAGAAAGCCGCTCTTGCGCCGGTCATCGATGGGGAAGCTGGCATAGGGCAATCTGAACAGGGTGACATCGCCGAACTTGAGTCTGGCATCATGTGCCTTGCCGCGCCCCGTTTCATGCTGCAGTTCAATCTCGTCGGCCACAATCTGCCATACGGGCGCCGAGCCGTCCTCTGTTTGCGGACAGCTGGTAAATGTTGCCGTGGTCAGCTGCGTGCGTGTATTGCCCTCCCTGACCAGTGTCTCGGCCTGGCCCCGCGCGGTCAGGCCTTCAGCGGTTCGGTTGAGCCGGTAATCCACCGCATTCAGTTCGGTACGATCGGTTTCCAGTTCACTGCGGGCACTGTCAGCAGTCAGTTCCAGTGCCTCATCGGCAAACACCACATTGCCTTCAGCATCAATGGTGTCATTTTCCTGATCGGCCGTAATGCTGTCTGCCCGCAGCGTTTGCCCGGACTGAGCAACGATGACATCACCGCTGAAGATTGCCCGGGATTCATCACTGACATCGACGCGATCGGCTTCGATGGCAATGCTTTCCGGATCTTCGGGCGCCTGTACAGCCTGTATGCCGGTGCGTGATCCGGTGGTATCCGGGCACAGTTGCTGGGCATGGCTCAGCGCAGGCAGGCTGGTGACCAGGCACAGCAATGCAGTGATCCGGTTGTTTCGGGGTTTCAGGCGATTCAAGCGAGCTTATCCCTTGCGTTCTGTCATGGTCGCTGCCTGGCGACAGCGGGCAAAGGCTAGTATAAATCAGTTACCGGTTAAGAACACGTTAGTTTTTGCTCATCTCGCCGGCATTATCGGGCTGATCATCCGTCGATTCGACCTCAGTTGGCGTCCCGGTTTGCCTCATCTGAGCCTGTCTCTGATCAAATGACAGCGCTGCAAGTTTCGTTACCGCCTCGTAGAAACAGTCGAGCTGTTGGTCGCACCCCTCATAACGATCAAGAAAGTAGGGCACGTGCAGGTCGTAGGTCGTCAACAGCGCAAAATCCGCATTGTTGGGCCGCCCCGGCGAGAACAGGCGGTTTGTTCGCCAGTCAAGATCGTGCTGTTGCAGGAACATGCGGTAATCGGCACGCAGGGTTTCGATACGCTCTGATTTCTGGCGGAGCTTGCTGGCATCATCCATATCGGTTTCATAGATGGCCTGCAGGTCTTCTCGAGTCTTGCGCAGCAGCTGCTGGTACTCACGATCGATGGCGCGCTTGTGATCTGCACGTTCACGGTCGTAATCGATACCGAGCATGTGCGAGTAACGCATCTGGCCGATTTCGGCCACGGCACTGGCGAAGGATTCATTGAACACGACATCATTCTTCACGTAGATCAGTTCATGTGCCATTTCGTGAAACAGGACCGCCGCCAGATCACGCCTCGATTGCCTCAGCATGGTGTTGAGCACCGGGTCATTCATCCAGCCCAGTGTTGAATAGGCCAGTCCGCGGTTGACGGCGGTTTCCAGCCCCCTGTCCTTCAGGCGTGATTGCTCGCGCTCTGCCGATGCCTGCTTGAAATAACCGCGATAACTGAGGCATCCGGCAATCGGGAAGCACCAGGTTTCGGCCTCAAGCGAGAGCTCGGGTGCTGCCGTCACGATCCAGAGAGTGACATCTCGTTTCAGATCAACGTAGTCGGTGTAACTGCCCGAGTCAGGCAATGCCAGCTCGTTGATGGCAAACTCACGTATCCTCAGCACCTGCTCAAGGTCATTGCGCAAGGTCGGGTCTGTATCCTGGTCTGCAATCAGGCGCTCGATATCACGTTTACCGAGCGTGATCTGCAAATGCCCCTTAATTGCCTGGCCGTAGAATCGTATACTGGCGCAGGACACGACCGTGGTGACGACAAGCACCAGGGCAACCCAACGACTGAGTGAGATTCTGATGCAAGACATGGCCTGGTTTGAAGATGACCTGTTCTGGAAAACCTTCGGGCATTGTATGTTCACCGAGGCGGAATTTACAGCGGCAGGCGAACAGTGCAGCAGCCTGATCGAGCTGATCGGCGGGGCTGGCGGTTCGGTGCTTGATCTGGGCTCAGGCCCGGGGCGTTTTTCGATTCCTCTGGCCGAGCAAGGCTGTCAGGTCACTGCACTGGATATCAGTCCCAGCCTGATCGCCGACGGCCAGCGCCGTGCGGCAGAGGCCGGCGTCGAGATTGACTGGGTACAGGGCGACATGCGCCATTTCGAGCGGTCCGGTCAGTACGATTTGATTGTCAGCCTGTGGACTTCATTTGGCTATTTTGACAGCGAAGATGATGATCTGGCCGTGCTGGTCCACTGCCATGACAATCTCAAGCCCGGTGGCCAGTTGCTGATCGATACCACGGGCAAGGAGTATGTCTGCCGGCACATCCAGCCGGTGCACCTGACCGAGTACGATGACGGGCGACTGCTGATTGAACGACCCGTGTTGACGCACCAGATGAGCCGCTACAGCAATGAATGGCTGCTGATCGACGGCGATCGCGTTGACCGTGCCGAGTGGCATCACAATCTGTATACGGCCAGTGAACTGAGGCAGCGGGTTGAATCGGCGGGTTTCGATGAGATCGAGATCTACGGCTCACTCAGCGGCGAGGCCTATGATCTTGATGCCGAACGACTGGTCGTGCTGGCTCGGCGAACCTGACTGGCGTCTGTCCTCAGACTTCCACCTGTTGCCATCGACCACGGTTCCAGGACCACATGAACCAGGCCGACTGGCCGATGCGGTACAACACCTGCATGGCCCACAGCTCCAGAAATCCGTAATGCCATTGCGTCACCATCAGCCAGGCCAGCGGCAGGAAAATCACCCACTGGCTGATCACCGAGATGCGCATCACCGTCTGGCTGTCACCGGCACCCAGGTGGCCGTTGAGCAGGATCAGGCCGGCAGCATCAAACCAGATCAGTGACGCAGTAAAGAACAGCGGCAGGATCGCCAGTTCGAGCGTCACAGGATCTTCAAGAAATGTTTCCAATACCGGCTTGTAGAAGATCATGGCTGCCAGTGCAATGAAAATGACGATCAAGCCAGTGAGCAGACAGACATTCCAGCCCCACAGACGGGCATCCTCAGGATCCTTTCTGCCCAGAGCCTTGCCCACCAATGATGCTGCAGCGATGCCGAATCCCATGGCCGGCAGCAGGCCGACCAGAACCAGATTCAGCATGACATTGGCGACGGCAAGTTCGCGCGTACCTATGTGGCCAACAATCCACAGCAGGGCAGTCATGCCGGCAGCAAAGAACAGTTGCTGGAAGCCTGCGGGCATGGAAACGCGCAGCATGGTACCCATGGTGTGCCGGCTGGGAAGGCCATGCAGGAAGCCGAACTTGCGTGCATGGATCAGTCCCAGCACAACATAAATGGCCGTACCGATGTAAATGGAAATGGTGGTGGCCAGGCCTGCACCGTAGACACCCATGGGTTCGAAGCCGAGGTTGCCGAAGATCAGCACCCAGTTGAGGAAAATGTTGATGACATGCATCACCAGCAATGTCCCCATGTAGAGCCGTGTCAGGTCAACCGTGCTCCAGAAGCCGCGGAAGGCGAAGTTCATGCCGACGCCGATCATGGCTGCAACGCGTACCTGGAAATACTCCGATCCGAGCGCCTCGACCTCAGGATCCTGTGCCAGAAAGCTGAAGATGGCCGGTGCCAGCTCGATCATGATCAGACACAGCGGCAGCCCGAACAGGAAGGCCAGCAGCAGACCGCCATCCAGTGGCACGGCGGCCTCGCTTTCACGACCTTCGCCCATGCGCCTCGATGCCATCGACTGTACACCCGTGGCCAGACCCAGGATGAAGGCGATGGCCATGAAATTGGCAAAACTGCCCAGACCCGTCGCAGCCAGAGCAGAGTCACCCAGCTTGCCAACCATGCCCGTATCGACCAGATTCAGCACGATTTGCGAGGTCATCCCGCCAACGATGGGCAGCGCAATCTTGTAAATGGTGCTGCGGCGATCGACAGCGGGATAGTATCGAAGCAAGTGGGATTCTCGTGGTTGCCAATAGAGGGTGAATATAACGCATTATGCAGCCATGATGGAAAATGATTCTTCAGCAAGAAGTCATGATTCGATCACCGTGGTGACACCGGTGTTCAACGAGTCGGAAAACCTGACCGAGTTCTGCAGGCGCATGCAGGCGGTGATGGACGAGAGCGGACTGTCCTGGTCGCTGATGTTCGTGGATGATGGCAGCAGTGACGATTCGGTGGCCCGCATCGAAGAGATAATGAGTCAGGATAATCGCATCGGACTGATTCAGCTGAGTCGCAACTTCGGCAAGGAAGTGGCCATGACAGCCTGAGGACTTGATCACTGCGATGCCGATGCCGTGATCGTGATTGACAGCGATCTTCAGGATCCGCCCGAGGTCATCCCGGAGCTGATCCGCTGCTGGCGCGAGGGTCATGATGTGGTCTATGCGCAACGGGAAAAGCGTGAGGGTGAATCGTTCATCAAACGCATGACGGCAGCCGCCTTCTATCGAGTCATCAATCTGATCTCGCGCACCCCGATCCCCGTGGACACGGGTGATTTTCGTCTGCTCTCCAGACAGGCCTATCAGTCACTCGGGCTGTTGCGGGAACGCAACCGTTTCATGAAGGGTCTGTTCTCCTGGATCGGATTCCGGCAAAAGGGTGTGCGCTATGTCAGGGAGAAGCGTTTCGCCGGCACCAGCAAGTTCAATTACTGGCGACTGTGGAATTTTGCCATTGATGGCATTACCTCATTCACTACCGCGCCACTGAGAATGGCAACCTACCTGGGCATGATGTCGGCCTTCGTGGCTCTGATCTACGCGCTATGGGTCATCATCAAGACGCTGATCTTCGGTGAACCGGTGGCAGGTTACCCCTCGCTGATGGTGGTAATCCTGTTCCTCGGCGGGGTCCAGCTGGTGACGATCGGCATTATCGGCGAGTATCTCGGACGATTGTTCGATGAAAGCAAGCAGCGACCCCTGTACCTGATTCAGCAAAAGCAGCTGGGTGAGTGTGAAAAAGCGACTGCAGACGTCACAGGAGATTGAGCAACATCCAGGAATTGCAGCCGAAATGTCCTGTGTTGCCCAGGTGGCCGTCGAGTTTGCGAAAGCCGGCACGTTCATACAGTCGCCGCGCATCGGTCATGCTCTCGAGGGTCTCGAGATAACACTGCCTGAAACCATCCTTGCGGGCGCCTGAAAGACAGGCATCCAGCAGCAGGCGACCGGCGCCCAGGCCACGTGCGTCCCTCAGCACATACATCTTGCGTAATTCACAGATCTGCGGTTCGGCCCCCGTCAGTGGCGCATACCCGGCACCGCCCAGTACCCTGCCGTCTTTTTCGATCACAAAATACGCGCTGGCGCTCGGCGTCGTAGGCAACTGACATCGCAGCCACTTCCGGGTCTTCGATCGAATAGCCTTCACCGACAGCGCCATACTCGGTCATCACCTCAACGATGATTCGGTTCATGGCCGGGTCGTCTTCCCGTCGTATCAGTCTGAGTTCAGCTGTCATTGTGTCAGGTTTCATCTGAAGCTGGTTGTTCCTGTTGTTTCAGCCGTTTCGAGCCAGAACGACGCAAGCGGTTGAACACAGGCGCGATACCCAGAATCAGCAGTGCAAGCCAGATACCGCCGAATGCATAGCGGTATTCCGGGCTGAATTGTTCATGATAAACGAATATCGCGATCAGGAAGCTCATCGTAGGTGCCAGGTATTGCATGAAGCCGATCGTCGAAAGTTTCAGCCGGACTGCCGAATAATTGAAACCGATCAGCGGTAGCACAGTCACCAGCCCGCCGGCAATGAACAGCAGCATCAATGTACTGCCCTGTGGTGCTGTACCTGATACTTCGGCCTGAACCGGAGCAGACAATGCGATGGTGATCAGGGCTGCCGGCAACAGCAGCAGGGTTTCCCAGGCCAGGCCAACCAGAGGCCGGATTGCCAGTTGTTTTCTGAGCAGCCCGTACAGGCCGAATGATCCAGCCAGTGTCAGGGCAATCCAGGGCAGGCCGCCAACAGCGATGGTCAGGTAGACCGTTGATGCCACTGCCACCAGTACAGACAGGGTCTGGCTGCGGCTGATGCGCTCGCGCAGGAAGACGATGCCGAGAAGAATCTGCACCAGTGGTGTGATGAAATAGCCGAGCGAGGTGGCCAGAATCTGGCCCTGATTCACTGCCCAGACGAATACCACCCAGTTACCGGCGATCAGGATGCCAGTGCAGAGCAACCCGAAAAACTGCCTGCCGGTGATGCGAGCCCGTTTCAGCAGGGGCGCGTCCATCACGTATCAGCAGAAACAGCAGCAGGAATGCGAGCCCCCAGATGATCCGGTGGGCGATGATGAGCAGTGCGTCGGTGTCTTCAAACAGTTTGAAAAAGACCGGGGCGACACCCCAGAACAGGTAGGTGACCAGACAGACTATAAACCCTTTGCGTTCTTCAGTGATCATCACGCTACCGTATTGCGGGCAATCCGGGTGATTGCTGACAGTGACTCTGGCCATGGCCAGCGATCCGTCATGATACAGCAATGCAATCTGTGTGCCAGAACGATCGGGTTATATGCATACGCCAGCACAGATGCAGTTAACTGCTGAAGCGCTGTCCCGAGGCAGATCAGCTGGATTCAGTCGTGATCGAACTGCTCAGCGATGACCTGTCTCAGCCGGGCACTCCAGTAGGGGGCCAGCCGGGCTGCCTTTCTCCAGTGTGGTGAACTGTCGTCAACAGCGGGCTGTTGTGGACGAACAGTCCTGAGGTCAAACAGGATGTCACCTTCTCCGTTGACCAGGATCACGCCAGGCGTGGTTACGATCATGTATCTGGCTGCAATCGGGTCGCCCTCAAGTATCAGATCGAATTCGTAGCCTCGCTCTTCAAGGTAGGCAGCCGGATCACCGTCTTCCTTGATCGTTGGCGCAAGGACACGAATGCTGTGATCAGGGTATTGATCCAGAATGCTCTGAAGATGAGGCATCAGCTGCTTGCAGTACGGGCACCAGCTTGCCCAGAACAGGATGATGGTCAGTTCGTGTTCGGCATCCGGTATCTGAACCGTGCCGGAAGCGGCCTCTGCCTGCCAGGGGGGAGATTGCTGCCCGGCATGGGACAAGCCAGCCACCATTGTGGCCAGGAACAGCACAAGCAGGCGCTTGCGGGTGTGACTGATTGATGATCGATCCATGGGAGTTTCCGTAACATGAGACTACAGCAGTAGACCCGGTGCAGGGATGATTGATTGCAGCAGATCCTGCGCGATCATCAGCGGCACAGTTTGAGTTACAAACAGAGCGATGGAAACAGATTACTGACCGGGTACGGGTGTGGTGATCTGTTGCTGGTCGCCATAGAAGAAACTCACCAGTGCATAGCGTACGCCCAGGCTGACAGGATCTACCTGATGGGCCAGGTTGCAGGAAAACAGCACTGCCGTTCCTGCCTCAGTGGCATAGCGCTGCTGTGAGTATTCCGGGAAGGAAAGTCCGCCACCGGTGTATTCGGTGGTGTTCAGGTTGACTGTCATGGCGAAGCGTCTGTGTTGCGTATCACTGCCGTCATTGTCCCGGTGTACCCGAAAATAACCCTCCTCACCAGCGTCGTATGCCACGATCTTCATGCCTTCGTATCGGGTGACGTCAAACCAGCTGAACCAGCGAATCTCGGGCAGTACACGACGTGCGATTGTGGCTTCGAGCCGACTCATGATATCGCCGGGCTGCAGCCGGTGTTCGCGTCTGATCTTGACTGAGCTGTCCGGTGCATAGGTCAGGTCGTCTCCGCTCTGGGTCAGTATGCCGCTGGCTTCATTGTCTGTCTGATACAGCTCGATCAGCTCGTTGCACATGGCCTCGTCCAGCACATTGGGAACGATCAGAATCGGTGCCTGGCATTGCACTGAGAGCGGGTCTGTTGCAGCATCATCGGCATCCGGACTCTGGACGCGTCTGATGGCGGATTCGATTTTGCCGTCTTGATTGATTGAATGAATGCCGCGTTCGATCACATGCATGTTGCGGTCGGTCACCAGCACCAGTGCCGATGCACTGATCCGGCTGAGTCTGGCGTTTTCAGACCCTGCTCATGACACAGGTATGCCATGTACTGCCCGTCGTCAACAATGATCTGGTCTGGGTTCAGTGGCAAGTCATGATCTGATGAACCCTGATCGACAATCAGTAGCGTGTGTTCGGACGATGTCCGTGTCTGATCAATCAGATGTGTCAGCAGCTGAAGCTGGGCTGCCGGATCTGCCCTGCCTGGCAGAACCACAAGCGTCATGGTACTGGCGCAATATTGCTTGTAGAGGGTGATGAGCTGTCCCGAACGGGTGGGTCGGGTGAAGTCTGCAATCCGGTCGCCGGTTGTTATTGGAGCCATAACACGATTTAATACAATCCGTTCAGTCAGCAGATTCTTTACATGATTTATGCGCGCATTACCAGTCTGTAATCCATTCAGGATACCGTCCTGTCTCCGCTGTGCCGGACTGCTTGCCGTTTTACTGCTGTCTGGCTGCGGTTCGCCCGGCCTGATCAAGCACGACAGCCGTCTGACCGAACTGAGAAATGAGGAACCAAAAGCGGCCTGGCTAGACGACGGCCTGCTGATCGTCAGGTATAAGGCCGACAAGGATGATTCCTATGCCGGCGCGCGCTGGCTTGCCGGTGAATTACCACGCCTGACCTACACCCACACCTACAGCCGACTCGAGTTTCTAGGTGAGGAGCTGCCACAGGAACTGGCCGATACAACAGGGCTGAGTCGTGTCTCGGTGCAGACGTCCAATACCTGGCTAGCCCTGCTCAGGCGGCTGGTTGATGATCTGGTGCCTGCCGAGCCCGGCATTGGGGTTGCCCTGCATATCCGCAATGACGAACAGGTGATCTATCGCGATGAAGCAGGGAATCTGGCACGTTCGCGATTCGGTGAACAACCGGATTCGGTGACAATCAGCAACAGTTTCGATCTGGACAGTTTTCTGGAGTACATCGCCACATCGATGGAAGTTCATGTTGCCAAGATGGGTATCGAAGGACGCCAGCTGCTGTTCCAGACCAACTCGCTGAACCGTGCCACGGCCGACCTCATTCTACTGGACCGGACCGTCTGGATGTGGTTGCCATCACGATTCCCATTGGTGATGAAAACACGGCATCACGCTCCATCATCGGATTATCCGTGGACAGCTTCAATACACTGGTGATCCGCGGGCATGTGTTTGCCTTCATCAAGAATCCGGTCACCTCAGTGACGCGTCTGGTCAACTTTGCACTGACCACCACCTACAATCTGGTCAATCTCAGGGCCGGCGGCTATTCACGTGACCTGCCCGAGGCCGGCACACAGCCTCCCATGAACATGCGCATCTGGGAAGAGACGCTGGATGAACTGGTGAGCGAAAAACCCATCCCGGCCAGGCTGACTTTCCTGATCGGCGGACAGGCCTATTTTTCCGATCTGATCAACAGTTTCAATCTGGCTCGTAACCGGATCGACATACGTGTCTACATCTTCGATACCGATGATTATGCGGTCACGATCGCCAATCAGCTCAAGGCGCTGTCGAAGAAACTGAAAATCAAGATTCTGGTGGATGATCTGGGAACGCTGACGGCGGGGCTGCTGCCACCAGCGACCCCGATGCCGTCCGATTTTCTGCCGCCGGCATCGATTGTCAGTTACCTCAAGAAGGATTCAAAGCTCAAGGTAAGGCGGGCGGCCAACACCTGGCTCACTTCCGATCACACCAAGACACTGGTGGTCGACAACGAGATCGCCTACATCGGTGGTATGAACATCGGCAGGGAATACCGTTATGAGTGGCATGACATGATGGTCAAGCTGGAAGGACCGGTTGTTGAGCAGATTCGCGGTGATTTCTCGCGAGCCTGGGGTCATGCCGGAATTGGCGGTGATCTTGACTACCTGTGGCGCACCATTCGCTATTCACGGGACATCAAGGCAGAACCAGAACCGGGTCAGATCATGGTCAGGCCACTGTATACCCGCACGGGAACCCTCGAGATCTTCAATGCTCAGCGCGCCGCCATCAAGCGTGCTCGAAATCACATCTACATCCAGAATGCCTACCTGTCGGACAATACCATCCTGCGTGGGCTGATCGCAGCCAGAAAGCGAGGCGTCGATGTCAGGGTGATCATCCCCGGTGACAATGATTCAGGCATCATGGCGGCCAGTAATGCAGTCACGGCCAATGTGCTGATCGCCCATGGTGTCCGGGTGTATCGCTATCCGAAAATGACCCATATCAAGGCAGCCATCTATGACGGTTGGGCCTGCGTCGGATCAGCCAATTTCGACAAGCTGAGTTTCTTCGTCAACCAGGAAATGAATATCGGCATTTCCGATCCGGACACTGTCGATTACCTTCGCAGGGAATTGTTCGAAAAGGATTTTGCAATTTCCAGCGAACTGCTGGAACCAATCACGGCTGAATGGACCGATTATCTGTCGGAGATCTTTGCCGACCAGCTCTAGTGATTCTGTCTGTCTGGTCAGAGTGATCGTCTGGGTTGCACCAGCGTGTTGCCCAGCAGCAGCCCGCCAACCAGAGAAGCCAGTACCGTGGCGACCCCCACGGCAGCCTGCAATCCGGCCTCCATGTCATGTGAGAACAGCAGTGTCAGAGAGCGGTATCCCAGGCTGCCTGGAACAAGCAGGATAATGCCCGGCAGACGCATGATCACGGCAGGTCTTGCCGTCACACGGCTGAAAAGATTCGATGCCGAAGCAACCATCAGCGCGGCAATGAAGATGCCGACATCCGGGCTGATCAGCAGGCTGCAATAGCGGTTGATGGCGAAGGTGGCGACGGCAGTCAGGATCACGGCAATGATGTCCTTGTGCAACACCTCGAACAGGATGGCAAATGACACGCCTGCAATGAGTACGGAGCACCAGATAAACCATTCCGGTGCTGTGGGTTGATCACCCGGTGTGGTATCGAACCCGAGCAGCGTCATCAGTTGAGTTGCCAGCACCACGCCCAGTGCCAGCTTGATGAGCACCACACTGGCACCGGCAAAGCGAGAGGTTCCGGATGACAGGTGACCGGTGGCCAGTTCAGTGATGGCGACTGTCAGGTTCAGGCCCGGCATCAGGATGATCAGTGCACCGATGACGATATGTGGCACCTGTGAGCCACCCAGCAGATGGGACAGCAGGTAGGCCAGTGTGGTCACTGCTGCGGCAATGATTGGTTCGAAACTGCCGATCTGCTGCAGGTGTTGACCCCAGCGCATGGTCATCATTCCGGTGAATGCACCCAGTAATGCCGCGATGGCAATATCTATCCAGCTACTGTTCAGCATGGCCGAGACCGCCATTCCCGTGGCGGCCCATGACAGCAGATGGGCAGGGAAACTGAAACCGGATGGCCGGCTGGCCACGTTCTTGAGGCGCTTTACACCATCGCTCACGGTCAGCAGGCCATTGGCGACCTGTCCCGAAATTTCGTCGACATCGGTCAAACGGCCGACGTCGATATCTCCCGGCGATACCCTGATCAACTGTGCCGGTAACACCAGTTCATCCTCGTCCTGCTCAAAGCCACTGAAGGTGAGAAAGATGCTGGTAGGATTGGAAAATACCGAGCACCGTATACCCAGTTCCTCGGCCACGGAACTCACGGCCGTTTCAAGCCGGTGGGCTCCGGCACCGTATTCATGCAGTCGGCGCGCCATCAGCTTGATGAATCGGGCTTCGACCGGTAACTGGACAGAATTGATCATGGAAGCATTACGAATGGATGAAAGTAACCGGCAGTATTCTATCCTGAACAGGCATCATTTTTGCACCCGATGCTTCGACTTTGAGGTTCTAAGGTCATGCAGGAGTGGCATGAGGTGTAACGAGTGTGAGTCAGACTGTGGCCCACATCCGGTACAGGTTAGCTTTGGCCGCCTCGAGTTCCATCAGACTTTCGGCGGACATTGTTCGGTGCTCGCTGTTGATCACATTCTGCAGCCTGACCAGAGTTTCGCGGTGAGAGGCATCCGGTATGTAGGATTGCATCCAGCTGATGGCCACCAGTCGTTCACCAGCGGTCACCGGCCTGACCTCGTGAACCGTGGTTGAGGCATAGACAAGCGCGTGGCCGGCAGGGCATTTGAACTCACAGGTATGATCGCCCAGATGGATCACCAGTTCGCCACCCTCGTAATCTTCGGGCTCCGAGATGAAAACGGTGCATGAAAGGTCCGAACGCATGGGTGAGGGCTGGGAGGGGAACAGCGGGGCATCGACATGCCGGCCGTATTTCATGCCGGGCTGATATTTTGACAGAGTCGGTCTGGCCAGGATCTTCGGGAAGGCAAATTCCTGTAGCGCAACCGATCTGAACAGTGCAGCCCTTACCAGCAGGCCGGGTTCCTGTGTTTCCGGATCATTCTGGTCGATCTGCAGATTGTTCTTGGAGCGGATGCCCCGATTGGTGGCAGTGCCATCGATGAACTGCAGGGATGACGCAAGTTCTCGCATCCGGGTCAATTCACGGGCGTTGAGTACATCCGGGCTATCCAGAAATAGCATGTGGCGGTGTCCCTGGTTTCAGTCAGTCGATGAACAACGAGACAAGCTGGTCATCGTTCTTGTCCATGGCCAGATCACAGGCCGAGAGTCCATTGATATCCCTGAGGCGTTTGTTTGCGCCAGCAGTAATCAGAATCTTTGCAGGCTTGTGAAAACCGTGCGCTGCAGCCGCATGCAGTGCAGACCACCCGGTCAGATCCTGTGCATCCAGTTGCGCACCGCCCCTGATCAGGGTTTTTGTCAGTTCCTCAAGCTCGGGCTTGGCTGTGGTCATCTTGCTGTCAGCGCGAACCCCAAGCAGCATCATCAGGGCAGTCTGACCTTCATCGTTGATGGCATCTGCCATGGCACCGTGGTCCATCAGGCATTGAAACACTGCCATGCCCTGATCCTGGCTGACACTGAAGATGCCGTTCTGTGCCGCGGCCATCAGCGCAGTTCCGCCACTCTGGTCGGTTTCATTAGGGTCAGCGCCCTTGTCGAGCAGCAGGCCGACCAGTTTCACGTTCCAGCGAGCAGCGGCCAGCATCAGTGGTGTAATGCCATTGGCCTGTTTCTGATCAACCGGAACCTTGGCATCGGTCAGTGTTCGCACCACTTCGATATGGTTGCCTAGCACGGCGGCGGCCAGTGCCGTGGTGCCGCCACGGGTAACCTGTCGGGTATTGGCACCTGCAGCCAGCAGCGCGTTGACAACAGCGACATGGCCCTTTCCACTGGCATGGATCAATGCGCTGACATCATCCGGGTCAGTGATGTTGATATCATCGCCACGAGCAATCAGTCGCTTGACTCGGCCGAGATTGCCATTGGCAGCCGCAGTAATGATGTCGACCGGCCTGTCCTGTACAGCCTTGTTGAGGCTGGATGGGTCCATGCGAGCCATCATCAGCAGGCGTGAGATGCTGCGATCATCCAGGTTCATGGCAGCGCTCATGGCGGATTCGTCGTCATCATTGACCAGCAGGGGATCAGCACCAGCCTTGATCAGCTGCCTGACGATGACACTGCGGTGCGGATTATCGCTGTTAACGGCGTGTAACAGCGCAGTGCTGCCTTCACCGTCCCGCTGGTTCGGGTCGAGCCCGAGTTCCAGTAAAGTCTTGACGTAACTCTTGCTGCGGTAGAGGACCGCCCAGTGAAGCGCATTTCTTCCGTCCTCACCGGTCGCACGTGCATCTGAGCCATATTCGATCAGCGTTTTCAGCAGCTCGGTCTTGCGTTCTTCTGCAACACTGTCGTGAGCATCGCTCGGTGACACTTCATGCTGGTGGTCGGTCAGTCCCGAGAGCCACACCAGCTGTTCGCCGCCCTTGTCGATTCTGGCGCCATGCTTGATCAGTGCCTCAATCACCTGCGGGTCCGGAGTCGCCTGTTGCAGCGTGGCATCCAGCAGTAAGAGGCCATTCGCGCACTGGGCATTGGCATCAAGGCCATTGTCGAGCAGCCAGACAGGAGACAGCAGGCATCCCTTTGCCAGTGCATGAAGGAACACCGAACTCATCCACCAGTCGGGAACTTCAGTTGTGCTGAGCAGGATGGTGCCCATCAGGTCTGTATTTTCCTCACTGGCAGCGTCGATCAGTGACTGATAGGCAATCGAGTCAGCAGAAAGGTCTGTCTGTGTGGCAGTCTCATCCACCTGTTCGTTCCGTTGTGCTGTCTCAGGTTTCAGATCGGTGACTGCATCGACCGGTTCAGCGGCCCAGGCAGAATCATCATTGAGATCCTGCATCACGGCATCGAGATCGATCACCGAGTCGAGCTGCAGGGTTTCATCCAGTGATTCCAGCGATTCGGACAGTGCTTCGATCTCGTGCAGGGTATCCTTGTCAGTTGTTGCCGAGGTGGATTCCGATTCCAGAATCTTGCCGGGAACAGGGATGTTTTCGGGTTCGAGCTGGAAGCTGTCGTCATCAACAACTGCATTGACGGGTGCGGGGTCAGTCTGCACGGATTCAGCTGCACTGCTGACGGGTTTGGCTGATTCAAGCTGAGTTCTGCTGCGTTTCTTGAACTGACGTTCTGCCCATTCGCGATCATCATCATTGACCAGCTCGGACATATCGATGATGACATGCTGCTCATCGATGATGATGTCATCGGGCATCAGGTTGTATTCGTCGTTGGATGCCGATGCTGCCACTGTCGTGCTGGCTGGTTGAGCAGGCGTAACCGGCTGGCTCGGTGGCGTGACTGCGCCAACGCCACTGGGCGTCGTGGCTTCATCGATGATGTCAGAAACTGGAGCAGTACCAGGTGCAGAGACGGGACTGCTGATGCGTTTGCTCTTGAGCAGCCCGATTTCATTCTGTGCCCAACTCATGTCTTCCGGTGCTTCGAGTTCCGTGAAATCGATGATATTTTCGTCATCATCGCTGCTTTCCTGCACCTGTGCTACCTGTGGCGGCTCTTCCTGTGCTTCCACGCCGAGTGCTCGGGCGATGTCCGGCCTCTGAGTCTCCAGTGCCATTTCTGCAGCGTCCTTGCCCTGCTTGTTCTGCGCCTGTGGGTTTGCGCCCATGGTCAGCAGTAGACGAATTGTTTCCGGATCTGCACGCTTGGATGAGACGGCGATCAACAGAACGGTACGTCCCAGCTTGTCCTTGAATTCTGTCTTCGGATTCCAGAAAACGAAACGTTCTATCACATTATTGGCACCGGATCTGGCCGCGTCCATCAGCGCCGAATTGTTCAGATTATCCAGGTCATTGATGTTGGCGCCTGCCTTGAGCAGGGTCTCGGCAATCACTGCATTGCCCTGCATGGCCGCGTTCATCAGCGCTGTGCGTCCGAGTTTGGCCGTGATGTTGGCTCCGGCTCCGGCAGTGATCAGCATGTCGACTCCGGTGACATCATCGTCCGGTGTCGATGCCGCTGTGATCAGCGGCGGGACACCCTTTTTGGTGTTCACACTGGCGCCGGCGTCGATCAGCTGCTTGCAGATATTCCATTTGCCGATCCTGCAGGACAGGGCCAGCGGTGAGAGTTCCTCGTTGTTGATCAGGTTCGTGTCTGCGCTATTGCTCAGCAATCTTGCCGTCGCGGCCTCATCATCGTTTTTACAGGCATGGTGTAATGCAGACATGGCATCGGCATCACACAGGTTGATGTCGGCCTGGTGATCAAGCAACAGGTCGATCGCCTTGAGCCGGTCACCGTGTCTGCTGTTGATGATTTCAATCAGTGCAACACGGCCATCGATGACTTCGTTGAAATCACAACCGGTGTCAGCTGCCGATTGCAGCTGTGACAGGTCACACTGCTTTGCTGCAGTCATGAATGACGATTGCTGTTCGCTGACTTGTGTCATGATCTCCCCACTGCCTTCCAATTCAAGGCCTGTCTCGACCGCTGGTTCTGTACTGGACTCAACCGGCCTGCCTGGTTGCTGTTCCTGTTGTGTGGCAACAGAACTCAGGCGTCGATCAACCACCCGAAACACGTACAGTGATGCACCCGGCGCCAATATTATCAGATATACAGCAACCGTGGCGATCCTGACCACAGATGAGTTGCCGGATTCGCCAAACGGTATCAAGTGTATGACAAATGGCATCGCTGTCAGCGCCAGTATCAGGGTCAGTGGTACGATGCCCTGCATCAGGGTTGATCTGTTCTTGCGGGTCAGGTCAAGCGCTATCCTGCAGCCTCGACCCAGCATGATCCATGCAGGAACGCGCATCTGCTGGTCGTACTTGAATGCGATCATGGCAGAGGCAGGAGCAGGCCAGAATCTGAGCAGTACGACGGCGGCTGAAAGGATGGTGACGCTACTGAAAACAAGGACTGAAATTGATCCATCGCGCATGATCAGCATCACCGGGGAGATGACCAGTACTGTCAGAAACAACAGGTAACACAGCTGAAAGGCTATCTGCGTAAAGGCCATGCGAGGTGTGCTTTTCCAGGCGATTGCACGCCCGGTGGGGTGACACATTTGTACTGCCAGCATAAAAAGCGCATGATTCAGCAGCAGAATGGTCACCGATGCGTAGGCGGGCAACATCAGGGCAGCGAAGCCAATCAGAACCGGCACCAGGAACAAGCCAGGTGAACGTGTCATGCTGGTGTTTTGTGACCGATCATGCATCGTTGGCCAGTAGTCAGAATTCTGTTCTTGATAGTTTAGCTGATGAAAGTAGAGAAAATCATTGATTTTTTTTAGAAACTTACTGATTTACAGGTGTTTTTTACATGAATGAAGCCAATTCCGGAAAATCGGCAGAATCGTCGCAGAGTCAGCGCACGTCAGCGCCTGAAGGTGGCACTGAGAGTCGCTGGTTGCTGATCAGGGACCTGACCCAGTTCCAGATGAAACTGATCGTTGATGGTATCCGTGATCTGGTACTTGTTCCTGTCAGTCTGATCGCGGGACTGGCCGGGCTGGTGTTGCGCTTTGACAATCCGGCCATCTATTACAATCGTGTCCTTAAACTGGGCAGACGCAGCGAACGATGGATAAACCTGTTCGGGCAGAGTCGTCAGTTCAGGCACGAACACAGCATCGATCAGTTGTTTAACCAGCTTGAGGAGAAACTGAAAAAACAGCACGCGTCGGGAGGACTGACCAGCAGTGCCAAGAAAACAGTGGACCAGTCATTGACAGCACTGAATTCGGTGGTCTCGAAAATTACACCTGGCGAGCGTCGGGAATCTGAATCGTCTGACTGACTCAGACAATGCTGTTTGAGGACAGGGCCTCATGTGCCTGTTCCAGATTGAACGGCTTGCCAATCAGATAGCCCTGAGCGTATTTGCAGCCATATCGGGCGATCAAATCCAGATGTTCAACCACTTCCACACCTTCAACCACAGTTTGCAGACCCATCGAGTTGACCATCGACAGGATACTGGCGAGCATGCGGCGGTCACGTTCGTATTCGAGTGAGTTCTGGATAAAGATCCGATCCAGCTTGATGACGTCAAAATCAAGGGTGAGCAGAGTAGCCAGTGACGAGAATCCGGCACCGAAATCATCAAGTGACACCATGAACCCACAGGCCTTTGCCCGACGAATCCATGGTGCTGTGACACCCAGGTCCATTTCGATTCCCTCGGTGATTTCAAGCTTGATTCGGGAGCAGTCGATTCCCAGGCTTGCCGTCAGTCGGCTGGCTTCCTCGATGAAGTTTTCATCCCGGATCTGTTTCATCGAGACATTGATGCTCATGAACAACGGGTATTCGTCACCGAGGCTGGACTGCAGTTGTCTGAGGTCTTCACAGGCCTGTGTGAACACATAAAGACCAACTGGAACTATCAGCTGGGTTTCCTCCGCCAGCGAAATGAACAGTTCCGGTGAGATGAAACCGCGTTTCGGATGATGCCAGCGCGTCAGTGCCTCGAACCCGGCAATACGATCTGCAGCAACATCCCATAGCGGCTGGTAATAGACTTCAAGCTGTTCCTGCTGCAGCGCTTCCTTCAATTCGGTATCGAGGCGAATCTTGTCAATTCCGTGGCTGACGTATTCGAGTATCACGTCCTTGGTCAGCAGGCGGGCTGTATTCCGATTTCCTTCGCTGTCCGTCTCCGTACCGAGGCGTGATCGATAGCGATCAAGCAATATCTGTACCAGCAGCTTGAGAATCGGATCAGCCTGGTCGATCCGCTCGGTCAGCTGGTCTTCTGTGACGACAAGCAATTGCGTGGATTCAGTGGCGATAGCCGTGGCAGTACGGTTTGAGCCGTCGATGACGGCCATTTCGCCAACAATTTCACCGGGGCCCAGGTGGCAGATGATGACCTTGTCACCTTCAAAGCTGGTTGATATTTCAAGCTGTCCCTGTTCGATGATGTAGGCACAGTCAGCGCGGTCATGTTCGCTGAACAGCAGCTCACCGGCTTCGAGATGTCTCAGATTGATTTGATTGTTCATTCACCCCCCTCAGCCACAACCTGCCTGGAATCCGTATCCTGTGACACGTTTCCAGCCCTGCTCTCATGTACGGCTGACCCTGGCATTCAGTCCTTTTGACGTGTCAATTGATCGCACACAGCAACAGGGGTCAGAGAAACTATACTGTATTCATCCAGCCTTGTCTTGATCTCAGAGGGATCCGTCGACGCTGGCTGACGCTGCTGTGATCGATTGTCTGACCTCTCGAGTGCGCCAGTGATCATCACCGTAATGCTGGCTGATCAGTCTTTCGGCTTCCATCAGTTCAGTTACAGCGTCATTCGGACGTCCTGATGCGTGATGAACCATGGCCAGCCAGTGCAGGCTCAGGCCAAGTCGCCAGTCCTCGGGATGAAGCTGGGCCGTCCTGATATCGAGTGCCCGCTCGAGTGCCACGCCAGCCTCGTCGAATCGCCCTTGTCTGACCAGAATGGAACCGAGTGTGGTCAGTGAAGATGCGATCACTGCCGAATCGGATGGTAGACCTGATTCACGCAGCTTCAGACCCTTGCGCGCGATGATTTCGGCCTGACTGTATTTATCCTGATAGAAATACACATTGGCAAGATTATTGAGGCTGTAGGCCAGATTGGGGTGGCTGTCACCAATCAGCGGTACCAGCATTTCCTGTGCATTGATGAAATAGTCTTCGGCCTCGTCCAGTTGGTGCTGTTCGTAAAGGATCAGGCCGATATTGTTCAGCTGTGTGGCAATCCGGCTGTGTTGTTCGCCAAATAACTGACGATGGACGGCCAGTGCTTCCTGGTACAGTTGCAGTGCCTGCTCATACTGAATCAGGTCCTTTTTCACCAGCGCCAGATTGGACATCACATTGCCCAGATTGGTGCTGGGTTCATCACCGTGGATCCTGGTCAGGATTGCGAGGCTCTCGGTCAGATAATCATCGGCTGCACCCAGATCGCCCATCTCGATCTTTAGTGCACCCAGCTTGTTGGTGGCATCGGCGATGAAGGCGTGGTCGTCACCCAGCAAGGGTCTGGCATGTTCGAGCACTGATTGCCAGGTCGCCTCTGCTTCAGCATAACGTCCATTGCGCAACAGCAGTGTGGCATAGGCCGAACGCGCCCGCAGACTCTTGTAGTGCGCTTCACCGTATCGACTGGCCAGTGTGGTGTAGGCCGACTGATAGGGCGAGGTGGCCTCGCTGTATCGACCCTGGCTCCAGAGAATCGAGCCGAGAACCACATGTGTATCTGCCAGCTCATCCGGATCCGGGTCAGCGATGCTGTCAAACAGGGTGAGTGCCGTAGAGACGTGCTGTTCGGCATTGCTGAGCTCGCCGAGCTGCTGCAGTGTACTGGCCAGGCCATTATGAGCCAGTATCAGCAGACGGTTTCGCCGGTCGTTCTGGTCCTGATCTGACTGATCAGCCGGTGTGCCCGCCTCAAGCCTCTGGATGGCGTCGTCATATCCGGATCGGGCCTCATCGAAACGGGACTGGCCGAACGACAATCGCGACAGGTGGATGTTTGCGTCGATCGTGTTCAGGTCGTCCGGGCCGTTCAGATGCGACTGGATGTCAGCAGCCTGTGTCAGCAACTGCCGTGCCGAATCAAAATGATTCAGATTGGTTTCCAGCTTGCCCAGTGTCAGCAGCAGTGTGGCCTTGGTCTGTGGCTGGTCGTCAAGTTCGCTCTCTATGCGCTCGATACCCGTGTCAATCACGTGCGAAAGCGTGATGTCACTGACGCTCGTTTCGGTCGGGTCTGCGGTGTCAAACAGCGAGGTGAGAAATGTCGTCACTTCACTCGAATTTCTCGCCTCCAGATCGGCCTTGGTCAGTGCTGTACGCAGGCGGTCAGCCTGCCAGGCCATGGACCAGGCGAACAGCCCGAGTACCACAACTGCCAGAAGACCGGAACCGGTGGCCAGCGGGTGTCGGGAGACGAATTTCACAAGCCTGTAGCCGGCTGACTGTCCGCGTGCCACCACGGCATGACCCTGCAGGTAGCGGTCGATATCCTGGTTCAGTTCGCTGACGGTTTCGTAGCGCTTGGCAGGGTCCTTTTCCATGGCCTTGAGAATGATCTGATCCAGGTCGCCTTTCAGAATATTGCCGTTGCGACCATGTATCGCAGCGATCACGCCTTCCGGGTTTATCGACCGGCTGGGCAGCGCGGGTATGGTGTGACAGACGGTATCGATGGTCGACTGGATATTGTCCGGATCGGTCCTGTAGGGTGCTGATCCGGTCAGCAGACGGTACATCAGCACTCCAAGCGAGTAGACATCGGAGGCTGTGGTCAGTGAGGTGCCGCTGAACTGTTCGGGACTGGCATAATCGGGTGTGAAGATCTTGCCATACAATTGCGTGACTTCCGAGGGTGAGGGGTTTTCCAGCAGTTTGGCAACTCCGAAATCCAGCAGTTTGACATTGCCCTCATCATTGACCAGCACGTTTCCGGGTTTGATGTCCCGGTGCAGCACCAGCTTCTGGTGGGCATAGCTGACCGCACTGCACAATTGCATCATCAAGTTGAGACGTTGCCTCAGCGGCAGACGCTGGCTTTCGCAGTAATCGATGATGCTCTGACCCTCGATCTTCTCCATGATCAGATAGGGCATGCCATTGTCGGTCACGCCGCCGTCATGCAGACGCGCAATATTTCGGTGAGACAGGTCGGAGAGGATCTGACGCTCGGCAAGAAACTGCTGATGAAGCGCCGGAGAGTATCGTGCGCCAGTGGCAATCTTGATGGCCACATTCTTGTTCAGCGTGCCATCGATGCGTTCGCCGGTGTAGACATCGGCCATGCCACCCTGACCAATCCGGTCCAGTATCCGGTAGGCACCTATCCGGTCCGGTATGCCATCCTGCTGAGTAAATTCTGATGGCAGCAGCTCGGACAGCGAACCGTCCAGCGGGTTGTCTTCTGAATCGGAGGCGGCCAGCAGAGATTGCACTTCTTCACGTACATTATTGTCACTGCAATGCTGGCGCAGCCAGTTATCGCGTTCGTCAGCGGGTTGTTCCAGTGCCGAATGGAACAGATCCCACACGGCTGACCACTGATCATGACTCACACAATTTTCCTCAATTTTCTGACAGCTCTGGAATCAAAGTTTGTTACTATGATTCACCATGGATGAGCATGATCATACAACATCTGGTGAAATAACCCGATTGCTGCAGCAGGCACCCGATTCCGGTCAGGATCTGACCGATCGGCTGATGCCGCTGGTCTATGGCGAACTGAAACTGATGGCCCGCTCCAAGATGGCGCGGGAGCGCGCCGGCCAGACACTGACACCCACGGCGCTGGTTCATGATGCCTACCTGAGACTGATCAGCAACCAGAGCCTGTCCTGGCAGTCCAGAAGGCACTTCTTTGCCGCAGCCTCTGAAGCCATGCGACGCATTCTGGTTGAATCAGCGCGAAGAAAGGCAACAGAAAAACATGGCGGCAAGTACCGCCATGTCTGTCTTGTTGACCCGGAAGATTCATCACAGACCAATCATCAGCAGATCATTGATATCGATCATGCCCTGACACGTCTCGAGGGCATTGATCAGGGTCTGGCCGAAGTGGTCAGTCTGCGATATTTTGCCGGCCTGACTATCGAACAGACAGCAGAGCTGATGAATCATTCGGTGAGAACGGTCAACCGCCGATGGCTCTCGGCACGTGCCTGGATGATGCGTGAACTGAGTCCGGGGTGACCGACAACGCTGTTTCCGGATTTGAAATCAGTCAGCAACAAGACGTTACCAAACACACAATGTAACTAGTCTGGGTCGTCTGCATGAAACATTTCATGATTGAAAACGAATCCGGCTTTTTGAATCACATCTGCACAAATTCTAAAAAACGATAGCCCAATTTCATCCGGCTGGTATTTTGTGATGACTTGAATTTCTACTGATTTTCCACATGCTTGTGGATACGAATCAAAGATTTCGCCACTCTCGATAAATGCCAGGTATGTGTTCAGTTTTTGCTGGAGTATCAAGAGATGTTCCTGTTCACCCCATTCGAGATGATCTGTGATGGTCAGGATAACCCGTTCGCCACATTTACTGGTTCCGATGACGTCGATAATTCTCGAATTATCTACACTCATCTTGTGGAAGTATTGTCTATTTCTTGCTCGCGATTGTTGTCATCACCGGGCTGCATCTGCACTTTTCCATCATTGATCGTGATGGCCACCGCTGAAAGATAGGCGCCCATGCATGGCCCTGCCTGACACAGCCCTGTGTCCACCTCGAAGGTCGCACCGTGTGCGGTACAGACCAGATGTCCGGCCGGTGTGAACAGCAACTGATCTGGTCCCCAGCTCAGTGAGCGACCGGCATGCGGGCAGATGTTGCGGTAGCCATAGATGTTGTCGCCGCGCCGGATCAGGATGATTTCCGAACCCGGCTCATCACTGTATCGTGCAACCTTGCCAGTTGCTTCTGACACATCTGCAGCGTCGCATAATGTGATACTGTTGCTCATTGAATTGATTCCATCAGGATGTGGCCCATGCGCCAACATGCCAGTGCATGAACACGCCGGGTTACTATACAGACAATTAGCCGAGACCATGAACCAGGATCCCAGATTTCAGCAGATTTTTTCACGCATGCAGGGAAGGCACCGACAGGTGCCCGGGCTTCAGTCGCCCAACCCAGTCATCCGGTTTCTCTCCGGCATTCTCGCCTTGCTGGTGTTTGCGCTGATGTCGTTCATCGGTCTGATGGTGTTTCTGTTCGTGCTTGTTGTCGGCATCGTGATCGGCACGGCACTTTTTCTGTGGCGACGAATCACGGGTCAGAAGGGGCCGACGGTCAGGATAGTCAGGCCCGGCGCACCCGGCGCAGGTCAGACCCGTGGCAGTGGACATGACTCTAACGTGATCGATGCCGAATTCGAGGTCATCGACAGGCAGCAGAACAAGTCCGGCTAATCCTCAGTAAAGCAGGTTGATGATGGTCAGCATGATGGCCAGGAATATCAGGGTCATGAATCCGCCCACCTTCATGAAATCAATCACCTTGTAGTTTCCTGGACCCATGATCAGCGCACTCACCTGATGGGTCGGTATCAGAAAGGCATTCGACGCCGAGATGGCAACAATCAGTGCGAATACCGCCGGATCGCCATCCACGGCCAGCGCAATGTTTATCGCCAGCGGTACCAGCAGGGTGGTGGCGCCGACATTGGACATCACCAGCGTGAAGAAGGTGGCCAGCAGTGCAATCAGCAGCTGCAGCACGATCATGGGCACATCACCCACCAGCTTGAGGGCTTCCTGCGCCATCCAGGCTGCCGTGCCGGTGCGGTCCATCGCCATGCCCAGCGGGATCAGCGAGGCCAGCAGGAACACGGTTTTCCAGGACACGGCATTGTAGGCTTCATCGATATTGATCACGCCGGACAGAATCATGCCCATGGCACCGACCAGCAGGCAGACCGACAGCTTGAAGTCGGAGAAGATGATCATGCCCATCGCGGTCAGGAAAAACAGCAGTGCCCACATGACCTTGTGCGGACGCGCTTCCTCCAGCGGCATGTCGCTGATGATGACCATGTTGCGTTCCCGTTCGGCGTCGGCCAGATCCCGCCAGAAGCCATGCACCACCAGTGTGTCGCCTACTTCCAGCCGCATCTCGCGTATATCGTCACGGAACAGATTGTCGCTGCGTTGCAGCGCCAGCACCGTCATGCCGTAGCGTTTTCTGAACCGCACTTCTGCAACTGTCTGTCCAGCCAGCGTGGAGCCGGGCTTGATCACCACTTCTGCAATTCCGGCTCTGGATGGATCCAGTGAGTTGCTGAACTGCTTCATGCGCGGCATCAGTGTCAGATCCCACTGTTCTGCATAGGCCCGAACCTGATCACGTGGTGCCATCACGGCCAGTACGGATCCGACCAGGATCAGGGTATCGTTGTAGGGCGCGATCTTGCGGTCATCTCCGGTCTTGATGGCGATGATGGCTGGCGCGTTCTCGTGCCGTTCGGCCTCACCGATGAGCTGCCCCACAAGATCGCTCTCGGCATTCACGGTCAGCTCGAACATTTCGCCCTTGAGATGATAGGCCGAAGCAAAGTAGTCGGTTGTTTCGGCAGCACCGCTGGCATCCTGCTTGGTTGGAAGCAGGTAGCGGCCGACAAGCAGGAAAAACACGATTGACCCAAGTAACAGCGACAGACCAATGGGAGTGACCGAGAACAGATTGAATGAGGTCAGCGTGTCGGCACCGGGTGGCAGGTTGCGGTTCGAGTTCTCGATCAGATCATTGAGCAGGATCAGTGGCGATGAGCCGACCATGGTCATGGTTCCGCCCATGATTGCGCAAAAGCCCATTGGCATCAGCAGCCGGGACAGGGGAATGGCGCTGCGCGAGGAGATTCTGGCCATCACCGGCAGGAACAGCGCTGTCGCACCGACGTTCTGCATGAACCCGGAGATCACGCCGACCGTCCCGGACACCAGTGAAACGATCCGGCTTTCGGTCTTTCCGCCGACCTTGAGAATGAATGAGGCAACCTGATTCATGGCACCGGTACGGTCCAGTCCGGCACCGATGATCATCACCGCGATGATCGATATGACGGCGTTGGAAGCAAAACCGTTGAACAATTCATCAGCCGGCAACAGATGAAGCAGGCCGAGCAGAACCATGATGCAGATCGCCACCACATCGACACGAAGCACCTCGAACACGAACAGCACGATCGTCAGACCCAATACTGATAACACCATGATCATTTCGGTTGTCAGTATGAGTTCGTTTTCCATGATGAGGGTTGTTTCTGCCGCCTGTCAGTTGTTGCGTGAGTAAATCAGATCGTGAATACGGTGCCCCAGACGCAGACCACGCTTTTCGAATTTCGTCATGGGTCGCCACTCGGGGCGCTCGCTGTAGCCCCTGCTGTCATTCATCGACTGGAAGTGGTCCTGTTGTGACATCACCTCGAGCATGTGTTCGGCATAGGGTGTCCAGTCGGTGGCCATGTGCAGGATGCCGCCCGGTTTCAGCTTGTCGGCGACAAGTTCGATGAACGAGGGTTGTACGATGCGGCGCTTGTGGTGACGCTTCTTCGGCCAGGGGTCAGGGAAGTACAGGCGTATTCCGGACAGGGATCCATTACGGATGCAGTGAGTGAGGATCTCCATGGCGTCATCGCAGATGATGCGAACGTTGTCGATCTTTTCAGTGGCCAGACGGTGCAGCAGGTGGCCGACACCGGGCTTGTGTACTTCGATGCCGATGAAATTGTGATGTGGCTCAGCCATGGCCATCTCGGCCAGCGTGTCACCATTGCCGAAACCTATTTCAACAATCAGGGGATGATCTGAATCGAAATACTGACCCGGGTCGAGATGCTGATTGCTGCATTCGATGCCATAGACTGGCCAGAATTCTTCCAGCGCGTGCTGCTGACCCGTGGTTAAGCGGCCCTGTCGCCGAACAAAACTTCGTATTTTATGTGTTCGGGTCTGTTCGCTCGCAGACTCGTGGTCACTTGTCACTGCTCAGTCCTTTGCGGGGTTTTTATTGGTAGACGTTGCCCACTCAGGGTTCATTCTAATTGATGCGGCCAAATCCTCATAGCATCAATGCGACTGTTTCTGCTGTCGGTTGCAGAGTCGCAGGGATTGCTCCTGCATCTGAGTCTGACTCGCAGGACCCAGGCCTGTCATTCTGTTTCAGGGAAATCGCGTGGCAAGTGTGTTGCCCATTCGTGTTAGAATGCGCGGTTAACTCATGCATGGGGCATGAGTTGGGAAGCCGGTGGATCTGGCCGTGTCTGGTTGACACACCGGCAAGCGGAATGGGAGAGAAGATGCTCAGCAAGTATGAAATAACAAAAAACTGGCTGCCAAGGTACACCGGCATGCCCCTGGAAAAATTCGGCCGATGGATTCTGTTGACCAATTTCAGCAATTACGTCGAGCAATTTGCCGAGATGTTCAACTGTGATGTGTATGGTGTTGGCAAGCCCATGCAGGCAGCCACCAACGATTACGGCCTGACCATCATCAACTTTGGCATCGGTTCTTCAAACGCGGCCACCATCATGGATCTGCTGACCGCGATCAATCCCAACGGAATACTGTTTCTCGGAAAATGCGGCGGTCTCAAGAAATCGACCGAAATCGGTCACTTCATCCTGCCGATTGCTGCCATCCGGGGAGAGGGTACGAGTAACGACTATTTCGATCCGATGGTTCCAGCCCTGCCATCGTTCAAGATTCACAAGTTCATTTCCGACAAGATCATTGAATCCGGTCACGAGTACCGTACCGGTGTGATCTACACCACCAACCGACGTGTCTGGGAGCATGACGAGGAGTTTCACGAAAAGCTCAGGGCACTGACCTGTATCGGCATCGACATGGAAACCGCCACCCTGTTTATCGTCGGACACCGCAATCAGCTGTCGCGCGGTGCGCTGCTGCTGGTTTCCGATGTGCCGGTTACTCCGGAGGGCGTCAAGACCGAGGCGTCCGACTCACAGGTCACCTCGAACTGGTCTGAGGTTCACCTCAAACTGGGGATCGACTCCATGATGGACATTGGCGAGAAAGGTGAGAAGATCAAGCACTTCATGTATTGATCCTACCAGGTCCGCTGCAATGCGATCGATAGTGATCGGTCTGCGTGCCTGCTTCTGCGTCGTTTTAAGTGCGCTGATTGTGGCCGGCTGCAGCGATCAGACAAGTTCCGGCCAGGGCTCGGGCAATGATGCCGCAACAGGTCTGGCCTCACAGCGCATGGTGTCGCTCAGCCCGCCGATCACTGAAACGCTGCATTATCTTGGTGCCGTTGACAGGCTGGTTGGCCGCAGTGATTATTGCCGTTATCCAGAATCGGCCCGGATGTTACCGAGTGTCGGAACTGCACTGTCACCGGATTTTGAGCGCATCGCCAACATCATGCCGGATCTGATTCTGTCCCAGCACAGCAACACCAGCTACCGTGGCGAGCTCGAGCAGATCGCACAGACGCGTGAACTGGCCTGGCTGACGCTGCAGGACCTGAGATCCAGTATAGTGACACTGGCGGATCTTACCCATCAGATCGATAATGGAAAAGCCCTGCTGCATCAGCTGGACCAGGCATTCAAACCGGTTCAGCTCGAAGACAGCATCACGGCGCTGGTCATTCTGGATAATCTGTTTGATGGTTCGACCATCTGGACCATTCGCGAGGACAGCATCCACGGGGCCGTCATGACAGCAGCAGGGCTCGACAACGCCATGTCTGCGCTAGCCGGCAAGCAGCCTTCGATCAGTCTTGAAGGCCTGCTGGAACTGGACCCTGAACTGATCATCGTCCTCACCAGTGACCCCCAGATTACGCATGCAACCGCCATCCTTGACGGCCTGAAACGACTGACACCCTTAAGAGCGGTACGCTCGGGTCGAATCGCTGTGATCGCTGATGAAAACGTGTTCGCGACCGGGCCTTCAATAATGCGGCTGATCGAACGATTTCGTCTGGTGGTGGCTGAACTGCTGTCATCTGATCAGGCGAGAAGCTGAGCCAGTTATCGGTAATGCGGCTAAAGGGCGACAATCGCATCTCGGTAAACGGGGCAAGGTTTCAGGTTGCCTCGAAATCCATTCTGCACGATATTGATTTCGACGTGGCGCAGGACCAGCTGGTGATGATCGTTGGGCCCAGTGGTGCCGGCAAGTCCAGTCTGGTCAGAACCATGCTGGGACTGGTGCCTCAGACCCGATCAGCGGTATCCGTCAATGATCATCCGCTGACCTCACTCGATCATCGTCAGAGAGCAGCCATCATGGCCTGGTTGCCGCAGCAACTCGATGTCAGCGAACCGGTGCGGGTCAGCAGCCTGGTGGCGGCAGCCCGCTTTCGGTTTGATGAATCACGCACCGATTGCGATCTTGCTGTACGACGTTCGCTTGCAGCCTGCGGTGTTGAACGGCTGACAGATCAACGCATCACCACGCTGTCCGGTGGTGAACTGCAACGGGTGGCGATCGCTGCACTGCTGGCTCAGGAGGCTGCATTCCTGCTGCTCGATGAACCCGCCAATCATCTTGACCCCGGTCTGTTGATGGAGGCCAGTGCGCTTTTGATCCGACAATGGCAGCAGGGACGTGGGTTGATCATTGTGACCCACCAGCTCAATCTGGTGTTGCAGGCTGTGGCGCTGGAGGATCACAGCCGGATCCGGGTGATTGGCATGAACGCCGGGCGAATCGAGTTTGACCTGAAACTGTCTGATCCGAATCTGGTCGAGTCACTCAATCGCCTGTATCAGGTGGAGATGGCCGAATTTGAATCACACGGTCAGCGATTACTGGTGCCGCTGTTCAGGGATGCACTGATCTCCAGCCTGGAGCCACAGCGTGATGGGGACGACCCGTCATGACACGCTGGACCTGGGTTGCCATCCTGCTGAGTCTGATCTGGCTGCTGACAATCCCGTTTATCGGAATCTCGGAGTACTCCGATTTCGTGTTCTGGCAGTTGCGCGTGCCGCGTGTCTTGATGGGGGTGATGGTGGGTGCCGTGCTTGGACTTACCGGCGCCGTATTCCAGACCTTGTTCAACAATCCACTGGCGACACCGGCCACCACTGGGACTACTGCTGCCGCCACACTGGGTGCACTGATCGGTATCGTACTGATCGGATCACAAACTGTCATGGCGGTACCGGTGATTATCCTGTCAGCATTCAGTCTGTCTCTGGTGGCGTCATTGCTGGTGGCCAGGATTGCGAGCATGGGACAGGTCAGGATCGAGCAGATCCTGCTGGCCGGCATTGCCGTCTCACTGGCTGCCGGCTCGATTGCCAGTGGTGTCCAGTTCAATGCAGATCAGGCATCGACCTTTCAGGCCATACGCTGGTCACTCGGTAATCTAGGCCAGGTGGGCTATACACGTGTGCTCTACATGCTGCCATTGTTCCTGTTGTGCATGATCATCCTGCTGAAGCCGGTCAGGGCGCTGGAAGCGTATCTGTTCGGTGAGTCACGGGCCTGGACCCATGGCGTCAATGTGGTTCGTCTCAGAACCGTATTGCTGATCGTCGGATCGGTCGGTGTGGGGGCGTCGGTTGCGCTGTGCGGGCCGATTGCCTTTGTCGGGCTGATCGTGCCGCATATTGTCCGCCTGATGGTGGCCAGCGAACGCCGCATCCTGCTGCCCCTCTCGGCCTGGTACGGTGGTGTATTCCTCGCCAGTTGTGATCTGTTCTGTCGCCTGGTCTATCCGGGCAGGGAATTGCCGGTCGGCGTGATGACTGCCGCGATTGGTGCACCGGTGCTGATCTGGCTGATCATCCGGCGTTCGCGCTGAGGCAGATCAATAACTTTCGGGCAGGTCTTTTTACAAATCGTCACCAAGTCGTCATGGACAGCGGTTAATCCGGGCAAGTACAATGCAGCACGCAACGTCACGCGTGTGACGACCATGGATTCCAAAATGAAACAAGAACGAATCAAGAGCGCACCGGTCATCTGGGGCGTGAGCATCACCTTATTTCTGCTGACCCTGGTTTCGCTGACTGTCGTGCCCTGGTATGGCTTCGAAGTCGGTTACAGTGGAACAGCCTGGCTGTTTTTCGTGATCTTCCTGTTCTGGAACGGCATTGGTATTGGCAGCGGTTATCACCGCCTGTGGTCTCACCGATCCTACGATGCACACTGGACTGTGCGTCTGTTTCTGGCACTGGGTGGCGCCCAGGCCCTTCAGAACAGCATCCTGATGTGGTGTTGCCGGCATCGCGATCATCACAAGTACGTTGACGACAACGAGCGTGACCCCTATTCGATCAACAATGGCTTCTGGTTCGCTCACGTGGGCTGGATGTGTCGCGACTATCACTCGTCCCGTGCTGACTTCGACAACGTGCGCGACCTGCAGCGGGATCCGATTGTGCGACTTCAGCACAAGTATTATTACCTGATCACCTGGACACTGAATCTGGGCCTGCCTGCACTGATCGGCTGGCTTACCGGTGAGTTCTGGGGCATGATTCTGCTGGCCGGTGTGTTACGGGTTTTCATCAACCTGCAGGTGACATTCTTCGTCAATTCACTGGCCCACATCTGGGGTTCCAGGCCTTACACAGAGGAAAACACCGCCCGCGACAATTTTGTAGTGGCACTTCTCACCTATGGTGAGGGTTATCACAATTACCATCACAAGTTTCAGACTGATTACCGCAACGGCGTTCGATGGTACCAGTATGACATCAACAAGTGGTTCATCTCGCTGTGCTCATTCCTGGGTCTGGCGCGAAACCTCAAGCGGGTACCGAAATTCAAGATCCTGCGCGCCAAACTGAACATGGAGTTTCGCAAGGCACAGCAGAAACTCGAACGTCAGGGTTCGGATCCGTCCGCTGTACAGGGCTGGCGTCAGATGATCGAGAGTGAATACCAGCAGTTTCTCGAAACCATCAATAACTGGCAAAGTCTTCAGCTTGAGAAGGTGGAGCAGGGTCGTCAGCAGCTGATCAGGCGCTGGCAGAAAACCTCGTTGCACACGCGGTTGAAGGAGCTGGAATACCGGCTCAAGATGCAGCGCAAGCGACTGTCCAGTCTTTCAGCAGCACTGGTGGTTCGCTAGATCCAGATCCACTTACAGACGGAAATAAAAAAGGAGAGCCGAAGCTCTCCTTTTTTTGTGCCTGGATTCGATCAGAACTCGAAGCGGCCACCAATTCTCAGCGTGTGCTGTGTGACATCACTGAGACCGACAATGGTGTCGTAATTGATGTACATCGAACGGCCATTGCTGAACACGAATGAAATCCCGGCACCCAGATTGAAATAGTTCCGATCCGGATCGTCGGTGACCGTGGTGAAGGCCGTGCTGGTTGGATCGTTCAGGAAGCTTGCGGAAATGACGCGGGAATCGTCATCGAATTCATGAGCATATTCGAAATTCAGCACCGGAACCATGACGCCCCAGTCGCGACTCAGTGACCAGCTCATGCGAGCACCGAGCACGGCTTCCAGTGATTCGATATCCTGGTCTCCCACCAGCAGACCAAGGCCTGAACCGTCGGCATTGGGGTTCGACAGTGTTTCAGCGTAACCGTCAATTTCGATATCGGTGTAATCAACCCGCAGGTAGGGGCTGAAGATTCGATTGGCGGTACTGAAGTCACGGCCGAAAGAGACGGCGAAACCGAGTGAATCACTATCCGGTGTACCGATGGCAACCTGATTCACGGTGGTGGTGCCAATGCTGTAGTTGATATTGCGCCTGGAGTCCAGGTCGTTATTGCCGAATGTCAGCAGCGTATCGAGATAATAACTGGACGGGTTGTACCAGGTGGCATAACCGGTGAAGTTGTAGCCGTCGACCTCAAGATTCCCCTGGTTATTGTTGATGTCATTATCGACATCGTTGTAGCCCAGTGCGGCACCGATGACGAAGGATGAATTGACGCGGTAATCGACGCCCAGGGTTATGCCATAGGAATCGAAATCGAATCCGACTTCGGTGCTGGTCGAGTCCTTTTCACCGGTCGTGAAGCGGCCGTTGATGAAAAAGCCCCAGGGGCCGAAATCGGGCGAGCCACCGCCGGATACATCGGCATCATTCTGCATGAAGCTGGAAAATGCCGAAACCGGCAGCGAGGTATCACCACTGCGCATGACCAGGCCGGTGGCGTCGATGCCGGTCGAGCCCTGGCGCAGCGCCAGCATACGGGCCTTGACATTGCGCACCTGCGTCACATTGGTTTCCGTGGCCACGGCGCCCTGACTGGCCGATTCCTCGGTGGTCAGGTTGTCGAGAACACGGGCCACGCCATTCGGGTCATCCGACACGGCGCCGACAATTTCCGAGCAGCGGGCCAGCAGGTCTGAGGATGGTGCATCAAGTGAATCCTGCATGACGAACAGGGCCGGGCAGGCACTGTCAATCGCTGCCGCTGCACCACGCTGGCGATCATTGAAGCTGTTGTCATTGGCCACTGCCGTGTTCAGATTGAAGGTGACAGAGCTGATATCCGGGCTGTCGGTAATGGCGGCTGTAACCGTGATCGGTATCGGCAGATTGGGTATGGCCGTGATCTGGGTCTGGCCGTCGCTGCCTGTCACGGTACTGGTGTCGGACAACGTGGCGAAGGTCACATCAGGGGTGTTGCCTGGACTGCTGGTCCAGCTGATGGTCTGACCAGAGATAGGCTGACCATCCGGATCGTTAAGTGCAACCACCAGTGGTGCCGAGCGTCTGCCGGGTACGGTCATCTGAGGATTGCCACTGACGATGGTCAGCTGGCTGCCCGGTGGCGGTCCGGTCTGCGTGGTGGCATTGAACACCACCGACCCCATGCCCGGTGCTGTCGCCATGATCTGGTTGTTGCCCTCGTTACTGCCGAGGGTGATGCCGATACGGGCGAAGCCCTGGGCATCTGCCATCGAGCTCGAAGCGCTGAGCGAGGCATCGCCATTGATGACGCTCCAGCTGATGGGTACGCCTTCAAACGATTTCTGCACTGAGCTACTTGATGGCAGTGACAGCTCGATCACCAGGTCTTCCAGTGTTTCACCGACCCCGCCGGTCTGCCCATTACCAGCGTGAATACCGATTATGGGTGCATCAACGCTGATATTGAGGCTGTCACTGGCGGCATTATTGAATACCGAGGCAGAGACAGTTACTGTGCCGGTCATGTTGAGATCGGCCATCAGCTGGTTGCCGGCCATGCCATTGGCATCGGTGAAGGTCGAGCTGTCCACCAGTGTGCTGGCCTTTAGTGATGAACCGTTAAGGCTCCAGAACACCTCGACGTTTTCCATTGGTCCACCCGCATTGTCCAGCACCTGAACACTGAATGGATCGGAAAGCCCACCCAGTGACACCTGGGGTGGCATCACGTTAGTCGGGAACATCACGCTGGGCGGTGCCGAGTTGATAGTAAAAGTAAATAGCGTACCACTGGCATCCGGATCAATCACATCAACGAATACCGTCCCGGGTGTTGTACCCAGTGTGACGTTATTGGACGAGCGTCCCATACTGTCGGTCATGGTATGAGCAAAATCCAGTGTAGCATCACCACTGACAAACCAGTCGAGATCGGTATTGGGAATGGGCGTGCCATCATCTGTCAGGTACTCGATCACGAGCGGATCGGGCAGTGGTTGCCCGAGCGTGCCGGTGCTGTTGTTGCCGGAAATCGGGTTGATCACGTTGTCCGGTGGGGGTGGTGCAGACACGACATTGACGAAAAAGTCATGCATGCCACCTGTGATGCAGAAGGGAGAAAACGAGCCGATAATGACAGTGCCCGGGTTCTGATCTGCCTGAAAGTTGAAGGAGACATCGCCATTGTTGTCGGTCTGAAGCAGCACCATGGGTGCCTGGCCGTTGATCAGTCCGCTGCCTGAAAAGACGAAGACTTCCACATCCAGTCCCGGTATGGGAACGGAGCCGTCATCAAAGCGCAACGACATGGGTGAGGAGAACGCGCCTGTCTGTATGGTCTGGTTATCACCCATCGGTGTGACACCGCAGAAGCTGAATCCACCGCGACTCTGTGCCGATGCAGTGGTGAATGAGAAGCTGCCAAACAGCAGCATGAAAAAAAGCACAGAACAGAAACGTCGCGTATAGGAACTGGACATAAGACCCCCTCACTCCTCAGTACATCGCTAGTCGATAGAATTCAGTGTAGACCGAGATGATTGCCGTTGCCAGTACAACGGGTGTACAATCCGGCGCGTTGCCGATACTAACGCGATCCCCGTATCAGATTCTCATTCGCAATCTATCAGCGTCGGGTAGCCTGTATTTTGTGACAAACTCCGCATTTCCAGCTGAGACTGGAGATCAATAACGCCGTTAAATCATTGAAATAACGATATGTTTCGCTCCAATTAACGGTTTTCTTAATACAAATGTAAGTAGACTGTGCCTGCACTCGCTAAACAAGTGAATCTGATTGAGACGTCGAACACTCAATCGGGTTTTGGCAAATCGGAGCAAATGCATCAGCTCAATGAAGTGTAGGGTCATCACTTCATTGGGCTTTTTTTTTGAATTTTTCACATCCGGGGACATAAGCTGGCGTCATGTCATCATCGTCGACGGATCAATAAGAACGACTAAGAAAAGTGAACGATCAGTATGAGAATTCTTGTAATAGAAGACAATCCTGATATTGCAGCCAACATTGGTGATTACCTGGAAGAGTGTGGTCACATTGTCGATTTTGCCGGAGACGGTGTCACCGGCCTGCATCTGGCCATCGTCGGTGATTTCGATGTCATCGTTCTTGATCTGATGCTGCCGGGCATGGATGGACTGGATGTCTGCCGCAAACTGCACGAGGAAGCCAAGAAGAACATACCGGTACTGATGCTGACTGCTCGCGACACGCTGGAACAGAAACTGCGCGGCTTTGAATCCGGTGCCGATGATTACATGGTCAAGCCATTCGAGCTGCAGGAACTGGAAGCCCGTCTTCAGGTACTGGCCAGACGCGGACAATCCGTTCAGGCCAGGACGCTTGAAGTGGGCGATCTGAAATACGACCTGGACACCCTGATTGTGACACGCGGTGGCGAGTCGATTACACTGAACCCGACGGGCCTCAAGCTTCTGGAACTTCTGATGGAGGCGTCACCGCGCGTGGTGTCCCGTCATGAACTTGAAGTTCGTGTTTGGGGCGAAGAATTGCCAGACAGTGACAGCCTGCGTGTGCACATTCACAGTTTACGCAATGCGATTGACAAACCTTTCGATCAACCGATGATCCAGACACGGCACGGCATAGGATATCGATTGGTCAGTACACATGAAGTTCAAGCGTAGATTACGATATCGGATCATCATCTCATTTCTGATATTCGGCACACTGCTCAGCGGGCTGTTTGCCATTACCGCACTGAGCATGCGGACCTATCTTGAGAACACCCTGATCGACGAAGCACTGGAGAAGGATCTCTCCGCATTTGTCGAAGATCCCAACTATTTCGGTTTTTCATCACGCTATTTCGCCTGGGTCGGTCGACCCGACAAGGCCTGGGATGGCGTGCGCGATGCTTTCGAATCGGACGAGGGCATGGATCGTATCATTCCGGAGATCATCGCGCTGGAAAACGGCGTGCATGGCGTCTCGACGAAGGATCGCACCTATCGAATCGCCGTCAACAAATCTGGCCAGCTGTGGGGCTATGTCTTCTATGACACCACACCCAATCCACGCGAGGGCGTCATGATTCTGTTGCTGATGGCTGGTGCCTTCGCCGGATTCTCGATGATTGCGCTGGTGCTGGCCATGTGGTCATCGAAACGCATCATGGCGCCAGTGACCGATCTGGCCAACCGAATTTCATCACTCGGTGACGACATACATCCCGAGCCACTGTCACCCAATTACGCACACGATGAAGTGGGCTCGCTGGCTCATGCGCTGGATGAGTACGCCGCCAGGCTGACGGCACTGGTAGTGCGTGACAAGGAGTTCAATGCTGATGTGAGTCACGAACTCCGAACGCCACTGGCCGTGATCCAGAGCGCTACCGAACTGATGACCGCAGCCGCGGGACAGGATGAGAAGACGCTGACCAGACTGGAAAGGATTCGCCGCGCAACCAAGCAATCAGCAGAGCTGACCGAGGCATTGCTGCATCTGGGGCGTTCGGAAAAGGTTGATGGCAGCACCGGTGAGTATTACCGCATCGACAAGATCGTCGAGGACGTCATCGACTTCAAGCGTCACCTGATCGAGCACAAGGACGTCCAGGTGAATCTGGATGTGCAGTCTTCGTTCCTGGTGTGTGCGCCTGAATCGGTTATCTCTGTCGTACTCGGCAATCTGATCGGTAATGCTTTCAAATACACGCCGCAGGGCGCCGTCAACATCAGCATCATCAACGGCGAGGTCATCGTTCAGGACACCGGGCCAGGGCTCAAGGAAGATGAGCTGCAGAAGGTGTTTGTCAGGCATTACCGTGGCAGCAGTGCCAGTGGCAAGGGCTCCGGACTGGGGCTGGCCATCGTCACGCGATTCTGTGAACTCTATAACTGGACGGTGATTATCGAGAAGGGCGAGCCCAGTGGCCTGCGCGCACGTCTGCAGTTTCTGGACACCGTCTGATCAGACATTCGAACCATTACTGACCGTCTGCAATTCCCCGGCGTGTCACCAGATAGACAGCAAAACTCCCCAGCCAGTGACCTCCGGCGTAATGTTCACCAGTGGTGGCAGCCAGACCAGCGCGCATGTGCCGTCCGGCGGCCATTTGCAGGCGCTTGTGCCGCGGGTCATCAGCATGCAGTGCCGTGGCCATGCCTTCAAGCATCCAGGCGCGTGACAGGTTGAGACCATCCAGATGTGCCAGTTTGCCATCAGTCTTGTCCGTGACGGTTTCGGGTGACAGATTGAACGACTCTCCCAGATCCATGAAGCTTTGCAACCATTCGCCATAAGCCTCCTGATCGAGTACGCGACGCATCAGGTCGGCTTCTGCCAGACAGGGAGAGAGAAAATCCTGTCCACCCGGCTCATAGCCCAGTGGACAATTCCTGTCATCGACATAGAAGGCCCTGATTCGCTGTTCCAGCAATTGCCGGAATTGATCACGCCCGGCGATCGATGCCCAGTCATGCATCAGTCCGAATGCGAATGCAGTCTGTGAATGTTCCCCGGTGCGGATCGGATAGCTCAGTTTTTCCAGCCATTGAGACAGACGCTGTTCGAGGAACGATTCCAGCGGCGTGATGGCTGTCAGCCAGCGTCGCGCATCCGGGTCATCAAACTGCCGCAGTTCTGCGGCCAGCTGCAGGAACCAGGCGATCCCGTATGGCCGCTCGAAACTGCGGCGCCATTCAGGCGTGAAATAGTCAAGTTCGGCTTTCAGGTTGGCGATCGTCAGGCTCTGGTTCAGTGCTCTCCTTGCCTGTTCGGCAAAGTCGGCTTCGGGGTGTGCTTTCAGCAATCGCACCAGCAGCCAGTGACCGTGCACGGATGAGTGCCAGTCATAACAGCCGTAAAATGCCGGCGTTAGCTGCTGTGGTGTCTGTGCGTCCTCATCAGACTGCAATACATGGGCAATCTTGTTGGGGTAGGGCTTGTGGACGCAATCCAGTGCCAGCTTGGCAAATCGATCAACCAGCCTTTCACTGTCGATCTGAAATGCATGAGCGGGAATTGCGGTCACCAGCACAACTGTGGCAAAGAACAAAAGGGTCGCAGAAAATCGATGGATTCGGTCGAGTATCATGGAAGTGTCTCGTTGTCGCGACGCATCTGTTGAAAACAATTGGCCAGGCGGAAGGTCAGCACTATCCAGGCCAGCGCAGCAATCATGCCAATAACCGCCACTACCTGCAGTGATGAATAGAGGAAGAAAAACAGGAAAACGGAGGTGGCCAGTGTGTCACCTGCACGCCAGATCACTGTCTCGGTGAAATTCTTGAACTTGTATTTTGATTCCGGACCGACCGCCGTGTACAGCATGTGAGTGGCCGGATTTGTGATCGCAAACAGGGTTGATCTACGGATGATGTGCTGCACGACGATCAGCATGAATACCGGCATAAAGGCGAACATGCCGAAGCCGATACAGACAACGATGGGCAGCAGTGACAACAGAACACCCAGCCTGATGTGTTTCATCATCCACCAGGTGAATCCGAACTGGATCGTCAGCGTCAGACTGTTGGCCCACAGATTGATGGTGGCATAGATGGCGGTCATGCCATCGCGGTCGCCGGCAAATTGCTCGGAAATGAAACTGCCGGAAATGGCATAGATCAGCGCACCGGTGAAGGTGCCCAGGAACATGAAGGCGGCAACCAGTTGCAACAGGCGGTGTTTACCGATCAGTCTGGCACCGGCGAGGATGGTACCCCCCATTGGCTTGGATGTGTTGTGAGCCGGCGATGAGCCGCTGTCATGGTATCCACGAAACAGCAACAGCAGGAGTATCAGCGCCATTGTCAGGAACGCCATGGAAATCAGTGGCAGATTACCGGTACCGATAGCGGTGACAAATTGCGAGGTCAGCAGATCGCCGCAGATGGCACCGGATGAGCCACCGGCGGCAATGATGCCGAAGGTGTTGCGGGCACTGGCGGTGCTGTGCACATCGGCCATGACGCTCCAGAACACGGAAACCACAAACAGGCTGAAACAGCTGACCCAGACGAAAAACACATAGGGAAGTGCTACGTCGTCTGGTGAGCTTCTGAACCAGAAATAGAATCCGGCCAGATTGAGTATGAAAAACACATAGACGAAGGGCACGAATCGGCGTCTGGGGTAGTTCTTGGACAACCAGCCGTAAATCGGAGTGACCAGCAGCATGACGATCAGCGTGATCAGATACAGGAACGGCAGTCGTTCGACGCCGTCTTCCACCGCCAGGGCGTCCTTGACTGGCCTGACCGTGTAGTAACTGGCCAGAATAAAGAAGAAATACAGGAATGACAGCGCTGTCCGGGACAGCCTGAAGTCCGGTGAAAGCGATTTCGGGGCTTGCCTTGAGTCGACCAGTTCCTGGTTCAATACACTCGGGCTCCGTGGATGAGGGACGCGTTCTGAACGGGATTGTAGCAGACATTCTGTCATGTCATGATGATGATTGTACTGGCTTGAGCGCAGGCAGATGACAACTCACCGAATCAACAGCACGAGGCAGCTCCATTGAGCCTTCAGGATGAGTCGCTGGTGCTTGCCATTGATGTCGGCAGCCAGAGTGTCAGGGCGGTGCTGGTCAACGGGGATGGCGATTTTGTGGCCAAGTCATCGCATGCGCTCGATCCACCGAAATCGCCTCAGCCCGGCTATGCTGAAGTCGACCCCGAGGCGCTGTGGCAGACCGTTTGCCAGACCGTGAGGCAATTGTCCGATCATCATGCCACCGAAATCAGTGCCGTGGTGTCGATGAGTATCACCGTACAGCGCGGCACCGTCGTCTGTCTCGATGAGTCAGGTGAGCCCGTCAGGCCAGCGATCATGTGGATGGATCAGCGGATCAGCGCCGGTGCCTCGACACTACCGCTGCGCTGGCGAAGCCTGTTTCGCTTGTCAGGACAGTATGCAACGATCGATTACCTGGCGCAGCAGTGTGAAGCCCGCTGGCTGGCAGAGAATCAGCCAGCTTTGTGGCGTGGGACAGCCTCATTCCTGTTCCTGTCCGGCTTTCTGCACTACAGACTCACAGCAGCCCTGCGTGATTCGGTTGCCAATCAGGTCGGCTATATTCCATTCGATTACAAACGTCATCGCTGGGCCAGTGCCGGCAACTGGAAGTGGCAGGTGGTGCCCGTACGGGCCAGTCAGTTACCCGAGCTGGTCGCCGTAGGTGAGGCCATCGGTCAGCTTGATGACGCTGCAGCGCAGCAGATGCGTCTGCCAACCGGGCTGCCCGTGATCGCCGCCGCGTCTGACAAGGCGTCAGAATCGCTGGGTGCCGGCTGCCTTTCGCCACATCAGGCCTGCCTCAGTCTGGGGACCCAGGCCTCGATCAATGTCATGAGCGATCGCTATATCGAGGCCGTGCCGATGATTCCGGCCTTCCCGGCACCGGTACCGGGTCGATACTGTTCGGAGGTCACTGTCATACGCGGTTTCTGGATGGTGACCTGGTTCAAGCAGCAGTTTGCGGCACTGGAAGCCATGCAGGCCGAGCAAGCTGGATTGTCCACCGAACAGATTCTGGATCGCATGGTCGAGTCAATCGACCCCGGGTCGCTGGGTCTGATGCTGCAACCGTTCTGGGGCGGCGGCCTGCGCTATCCTGGAATATCGGCCAAGGGTGCGGTGATCGGCTTTGGTGCCGATCACACCAAGGCCCATTTTTACCGGGCGATTCTCGAAGGCCTGGCCTATGCACTGCGTGACGGGCGTCATCGAATCGAGCGCAAGTCCGGAGCGCCGGTTACAGAATGCGTGGTGACTGGCGGCGGCTCGCGCTCCGACGTCACCCTGCAGATTATCGCCGATGTGATGAACCTGCCGGCACGGCGCATTCATACTCACGAAGCTTCAATTCTCGGCGCTGCCATCACGGCTGCGGTGGGTGGTGGCCTGCATGACGGATTCGAATCGGCCGTTGCTGCCATGTCCCATCGCGGTGAGTCGTTCGAGCCGAATCTCAATGCGCATCACATCTACAACCGTCTGTTCAACGAGGTCTATCTGAAGATGTACGGAAAACTTGAGCCACTTTATGAAACCATTCGCGACATTACCGGTTATCCCGCATGATTCGTTTATTCCAGATTGATGCCTTTGCCGATGAACTGTTTCGTGGAAACCCGGCTGCAGTCTGCCCGCTCGATGAGTGGTTGCCCGAAACGCTGATGCAGCAGATTGCTGCGGAGAACAACCTGTCGGAAACCGCCTTCTTCGTCGGTGACCAGGGGCAGTATCAGCTGCGCTGGTTTACGCCGGCCTGTGAGGTTGATCTGTGTGGTCATGCCACGCTGGCCACCGCCTGGGTGATCTTCAATCGATTGTCGGATGACTCAACAACCCTGAAATTCGAGACACGTTCCGGTGAGCTTCGGGTGCATCGGGATGGTGATCATATCGTCTTGGACTTTCCGGCACAGCCATCGGAACGCACGGAGATTGATTCGAAGCTGTCTGACGCACTGGGCAGCGTTCCCGAAGAAGTCTGGACCACCGATGATGCCCTTGCCGTGTATCCGACTCAGGCAGACGTCGAATCGATACAACCGGATCTTGCCGCACTGTGCCGACTGCCGTATCGGGGCGTTATCGTCACTGCGCCGGGTGAGGACTGTGATTTCGTCAGCCGCTTCTTTGCACCGGCGGTCGGTGTCGATGAAGACCCCGTCACCGGTTCGGCCCATTGCAAGCTGGCGCCCTACTGGGCCAACCGGCTGGGCAGACAATCACTGACAGCCAGGCAGCTCTCGAAACGCGGCGGCACGATTTTATGTTCTGTTAACGCCTCCCGTGTCAGACTCTCCGGCAAGGCGGTTGAGTACCTGCGCGGTGAGATCGAAGTCGGTGATCCGTAATATGTTGTCGGACACGGTTTAAACAATAATCTGCCATTCAGGCTCAAGCGTCAGTAGTGCACACCAGGGAATGGAGATGAGGGCATACACTGTGAAACGACTGATACCACTGATTGGATTACTGTTATTTACACTGGCAACAGAACTCGCTGCTGTCGAACTGGCACGCGACGGAACGGGTGAAGTCCTGATATTTCCCTACTACAGTGTTGAGAAAGGGTATCTGAGCCTGATGACCATCAAGAACACCACAGCTGATGTCAAGGCGCTCAAGTTCAGAATTCTCGAAGCCAGCAATCATCGTGAGGTACTCACATTCAACATCTACCTGGCGCCATTGGACAGCTGGACAGCGGCGCTTTTCTCATTCAGCGATGACGGGCCTGGCAATATTGTCACCCGTGACTCAAGTTGTACCGTTCCCGATATCATTGGACAAACCAGCGTCGCACCGGAACTGCCCCGGTTGGCTGATGGCGCACGTTACGTCTCATTGCGTAATTATGGTTATACCGGTGTGAATAATGATGCTGGGCCCGACGATATGGAGCGTAATCGTCAGGGCATGATCGAAGTGATCGAGATGGGTCGACTGCAGGACGACATACAGGGCTCTGCATCAGCGGCAACATTCGAGGGCGACGCGCCTGCTGATTGTGAGCAGCTCAATCAGGCCTGGATCACGGATATCTTTGGTTTGCCAACGGCGGATTCCTACTGGATTGATGATGCCAATATAGATCTGTTAGCCCCGTCGGGTGGGTTGACCGGATCCATGAGGCTGTTGAATGTGCCCGATGGTGTGCAAGCCTCCTACAATCCGGAAATCATCGACCGCTTCAGTCAGACAGTGTTGCATACACTTCCAGGAGATCCGCTACCGAATCTGACCAGTGCAAACCATGATTCAGATGGCGACGGATTTACTGACAGTCGTGTGTTTCACCCGGTTTCTGGAGAAGAGCTGGTATCCAACTGGAACGAATCCATCGATGCCGTTTCTGCGCTGTTCATGAGTGAGACGATAGAAAACGAGATAGTCATGGAAGATGTTCTGTCGGCGGTTACCGAATGGACACTGAACTACCCTACCAAGCAATTTTACACCGATCCGATGTGGGCGTCTGAGTCACGTATGCCATTCAGCCAGTTGTATCGGGATCTGTCACAGTTTCCATTTTTCGGGCCCACCCCAGAAGCAGGCTCCTGTCAGGACTACAGGTTTGTCTTGCAAAACCGGGAAGGTGAGTCGGTTGATCCGGAAGCAGGGCTGATCTGTATTGGTGCCTGTCCACCGCCGATACTGCAAGTGTGTCACGGATCCTCAACGCTTGCCTTCGATGATCAGAGCGTTACTTCAATCTTTGGTGAACGACCTTACAAGAACCGCCTGCCACGTGTATTTGACACTGGCCACGTTCGAATAAATCTGACGCCCGACGCCGAGGAACGACGGCTGACCGATCGTGAAGGCAACATCTATTTCGGTGTGCCTGTGACTGGTTTTTCGGTAGAAATACTCAAAAATAACCAATCGTTCGGTAACGGTGTCATTGCCAATTATGCAAGCTCAGCCCCGCATCGTCGCGTTCGCAGAATCGAATCCGCCTCGGAGGAGATGCAGTAGCCAGCCCGGGTCTGTTCCCCTGAAGGCATTCAGGCAATCTGACTGCCGTATGTATCAGTCGGTGAAGTATTCACCAATCCACTCTGATGGCGTCATTATTCGCACAAGAATGTAAATAACCTGCTTACCCGATTTTCATACTGGCTTAACGAATGGCGTGATAGCTTAATTCCAGTCGTCACATGCATACACTTCAGTGTGTCCAAAGGTTTAAGGCTTTGTAGTACAGCACTTGCTGTGTCTGGTTCGGTGTTAATGACCAGATTCTTGAACCGATGTCGCGATGTAGATCAGGTGCTTGACTGTTGGACCACAGTCCATCGTGTCAACGCCCATCACGCCAATTCGCACGATCTGGCGTCAACCTGTGTCCAATATGGGGGGAGTATGATTTTTACTCGATTGTGTTTACTGCTGGTAGCAGGATTTTTCGCAAATCAGGGAATGGCTGTTCACCTTGCCATCAATGGTGAAGGCCAGGTTCTGATCTTCCCACTCTATACTGTCAACAACGGCTATCAGAGCCTACTCTCTGTCAGCAATACAGCGGCAGAGCCAAAGGCCGTTAAAATCCGTTTTCGTGAAGGCAGTAACCAGCGGACGGTGCTCGATTTCAATCTCTACCTGGCCGGATTCGACACCTGGACAGCAGCAATATTTTCTATTGACGACGAGGGGCCTGCCAATCTGCTGAGCCGTGATGGTTCGTGTACAGTACCTGACATTATTGGTAGCAGCAATCTCGCGCCGTTTCTCCCTGAGACACCGAATGGTGACCGCTACGTGCCGTTCCGAAATTTCGACTACAGCGGGATTGCAGATGATGAAGGTCCCGATGACCAGGCGCGAACCCGACAGGGTATGATCGAGATCATCGAACTCGGTGTGCTCAGTGATGACATTGCCGGGTCGGCAAGTGCAGCAGGCATGACAGACGGCATGCCCAATGACTGTACACAGCTTAATGCCGCGTGGGTGACTGATGTGAACGGTGCCCCCTTGAATGATGAGTCGTACTGGCTAATCAACCCGCAGACCGATATGCAGGCACCAACAGGCAGTCTGGTCGGACATCTGACCTTGATCAGCGTACTGGATGCCACACAAATCACATACAGTGCCGACGCGATCGGTGGATTTGCACTGAGCACTCTGAATTCAGCTCCTGGCGATGCCTTGCCCAATCTGACCAGTGCCGATTACGATCTGGATGCTGACGGTTTCGTCGAAAGTTTTGTCCGTGATCCTGCCAGCGGCCATATCATTCAATCGGAATGGGATAACCCGATTGATGCCGTCAGCGCTGTATTTATGTCCATGCTGGCTGAATCTGAATTCTCACTGGATCTGGACATCAACGCCAAAACTGAGATTGTGATCGCCTTTCCAACCAAGCGTTACTATACCGATGAGCGCTTGATCGGCGGTCAGGCCCAGTCACCCTTCACAGAATTGTACCTGACCAGTGATACAGCGTCTGACGGTTCATGCGATGTGTCTGCCACCCGAATCCCAGATCGTGGATCACGTCAGGTCACTGATGATAACGGTATCGATTGCTTGAACCCATTCGATTGCATCGACGAGACACCCGATGTGAGGACCTGCCATGGCACAAATATCCTCAGTTTGTCCGATGGCAATATGCAACCGACTTTGCTGGGTGATTCCTTGTTGAGCACCGATACCAACGCGATTTGGGAAAGCGGGCAGTTTTCCATTCTGTTGTCCAGCCCTGAATCGGATCAGGAAAGACAGCTCATCGACCGTGATGGTCGGGTCTACAGCGGCTTGCCCGTCATTGGATTTACTCTCCAGGCAATCCGTAATCCCGTCAGTTTCGGTGCTGGGGTAATCGGCAATTATGCGGGCGTGACACCCATACGGGTAGAAGCCCGCATCGAGGAAGGACAGTGATATGAGTGAGGTAAACGGAATCATGCGGCTGATCATATTATTTCTTGCCATGTGGCAGACGAATTCTGTGCTCGCCGTCAGTCTGGCTCCTGAGGGCCGCGGCGAGGTGCTTTACTACCCTTTCTACACAGTCACCGAGGGTTTTCAGAGCCTGATCAGCATCGAAAACAACAGCGAACAAGCCAAGGCTCTGAAGCTGACCATTCGTGAAGCACATAATCAGCGCGAGGCAGTGACGTTCAATCTCTACCTCGGTCCACTCGATACCTGGGTAGCCGCCCTGTTCCTGGATGAAGAATTCGGGCGTGCAGGGCTGCTGACCCGGGATGAATCCTGCACGGTGCCGGATATCATCGGACAGACAGCATTGGCGCCCTTCCTGCCGCGCACGTCAAACGACGATCGCTATGTTGATCTGCGTAATTTCAGCTATACACGAGATGGATTTCCCCAGCTTGAATGGAGCCAGGATGAAGGCGTTGACGATCTGTCCCGCACATTCACGGGCAGTATCGAAGTGATAGAAATGGGCGTGCTTGACGATGCTCAAATGGGGTCTGCAACGGCTGCAACAGACACATTGGGTGTGCCCAATGACTGTCAGCAATTGAATCTGGCATGGCAGGTTGACGAATTCGGTGAACCCATCGAGGGTGCCTATTGGTCAATGGACCCTGCAACCGACCTGTTGCCACCTGCGGGCAAGCTTTCAGGTTCGATGACATTGATCGATGTACTCGATGCGGTACAGATCAATTACAGGGCAATCGCACTGAGCCAGTTTTCATCAAGTCAGTTGCATGGCAATCCTGGCGACTCGCTGCCCAACCTGACCAGTGTCAACGTTGATGCTGATGCAAACGGTTTTGTCGACAGCATCATCCAGGACCCTGAAACGGGGCAGGCCATCCTGTCCAATTGGGATCGGCCGATTGATGCGGTCTCGGCGCTGTTCATGACGGAGACACTGAGCTTTGATTACAGCATTGAATCCTCACTGAATGCTGAGTCTGAGCTGGTGCTCTCTTTCCCGACCAAACGCTATTATACCGATGAGCTACTGGTTGGTGCCGAACCCATGGCACCATTTTCGGATCTGTTCAGAATAGAGGATGATTTTCGCTATGGTGCCAGTGTGGAGTACCGTCCCGTCTTTGTGAATCGTGAAGCTGAGATCATGGGCAGTTTCTGTTCAGGCTTTGTGTGTGATCAGAACCCGCAGCCGCCGCCAGGGCCCATCGTTCTGACTGTCAGTGCAGCAGTGAATGTGCTTTTGATGGCCGATGCCGACGCTTCGCCAGGCATCTTCGGACGTGACGAGAACACCCGCCGTACGATTCCAGCATTTTTTTCCAATGGTGCATACACTCTCGAGCTGACCCATCCGATCGCCGATGGTGAGAGACATCGACTGACCGATCGCGAGGGACGTGACTATCGAGGGCTACCCGTCACGGGTTTCAGTGTTCAGGTGATACGCAACGACGTCAGTTTCAATTCGGGTGTGGTGGGTAATTACATGGGGTTGTTTCCCCACAAGTTCAGGCAGCGGATCGAACAGCCGGGCACAGCAGACGATTGACCGCTTCGATCAATCTTCCAGGTGCTGGCAGCCGGTTGACGGGTAATACCAGACCCGGCGGATGAGGCGGCCCTCCATCTCGTACACGGCCAGTGAACACTGCGAGCGCTCCTCGCCATCCTTGATCCAGTGGGCCTGTTCGGTGACGCTGGCAAAGCGGTCATGCACGTGCAGATTGTGCACCGTTCCCCGTGCCGAGGGCAGCGAACTGAAGTAGGTCTTCAGTCCACTGGCCAGGGCTTCGGTGCCGCGCGTTTCCACCAGAACCGTATCCTCTTTCACGAACAGCCATTCGATGTCCGGGTGAGCGTGTTTCAGCATCCCCTCGATGTCGTGTTGATTGTAAGCGACCATCCAGGCATCAAGCGTGCCTGCGTGATCCAACTTGTCGCCGGATCTGACGGTCGGTGACAGGGTGATTGCAAACAGCATCACGGCGATCATCACGCCACTTGCCCCCATGCGCAGGCGTGTATCTTGTTGGCCGATTACAGCGGTCATGGCTTCCCGGCCATGCTGGCATCGCGGATGGCACGAAATTCATTGCCCTCGTACCAGTTGGGCCAGTCATTCGAATAGGCAATGGTGAGGGCAATGTCCAGGTACAGCTGGACATCCTCGACCATGCCGGACAGGTCCCAGCTGGCATCGTATTCATCACCCGGCTTGTGATAGCGATTGGCACCATATTCGGCCGAGGCCTGCTGTGCCCAGGCCAGTCCATTCTTGAGGTGCTCCAGGCCTGCCTTGGCGTACAGGAAGGGCACGCCCTGTTTGGCAAAATTGAAATGATCCGATCGATAGTAGTAACCACGTTCTGGCGTGGGTTCAGGCACCACACTGCGGTTCTGTTTGCCAGCCGCATCAGCCAGCAGATCCTCAAGCTCGGAACTGTCGTATCCAATGACCACCATGTCGGAGGTCTTGCCCAGTACGCTCATGGCATCCATGTTGATGCCTGCCACCATGCGATGGGTGGGAACCGGTGGTGTTTCCACGAACTGCCGTGATCCGAGCAGGCCGGATTCCTCGGCGGTGACGGCAACAAAGTACGTGCTTCGTTCGGGGGTCTGTTCCAGTGAGGCATAGGCTTCAGCCAGTTCGATCATGGCAGCCAGCCCTGTCGCGTTGTCCACGGCGCCGTTATAGATGCCGTCTTCGCCCGCATCGACCAGTGCCTGATCCGTACCCAGATGATCCCAGTGTGCCGTGAAAATGATGGCGTCAGCGCTTTTGCCGGGGTGCATGGCCACGATATTCCAGGAGGTGGATTTTTCTATCTGGTTGCCAAATCCGGTGCTGATACGCAAGGCAGTTTCAACCGGTTTGAATCCGGGTTTCTGTGCCAGATCTTCCAGTTCGGTCAGGTCCAGGCCGGCTGCTTTCAGCACATCCGTCGCACGCCCTTTGGTGATCCAGGCCTCGACATCGCAATTGCCGCTGTTGCCATCGGGTAAATCCAGATGGAACTGTGCACCTGTCCAACTGTTGATGACCACACCCCAGGGATAGGATGCCGGTATGGTGTCATGAATCAGGATGGCCGCTGTGGCACCCTGCCGGGCCGCTTCCTCGAACTTGTAGGTCCAGCGGCCGTAATAGGTCATCTCGTTGCCATTGAACAGATCCGGATTCTGGGTTGCAAAGCCCGGGTCGTTAACCAGCATCATCACCGTCTTGCCGGTCACATCGACACCGTCATAGTCATTCCAGTTGTATTCGGGTGCGACAATTCCATAGCCGACAAACACCAGTTCGCTGTCCTCGACGGCGACAGCGTCAGTCACCTGTGTCGTCCAGGAAACGATATCCGGGCCATGGCTCAGGCTCATTGAGCCTCCAGAGTGACTGATGCTGATATCCGCGGCTTCGGCGGTGATCGCCACCAGGTTGACCGGCTGACGGAAACTGCCCTCGTAGCCGGGTTGCATGCCGGCGTCACGAAACGCCGTTTCCAGGTAGTCCAGGGTTTTCACTTCGCCCTCGGAGAATGGAGCACGTCCACCAAACTCGTCGGATGACAGGGTGCGAATATGACGGTGCAGGTCGTCGCTGTCGATGTGCGAGGCAGCTGCGACAAAGGGATCTGTAGCATCAGTGACTGGCACATCGCTGACTACTGGTGATACAGCCTGAGTGTCCTGCGACTGCTCGTCGGTGGTTTCGGTACAGGCGAGCATCAGTGCTGCGGTCAGCAACAGGATGATCAGATTCAGCGGGGGGGTGATTCTCGGTTTAATCATGTGTGTTCTCGTACGTTATTGTCTGGTTCAGTAGTGACGTAGCCGATCGGCTACGATAGAAAAAACGGTTGATGAGGACAAGTGCCCGATTCATGTAGCTGTTGCCGGGGCTCTGGATGCCACGATGGCCCGCGGGATTCCGGCCAGGTCGTCCTGGATCTGCAATGTATCGAATCCTGCTGCGTGCAGCAGGTCGCAGAGGTGCTCGCGCTGGTCGTGACCGTGTTCCAGCAGCAGATGGCCACTATCCGTCAGGTGGTCTTTGCAACCCTCGATAATGCGGCGATAGGCATCAAGTCCGTCATCGCCGCCATCGAGTGCGCGCCTGGGTTCAAATCTCAGATCACCCTGATCCAGATGCGGATCGGTGCTGCGGATATAGGGCGGGTTGGAGATGATCATGTCGAATTGCTGTCCGGCAAGCTCGGCGAACCAGTCACTTTCGACGAACGCCACATTCGTGGCACCCAGTCTCTGTGCGTTCGATTCGGCCAACTGCAGGGTGTGAGCGTTGATGTCAGTTGCGACGACATGGCAGTCAGGTCGAATCAGTGCAATCGAGATGGCGAGGATGCCGCTGCCGGTACCCAGATCGATGACGTGCCCTTTAAAGTCATCCGGAAGCAGACCGCTGGCCAGCTCGACAAGCAGTTCGGTATCGGCCCTGGGGATCAGGCAATGTTCATTTACCTGAAACTCATGATCCCAGAATGAACGTGTGCCGGTCAGGTAGGCAATGGGTTCACCGTTGATACGACGGTTCAGCAGGGCCTGATAGGCATCGAGCTCACCTGGTTCAAGCAAAACGTCGTCATGCGTGTAGAGCCAGGCACGGTCCTTCTGCAGCACGTGCATCAGCAACAGTTCCCGCTCAAGTCGCTGTGAACGTTCCCCCGAGTCCAGACAGGCCCGAATCTGCATCACTCAGCCGTTGTTGATACGATCCATGATCCAGTCCACGGCGCTGTCGCCCTCGATCATCTCGTTGTCAGCCTCACGTCGGTCACGATACTCGAGCTGGCCGGCATCCAGTGCCTTTTCGCCAACCACAAGACGGTGTGGAATACCCAGCAGCTCGGCATCGGCAAACATCACACCGGGACGCAGTTTGCGATCATCCAGCAGCACTTCCACACCCCGATCCTGAAACGACTGATACAGTGATTCTGCTGCAGCCTTGACGCGAGGTGACTTGTGGCCATTCACAGGAATGATCACCAGTGTGAACGGTGCGATCGCCTGTGGCCAGATGATGCCGCGATCATCGTGATTCTGTTCGATGGCGGCAGCGACGATGCGTGAGACGCCGATGCCATAGCAACCCATGATCATGGGCACGGCCTTGCCGTCTTCGTTAAGCACCACGGCATTCATGGCTTCGGAATACTTGCTGCCCAGCATGAAGATATGTCCAACTTCGATGCCGCGGGCAAAGGCCAGCGTTCCCTTGCCGTCAGGGCTTGGGTCGCCCTCAAGAACATTTCTGAGATCGGCGATTTCGGTAACACTGACATCACGTTCCCAGTTGGCATTGCCGTGATGCCAGCCATCACGGTTGCGTCCGCAGACGAAATTGCGCAATGCTGCAGCAGCACGATCGACGATGACAGGGATATCCAGACCCACTGGTCCGACCGAACCCGCACCACAACCACAGGCCGCACGAATTTTTTCCTCACCGGCCATGTGATAGCCGCCAGCCAGCTGCGACAGTCGAGCCGCCTTGACCTCATTCAGCTGGTGATCACCGCGCAGACACAGCGCCACGAGTCCGTTTTCTTCAGTCTCGACGATCAGAGTCTTGACGGTTTGCGCGGCAGAAATGTCCAGGTGATCACAGACCTCTTCGATGGTTTTCTGGTTCGGCGTTTCAATCTCGTTCAGATCAAGCATCTCGGTATTGTCATCGGCCGCTGGTGCCAGCGCTTCGGCTGTCTCGACATTGGCGGCATAATCACTCTCGGTGCTGTAGGCAATGGCGTCTTCACCGGAATCGGCCAGAACCTGGAATTCATGCGACACACTGCCACCAATGGCGCCCGAATCGGCCTGAACCGGCCTGAATGCCAGCCCGATGCGTTCGAGTATGCGGCTGTAGGCACCGTGCATGATCGTGTAGGTTTCGTCCATGGTTTCCTGGTCGAGATGGAAGGAGTAGGCATCCTTCATCAGGAATTCGCGCGCACGCATGACACCGAAGCGCGGCCGGATCTCGTCACGGAACTTGTTCTGAATCTGATAGAAGGTGACTGGCAGCTGCTTGTAGCTCTTGATTTCAGCGCGTGCGAAATCGGTGATCACTTCCTCGTGGGTTGGACCATAACAGAAGTCGCGACCGGCACGGTCCTGGATTTTCAGCAGCAGGGGGCCAAACTGATCCCATCGATCGGTTTCCTGCCACAATTCCGATGGCTGGATCGCCGGCATCAGCATTTCCAGGCCACCGGCCCGATCCATTTCCTCACGCACGATGGTCTCGACCTTGCGCAGCACTTTCAGGCCGATCGGTGTCCAGCTGTAGATACCCGAACTGAGTTTGCGGATCATGCCGGTTCGCAGCATGAGTCGGTGAGACACGATTTCGGCATCGGCCGGCGTTTCCTTGACCGTGGCCAGATGATAGGCGGTGGTTCGCATGTGAGGGCTTGCCTGTTCAATAAAAGCGCATAGTTTATCGGGAGTGGGGGGCAATAGCGACTGTTGACAGACAATTGATGTCAGCTTTTTCAGGACATCCATACCAGGCAAATCAAGGGTCCGATGACATGCGTCTGTCACCGAATTGTGTTAGGGTGCCGCGCACTTCAGAACAGCCTGACCCAGTCGACATGAATCGATATCTCGCAGAACTCATTGGTACCTTCGCCCTGGTCTTCGCCGGCTGCGGCGCTATTGTGGTTGATCAGCTCTACGGAGCATCGCTTGGTGTGCTGGGCATCGGCCTGGTGTTTGGCCTGATCGTGATGGCCATGATCTACGCTATTGGCAATATCTCAGGTGCCCACATCAATCCGGCCGTGAGTATCGCCTTTTACATCGCAGGACGATTTCCGGCCCGCGAGCTGTTGCCGTATGTCCTGGCACAGTGCTCGGGTGCGATTCTGGCCTGTCTGCTGCTGCTGCTGATCATGCCCGGCAGTGAGACACTCGGCGCAACGGCACCGGTTGCAGAGCCCTGGCGTGCAGCCGTGATGGAAGTGGTGCTGTCATTCATGCTGATGTTCATCATCCTCAATGTGTCCACCGGTCATCAGGAGAAGGGCATCATGGCCGGTGTTGCCATTGGGGGATTCGTCGCGCTGGCGGCGACATTTGGTGGTCCGGTCAGTGGCGCATCGATGAATCCGGCCCGCTCAATGGGACCTGCCATCGTTTCAATGAACCTTGATCATCTCTGGATCTATCTGGGTGCCACCACACTGGGTACTGTGCTGGCAACTCCCTTCTGTCGCTGGGTGCAGGGACCGGACTGCTGTCCTGGAGAACAGATTGCGGAGCAGGAGTCGGTATCATGAGCGTCAAGCCGAGAGTGCTGTTTCTCTGTACCGGGAACTCCTGCCGATCACAGATGGCCGAGGGTCTTTGCCGACAGATACACGGTGATCGCATCACGGCCGTCTCTGCAGGTATCGAAAAGCATGGCATGAACCCTCACGTGGTGACGGTCATGAACGAAATCGGCATTGATATCAACAGTCAGTTCAGCAAGCGACTGGATGAAGTCAATGACCCGAACTTCGATCTTGTGGTGACCGTCTGCGGTCATGCTCACGAAACCTGTCCGATTTTTCCCGGTGATGCACGAGTGGTACACCAGGGCTTCGATGACCCCCCGAAACTGGCGCAATCGGCAGGATCAGACGAGGAAGCTCTGCCGCATTATCGACGGGTAAGAGATGAAATCCGGGATTATGTCAATCTGCTGCCAGAAATCCTCTGACCGTCAGATTGATAAAAACTTCGGTTCTGGTGAACTATCGGCGCGGCACATAGGCCAGGTTCTGATGCCAGAAATCGATCACGTACAGGATTCTGGGTCTTAATGTGTCCAGATAATGTCTCAGGTCACTCAAGTGTACCCAGCGGCATTCGATGATGCCTTCCTCGATCTGCGGATTGGTGTCATCGTCCTCACCGTGGTACCGGATCAGGTACCAGTGTGTTTTCTTCAGGTACTTCTTGCCGCCGTGGGTGGTGGTGTGCCAGGTTGGGGGCAGTTGCCCGGTAACCTCCATGCGATCGATGATCAGCCCGGTTTCCTCGGACACTTCACGCAGCGCCGTGTCCTGGTAGGAAACATCCTCTTCGACACGCCCCTTGGGCAAATCCCATTTGCGTCGCTTGAACATCAGCAGTATGTGGTGGTCATCGTTGTAGACCAGTCCACCGGAGGATTCGACGACAGGCAGGCCTACAGTGGCTTCAAGAGACGGCTTTTTGAGTGACATTGGTGTTTGGCTTATTCTGGTTTTTGCCTGTCCATGAGAACAGCATACTGTTTCGAATTCAAGCCCGTGAACTGTACGCCGTCGACTTCAATGGAATAATTGGTCGCCACTTCTTCGCCTGTCAGTGTTTCGAAATCTGGACTGCCAAGAACGCGAATGATGTGCAGCATGCAGGTCAGGATTGATTCCATCTTGGAATTGGAATTGACTTCGATCCAGGGGGATTTCTTGGACGATGTCCGGGCCAGCATCTGTTCCTTGTACTGAGTGAAGATCTGCCACTTTTCCCGCGCAGCATAGTCATTGTGGGAGAATTTCCAGAACTTGAGGGGGTCCGACAGCCGTTCCTTGAAACGGTACATCTGAGTGTCGGAATCGACCGACAGATAGAACTTGATCAGCACCAGGCCATTCCTGATCAGGTTGTGCTCCCACTTGAGTACCTTGTTCATGAAGTACTTGTACTGGGTTTCAGTGCAATAGCCCATGGTGGGCTCGATCAGGGCGCGGTTGTACCAGGAACGATCAAAGAAGACGATTTCTCCCTCGTTCGGCAGCAGTTTTTCGTAGCGTCCGAACCAGTAGCGCGATTCGGATTCAGTGGGAATGCCCAGTTCGATGACCCGGTAATGCTTGGGCATCATGTTCTGCACGATGCGACGTATGTTGGATCCCTTGCCAGCCGCATCGCGCCCATCGAAGGTGACGGCGACTCGTTTCTGACGAGCCACAATTTCCTGCTGGATACGCAGCAGTTCCAGCTGCAGGCGGCGTTTTTCGATGTGATAGTCTGCCCGGGATATCCCCGAGTAGGGCATGCCAATCGACTTGATCTTCTTGGATGGACTTTTCATCTGGAAACTGACTTCCCCGGACCGGAAAAAACACCATTGAACGTGATTCCCTTGGATATCACGTTCGTATGTCAATCATGTGACATGCCGTTTATATCAAAATCGGGTGAATTCGCAAGAACCAGAAGTATGAGATTCAGTCATTCTCGACCGTTGCCGGGATAACGTTCTGGTCATTTCGGTATTCGAGCACTTCATACTCGACGCCTTCGGGCGGCTTGTGATCACTGACCATGGTCAATCCGTTTTCCGCGGTCCACTTGTAGACAGTGGTGGTGGCACTGGCTGAAGCCGGCAGTTTGTCGGCCAGCCATGCAGGCCGCGATGACGGGTTGAAATACCAGTAGACCAGAGCGGTGAGCACGATCAGCATCAGCAGCATGATCACCCTGGGTGCAAGGCTCTTTTTGCGTTGGCGGTTATTGATCACAGTATTTGGCAATCTTGGCGCGAGCTTCATCCAGCAGGCGCAGTCTTTCCTCGTCACTGAGCGCAGTCACAGTGCCGTCTGCTTCCGTTCGGAGTACACGAGGCAGGGGTTCGACCTGTTCAATGACCTTGCGACCGTGGTTGCACTGCCTCATGCGGTTGCGTCGTTCAATTTCGGAATTGTCCGGTGGGGCAGCCTGTGCCTGCAGTCCGGGTGTGTCAATCAGAGAAGGCTCCGGTTCCGGTTCAGGCAGTAGCGGATCTTCCGAGTCGACGACGAGTTGTTCGGCATCGGTGTTCTCGCCGGGAGGAGGTGTCGGGCTGTAATGTGTGACACCATTCTCATCGACCCACTTGTAAACCCGCTCCTTTGCCATGGCATTGGTAGCGAGACAGGCCAGCAGTGTCATCAGGAAAAACTTGTTCATCTGCTCTCTCCGGTTGTTCCGATATTCGAATGCAGCAATCTGATTATACACCCAGTGTGACAGCATTGTGAGGCCTCTGTTCCACTCCGATGAAACCGCCATATCATCGCCACAAGCATTGTCATGGCTACACGATGTGAGACGATGATAGTATAGTACGGACACGAACAGTGTGGTTGACCAGGGTGTGTGTCGCAGTGAAGATGAGCTTTGCATCACAGTCGGGGGGAATCGGGGTCTGCTCCTGCAGGGCAGGCCTGACTCAGGTATGAATAAGAGAAAACAAGACAAATCCTCGGTAACGGAGGGTGCCAGCGAGAACAGCGGTCGATCGCCGCACCCCCGGTCGGCTATCTATCTGCTGCCAAATCTGTTTACCACCGGTGCCATGTTCGCCGGTTTCTATGCCATCATCTCAGCCATCAATGACAGACCGGTCGCGGCCTGCATCGCCGTCTTCATCGCATCACTGCTGGATTCCTTTGATGGCCGGGTTGCGCGCATGACCAATACACAGAGTGACTTCGGTGTACAGTACGACAGCCTGTCGGATCTGGTGTCCTTTGGTCTGGCACCCTCGGTTATCGCCTATACCTGGGCACTTTCATCGATGGCCGATATGGGCAACCTCCTCGGCAAGGTAGGCTGGCTTGCAGCATTCCTGTTCGCTGCCTGTGCAGCATTGCGCCTGGCACGCTTCAACACCCAGGCCGGCAAGGTTGACAAGTCCTATTTCGTTGGCCTGTCATCACCCGCAGCTGGCGGCATGATCATCACCTTTGTCTGGTGTGCCGAAGAGTTCGGTTTCAGTGGCCCCGAACTCAACATACTGATGCTGCTCATCACGATTGCAGCTGGCCTGATGATGGTCAGCAATATCAAGTATTTCAGTTTCAAGCGCTGGCCCGAGATGGTGCCGTTTTTCTGGATCCTGTTCATCGTCGTCGGATTCGTGCTGATGGCACTGGCACCGGAAAAGCTGCTGTTTGTCATCGCCTATGGATATGCCCTGTCAGGGCCGGTCATCTGGGCCAGAAACCGTCTGAAGCGTCGAGCCAGACGTGCCGAGCATGACTGACACGGGACTCATTGCCGAAACCGCAGAGGTTGCCGTATCCAGGACAGCAGACAGCGAGCTGCTGATCGAACTGGGCCAGGAGTTTGCCCGTTCGATCGACATCGAATCCACACTGACCCATGCAGCAAGTCGCATTGCCGAATACATGAATGCCGAGGCAGCGTCGGTATTCCTGCTTGACAGGGCATCCATGAGCCTCGAATGTCGAGCCTGTTTCGGACCGGTCAACATCACTGGTCTGCAGATGCCGGTGGGCAAGGGCATCGTGGGCAAGACAGCCGCTGATGGTCTCAGTCGACTGGTGGCAGATGTACAAAGTGACCCGGATTTCACGGCACGCGTTGATCGCAAGACCGGTTTTTCAACCCGTTCGATACTTTGCACACCGCTGACCGCAGCAGACGGTGTGATTGGTGTACTGCAGATTCTGAACAAGCGTGATGGCGGCCTGTTTGACGAGACTGATCAGGATACGCTGAGAATTCTGGCATCACCGACTTCACTGGCCATCAACAACGCCCGCATGGCGGCCGATCTTGTTGAACAGCGTCAGATCAAGCGCGAGTTATTTCTGGCGCGTCGGCTACAGCGATCGTTCTACCCCAGACGAAGGACTGACGGCTTTCCCGTACAGGGCATCAATTTGCCTGCGCGTCAGGTCTCCGGTGATTTCTATGACCATTTCGAGCTGGATGACGGTCGAATTGCCTTCACTGTCGGTGATGTCTCGGGCAAGGGCATGAATGCGGCACTGGTGATGGTTCAGACGGCAACCCTGTTGCGGTTTGTCGGAAAGAAGGCAGCACCAGCAGGTGACTGGCTGACTGAAGTGAACAACGAACTGGTGGACAATCTGTCGCAAGGCATGTTTATCTGCGCCATCGCGGGGTATTATCATCCCGCGACACATGAACTTGAATGGGCCAATGCAGGCTTCCCGACACCATTGAAGCACAATGCGGATGGCAGTTTCGAAACCTATCCGGCGATGGCGCCGCCACTGGGCATCATCAGGCAGGAATCGATTGCCGAGCAGCACTGCAGACTGGATGCTGGCAGCATCTATTTCTACTCCGATGGTGTGACCGAAATCCGTCAGGAAGACGGCTCAATGCTGGAGGAGGAAGGGCTTGAAGCGCTGATCAACCGGTTCAGCGAAAAGCCGCTGAAGGCGAGACTTGGCAGTATCGTGACACGTCTGAGACGGATGAAGATCATCGATGACACCACATTGCTGGCGATAGACGGAGTGAATGCATGAGCACGTTGCTTGAATTGTCATTTCTCTCCTGCCCGACAAAGATGAGCCAGGTCAGGGACAAGGTGCGTACGGCACTTGATCCAGTCGGGCTGAGTGATGAGGAAAAACTGAAACTGGTGCTGGTGATCGATGAAGCCTGCACCAATATCATGCGACATGCCTACGCGGGGGACTGCAGTCGCGAGATCAATCTGAAGCTCGATCATGAACAGGCTCCTGAACTGAGCCGCCTGGTGTTCGAGCTCAGGGATCAGGCAGCCACCATCGACAGCAGCCAGATCAAACCCAGGGATCTGGACGACTGTCGGCCTGGTGGTCTGGGTGTGAACATCATGGATACGGTGATGGATGACTGGCAATTCGAAGAACCGGATTGCGGCAACGGGAACATTCTTAGAATGAGTAAAAACATCAGCAGGGAAGATCATGAATAATTGTATGAGTCGAAGTGAAGGCGAGTTTCAGGTCGTTTCGGTCAGCGGAGAGGTGGATCTGTCCTGGTCTTCCGACGTGCGCGAAGCAATACTGGATGCGATCAATGGCAATCCTGCCGTACTGGTTGAATTATCCGATGTCAATTACATCGACAGCTCCGGTATCGCTGCTCTGGTGGAAGGCTATCAGACGGCCAAGGTGAAATCGGTGCAGTTCGGATTGCTGCAGATTTCCGATGCGGTGCGATCGGTGCTGGAACTGGCCAGGCTGGATCAGGTGTTTCCGATCCATGCCGATCTGGGTTCGGCACGAGGCTGATCGACGAGCGATGATTCTGAAGTCTTTCGGTATTCTGGGGCAGACGCTGAGCAAAGGAATTGCTGCATTCGGTTATGTCGGTGCCCTGCTGGTCGAGAGCCTGTACTGGGTCGCGTTTGGCCGAGGCAGACAGCAGCCTGTCAAACTGGCACCGGTTGCTGCACAGATGATGGACGTGGGTGTCAGGGCCATCCCGATTGTCGGCATCCTGTCTCTGGCTGTCGGAATCTCGCTGGCCATCCAGATGATCTATGGCCTGAAGGAGTTTGGCGCAGAATCTCAGGTCGTCGGCCCGGTTGCCAAGGGTATTGTGCGTGAGTTCGGTCCGCTGATCACCGGTATTCTGGTGGCAGGTCGCACTGCTTCTTCTCTGGCAGCACGGATTGGATCCATGGTGGTATCGCAGGAAGTTGATGCCATGCGCGTGATTGGTATCATGCCGGTGCGCTACCTGGCGGCACCGCCGTTGCTGGCGCTGATCATCATGATGCCGGTACTGACCATCATTTCCATTGTTGCTGCCATCGTTGGCAGTGGCCTGTATTCCATCGTTCACCTGGATCTGAGCATGCATGCGTATCTGGTGACCTCGATGAACTCGCTCAATCTGGCCGATGTTTCACAGGGCCTGTCCAAGAGTGTCGTGTTCGGCATGATCATCGCCCTGGTCGGCGTCAGTTCGGGGTTTTCCGTCACCGGTGGTGCCGAGGGTGTCGGACGTACAACAACAAAATCGGTTGTGATCTCGATCAGTTGCCTGGTCATCACCAACATGATCTTCACCTTCTACCTGAACCGATAGGGGCAGCATGACTGAACACAGCAAACACGTGATTGAAGTCGAAAACCTGGTGACCCACTACGGCAAGCGAAAGATCCTGGACGGCGTCAACATGAAGATGGCCCGAGGGTGAGATCCGGGTCATCATGGGGGGCAGTGGCTCGGGCAAGAGCACCTTCCTGTGGCACCTGCTCGGCTTGTACAAGCCCACCGAGGGCAGCATCAGGCTGCTGGGACGGGATATCAACACGATTGGTGCACGGGAGATGCTGCAGCTGCGCAAGCAGCTTGGCGTTTCGTTTCAGGGCGGTGCACTGTTTACATCGCTGTCGGTCGGCGAAAATGTTGCCTTGCCGTTACGCGAACACACCGACCTTGACGAAAACACCATACGCATCATGTCCAGGCTCAAGCTGGAGGTTGTCAACCTGGGCGGTTTTCAGGACCTGATGCCATCACAGCTCTCGGGTGGCATGATCAAGCGTGCTGCGCTGGCCAGGGCCGTGGTCATGGACCCCAAGCTGCTATTCTTCGACGAGCCATCTGCAGGGCTTGACCCGGTAGTGGCCGCCGAACTGGATGACCTGATCCTGAGACTCAGGGATGCCATGCGCATGTCGATGGTGGTTGTCACACATGAACTGGACAGCGCCTTCAAGATTGCAGACAAGATCACAGTTCTTGATAATGGCAAGGTGTTGTTGACCGGGACAGTGGATGAAGTGCGCAACAGTGACAGCGAGCGGGTACAGGACCTGCTGAACCGGCGTGCCCGTCATATCCAGATCGATGCCGAAGAATACCTCAGACGACTGACAGAAGAACAATATGAACTATAGCCTTTCAGGGGAAACCAGATGAAGAGGGATAATGTGAACTACCTGGTGGCAGGCAGTGTTGTCGTCGGTACGTTACTGTTTCTGTTTTTCATTCTCTACAACATCACCGGGCAGACCTCGGGTGATACCGACGCCTACCACACCTATTATGAACAGGTGGGCGGCCTCAAGTACGGCACGCCTGTCTATTATGAAGGCTTCAGCATCGGCCAGATCGAGGAAGTGATTCCTGAGCACCAGGGTACCCGTACCCGCTTCAGGGTTGAGCTCACCATTCGTCAGGGCTGGCCACTGGCAACGGACACCGTTGCCGCGATCTCCACTTCAGGGCTGTTGTCCGATGTCTTCATCGTGCTGGAACAGGGAGAGAGTGATCAGTTGCTTCAGGTCGATGCCGAGATCACCTCGCGCGGTGTCAGTGATATCTTCGGTTCGCTCGGCGAGCTGGCCGGGAACGTCAATGATCTGACTGAAAACCAGATCAAGCCACTGATCGATACCGTCAGTGAGAGGATCGACAATATCACGTTGAATCTCGAAGACAGTACACCGGAAGTGATCGACGATCTTAAGCAACTGCTGGGTCGACTGGATGATGCCGCCGCTGGCATGCAGCAGATTCTGCGTCCTGAGAATGTCAGCCGGGTCGACAATATCGTCGCCGATGCCGAAGAGTCCATGGAGCATGTGCGTGAGCTCACATCACGGCTCGATACCATCCGCGAAGATGTTAATGGTCTGGTCAATGAAATGAACATGCTGCTGGCTGACAACAGCGATGATGTCTCTGATGTGCTGGTAAGAATGAAGGCATCTATCACGGATTTCGCGGTACGGCTGGAAAGTGTCGGATCCAATGTGGACGAGGCCAGCCGTAACTTCAATGAATTCACACGAGGCATCCGCAAGGATCCAAGCACACTGATCTTCTCTCCCGATGCCGATGAACTGCCAGGAGAAAGCAAATGATCTTACGCACCATTGCCAGTGTGTTGCTGTTGACGATGCTGCTAGGCTGCGGTTCCAGCGAGCCGATTCCTGAAGATCACTACTATGCATTGACAGAAATGCCGTCAGTGGAGCGTTATTCCGAGCCGGTACTGGATCATGTCCTGGTGATAGAGCAACCGTCGACGGATGGGCTCAGGTCGAGTCGTGCACTGGTTTACAGCAAGGACGCGAATCATCTTGAGCGAAAGCTGTATTTCTATCACCACTGGGAAAACCGCCCGGTAGTCCTGGTGCAGGATCGTCTGATCGATCTAGCCAAGAAACAGGGTCTGGCGAAAGCCGTGCATGCCAACACCTCGGAAGTTGCCATTGCCGACCTGCGACATTACTACCGGCTCAAACTGACTCTGAACCAGTTTGATCAGCACATTGACGGTGATCGCGTGTCTGCCGTGGTGTCACTGTCGGCCAAATTACTCAATACCGGCCCGGGTCAGACACTGATTCTGGAGCAGGACTACTCGGCCACCTCACAGGCATCATCGACAGCCATGGTCGATACCGCCGTTGCCATGACTGAATCACTGGACCGGATACTCACCGAGATCATTGCCGATATCGAATCCAGTGTGGGTGGCTGAACCAGTATGGAGCGCGTGCAACAGCAGGCGATTCTCGATGCCATGGGTATTCCGGTCTGGGTTGAGCGTCGACAGCGCGACCCGGATGTTACTGAATCTGTCTGCCGATATCTGATACTGATTATCTCGGAGACCAATTTCAGACCACACCAGGGTGCCAGGGGTGAGCTGCTGGACAACATCATCAGTGCCATGAAACTGTCACAGGATGAATGTCAGATCCGAATGATTCAGACAGCAGACCTGCCGGAAGATGTTGCCGAGTTTCACACCGTATTCCTGTTTGGTGCTCAGGCTCACAGCCATGTGTTTGAAGGCAATTGCCTGTGCCTGCCATCATTGCAGGACATGAATTCCGATCGCAGTCACAAGAAGCAGGCCTGGTCTTTAATTCAGCACTGGTTGTCCACACATCCTAAGGCATAAGTCACAAGGGATAGATCCGCTTTGTCTCAAACGCCATCGCGCCGCATTCGACTCATGGCACAAACCGACCTGGATCAGGTCATCGCCATCGAGGAGGTCATCTACAGTTTCCCGTGGACACGCGGCATCTTTGCCGACTGTCTGCGCGTCGGTTACTCATGCTGGGTGGTTGAAGTGGGTGATGAAATCGCCGGATATGGCATTCTCAGTGCCGCCGCCGGTGAAGCCCATATTCTGAATCTGGCCGTGAGTGAGGATTTTCAGAAACAGGGGCACGGCCGCTACATTCTCGACAAGCTGATCTCGATCGCACGATGGCATCGGGCCGAAGCCATTTTTCTTGAAGTCAGGCCCAGTAACAGCAGTGCCATCAATCTGTACGAACGAGCCGGCTTCGCGATGGTGGGGCGCCGACCCGGTTACTATCCCTCTACCGATACACGCGAGGATGCCATCATCATGACCTGTCGCCTGAAGTCGGCAGAGGATTCAGAAGCAGTGTCTGATCGAGAAGGCGATTAGAGCGCAGACAGTCGCTGGATCTGCGCATCGATACCTTCACGCAGTTGTTCGGCCGCTGCCAGTTTCTCCCGTTCCTTTTCCACCACCTGTGCTGGTGCCTTGTCGACAAAACCGGGGTTGGAAAGCTTGCCGCGCGCACGCTTGATGAACACATCATGCTTGTCGCGTTCCTTTTCCAGGCGTGCAATTTCTGCTGCCGGATCGATCAGTCCCTTGAGCGGGATATTGATTTTCAGTTCACCAACCAGGGCTACGGCCGATTCAGGCAACTCAGATTCATCTCCGACCCAGGACAGTGACTCCAGGCGGGAAAGCCCCATCAGGGATGTGCGGAAGCGCTTCTCACGCTCGCGATCTGAATCCTGAACCGAGAGCAGATGAACATTGAGCGGTTTGCCGGGTGAAATATCGTATTCACCGCGGATCTGTCTCACGCCCAGTATGAACTGCTGACACCAGTGAACATCGTCCTCGATATCAGCGTCCTGGCGAGACGGATCCACGCCTGGACAGGGTGCCAGTGCGATGCTGTCAGTGGTCTTTCCGATTGTTGTGGCAACGGTCTGCCATATTTCTTCAGTGATGAAGGGCATGATCGGATGCGTCAGTCGCAGGGTTTCCTCGAGTACCGACAGCAGGGTGTATCGAGTGGCTGCCTGTTCCTGTTCAGTTCCGCTGTTGAGGCTGACCTTGCTCAATTCCAGGTACCAGTCGCAGTATTCATGCCAGATGAATTCATAGATGGCCTGGCTGGCCAGATCAAGCCGGAAGGCACCCATGGCTTCATGCACGGTCTCGACCGTGTGATTCAATCGGGACAGAATCCAGCGATCGAATGGTGTGCGGAATTCTTCCGATGACTCAAGAGGCTTGTCTTGGCAGTTCATCAACACGAAACGTGCCGCGTTCCACAGCTTGTTGCAGAAATTGCGATTGCCCTCGATGCGACCGGTATCAAACCGGATATCTCGGCCCAGTGTGGCGAGAGAGGCGAAGGTGAACCTCAGGGCGTCGGTACCAAATGACTGAATACCATCGGGGAAATCCTGCTTCGTGTGTTCGATGATCTTCGGTGCCAGTTCTGGCTGCATCAGTGAGGTGGTTCGTTTTTCAAGCAACGGTTCCAGTTCGATGCCGTCGATGAGGTCGAGCGGGTCCAGTGTGTTGCCCTTGGATTTGGACATTTTCTGGCCGTGCGAGTCTCGGATCAGGCCATGAATGTAAACTTGCCTGAATGGCACATCACCCATGAATTTCAGGCCCATCATGATCATGCGGGCAACCCAGAAGAAGATGATGTCGAAGCCGGTGACCAGCACGTTGGTCGGATAGTGTGTATTCAGTCGATCGGTGTTCTCGGGCCAGCCCAGTGTTGAAAACGGCCACAGTGCCGAGGAGAACCAGGTGTCCAGAACATCCTCGTCCTGTCTCAGACTGACCGAGGCATCAATAGCGTACTTTTCACGGACAGCGGCCTCATCGTCACCGACGTAGATTGTTCCGGCGTCATCGTACCAGGCCGGAATACGGTGGCCCCACCACAGCTGTCGTGAGATGCACCAGTCCTGGATGTTGTTCATCCATTCGAAGTAGGTCTTGTCCCAGTTTTCCGGGACAAAGCGAATTCTGCCATCCCTGACCGCTTCGATTGCCGGTTCAGCCAGAGGTGTCGCACGCACGAACCACTGATCAGTAAGCAGCGGCTCGAGTACGGCACCGGTGCGGTCACCGCGCGGCACCATCAGGGTATGAGGCTCGATCTTCTCAAGCAGACCTTCAGACTCGAGATCGGCCACCACCTGCTTGCGTGCCTCGAACCGGTCCAGTCCACGGTAGGCTGCGGGAACTTCGTCATTGAGACTGGCATCCTTGTTGAGAATATTGATCACGGGCAGATCATGACGCTTGCCCATCTCATTGTCGTTGAAATCGTGACCGGGTGTGATCTTGACACAGCCGGTACCGAACTCGGGATCAACGTAGCGGTCGGCGATTACCGGAATGCAACGGCCTGTGAGCGGCAGGGTAACCTGCTGTCCAATCAGATCCTGATAGCGTTCATCGTTCGGATTGACCGCCACGGCAGTATCGCCGAGCATGGTCTCGGGGCGTGTGGTGGCCACGACAAGGTGTCCATTACCATCCTCACGCGGATAGCGCAGGTGCCACATCGAACCGTTTTCTTCTGCAGACACCACTTCAAGATCCGACACGGCCGTGTTGAGCACCGGATCCCAGTTGACCAGACGCTTGCCGCGATAGATCAGGTCTTCATCAAACAGCTGAACGAATACTTTCCTGACTGCGGCCGACAGGCCCTCGTCCATGGTGAATCGTTCGGTCGACCAGTCGACCGACGCGCCCAGCCGCTGCATCTGCTGCTTGATGGTGCCGCCAGAATCTTCCTTGTGATTCCAGACTGCCTCGACAAATTTGTCCCGCCCCAGATCGTGTCGTTTGATCCCCTTCGCCGCCAGTTGCCGTTCGACTACCATCTGTGTGGCAATACCGGCGTGATCGGTGCCGCACTGCCACAAAACCCGTCGCCCCGACATGCGGTGGTAACGGCTCAGCGCGTCCATGATGGTGTCCTGGAAGGCGTGGCCCATGTGCAGTCTGCCGGTCACATTGGGCGGCGGCAGCATGATGGTGTAGGGTTCACCCTCACCGGCCGGTGCATGAAAATCATGTTCCTGCCAGAAGGCCTGCCAGCGGGCTTCGATCTCAGTCGGGTTGTAACTCTTGTCCATGTCGATCCAGAATCAGTCTGTGTTGGCGTTTCGCCTGATGAATTCGGAAAGCATCGTCACCGGACGACCGGTGGCGCCATTCTTGGTGCCGCCGTCCCATGCCGTTCCTGCAATATCCAGGTGTGCCCATCGCTGTCCCTTGGTGAATCGCTTGAGGAAGCACCCGGCCGTGATGGCACCGCCATCGGCGCCGCCGACATTGGCGACATCGGCATACGGCGTGTCGATCTGCTTCTGGTAGTCATCCCACAAGGGCAGGCGCCAGGCACGGTCATGGGTGTGCACGCCGGCATCAAGCAGGGCATCCGCCAGTTCATCGTCGTCAGTCATCACGGCGGTGGCATGCTTGCCCAGGGCGATTACACAGGCACCAGTGAGCGTTGCCGCGTCAATCAGCCACTCTGGTTCGAACTGCTGGATATAGGTCAGCGCATCGCACAGGATCAGTCGACCTTCGGCATCGGTGTTCAGCACTTCAATGGTCTTGCCGGACATGCTGGTCAGCACATCACCAGGCCGGTAGGACAGGCCATCGGGCATGTTCTCGACGGCAGGGATCACCGCAATCACATTGCGCTGCACATTTTCCCGGACACAGGTTTCGAAGGTGCCGATCATGGCAGCGGCACCGCCCATGTCATATTTCATTTCGTGCATGCCCTTGCCCGGTTTCAGGCTGATGCCACCGGTATCAAAGGTGATGCCCTTGCCGACCAGGCCGATCGGTTTCTCGTCAGCGTTAGGCAGATGCTTGAGCACGATGAGGTAGGGTTCGTTGGCGCTGCCCTGTGCCACACCTAACAGCGCACCCATGCCCAGTTCCTGCATGGCATCACGGTCGAGAATCTCGACGCTGCTGTTCTCGTTCAGCGCGGCAATTTCAGTGGCAACTTCTGTCAGGTATCTGGGTGTGCAGATATTGGGCGGCAGATTTCCCAGGTCACGGGCACGACGGACGCCTTCAGCCGTCGCACTGGCGCTGACAAGAACTGACTCATCTGCATCCGAGAAAAACGTCACTGTGTTCAGCATTGAGGGCTTTTTCACCTCCTTGGTTGCCGTGTACTGGTAATTGCCCCAGTCCATGGCCAGTGCAGCATGCTGGCACGCCCAGTCGCTATCACGACCCTCGACGGTCATCGACGTGATGCAATTGACGGCTGAATCAACCTTGAGCTTAGTCAGGCGTTTGGCAACGGCACGGTTTACCGTGATGAAATCAGCGACAGAGAGCCTGGTGTTGTCACCACAGCCTGCCAGTAGCACACGCTCGGCGTTTTCCGTGCCGGGGCTGATCAGAAAGGTGCTGCCGGCCTTGGTGGATATGTCACCTGATGCAATCGCAGAGCTGATACGGCCATTGAGGGTATCGTCGATTGTGGTCGCGGTTTCGTTCAGCGAACCGTCTGTGACGGGAATCACCAGGCATGCAGTGTTGATATCCTGGGGTTTGTCTGTGGTTGATCTGAATTCCATTTGTCGTCCTGTCTTGTTGTCGTCTGTATACGACGCTGTCTTCATCGGGATATTCCCGATACAATTCCCGCCAGTCGTCCGTATTCGATAGGAAGCGGTTCGACAAGCATTGGCTGTTAGTCATTGGTGAATTTGGCTGGCTGCTGACCGGATCCCGCTGGACGGCATTTTGTTCAGCCTCAATTCATGGCGGCCTGATAGGCTGCAGCCAAATCGTGAGTCATCAATGTGCTGCAAAAAGGCAGGCTATGATTAATGATTTGTGGTCACATTTCAATCGTTTTAGGGAAAGCGCAGATTATCGCGAATGAAAATCATTGATCGCTATATCACGGGCCAGATTGCAACAACCTGGCTGATGGTGTCGTCAGTGCTGTTGCTCATCACGCTGGGCTATGCATTCGCCGATGCGCTGTCGGACGTGGCCATGGGACGGGTGCCGGTTGACATGCTGTTCGTTCAGCTGGGTCTGAACACCATCGAAAGCCTGACCGTGCTCGGCCCGCTGTCCATATATATAGCCATCCTGCTCTCGATTGCCCGGTTGTACAGGGACAACGAAATGGTTGTCCTGGCATCCTGCGGATTCGGTCTGAATCAGGTGTACAGACCATTGATGATGCTGGTGTTGCCAGTGACAGCGCTTATCCTGGTCATCGCATTGTGGATTTCCCCCTGGGCAGACCGCACGGCAAAGACCCTGGTGGAACAGGCGTTGCGCAATGTCTCCATTTCAGGGCTGCAGGCCGGACAGTTTCATGAAATTGCGGCCAACGACAGTGTCATCTATGTGGGCTCACAATCAGACGATGGCCAGTTCCAGAATGCGTTCATACATATTGAACGTGAACAGCGCAAGGATGTGGTTGTGGCGCAGCAGGGATTCGAGTACCAGATCGATGGCGCACGGTACCTGGTACTGGAGGAGGGTTTCCGCAGTGAGGGTGTTCCGGGGAAGGCTGATTTCAGGATGATGTCATTCCAGCGCAATGACCTTAGGCTGCCGGATCCACCTGATACCGAATCGCAGCTCAAGTACAGTTCCTGGACCATAGATGAGCTGCTGTCAGACGATGGCAACAACTCGACAGCAGAGCTTCAGTGGCGCATCAGCACGGCGATCGCGGTGATCGTGCTGGCAATTCTGGCTGTACCGATGGCAAAGACAGGTCCCAGGCAGGGGTTCTACAGCAATCTGATCATCGGCATCCTGTTCTATGTGATCTATGCCAACCTGCTGGCCGTGGCACGCAACTGGCTCGATGAGGGTGATGTCGGTCCGTTACCAGGCATGTGGTGGGTTCACCTGATGCCACTGACAGTGGCCTGGTGGATGCTGAGAGACAGAAAGAAGAAACCATCGGCCAGCACACAGGTTGCAGGTTCCTGAAATGCTGACCATCGCTGATCGACACATCGCACGCAGCGCCATCATTGGCATGATGATCGCCATGCTCGCGCTGCTGGCGCTGGATCTGTTTCTGGCGCTGATTTCCGAATTGAAGGACATCAAGAACGATTACACCATCGGTATGGCGGTACAGTATGTATTGATGTCCATGCCGCGCAGGATCATCACCCTGTTTCCGATCAGCGCAGCAGTGGGTGCATTGCTGGGTATCGGTGGCATGGCCGCCAGCAGTGAGCTGGTTGCCTATCGTGCTGCCGGCCTGTCCAGGCTGCGTATTGCCCTCTCGGCCGTCTGGGCCGTCATTGCGATCCTGATTCCGGTCATGCTGATGTCCGAATGGCTGGCACCGTCAGCCGAAAGGCTGGCAGAGGGCATGAAGTCACGGGCAGAAAATGCCGGTGTCACGGTCACTCAGAACGCCAGCCTGTGGGTGCGTGATGGTGAACGGATCATTCACGCCAACAAGCCGCTGGCAAGTTCTCTGGCGGCAGGTGAGGAATTGATCCTGGCAGACATCGATGTGTTCATCTTTGAAAATGATGAACTGAAAGAAGTCTCGCATGCCAAAACTGCGCGCCATGACGGGCAGCAATGGATACTCAAGGATGTCGAGAGCAGCTACCTGAGCAAGGAAAAGGTTACCACCAGCAAGGAAGAGCAACAGTTATGGTCTTCTCTGATCGATCCGGAGAACCTCAAATCGGCCATTTCGAGGCCTGAACTGATGCCAGTCAGCGAGCTGACGCAGTACATTGGCTATCTGAAGGAAAATGGCATCGATCCGCATGTCTACGAAGCGGCGCGCTGGCGTAGGGTGATGTATCCGTTCAATGCCATCGCCATTGTCATTGCCTGCATGCCGTTCGTGTTCGGTACCAATCGTTCTGGCAATATGGGGCAGCGTCTGTTTGTCGGTATTCTGCTGGGTCTTGGTTTCTACTTTCTTTCCCGGTCGATCAGCGGGGTGGGCGAAGTCTACGTTCTGCCGCCCATTCTGGTCGAAATCACACCGGCATTGCTGGTGTCATCGATCGGATTCTGGTTTCTTCGTCGCAGTCGCTAGTCGCCTTGTCCAAGGGCAGTCCTGTCAGGTGGTTTTCTCGATCAGAATCATGCGGCATTGCATCATGCGGTCGTGCCAGCTCTGCTGGTCTTCTGCAAACACCGTGCGCAGGTAACCGAGCCCCACAGGCAACCAGCTGAGCAGGCTGAGAAGAAATCGAATGCTCAGGCGCGGCCATGTCAGGCCGCTCTCACTCACCAGTTTCAGGCGCCACGCCCGCATGCCGATGGTCTGGCCAAATCGGATCCAGCTGATCACGAAGTAGGCATATACGCCCAGACACAGACTCAACTGATGCCACCAGCTACCGGCAGGTATTTCACGGCCCGGTGTGAACAGCATGGCAACGACTGTGACCGCGATCAGGATGGACAGGATCGGGAACAGGTCGTAGAGCATTGCAGCCAGCCGCCGCCAGATCAGGGATGTTTTGCTATTATTCATGTATGGAAGTCCAGTGAATCTTGGGCAAATACCGGTTAACCCCGTTGGCCTGGGTCAGTCGTTTGTTGATGTTGACAGACTGATCCGGCTGTAAAAAAGCCCTTGCACAGATGCCGGTTTACCAGGACGGAATCCTATCAGTTTGTCAATCCGACGGGAATCCTCAGGTGGAGTGAGATGAGAAAATATCGTAGAAACTTGCAACATGGGTGCAATCATTGATAAGTTTGCATACCGGCACCTATACGAAGGGTGACGTAGATAGTTTCAAAATTGGTCTGATCGCCAGAACATGCTTGCTGTGAGGGACAAAATTTATTGCTGTCTGCATGGATGTGATCATGCGTATAAACTAGAAAACATCGGGGAGGTTTCCTTTTTTCGGGTCAAACTGTATGCTAACCAATCGGACGTTGGGAAACACACAAACGGGTTGCCTGACGTTCAGGTATTTCGTCCAACGACCCGGATGACGGAATCTCACGAATTTTTCAATGGATAAAGTGGAATAGGCTATGCCAAATCATTTAACAAACGTAAGTAGGGGAATGACTTTGTGTCTGGTTTTGCTGCTTTCTGCCATGGTTGCTCAGGCCGATGTGCTTGACACAACCGTTCAGACAGAGCAGAACACCAACCAGTCCAGTCGAACATCGCAAAACCGTATCGACACACTGGCAGATCAGACTGAAGACCTTGTATCTGAGTACCGCCGGGTCATTCGTGAAGTAGATACCCTGAAAGTCTACAATTCACAGCTGGAACAACTGGTGGTCAATCAGCGTGGTGAAATGCAGTCAATCGATGAGCAGCTCGAAAACCTCGAGTCCACGAACCGTGGTGTCATGCCGATGCTGCAGGAAATGGTTGACATGCTTGGCCAGATTGTCAGCAATGACACACCCTTCAGACGCGCCGAGCGACTCGAGATTGTGAGCAATCTCGAATCAGAACTGTTCCGTGCCGACGTCACTACTTCTGAAAAATACCGCAAGGTGATCGAAGCCTATCAGCGTGAGATCGAGCTGGGCCGCTCGGCTTCGGCTTACGGTGGCGTGCTGCCATCGACAGGCGCATCGGTCAAATACCTGAAAGTTGGCCGTGCCTTGCTTTATTACCAGTCTCTCGATGGAGAATCAGCCGGTTGGTGGAATCCGAGTACGGGTGCATTCGAAGCACTCGATGACCGCTTCGCCAGCAGTATCAACAAGGCGATTCGGATTGCCGAGAACAAGGAAGCGCCGAACCTGGTGACCATTCCTGTACCAGCAGCGGGAGAATGAAGATGAAAAAGATAACAACAATTCTGGGTACCATTCTTCTGTTGCAAACGGCTACTGTTTTTGCACAGAACGCTTCACTTGATGACCTGCTGCGCAAGACCCGTCAGTCTGCGACACAGACCAGTGCAGAAAACGAGCAACGTGAACGTGATTTCCGGGCCAAGCGCGATCAGCAGCGACAGCTTCTGGCGCAGGCCAGGGCAGAGCTGCAGGCACAGGAAGCCCGCAGTGACCGTCTGAAAGCCGAGTTCGATGAGAACGAAAAGCAACTGGCTGAAATGGAAACCGTACTGACCGAACGTTCGGGTAACCTGGGTGAGATGTCCGGTGTGGTCAAGGCTGTGGCCAATGACCTGCGCGGCAAGCTGAATACTTCTCTTACCAGTGCCGAGCATTCCAGCGAGCGTCAGAAGTTCCTGCGTGAACTGGCACAGCGCAAGCAACTGCCCACAATCACCGAGCTCAAGCGCCTGTGGTTTACCATGCAGCATGAGCTGACCGAACAGGGCAAGATCACGACATTCGCTGCTGATGTACTGCGTCCCAGTGGCACGGTCGATTCAAATCAGAGCGTCACACGTGTTGGTGTGTTCAACGCCATGTCGACCGATATCTTCCTGCAGTGGCAGGAGCCTTCAGTCGATTATCCAGCCGGTATTCTTATGGAGCTGCCTCGTCAGCCCTCGCCACGATTCACCGGTCTTGTGGAGCCTTACCTGACGGCAGCTTCAGGCATGCAGCAACTGCCGATGGATTTCACCGGTGGTGTCATTCTGGAGCAGGTGGTTCAGTCCAAGACCTGGCCTGAGCGTCTCGGTATCGGCGACGGCATCCTGTCCGACACCGGTGATGCGGGTCCGATCGGCTATGTCATTATCGGTATCGGCATTCTGGGGCTGTTGCTGGCTTTCTGGCGCGCCTTTGTACTGTACACCAAGGGTGTGGCCATCAAGTCACAGCTGAAGAAATCCACGCCAAGCGACAAGAATGCACTGGGTCGTGTCATGCAGGTTTATGCCGACAACCCGGACGCTGACATCGAAACACTCGAATTGAAGCTGGATGAAGCCATCCTGCGTGAAACACCCGAATTCGAGAAGGGCCTCAGCTTCCTGAAGATGCTCTACGTTGTTGCACCACTGCTGGGTCTGCTCGGTACCGTAGTCGGTATGATTGCCACATTCCAGGCGATCACACTGTTTGGTACGGGTAATCCGAAAATGATGGCGGGTGGTATCTCACAGGCATTGGTCACAACAGTACTGGGTCTGTGTGTTGCTATTCCACTGACCCTGATTCACTCCCTGTTGCAAAGCCGAAGCAACTCGCTGATCCACATACTGGAAGAGCAGAGTGCTGGCATCATTGCAAGACTTGCGGAGAAGAATGATGGCGTGGCTGTCTGAGATATATAATTCGATACTGCAGTTCGTCGAGATCGGCGGCGGTGTCATCTGGGGCGTGGGCTTTGTCCTGCTGCTGATGTGGACCCTGATCATTGAAAGACTCTGGTTTTTCAATTTCATCCACCCAAAACAGATGCGCTCGGTCGTCAATGCATGGGATGCCAGGGTGGACACCACATCCTGGTACGCCAAACGTATCCGTGAGCAGATGATCTCTGAAGTGTCTGAAAGTCTCAGACGCAACATCTCTGCCATCAAGACGCTGATTGCCCTCTGTCCCCTTCTGGGGCTGCTGGGCACGGTCACGGGCATGCTGAATGTATTCGACATCATGGCGATCACGGGCACAGGTAATGCACGGGCCATGGCGGCCGGTGTATCCAAGGCCACAGTACCGACCATGGCCGGCATGGTTGCCGCCCTGTCGGGTGTGTACTTTGGTACCCGGTTCGATCAGATCCGTTCGGATGAAACCGAGCAGCTCGAAGATTTGCTGTATCACCATTAATTGGGTCACAGTTGAACTATCAGGTTCAACTGTGAACTAACAACCAGTAGAGGTCGTTTAGATGAGACATAGACATCGCCCGGTAGATGACACCGAAATCAATATCACGCCCATGCTTGATATTGTTTTCATCATGTTGATCTTCTTTATTGTTACGACGTCGTTTGTCAAGGAAGCTGGTATCGATGTCAGTCGCCCGACTGCCAACAATGCCACACAGAAGACCAAGGGAAACATCATGATCGCGATTCGCGAAAATGGTGAGGTCTGGATGAACAAGCGTGAAGTAGACGTCGATTCGGTGCGTGCAAACGTGGAAAAAATGCATGCTGAAAATCCTGAAGGCAGTGTGGTTATCATTGCCGACAGGGCATCACAGACTGGAATCCTCGTATCCGTGATGGATCAGGTGAAGTCTGCAGGTGTAGATGCGATTTCGGTCGCCGCAGAAAAACCACAGGGTTAATTAATCATGAAATCAGGCCTACGCGTAGTTACAGCTGGTGTCGGCGGGTTCGTGGTCACTGTGTCCTTGTTCCTGTTCATGTTGTTCCTGATTGCCGGCGGCAATCAGAATTTCAACAAGCAGGAAGAACTGGGTTCGATCCGTTTCGGACCAGTTGACATCGATGATGAACTCGAAATCCGCAAGCGTGCCAAGCCCAAGCCGCCTCCGCCACCCAAGGAGCCGCCGCCACCACCCAAGCTGAATGTACAGAATGTTCAGAAGGTCGTCACACCGATGCCCAACATGAACATGCCGAAGCTGGATATTCCGGTGAGTGGTTCAGGACCTTTCCTGGGTGCATTTGCTGCAGCGGGCGATCAGGGTGATGGCGACATCATTCCACTGGTCAGGATCACGCCACAGTATCCACGCCGCGCCGCGATTGCCAAGATCGAGGGCTTCGTGACCGTGGAATTCACCATCACACCTGAAGGCACGGTTCTTGATCCCCGCGTGATCGATGCCAAGCCGCCGCGTGTATTTGATCGTGAAGCGATCCGTGCAATCCTGAAATGGAAGTTCAAGCCGCGCGTTGTCGACGGTGTCAAGGTATCGCGTCAGGCGACACAGACACTCGACTTCAATCTGGCTGACAGCTGATTTTCTGAAAGAATCGGTGTGGCAGTCCTGTCACATGAGCAGGCAGCACCGATTCTTCAATTATCAATGCTAGCCAGTGCGCAACGCGACTGACAAACCGAGGTTTCGACCATGAAAGCCAGAAACAGAATACTAGCAACACTGATAGCCGTACTGATGATCTCGGTATCGGCAATCACGGCCAATGCACAAACTGCTGCCGAACGCGATCCTCCTCCGGCAGTCTGGAAGAGTGAAGGCAACTTCAAGGCGGTGCAGAAAGCCTGGGAACTGATCGCCAATGAACAGTACCAGGAAGCCATCACAGATTTTGTCAAGCTGGTTGACAAGATCGGTGACCCCTATGAAAAGTCTCAGGCCATGTTCGGTCTGGCTCAGGCCTATGTGTCTCTTGAACAGTACGATCGTGCGCTGAAGGTCTACGAGACCATCATTGACATGGATGTGCTGGATAACAAGAATCACTTTGAATCAATGTACCAGATGGCACAGCTGTACTACATGCGTGAACGACTCGATGATTCGCTGCGCTGGGTCAATCGCTGGATGGAAGAATCCGGTGATATCAAGGTTGACGCCTACACCCTGAAGGCAACCATCTATGCCCAGAAGGAACAGTACCGTCCGGCACTGGAAAACGTTGACAAGGCCATCTCGCTTGCCGACAAGCCACGGGAAGAATGGTACTCACTGAAGATGGCGATGCATTACGAATTGAAGGAGTTCAACGCGGTTCGTGAAGTACTTGAAATCCTGGTACGAGGCTGGTCGGACAAGAAACAGTACTGGGTACAGCTGGCATCCATCAATGTCACTCTCAAGCGTGACCGTGAGGCGCTGGCCATCCTTGCCCTGGCACACAGACAGGATATGCTCGACAAGGAATCCGACCTGATGCAACTGTTCAGCCTGTATGGATATCTCGAAATGCCATATCAGGCCGCCTCGGTCATGCAGGAAGGCATCGACAAGGGCATCATCGAAGCCGGCAAGAAGGAATACGAGCAGCTGGGCAATGCCTGGTATGCGGCGCAGGAACTGGACAACTCCATTGCTGCCCTGAGCAAGGCCGGTGAATTGTCACTGGATGGCAAGCTCGACATGCAGGTGGCCCACATTCTGGTCGCCAAGGAAGACTGGAGCAAAGCAAAGGTTGCCCTGGCCAGCGCGATCCGAAAGGGTGGATTGAGCGAAACGAATCTCGGCAAGATGCAGGAACTGCTGGGTCTGAGTGAGCTGAGCCTGGGCAATTATTCTGCGGCACGCAAGGCCTTCAATGAAGCACTGAAATATGAAAAGTCGCGCTCAGCGGCAACTCAGTGGCTGAATCACATCAAGGAACTGGAGAGGGAGCGCGAGCGCATCGCTGCTGCCAGCTGATCAGCTTCTCGATACCAATCCAAAAGCCTGTCTCTTGACAGGCTTTTTTTTGTCTGCTCAGAATGCATCCATGAGTATCGAAGAATCGACAGCGTTGATCGAACAATACCTTGATGCCAGCTGGGCCGAGCGTGGTCTGAGTGACAATACGACCATTAGCTACCGGCATGACCTGACCGGATTGGCGCTGTGGCTGGCTGAAAATTCGTTGTCCCTGATCAGGGCAGAACGCAGTGATATCCTGCTCTACCTTGGCAGGCGTTCCGAACTGGGTTTTGTCGCCAGCTCAAATGCCAGGCTGTTGTCCTGTCTGAGGGATTTCTATGGCTGGCTGGTGCGCACTGGAAGGCGATCCGATGACCCCAGTGATCGCATTTCCCAACCCAGGATCAACCGCTCTTTGCCCAAATATCTCAGTGAAACAGAAGTTGAATCGCTGCTGTCATCCCCGGATGTTGATTCGCTGCTGGGATTGCGCGACCGTGCCATGCTCGAACTGATCTATGCCACAGGCCTCAGGGTTACCGAGCTGGTGACCTGTTCGCTGTACGACCTGAATCTTCGTCAGGGCGTGATCAAGATTACGGGCAAGGGTGACAAGGACAGACTGGTACCTGTCGGTGAGGAGTCGCTGCACTGGATAGAGCGATACCTGCAGGAGTCGCGACCGGAGCTGCTGAAGGGACAACATTGCGACACGGTGTTCGTCACCAATCGCAAAAAAGGCATGACACGACAGGCGTTCTGGTATCTGATCAGGCGATATGCCGTCAAATGCGGCATTAGCACACCGATTTCACCGCACCTGATCAGGCATTCATTTGCCACCCATCTTCTCAATCATGGCGCAGATCTGCGCGTGGTTCAGATGCTGCTGGGTCATGCCGACCTTTCCACCACTCAGATCTACACCCACATCGCATCGCAGGCCCTGAAAGACATGCATCAGAAGCATCATCCACGGGGTTGATGCACATTGTCAGGAGTTGATAGGACTCTCTGACGTGACCCGGCGGTGATTTATGGTAGACTTTCGCACCTTCAGGCCGCATCGCGGTCTCAAATAACAGATTCTATGACATCGGCAAGAGGAATTACGATGAAGAAAATGGTAACAGCTGTTCTGTTGATTCTGACAGCATCAGCCGCGACAGCCCAGCAGGGAGATGATGCGATACGAAAGGCTCTGGCGGGACTGGCCCCCGGGCTGCCTATCGAGAGCATCAAGGATTCTCCCATTGCGGGCTACAAGGAAGTACAGGCAGGTGCGTTGCTCATCTACGTCTCGAATGACGGCAAGTATCTGCTCGATGGCCAGCTGATTGAAATTGCCAGCCGCCGCAACCTGACCGAAGCAAGCCGGTCAGTCATTCGCAGAAATCGTCTCAATGCCATCCCGAGCGATCAGTCGATCAATTTCTCACCTGACAGTGAGGCGAAATACTCGATTACCGTCTTCACCGATATCGATTGCGGCTACTGCAGAAAACTGCATCAGGAAATGGCTCAGTACAACGATCTTGGTATCGAGGTGAAATACCTGTTCTTCCCAAGATCCGGTGTGGGTTCCCACTCACACGAGAAGGCTGTTTCTGTCTGGTGTGCAGATGATGCCAATGGTGCAATGACCCATGCCAAGTCTGGCGCAGAGCCCGATCCCATTCAGTGTCCCAACCCGGTTGAAGAACACTATGAGCTGGGCAAGCAGATTGGTGTCACAGGGACGCCGGCGTTGTTTACCGAAGACGGAACAATGATCTCCGGCTATGTGCCTGCACCTCAGTTGCTGGCAAGACTTGAACAGATGGCCGCTTCTGCCGAGTAAACACCAGATTCAATTGCACAGCGATGACACGAAAAACCGGGCACAGGATGCCCGGTTTTTTATTGCCCCGGGATCTGTTCGCGATCCGGTAAGCTGAACAGTTATAGACTGTACGGGTATTGAAGCTGGCGTGACTGCCCAAGAGATCATGTCAGGTGGTGTTTTTGGACGGCTCAATGGAGTATCATGCGCCCACCCAAAACCCCGTGATTCCGCGATGCCCATCATTGTACTGCTCGGTCAGCCGGCACTTTCCGACTTCAGAATCAAGAAAATCAATGAACGACTGGAGCGTCGCGATGTGACGACCCGGGTCAGTGCTGCGCAGCAGATCTTTCTGGTTGCATCGCGCGATGATGCGCAACCGGATTCCTCACAGTTGGCAGCACTCGAAGCCCTGCTGCATGCCAGTGTCACTGACAGTGCGGTCCCGCCAGGCGACCTGATTATCCTGCCCAGGCTCGGCACCATTTCGCCCTGGTCAACCAAGGCGACTGACATCGCCCATCATTGCGGGCTGGAATTCATCGAACGTATCGAACATGGACGGGTGCTGAGCTGTTCACCCGAGGCAGACCCGGATGATCGCACGATGGTCGAGGCGGTGCTTGATCGCATGACTGAATCGCTGTTGCCGACACTGTCCCGGGCGCAGGAGGTCTTTGATCAGCAGGCTGCATCCAGTTTCCGCACCATTGACGTGCTCGACAGTGGCAAATCAGCGTTGAGTACAGCCAACCGTGAACTGGGTCTGGCCATGTCGGATGACGAAATCGAGTATCTGCATGAGCAATACACGGCAATTGACCGAAACCCGTCGGATGCCGAGTTGATGATGTTCGCTCAGGCGAACTCGGAGCACTGCCGACACAAGATCTTCAACGCTTCCTGGAATATCGACGGTGAATCCATGCCCAACAGTCTGTTCGGCATGATACGCAACACACATGCAACATCGCCCGAGGGCGTCATCACGGCCTACTCGGACAACTCGGCCGTGATCAATGGTCATCATGCTCAGCGTCTGACAATCGAGTCAGATTCTCACCGGTACTGCCTCAACAGCGAGCCGGCGCATGTGATGATCAAGGTTGAAACGCACAACCACCCGACAGCGATCTCGCCCTTTGCAGGTGCCGCAACCGGGTCGGGTGGGGAGATCCGGGACGAGGCAGCGACTGGTCGTGGTGCCAGGCCCAAGGCCGGACTGACCGGTTTTTCTGTTTCCAACCTGAAGATCAGCGGATTCGATCAACCCTGGGAAATTGATTACGGCAAGTCGTCGCGAATGGTCTCAGCGCTGGAGATCATGATCGACGGCCCCATCGGTGCGGCGTCGTTCAACAACGAATTTGGCCGGCCTGCACTGGGCGGTTATTTCAGAACCTTCGAACAGGCCGATGACAGTGCTGAGCAACTGTTCGGATATCACAAGCCCATCATGATCGCCGGCGGCATGGGCAATGTACGTGACGCGTCTGCACGCAAGCAGACATTCAATGATGGCACACCGGTGATTGTACTCGGTGGCCCGGCCATGCTGATTGGTCTCGGTGGCGGCGCTGCATCGTCGATGGCATCCGGCAGCAGTGATGAAACACTCGATTTTGCATCGGTGCAGCGGGAAAATCCCGAGATGCAGCGACGGTGCCAGGAAGTGATCGATCGATGCTGGATGCTCGGTGAGGACAACCCGGTGATCTCCGTGCATGACGTGGGCGCCGGTGGATTGTCCAATGCCATACCCGAGCTGTTGCATGACGCCGGCTGTGGTGGACAACTGGAGCTCAGGAAGATCAACAGCGATGACCGTTCCATGACGCCGATGCAGATCTGGTGCAATGAAGCCCAGGAGCGTTATGTGCTGGCCATACGGCCCGATGCGCTGACAGATTTTCTTGAGTTGTGTGAACGTGAACGTTGCCCGGTGGCGGTCGTGGGTACGGCTTCAGCATCGCAACACCTGACACTGGCTGACGAGTTGTTCGACAATCAGCCTGTGAATATCCCGATGGATCTGCTGTTCGGCAAGCCACCAAAAATGCACCGCAGTGTCAGCAGGCACGAACACCAGCTCAGAAAAGCGTCAGTCGATGAGCTGTCACTGGCCGAAGCCATCAGGCGTGTACTGCAATTGCCGGCCGTTGCCAGCAAGAAGTTCCTGATCACGATCGGCGATCGCACTGTGGGCGGGCTGGTCTGCCGGGATCAGATGGTGGGACCACAGCAGGTTCCGGTTGCCGACTGTGCGGTCACACTGAATGATTTCGAAGGCCATGCCGGCGAAGCAATGGCCATGGGCGAGCGAACACCGCTGGCACTGCATGACGCACCGGCATCGGGGCGCATGGCGGTTGCAGAAGCCATCACCAATATCGCCGCTGCACCACTGGACGGCCTTGGCTCGATCAAGCTCTCGGCCAACTGGATGGCCGCCACCGGTCAGCCCGGCGAAGATGCCAGACTGTATGATACGGTCGAGGCCGTTGGCCTCTCGTTCTGTCCGGACCTGGGTATCGCCATCCCGGTAGGCAAGGATTCACTGTCCATGGCCACACTCTGGCAGGATGATGGTCAGCAGCGCTCGATGCATGCGCCCACCTCACTGATCATCAGTGCATTTGCACCCGTGAAAGACGTTCGCAGTGCGATGACGCCTGAACTGAAACCGGTCAGGGACAGTGTGCTGTTGCTGATCGAGCCCTGTGGCAACCGCTCGAACCTGTCGGGTTCGGCGCTGGCCCAGGTCTGTGGTGGATTGCTGCTGGGTGATGGCGACACGGCGGTGCCGGATATCGATGCGGCAGAGCTGAGACAATTGTTCGATTCGATTCAGTCACTGAATCGTGAGGGACATGCGCTCGCCTATCACGACCGTTCAGATGGTGGATTGCTTGCCTGTCTGCTCGAAATGTCATTTGCCGGAGACAGCGGACTGACCATAAAGTGTCCTGAAGATGCATCATTGTTGCCCTGGTTGTTCAATGAGGAAATCGGAGTCGTCATCCAGGTGGCGTCGACTGCAATCGATCAGGTGAATCAACTGCTTGAGTCTGCGGGTACGGGTATTCGCTCAACGATCGTGGCCAGCCTCAGGGAAGATGAGGACATTGTCATCCAGCACGGCGATTCGACTGTGCATTCAGATACCAGCCGCGCACTGCAGCGCATCTGGAGTGAGACCTCATTCAGGATTCAGTCGCTGCGGGATCATCCCGATTGCGCCAGGGAAGAGTTTGAATCCATTGAAGCAGGGCAGCAGAAACTTCGCAGCTCGATCCCATCCGGCATGACGCTGCCACCGGTACCGGTGATCAATCAGCACAGGCCCAGAGTCGCAATTCTGAGAGAGCAGGGTGTCAACGGACACAATGAAATGGCGGCAGCCTTTCACTATGCCGGATTTGATGCCATAGATGTGCACATGAGTGACCTGGTCGAGGGTCGTCAGTCGCTGTCTGATTTCAGAGGACTGGTTGCCTGTGGCGGCTTCTCATTCGGCGATGTGCTCGGTGCAGGTCAGGGCTGGGCCCGATCGATTCTGATGAACAATGCCTTGAGGGACATGTTCCAGTCCTTCTTTCATGACACTGGCAAATTTTCGCTCGGTGTCTGCAATGGTTGCCAGATGCTGTCGACACTGACAGACCTGATTCCAGGTTCAGAAGGCTGGCCCGAGTTCGTTCGCAACAAGTCCGAGCAGTTCGAGGCCAGGCTGTCGATGGTCAAGGTCACCCCGTCTGCGTCCGTGTTTCTCGGTTCGATGGCAGGCCTTGAGTATCCGATAGTGGTATCACATGGCGAGGGCAGGGCAGATTTCAGCCACAGTGGTCAATCGATTCCAGATGCCAATGTGGGTATGCGATATATCAATGGTGATGGCGGTGTTGCCCGGCGTTATCCGGACAATCCGAACGGTTCAGCCGATGGTATCACGGCCGTGTGCAATGATGACGGCCGGGTGACCGCGATGATGCCCCATCCCGAGCGTATCTTCAGGGATGTTCAGCTGTCCTATTCACCGCTCAGGCAAGAGGGCTACAGCCCCTGGATGCAGATGTTCATCAATGCCCGCGCCTGGCTGGATTGATTTTGGATACAGTCATGATTCACAATAACGGGTCGAGAACCTGACAGGGCGGTTAATTCATGAATGATATCCAGCGAATGATTGAGGAGAACTTCTCTCTCAAGGGTTTCATGCTGATGGCCCTGCTGTTCCTGCCGCTGGCCTTCACGGCATGGATGTATTTTGGCTGGATCATCATCGGGCCCGCCGGCATGTTGTCCGACTGGGTGTTGACCGGATTCTGGCCAGAGACATTCAGCGGTGTCGTTTACGAGGGAGCAGAACTTGGCGTTCTGGTACGGATGATGCTTCCCGATGAGAGTCAGGTGCCCGTGGTCATGCGGATGGCCGAGGTGACCATACAGTTCAATCCACTGATCTACGGTTACGGATTGCCGCTTCTGGCTGGCCTGACACTGGCCACGCCGATTGCGCCGTGGAAAAAGGCGCTTCAGATCGTTGCCGGTTTTGTCGTCGTCTCGCTGATCATGGCCTGGGGTGTGGTATTCGAACTGTTCAAGGATCTGATGAAATACCGCGGCGAAGCCGGCCTGCAGATCGTTAGCGAATCGGGCCTTTCGACCGAACTGATTTCATTCTGTTACCAGTTCGGATACCTGGTGTTCCCGGGTGTGATACCGGCCATTCTCTGGGTGATCATGAACCGGACCTTTATCGAGTACCTGGTCCAGGGCAGATTCAGTCCGGCTGTCAACAAATAACGACTGCAGCCGAACTCAAGTGAGGATTTATGGTCTTTATGGGTAGCACGGCAGTCATCAACAGCCTGACTTCATTGCACCAGTGCAGTCAGGCTTGAACAATCAGCAAAGTGACAGGCAATCAGGCACAGGTCTGATCGATACCGGCATTATCCACCCGGCAACACAAGCGAGCAATGAGCGGACATATGGAAGCAGTGGCAGAAAAAGAGTCAGAGAACAGTAACGATCAACCGCAGACCGAAGGGTTTACGGGCGAACTGATCCGCCATCTGGTCGATGCCGGCAAGTTGCGTGAGCGTGACATTGTCAAGGCTGAACAGTTGCTCGAGGAGAGCGATGTCAATCTGCTGACCCTGCTGGTCAGGCTGGGGTTGGTGTCCGAGCGCGATGTGGCAGACGCCATGTCCACGCTGCTTGAATTACCCTATCTGACATCCAAGGAATTACCTGAAGTACCGCCGGGCAGTATTGAGCTGCCGATGCGTTACATGCGCGAACACCAGCTGGTACCGTTCGAGGAAGATGCGGAATCGGTGCGTGTGCTGATGGCCGATCCCAATGACGAGTATTGCCTCAAGTCCCTGGCCATGAGTACCGGCAAGGTCATCCATCCCTGCGTTGGTCTGCCATCTGAAATCGACGATGTCATCGAGCGCTATTACGGCGGCAATCGTTCTGCCATGGACCAGATCGTCGAAGGTCTGGATGACGAGGCAGGCGGTGGCGAGGACGATGTCGAACACCTGCGCGACCTGGCCTCCGAGGCACCGGTCATCCGACTGGTGAACCTGATCATGCAGCGAGCCGTTGAGGCGCGAGCATCGGATATTCACATTGAACCGTTTGAAAACCGGCTCAAGGTACGTTACCGCATCGACGGTGTTTTGCAGGAAGTGGAAGCGCCGCCCTCGAGTTCGACCTCGGCGGTGATCAGCCGTATCAAGATCATGGCCAAGCTCAATATTGCCGAAAGGCGACTGCCACAGGATGGCCGCATCATGTTGCGGGTCCAGGGCAAGGAGCTCGATCTGCGGGTCTCCACCGTGCCGACCTCGCACGGCGAGAGTGTGGTCATGCGTATTCTTGATCGCGAGAGTGTGGTGCTGAATTTCGAGAAGCTCGGTTTCAACGGTCCTACGCTGGAGCGTTTTCTCAAGGTACTGAGCCTGCCGCACGGCATTATTCTGGTCACCGGTCCGACCGGTTCCGGCAAGACCACAACGCTGTATACGGCGCTGCAACAGATCAACACGCCTGATCGCAAGATCATCACTGTCGAGGATCCGGTGGAATATCAGCTCGAGGGCGTCAATCAGATCCAGGTGAAATCGTCCATCGGACTGACATTCTCGAATGCGCTTCGTGCCATCGTCAGACAGGATCCGGATGTCATCATGATCGGTGAGATGCGTGACCTGGAGACGGCCAAGATCGCGATCCAGTCGGCACTGACCGGTCACCTGGTGCTGTCCACTATTCACACCAATGATGCAGCAGGCGGCGTGACCCGAATGCTCGACATGGGCGTTGAAGATTACCTGCTGGTGTCCACCATCAATGGCATCATTGGTCAGCGACTGGTACGGCGGCTGGATGAAACCAGCAAAAAACGCTACAAGGTCATGCCCGAGGTGGTGCGGGAACTGCAACTGGACAAGTTCACCGACAAAAAGACCATTCACCTCTACAATCCGGTGCCGTCGGAAAATACATCAACCGGCTATATTGGCCGCAGCAGTATCCTTGAATTTCTCGAGATGAGTGAAGCCGTCCGCAGACTGGTGATGCAGCATGCCGATGCCAGCGATATTCTCGAGCAGGCACGTGCCGAAGGCATGCGCACCATGTACGAGGACGGCCTGGTCAAGTGCCTGGAAGGCGTCACCACGGTCGAAGAAGTGTTGCGAGTGACGTCGGAAACCTGATGGCCAGCTTCCGATACAAGGCCGTCTCTGCCACCGGTGAAACCATTCAGGGCCAGATGGAAGCCATGTCTGCCGATGAGGTGATCGCCCGATTGCAGGAAGCCGGCAATATTCCGATATCGGCCGATGAGGCTGGTGGCGGTTTCGGCGGTGGCCTGCTCGACATGTTTCATGGCGTCAAGAAGGTCAAGAAGAAGGACCTGGTCAGTTTCACCGATCAGCTGGCCAGTCTGCTGGCTTCGGGCCTGCCACTGGATCGTGCATTGCATATCCTGGAAGATCTGGCCGATAACGACGCACTGCAGTCCATGGTCAGTTCTGTGCGAGACCAGGTACGTGGCGGCAGCCCGCTGTCAGACGCACTGGAGTCACAGCACGGTGTGTTCTCCAAGCTCTACGTCAACATGGTGCGCGCTGGAGAGACCGGCGGCACTCTCGATGTCACGCTGACACGGCTGGCGGAATACCAGGACCGGTCGCAGCAGCTCAAGAACACGGTGGTGTCGGCCCTGATCTATCCCACCATCCTGCTGGTGCTGGCCATAGGCGCACTGATGCTGCTGATGACCTTCGTGATTCCGCAATTCATGCCGATTTTCGAGGAGCTGGGTGCCGATCTGCCACTGATCACTCGGATCGTGGTGGGAGTCGCCGGCTTTATTCAGAGTTTCTGGTGGCTGATTTTCATCACCATTTTCGCGATTATTGCCTGGATGAGTGCCCAGTTGAAGAATCCGGTCACTCGACTGGTGTGGGATCAGCGCTTTCTGAATTTCAGATTCTCTGGCGAGCTGATCGCCAAGATGGAGATGGCACGTCTGTCTCGCACCGTGGGCACCCTCATCAGCAATGGAGTGCCGCTGTTGTCCTCACTCACCATCGGCCGCAAGGTGATGAACAATACCGTGATGGCCGAAGGGGTCAGGACGGCGGCCAAGAGCGTCCAGACCGGTGGTGCACTGGGGCATGCGCTTGCCGAGACCAAACTGTTTCCCAGGCTGGCGCTGCAGATGATCAACGTGGGTGAGGAAACCGGACAGCTCGATGAGATGCTGATCAAGGTGGCCAACACCTACGATACCGAAGTGAAGACCACGGTCGACCGCCTGATGGCGCTGTTCGTACCGACACTGACGCTGACACTGGCCGGCATTATCGCCATGATCGTGATGTCGATCCTGATGGCGATGCTGAGCCTGAATGATCTGGTGGGGTGAGACGGGGACTTGTACAGGAGAATGACACGTGCAAATGACAAGATCCCAATCCGGATTCAGCCTGATCGAACTTCTGGTCGTGCTGGCCATCCTCGGTTTACTGGCAGGACTTGTGGTATCCAACATCCTTGAGCGGTTGCACAAGGCGAGATACGAGACTGCGATCAGCCAGGTCGTGCTGATACAGGGCAAGATCGCGGAATTTGCCATGGACAACGGGCGCTTGTCGACATCGATCAGGGAGCTGGTCGAAAAACCCGGCGATGCCAGGTTCTGGATCGGGCCCTATATCAAGCAGGCCCTGCTCACCGATCCGTGGGGCAATAACTGGAACTATACAGCTGAGGGTAATTTGCCCTCGTTTGAACTGACATCATTTGGAGAAGACGGTGCGGCCGGTGGGGAAGGCTATGCCCAGCGACATCACCGCCGCCTGAGAAGACATGACTATGGAGTGTAAGCAATGAGAACCCCGAACACACAAACAGGCTTCAGCCTGATCGAACTGCTGGTGGTGCTGGCCATTCTTGGCCTGCTGGCCGGTCTGGTGCTGCCCAATGTACTGAAACAGTTTGGTGGTGCCAAATACACAGGCCGCCAGCTCACAGATACTGGTGATTTCCCAGAACATCGATGCCTTCTATCTGGATACCGGGCGCCTGCCCGAAAATATCAACGAACTGGTGGAACAGCCGAGTGATGCTGATTTCTGGTCCGGGCCCTACATCCAGAAGAAGATTCTGAAGGACCCCTGGGGTAATGAATGGATCTACCGCAAGCCTGGTGAAAAAGGACCATACGACCTGGCCTCATACGGTGAAGACGGGACTTCGGGTGGTGACGGTTACAACAAAGACATCAGCAACAACGACTAGGTAACCTGGTGACGCTGCAGCGCAGACAATTTAATCAGCGCGGCTTCAGCCTGCTCGAGCTGATCGTGGTGCTGGCCATTGTCGGGCTACTGTTCGGCATGGTGGGTACCTCGATTTACCGCTCGCTCGATTCGGTCAAGATCCGGCAGACCAGCAAGGATCTGATGACGGCGCTGCGCTACACCCGGGCTCAGGCGGTGGCCAGTCGTGAGGAACAGTTCCTGACGGTGGATATCGAGAACCGGCGATACCAGGCACCGGAAAGGGACTGGGAAGACTTTCCCGAGGATGTCGAGATCAGCCTGAAAACCGCTGCCGACGATCTTGACCTGACCAGCGGCAAGGTGCGTTTCTATCCCGACGGCAGTTCAACCGGGGCCCTGATCAGCCTGCAGATCGAATCACGCAGCTGGACGGTGCGGGTGGGCTGGCTCACTGGCGAGCTCAGTGTCGAGCAATCCGGCTGATGAACGTTACGGCAACAACAAACATGACCGGAGCACGCCAGTCCGGCTTCACGCTGCTGGAAGTGATGGCCGCATTCGTGGTGTTTGCACTGATCTTTGCCACGGCGCTTCAGGTCATGTCCGGCGCCATGCGAAACACCGTGAAATCCGACCAGTACACGCAGGCGGCCCTTTGGGCACAGTCGCGCATGGATCTGGTGGGAATCGACCCGCCAGTCGAGGACGGCTCCTGGTCGGGCGAATTCGATGACGAATACAGCTGGGAAATCACCATCGTGCCCTGGGAAAGCGAATCGGACACCTACGTGGCCGAGGAATTCCTGGTCGATCTCTACGAAGTGATCCTCACCGTCAACTGGGGCGAAAATCAGGGCACACCGAAGCAGGCCAAATTCCGTACCCTGCGATCGGCACCGGTACAACGCTAGGCCAATGTCAGTGTACCTTTCACAAACTCATTCCAGGCCATCAGGCAGTCGCGGCTTCACCCTGATCGAACTGTTGCTGGCCATCACCCTGCTGGGCCTGATTCTCACCATGGCCTATTCGGGACTGTCATCATCCACCCGTGCCGTGGATCGCGGCGAGGATTACATCGACCGCATCAACCGCGTGCGCCTGGTGCAGCAGTTTATTCGCAACCAGCTGTCGCGGGCGCTGCCGCTGATCATGGCCGATCAGGATCGCGCCGACGATGATGTGGCCAATACCATCATCTTCGAGGGCGAGGGGGAGATGATGCGCTGGGTGGCGCCGATGCCCGGTTATCTCGGTCGCGGGGGTCCGCACGAACAGGTGCTGGCCATCCAGCGTGGCGAGAACGGCAATAATCTGGTTTATGCCTTCAAGCTGCTGGGCAGCAATGAAGACTATGAACCGCTGGACAATCCCGACCGGCCGCCAGTGATCCTGATCGAGGGTGTGGCGTCGGGACAGTTTCAGTACATGAGTGTCGATGACGAGAATGAACCCACCGACTGGATGGATGATTGGGAAGATCCCTCCCTGTCTCCGCTGGTGGTTCGAATTGACCTGGACATGAATGCCGAAACGAGAATCGACTGGCCGACACTGGATGTGGCACCGTTGATTGACGGCATGACCACCCGCAACAACCCGAACATTCTGGTGCCTGGCAGCGGCATTGACCGCAACAATAACCGCCAGAACAGGGACGGTGTCATCGACGCCGGTCGTGAGGCCAATAACAAGCGCGATCGTGATCGGGAACAGCGGGAGCAGGAACAGTGACGAGTCTGAAGCGACAGCGTGGGGTGGCCCTGATTCTGATCCTCTGGCTCAGTGCACTGCTGGCAATTGTGGTTGGTACCTACAGCACCATGGTCAGAACGGAAACCATTCAGGCCAAGCACCTGTTTGATACCACACGGGCCTGGTATGCCGCCGAGGCCGGCTTGCACCGGGCCGTGTTCGAGCTCAGAAACCCTGATGTCGAGCTGCGCTGGTTCGCCGACGGGCGAAACTACCAGGTGCCGTTCGATGAAGCCACGCTGGATATCTCGATTGTTGACGAAAGCGGCAAGATTGATATCAATGTCGCCAATGAAGATACCCTCATTGCCCTGTTTACATCAGTTGGTATTGAGGACGAACAGAAAATACTCGAGCTGGTCGATGCCATCCTCGACTGGCGTGATACCGATGACCTGGTACGGATCTACGGCGCCGAGGATGACGAGTACGAATCGGCCGACTACCCCTACGGTGCCAAGGACAATCCGTTTGACAGTGTCACCGAAATTCAGCAGGTCATCGGCATGGACTATGAGCTGTATCAGAAGATCGAGCCGGCCATCACGGTGTTCTCATCGCGAGCACGACCGGATCCGGCATTTGCACCCAGCGAGGTGCTGGCCACATTTGAAGGCATGACGCCCGAAATGATCGATGAATTTATCCTGCAGCGGGAACAGATCGAGGAATTCGGTGTCCCATTGCCCATACTGCCTGACGGCACACAGGCAGTGGCGCGAGCGGGCAGTTACACGTATAGTATCCGGTCGCGTGCGACCCTGCCAGGCGGCGCCTGGGCTGAGCTTGAAGCAACCATAAGGCCTGGCGGCGCCATCAGAGGCAGGCCGTTCCGAATCATCCGGTGGAAGGATTCCTGAGCAAACGATCAACATGTTTGAAACGCAACTGAACAACCTGAAGAACAATCGCACGATCCAGTCGATCGGCAAGTTTCTGTCGTGGTGGAAAACCGAGCTGCTCGGTGGCCTGCCCGATGGCGTGCGTGAGTTTCTCGATCCGCCCAAGCCGAAACTTTATGTCAGGCTGATCGGGGACGAGCTGGTGCTCAGCTCCAGCCCGGATTCGGACGAACTGTTGCGCGTAGCACTGGCCGAGGACCCGGCCATTGCCAGCCAGACTCTGGCAGCAGAAATTGCCAAATTCGAAGATCGCAAGATCAATATCAACCTGTTGCTCGATGCCGATCAGGTGCTGGCCGTACACCGCAAGGTACCGGCAGCGGCAGTTGACAACCTGAGACAGGTCATCGGTTTCGAAATGGACCGATACACACCCTTCAGTCGCGACCAGGTGCGTTACGATGTGCGCATTGACGGTGAGGCCAACAGCAAGGGTCAGTTGCCGGTGGAGCTGGTGTATTCGCCGGCCAATGATATCGACAAGCTGATCAGGGTGGCCACCGATCGCGGACTGGTACTGGATGCGGTCGATGTCATTGAATCGCGTGACGATGAGGTGACGACCCGCGGTGTCAACCTGCTGGAGCGTCACGAACGTGCACGTCACAGTCAGCGACAGCTGCTGCTGAATCTGGGTCTGGCAGGCCTGTTTGTGGCCCTGCTTTATTCACTGATGTGGATTTCCCTGGGCAAGCGTGATGCCGCCATCGAGGCGTATCAGGTTCAGGTAGGCGAAGCACGCGTGGCCTCGGCAAGGGTGCGTGAGCTGCGTGACACACTGGACGACGCTCGCGAGGCTGCCAGTTTTCTCGATCAGACACGCGGTCAGAAGGCCCGTGTGATTGATCTGCTGCGCGAAGTCACCAACCTGTTGCCCGATGACGTCTGGCTGACCCGGTTCCAGGTCACCCAGAATGTACTGCGCCTCAATGGTGAGGCACCCAAGGCAGAAACCCTGATTGCCACACTGGCCGAATCGGACCGTCTCGACAATGTCACGGTGGACGGCGCCATTACCGCCGGCAGCAATGGCAAGGAACGGTTTCGGCTGAAAATGGACATCATGACCGCGAGCGAGGAGGCCAACGATGGCGCAGTTGCTGCCCGATAAGGAAAAACAGCGACCACTGGCCTACATGCTGCTGGTGATTGCCGTGATTGTGGTCTACTGGACCGGATTCCACTGGTACTTTGTACAGCGCTCGGAGCAGAATGATCAGATCGATCAGCTGCAGTCCTCAGAGGCGCAATACGAGGGCTGGATCGCCATGGGGCCAAAACTGCAGCAGCAGATCGCCACCCTGCGTGAATCGCAGGATACCAGCTCCAGCTTCCTGCCACAGGACAACGTCAACCTGGCCTCGGCCGAGCTGACCTCACGTCTGAAGGGGCTGATTGACGAGCATGCCGGCAGCAATCCGGAGCTGTGCAAGATTACCAGCAATTCGCCCAACACCCGCGTCAGCGACAAGGAACGCTATCAGCGCGTCGTCAACAAGGTGAGGCTGCGCTGCGAGATCGATTTCCTGTTCAATATCCTGTATGCCATGGAAACCGAATCGCCCTACATATTTTTCGACAATTTCTCGATCTACCGTCAGACCAGCCGGGTCAGGCGTGATCGCAAGATGGTCAATACCTCCTATCTGGACGTGCGTTTTGACATGTACGGCTATATCCGCCAGCCGGGAGACACCACATGAGCATGAATCCCGGCAAGGCAGTGATGTTCGGGCTGATCGGTGCCTGCGGCCTGGTTGGCGGCGTGATCGCACTGGTCCAGAGCGGCATCGGTCAGGGCATTGATTCACTCGACCCGGAAGCCAAGCAGGTGCCGGTGGTGGCCGGCACGGTTGCTGAAGTCTCTGAAATGCTGCCGGAAGATTATGTGGTGATCACCGATCGACCACTGTTTGATGATACTCGCCGGCCTGTGGAACGAATTGAAACCGGTGTTGAAGAAGATGTCTGTCCTGATGGTGTATCAACACCACCAGAATGCGGGCAACCTCCCGTGGTTGAATTGGATGTCACCGTCAAGGGCATTGTCATCACCCCGAGCATGAAAGTGGCGATGATCACCGACAATCAGACCCAGGAAACCATGCGCATCAAGGAAGGCATGCCGCTGGAAGGCAACCTTGGTGCCTGGTCCGTGGCCAGCATCGAACCCAGACGCCTGACATTCTCATCCGAGGACGGTTCCGATGCCGATATGGAACTGGAAGTTCACAAGAAGGCGATGGCGCCCGGCAAGGCTCCGCCACCGCGAACACCGGTTAACCTGAGTCGCAATGCACAGGCACAGAATCAGCCCGTGCAGGCAGCCAGTGAACCGGCCAACAGCTCTCTGGTGCAGGTCACCGAGAGCACACAACAGGCAGACCCCGAGGACGATGCCGAGGCCGCCGCCAGAGCAGCCCGTGCAGAGGAGATACGCAGGCGAGTGGCCGAAAGGCGCGCCCAGTTGAGGCAGGAAGCTGCGAATAGAAGACAATCACAAGACGATGATAACCAATAACAAATGCACCAGATCAATGACAACAGAACCGAATACGCACGGCAGTAAACAGGCCGCGCAAACGGGCAGGGGGCGTTTGTTCCTGCTGTGTTTGTGCATCGGCATGATCGCGGGCTGTGCCACCACAGCCGGCAATGACCGATCAGGGGATCCCCGAGACTCGCGAGCACAGGCCAGTGGCGAACGCGATGTTTATGTTTCCGGCGATCCCAATGCGGCCGAAAACGTGGCCGAGTCCGAACTGGGAGAACCCGGTTCGCGCTATGAGCTGTTCGAGGGCGATGGCCAGTTCATCAACAATGAGGCTGCCTCCAGGCGACCTGTTCGCGCCAGTGAGGATGGCGAGGTTATCCTCAATTTCGAGGGTGAGTCCCTGCAGGAGGTGGTCAAGCTGATCCTTGGCGACATGCTGCAGGAAGGCTATGTCATCTCACCCGGCGTTTCCGGCAATGTGACGTTCTCGACATCCGAGCCGATCACCTATGACGAGGTGCTGCCGATTCTCGACATGCTGTTGTCCTGGAACAATGCGGCCATGGTGTTTCTCGACAACCGCTGGCATGTGGTGCCAATCGATCAGGCCATTCCAGGGCAGCTGACCATCACCACGGCGCCATTGAATGGACAACGTGGCTATGAAGTGCGGGCGTTCATGCTCAAGTACATCGCACCGACCGAAATGGAAAAGCTGCTGCAGCCCTATGCCCGCCCCAATGCCACCATATCGGTGGACAACACCCGCAACATGCTGGTGATGGCAGGCACACGCCAGGAGCTGGAGAACTACAGGAAGACCATTGATATCTTCGATGTCGACTGGCTCAAGGGCATGTCGGTCGGAATCTACCCGATCGAACGGGTCGAGGCCGATACCGTGGTCACCGAACTGGAAGCCGTCTTCGGCGATGCCTCGGGCACGCCGCTTGCCGGCATGTTCCGCTTCATGGCCATCGAGCGACTCAATGCCGTGCTGGTGATCACACCTCAGGTGGAATACCTGCGCAAGGCCGAGGAGTGGGTCGAACGACTGGATCGAGGCGGTGGCGAGGCCGGTGTCAGGCTCTATGTGTATCCGGTCAAACACGTCAAGGCGGTGGATCTGGCCGATACCCTGTCAAGCGTCTTCGGAACCAGCTCCGGCAGCAGTTCCAGCTCCCGCAGCAGCAGTGCCAACACCTTTGCGCCTGGTCTTGAAACCGGTGAGATCACCTCGATCAATGACCGTCGCCGACGGGTTCAGGAGCAGCGCCAGCAGCAGCAACAGAACACCGCTGCCAACACCACTTCCGGTTCAGGCGTCTCGCTGGCCGGTGGCGAAGACATCAGCATCACGGCGGTGGAGGAATCCAATTCACTGCTGATCCGTGCCACGCCATCGCAGTACGATTCAGTGCAGAGTGCCATCAAGCGGCTCGACACCATGCCACTGCAGGTACTGATCGAGGTCAGCATCCTCGAGGTGGTACTGAACGACTCACTGGCCTACGGTGTGGAATGGTTCCTGGAATCAGCCATCAACGATTTTGCATTGCAGCCTCCCGGTAGCCCGAGTGTTGGCGGTACCTCAGGAGCGGCCGCCAACAGCGCTCGATCGCTCAGCGGTGTCTCCACCAAGGGCCTGTTTGGCAGCAGTGGCGATGTCAGTGCATTCCGCTCGGGTACGCTTGGCAGTGATGGCCTCAGCTACCTGATACGCGGTGCCGATATCGGCGCTGTGGTAACGGCGCTGGACACCACCACCGATGTCAAGACCATTGCAGCGCCCTCCATGGTGGTGCTGAACAACCGCGAGGCCAACATCAACGTCGGTGACCAGATTCCGGTCAACTCGCCGGTGTTCAATACCGGTACCGGTTCGAATCTGTCCACATCACGGGTTCAGTTCCGTGACACCGGTGTGATCCTGAACGTGGTGCCACGGGTCAATCCGGGCGGCATGGTGTTCATGGAAGTGCAGCAGGAATTCAGTCAGCCGTCGTCGGAGCCTGACCCGAACGGTAACGTCTCGATTGCTCGCCGCAGCATTGATACCGAGATCGCTGTACAGAGCGGCGAAACGGTTGTGCTCGGTGGCCTGATCAGGGCGTTTGACAGCAAGGGCAGTCGCGGTGTGCCCGGCCTGTCACGCATTCCCGTGGTTGGCGCCCTGTTCGGACGCAAGTCCAACACCTCACAGCGCACCGAATTGCTGGTCACGATCACACCAACGGTCATATCGAATCCGCAGGAAGCGGCCGAGGTGACCGAAGAATACCGTAACAAACTCAGGGAAATCAGGCCGATCTATGAGCAGAGCCTCAATATCGGCAGTCAGCAGGGACAATAAGAGAATCAGGGGTTATCCAAATCATGAAGAAAACAGTAATGTGTTGTCTGGCCTTGGTTATGGCCGCATGCGGTTCGCAGCCAGGCAGGAAAGCCGGTGATGATGTCGCAGCCGGTGTCAGTCTGGAGCAGCGGGCTGAAGAGCGCTGGTCGGCATTGTCATCAAAGAACTTCCGTCTTGCCTATCGTTATCTGTCTCCAGGTTACCGCAACATTGTGACCATGGAGTCCTATGAAGCCCAGATGAGCACCAAAACGGTAGACTGGCTATCCGGCAAGGTGACGGGTACCGAATGCGAAAACGAAACGCTCTGCACCGTGGACATTTATCTCGAGTTCGAAATCAACATGCACATGCCCGGCGTCGGCAAGCAGCAATCATTCCAGCCTGTGACGGAGAACTGGATCGCTGTTGAAGATGCCTGGTACTTCGTGCCGAAAAGCTGACCTTGAGCGCATGAGCGAACCAGTGTGAGAACAACAACCCGGCCCTGTGGCCGGGTTTTTGCTATCAGCTTCGAAATATCATCATGATCAGAAACAGCACAAGTCCAGGCTTGAAACTGCCCATCCTGCTGCTCAGCGGCGGTCTGGGCATGCTGGTGTATGCACTGTGCTTCTATCCCGGTTACATCAGTCACGATGCAGCGTTCCAGTACTGGCAATTCAGGCACGATGAGCTTTACAGCATGAGCCCTGTGCTCCTGACCCTGATCTGGTCCGTTACCGATCGCCTGATCGAAGGTCCGGGTGGACTGTTTCTGCTCTTCCAGTTCTTGTACTGGGGCGGGCTGGTGTTTGTTCTCAGTGGAATCAGGCAGCTGTCCGTGCCACGTTCGGTGATCATTCTGTTGCTGACTGGATTGTGGCCCTTCAACCTGATGATCCTGCCGCATCTGTGGAAAGATGTCGCCATGGTCATTTGCCTGCTGTTTTCTGTTGCTTTGCTGATCCGACTCCGGCAGGGTTCAGCTCGAAAGCACTGGTTGCTGGTATTGCTGATAATTTCTGCACTGATGGCTGGCCTGTTCAGAGTCGACGGATTCCTGCCAGCGTTCATTCTTGTCGGGTATGGGTTCTGGCTGGTGCTGGGCGCTGCCCAAGACACATTCCCGGCTTCACCACACATCATCGACAAAAAGGTGTCAGAGACGAAGACAGTATTCAGGGCAAGAGTCCGGATCGGGCTGTCTGCAGTACTGCTGGCTGTCTCCTGTGTCGTTCTCGGTATGCTGGGCAAGTCAGGGCTCGAACGGCTTGCCGGTGCAACACAGCAGAAGCTGTTTCCCAGTGTGGCCCTGTGGGATGTGGCGCATGTTTCCAACAGACTGGGACACAATCTGCTGCCTGACTACACCTTTGTGGATGAACCAATGTCAATGGAGAGCCTGAATGACAGCGTGGTCAGCTGGTCGAATGTCCCGATTTTCGTTGCCGGAGTCCGATCAGGCCTGTACCTGCCGTTCGATGACAGGGAGTACAGCGAAATCAAGCAGCTGTGGTGGGATCTGCTCACCGAGCACAGCGCAGATTATATGGCCCACAGGCTGGCCGTGTTTCTCGAGCTGGTTCGATGGCGTGACGATGAAGACAAGCCGCAGAGTGTCTACCGGGACTGGCAGACCATCGGCTTCAGGGACAACCCCGAGTTCAGTGTGAACCAGGGTGCAATGAATCAACTGGCCAATCGATTGGTGACGGCGTCACTCGACAGTGTGCTGCACAGACCCTGGCTCTACCTGCTGATGGGCCTGCTGCTGCTCGTCTTTCTGCTGACGAGACCGCGCGCCGAACATAAGCAGGTGATCCTGGTAATGCTGCTTTCAGCCATCAGCCATGCGTTCACGATGTTCATCATCGCGCCCAGTGCCGAGCAGCGCTATCTGCTATGGCTGATCAACGCGAGCCTGCTGGCGCTACTGCTGACTGCAACGCTCAGGCCGGAGCGGGAAAACGGCTGATTCGCTCATTTTCTGGCGGCATTTCGTGCAAAAGCATGTGATTGCATGAAGAAAGCGTGAAATTAGTGCGATTGATGTGTTGCACGAAGACTCTTAATCGTTCAGAATCATTGCAACTATCGCTTTCCGGTAGGGGGGAATATCGGCGTGTTACGAAGCAGAATTCAGGCTTCTTTCGGGCCCTTCAAGTACCCAAAAAAAGTTTGATTTGATGTTTTAATTATCGTACCATGTCAACGCTCTTGCCTAATGTCTGCACAATAAATGCGGCATTGATCGTGCATAAGAGTGTGACATTAGGAGCTTTAAAGCTTTAAGCCCTGTACAATTGTGTTAGGAGTGTTCAAATGAAAAGAAGAACCTTAACAACAGCTGTATTGGCAGGAATCGGTGGAGTCGCTGGTCTTGCTGGTATTGCAAATGCTGTTAATATAAACCCAGATGGTCTGGGCCAGGTTTTGATCTATCCTTACTTTACGGTCAATTCTGGTAACCAAACCCTGGTGTCTGTTGTCAACACAACAGATCGTGCCAAGTCAGTTAAAGTGCGCTTCCTGGAAGCCTGGAACTCTCGCGAGGTTCTTGACTTTAACTTGTACATGTCTCCATTCGACGTCTGGACTGGTGCCGTATTCGGTATTGCAGATGATGGTCCTGGTAACCTGGTTACCCGTGACAACACCTGTACTGTTCCGGATATCATTGGTCAGACTCCTCTGGCTCCAAACCTGCCTGTTACGGCTGGCGGAGACCGTTACGTTCCATTCCGGAACTTCCAGTACACCGGTCCGAACAACGATGAAGGTCCAGATGATCTGACTCGTGCTCGTGAAGGTCATTTCGAAATGATCGAAATGGGTGAACTGAACAACGTCACACAGGGTTCTGCTTCTGCAGCAACTCACTCTGCTGGCGTACCTTCAGACTGCACACAGCTGAACGCTGCATGGCAGGTTGATGAGTTCGGTGCCCCTCTGGCTGGTTCTTACTGGGTACTCGACGCTACAGTAGATCACGACCCAGCTGCTGGCGGTCTGTTTGGTGCGGCTAGCATCATCGACGCTGCTGAAGGTACACAGGTAAGCTACAATGCTGATGCCGTGAACGCGTTCACAACAAGCATCCTGCACTCAAGCCCGGGTGACCTTTTCCCAACTGTTGGTTCTGCTGACTTCGATCTGGATGCCGACCTGCTGGTTGACAGCATCGTATTCGATCCTGCCACAGGCGCAGTTGTTAACTCTGACTGGGCTCGTGGTGTAGACGCTGTATCAGCTGTCTTCATGCACAATGAAGTCTACAATGAGTACGCACTGGACTCTACGCTGGACGCTTCTACCGAGTGGATCCTGACGTTCCCAACCAAGCGTTTCTACGTTGACGAAGCTATCGTTGGTGCGGTGCCCATCGCCTCCGTTCACCGATCTGTTCAACGTTGTTGGCGACGGTAGTGGTGCTTGTGAGCAGTTCGATTTCGTATTCTACGATCGTGAAGAGCGCACAACATCACCTGGTGTTAACCCGATTGACTTCTCGCCACAGCCACCCGGAATCGCTCCTGACGTGTTCGTTCTCTGCTACGAGACCAACACTGTCAAGTTCGACGATGGTAACGGCGGTGGATCAGGAATCTTCGGTTCTCTGATCGAAATCACTGCTTCTGGCGTATTCGAGAATGGTTGGGCAACCTTCGACTTCTCATCTGACCCAGGTCACACATACACCGATGACGACACCGGTGACGTGTACACAGGTCTGCCAGTCACTGGTTTCTCTGCACAAGTTCTGAAGAACAACAACTTCGGTGCTTCTACAATTGCCAACTATGCCGGTCTGTTCCGTCATAAGGCTGACAGAGACATCATCGACAACTAATCGGTTAACCCTGATTGGTAAAAGCGGGGCCTTCATGGCCCCGTTTTTTTGTATAAAAGATTCACGCAAAATTAACGATGCCTTATCACAGTATGATTGTATGGGTGGTACACTGCGCATCAGATCAATGATGACAGCTCATTGATTGTCGATAATAATGAAATAAATGACAAAGCATTACTTTGACGAGGAAGGCCTCTATGTCCTGGATTAAACGACTTGCGTTTGTTGCTATTTTGTCAGCAGCAACCGCATTGACTGCGCAACAACTGATACTCGATGGAAGAACCATCGATCTCGAGCCTGGATCACAAGTGATCGTCAACTCACAAGGCGATGTCGTCATCACCAGCGATGACGGTGATCTGACCTGTTTTGCAAATACCAACCCACCCACGGTGTCGCTTTTGGTGAATGGGTCGTCCAGTACCTCCATTTCATCGGGTTCGAACGTGAACGTGACAT
>CBDBVC010000044.1:0-9480 GCA_965212525.1 Lysobacterales bacterium
TTTTTTTATACCCCGGGAAGTGTTTAAATATGAACACATTAAGTGCATAATAATGAACACTATTGTCTCATTCTTATACAGTCATACCACTGCATCACTGCCATGAAAAACCTCCGGAAAATCCTGATCGTTGATGATGATCGTGACATTCTCGATGCCGGCCAGTTGTTGCTGAAGCGTCGTTTCGACCGGGTAGTTACCTGTGAAGACCCTGATCAGATTCCTTCACTGATGGCAGAACAGACGTTCGACGCCATCCTGCTCGACATGAATTTTTCACCCGGTGAGCGCAGTGGAGAGAAAGGACTCTACTGGCTCGGACGCATACTCGAGACTGATCCGGACGCCGTGGTGGTGATGATCACGGCACACGGTAATGTGGCCACTGCAGTCGAGGCCATGAAACACGGTGCCACCGATTTCATTGCCAAACCCTGGCAGAATGAAAAGGTGGTGGCCACGCTCTCATCAGCCGTGTCCCTGCATCAAAGTCGCACCGAAACCGCGCGATTGAGGCAGAGTAATCAGGGGCTGGCCCAGGCACTGGACACGACACAGGGCAGCAGCAGTCAGCAATTGCTGGGCAGCTCTGATGCCATGCAACTGGTACAGTCAATGATACGGCGCAGTGCACCCACCGATGCCAATGTGCTGATCATTGGTGAAAACGGCACCGGCAAGGAGCTGGTGGCACGCGAGCTGCACCGCCAGAGCCTGAGATCGGATGAAATCTTCATGTCCATTGATCTGGGCAGCATCTCGGAGAGTCTGTTCGAGTCCGAGCTGTTTGGACACAGGCGAGGTGCCTTCACCGGCGCCGACCGTGATCGTGTCGGACGGCTGGTCGCTGCCAATGGTGGCACGCTGTTCCTTGATGAAATTGCCAATATACCGCTGCATCTGCAGTCCAAGCTGCTGACTGTACTGGAACAGCGCCAGGTGACACCGCTGGGCAGCAATGAGGCCACCGACATTGATGTGCGCGTCATCGCCGCAACCAACGTAACGCGGGCCACACTCAATGACGAACAGCGTTTCCGCCAGGATCTGCTGTTCCGGCTCAATACTGTCGAAATCGCACTGCCGCCACTTCGTGACCGACCCGGCGATGTGCTGGAAATCGCCGTTTACTATGCACGGCTGTATGCGCAGAAATACCGCAAACGGGAAAAGCCGTTCTCCCGGCAGGCACTGGATGCAGCCCGACGCTGGCACTGGCCGGGCAATGTCCGCGCGCTGCGTCACGCCATAGAACGGGCAGTCATCCTGTCCGAAGGTGATGAATACGAAATCGAAGACCTGCAGATTCCGAATGTGAATGGTATCGATTCTGTCGCAGCTGTCAGCTCACAATCGCACTCTGTCAGCAAAGTTCTGTCTCCGCCACCCACTGAGATCGATGATCTCAACCTAAAATCCATGGAAAAACGCCTCATCACTGCAGCGCTGAACAAATACAACAACAATATCAGCCGCGCTGCCAGTGTACTGGGCCTGACCAGGGCCACCCTGTACCGACGGATCAAATCCTATGGTCTCTGACCGCTTCGGACGAAATCTTCTGATCCGGCTGGCATTTCTGATCCTCGCCACAGCCGGTCTGGGCCTGTCAATTGCCGTCCCGGGTTATCACGGTGTCAGCCTGGTGCTGCTGTTGGCGACGCTGTGGCTGGTGATTAACCTGTATCATCACGTCAATCGCACCAACGCCGAACTGGGGCGCTTTCTCGATGCCGCGCGCAACGAGGATTTCGGTCAGCGTTTCGAATCATCCGAAGGCGCAGGTTTCGAGACACTGTCTGCTGCCTTGCGCAACATCATGCAGAAATTCAGCCTGTCACGTCAGCACCAGGAAACGGCTTTGAGACACCTGAGAGCGCTGACCGAACACATGCCGGTCCCCCTGTTGTCACTTCACACTGACGGACAGATCCAGCTGCACAACAACGCGGCGAGACGACTTTTCAGCGGTATTGGCGTCCACCGGATCGAGGATCTGAATCAGTTCGGAGAGCCATTCGGTGAGACCGTCAACAGCATTCAGCCGGGACAGCGTCGTCTGGTCAGTTTCAGTGATGATGGCATCGAGCGGCAATTGACCGTGGTGGCAACCCGGTTCGCCAGTGGCGATGCGATTGAAAAACTGGTCAGCATGCAGGACATCCAGAGTGAACTCGACGACGTTCAGCTGCAGTCCTGGCAGGATCTGGTTCGTGTACTCACACATGAGATCATGAACAGCATCACACCGGTGGAATCGATGGCCAAGACCGCAACCGAGCTGGTGGCTGAAGCAACTTCTCGACTGCGTTCGGGTGGTGAGATAAGCACTGCACTGGAGGAACTCGATGACGTGCATCGGGCTGTTGATACCGTGGCCAGACGATCCGATGGCCTGATGCAGTTCGTACAGAGCTACCGCAGCCTGGCGCTGGTACCGGCGCCACAGAAGCAACGGCTGCACCTGTCTGAATTGTTCCAGCGTCTGACCCGCCTGTTCAGCGAGGAATGGGCAGAGCAAGGCATCACCTGTGTGACGGAGATCAACCCGGATTCACTGGAACTGATGGCCGACCCCGACATGCTCGATCAACTGATGATCAACCTGCTGAAGAATGCTGCCGAAGCACTTGAGGCACAGGACGATGCACAACTGTATCTGAGTGCCAGACAAAGCACACGCGGCTACGTGCTGATCGAACTGACCGATAACGGACCGGGCATACCGGCTGAAATCGCGAACGAGGTTTTCGTGCCATTCTATACCACCAAACGCGATGGCAGTGGTGTCGGGCTCGCACTGGCACGCCAGATCATGATCGCCCATGGTGGAAGCATCACCCTGTCTACCCCGGAAAGTGGCGGTGCTCGCTTCACACTGGTGTTCTGAGCTGCGTCTGGTGAACTGGATCGGGAGCAAACGAATTGAAGGAACGATAGGCTTTGATCTGCTGTCCATAGCCTTGATACGACAGCTTCCTGGTCTGTTTTTCACATGATTCACGAACACAAGAGACCACGCAGGTTTCTGACAAGATGGCTGATATTGATGCTGGCCTCATCCACAGCCATGGCACATCCGGGAACCGGGATTGTCATGGATTCGAGCGGCCGGCTCTATATTGCCGATCCTGAACGCGATACGGTCTGGATGATCACGGTTCAGAATGTGCACAGCACGACACTGGCACGAGAGGATTTCAGCACAGCCAAGGTGGCCATTCGTGATGCCCATGTTCATGCACTGGCACTGGACCCCGGGGGACGGGTGCTGGCCGAATCGCAGGCCTGGGACCCATCAGCCGGACTCTGGACCAGCGTCTTGTGGCACCTCAATTCCGATACCGAACCGACACGCCTGAGCCAGCGCTCTGGCCCCGGTTTCTTTACCGCCACCAGTTCAAGAACAGATCGCAACGGCAGGCACTACGCCTGGGATGTGGACATGGCCGACCAGACGTATTCACGATTCATGGTCCATGACAGCGAGCACGGCGAGCAGACACTGTTCGGCGGTGAGTGGCGCGATGAAGACGACACTGACTCTGCGCTGCTTGGCAATATCGGCGATTTCATGGTCACAGCAGATGGTGAGCTGGTGTTTACCGATCATGACTGCCTGCGCAGCCTGTTAGATGGGCGCATCAGAACACTCGCCTGTGGCGACAGACTGAAACGGCCCTTTTTCAGCATGACCTTTGGAGATCACAATCATCTGAGAGGCCTGACACGTGACCGCATGGGTCATGTCTGGGTCACCAATTATGCTGCCGAACATGTGGTTCGAATCGGCAACAACGGCATACAGGCCGTGGAAACCGAATCCAGCGGTGGCTACAAACCGGTGGGTGTATTCGTCAGCGGCCATCACCTGTTCGTACTGGAACACTCGGGTGATGGTCTCAATCTTGTCTACAAGTCCTTGCCCACCGGAACAGAATTCAGCGTGACTCAACTGCCGACTGATCCAGACGAGTGAATCTGATGCCGGCAGGCGCTCAGGACTGTTCTATTCGGTTCTTGCCTGATGACTTGGCGCTGTACAGCGCCTTGTCGGCCCGCTGGATCAGCTGATTGGCCGATTCACCCGGTGTGCGGTCGGCCATTCCGGCACTGATGGTGACGTGATCACCAGTCGAGGTGAACTCGTGTTCGATGGCGATCTCCGACAGGACTTTCATGCAGTAGGTCATGACCGCCCTGACCTGGTCCATCGGCATGTCCTGAAACAGCAGCACGAACTCTTCACCCCCGAAGCGTGCCACCAGCACCTCGTCACTGGTCGAGTTATCCAGCAGCGTGGCAATCTGCTTCAGGCACTCATCACCGGCCAGGTGCCCGTAATGGTCGTTGTAGGCCTTGAAATCATCCACATCAACAATCACCAGGCTCAGCCGGCTCATGGGATCGGTGCACAAGTCCTGAATGGTGTCACTGAACTCGCGCCGATTGGCCACCCCGGTCAGGTCGTCTGTTCTGGAGATGTGCACCAGGCGCTTGTTGGCATCAATCAGGGATCGGGTACGTGTGGCCACCAGGCCCTCAAGCTCCCTTTCCTTGACCTTCAGATTGCGGATCCGCATCAGCGGTATCCAGATCAGCAGGAAAGCAACCGTCAGCAGACTACCCAAACGGAACCAGAGCGTTTCATACCAGGCAGGAAGAACCACCATCGAGCGTGATGACACATCACTCCAGCCGTTGTCTCGATACCGGACCGCGACTTCAAACCGATAATCCCCCGATGCCAGATTGCGGTAATCCACTGTTCTCAGATCGGCCTGTTGCCACTCTTCCTCGATCGGCAGCAGCCGGTATCGGAACGACAGGCTGGGTGAATCTGACAGCAGGATGGAGCTGAATTGCAATCTCGAGCGTTGCGGGTTTGGTGAGATGGAGTTCCAGCCATCGTCCGGAATCAGCTCATCATCCACGAACAATCGCTCGATCATCGGCATCAGCTCGGGAGAATCAGTAACCAGCGCTGCAGGGTCGACCACCGTGACACCACCCTGTCCTGCAAACCACAATCGACCATCGTTGCTGCGCACTGCTCCGCGTGCACCGCCATTGAATTCGCTGTTGCGCATTCCATCCCGCTCATCGTAGCGCTGAAACAAGGGTGTGATGTCTGCACCGGCTATGACAGCATCCAGATCAGCGCGACTGGCCCTGAACAGTCCGGAATTGGTGGTCACCCAGATATTGCCCTCGACATCATCGATCACCGCGTGGGTGTGGCCGATGGCAAGCCCGTCCGATTCATTAAAATGAAAGTGGCCATCGTCAGTCTTGAGCCAGAGGCCCAGGCCGCAAACCCAGATCTCGCCATCCACAAACTCATTGATGCAGGTCGCCTCTTCCAGTGGCAGATCGATGCGGGAGGCACTTTTGATGTTAACCCGGTAAGCTGCTGTCTTGGCTGCCACCAGCAGATCGCCATTGACGGCTTCATTCAATCCACGGATGGAGGACTTCTCGGCTGGCAGCGGCACAGGATACAGCTGACCCTCATTGAGCCGGAACAGTCCGGATGCGGTGAAGCCAATCCAGAGTCGGTCATTGCGATCGGACAACATTGCACGCGGTTGCGACTCTATCGGCAAAACCGAGGTGACAGTGGCGTTTTCGTAATGGCTCAGATGCCTGTTGTTTACCACCCAGATCGTGCCGTCGCTGGCAATCGAAATGGCATCGATCCGGTTGACGCCATCAATTCCTGAACCGGTCAGCGGAGAGACTTCGACCTGATCCTCAACGATACGAGTCATGCCGGTAAAGGTGCCAAACGGGACCACATAGACACGATCACGGTCGTCCACGGTGAGAAACTCTATGTATTCGTTGGCCAGACCCTGAGGCCCACCGATGCTCTTGATTGCAGAGGAATTGAGCAGGCACAGGCCACCGGAGAGGCCGACCCACATTCCATTGTCAGGATCCTCCAGCAGTGTTGCCACCTGAGTACTGGGCAAGCGATCAAACGACTCCACACCGCGTGAGCTGATGCGCTTGACGCCCTGACTGGCCGTCGCCAGCCAGACATCGCCGCGGCGGTCTTCAATGATTTCCCTGACTACCATGTCACGATCGGACAGGTCGGCGGCATACAGTAAAGCTCTTCCATTCCGGACCGTCACCAGATCCCGTTTCTGGGCCATCAGCAGGCCATGCTGTTCACTGTTGTAAGCGGAGGTGAAACCGGACTGCAGCTCCACATCACCCTCGAGCTTGACGAGCTGCCATCGAGCCTCATCATCCGACTGCCACAAGCCAGTCGGTGAGGCCATCATCCAGGAATTGTCCGGCCCTCGCACCACGCCACTGAACCGCCCGTCGCTGACATCCCGATCGCTGTGCAGCAGAGCCGGTTCAGCATCTGTTCTGATGATGTGCGGGTGATAACCGGTGGATATGAATACTTCGCTACCGCGAGGGTGAATGCTGTAGATATCGGTGCTGTCCAGACCGCTGCTGCGATCCCACTGTGTCATATTGCCTTCGTGGAAGCGGTACACCCCATGCGTGGTGGTGCCGACCCAGATGGAACCGTCCTCCGATACAGCCACGGCTGAGGCTTCCATTGGCGGAAACCGCTGATTGGTTCCCGGAATGAACTCACTGAACCGATGGCCGTCGAAGGCAACAAGTCCCCCATAGGTTGCCACCAGCATCTGCCCGTCATGTGCCATGGCCAGATCCGTCACCGACCCGTGTGGCAGGCCCTCGATGACCCCAAAACAATGCGAGCTGTAGTGATTGAGTGGTTCGATCCGGTCCTTAACAAGCCCGGTCGTCGGCCAGATCATGGCGAGAAACCACGTTGAAAACAGCGCACAGGCCCAGTGCACATGCCGATAGGTATGCGCAGCCTGAACTGGCCGCGAGGGCCGCTCTGTGCAGTGCTTTTTCATGATGATTCTGTCAGCAAGCGACTGCGGGCTGGATCGTGTCTGCGATCCGGCCCGCATGCCCCGTGCGGACGAGTCCTGGTTTTTCGTGTCAGCCTGTCAGTTCGTGTCGATCAGGCTTTCCACCCAACGACTCCAGTATCGCACGACCATAACGCCATATTGTCAACAGTTTGTGACCATTTGAGTGGGGTCCTCGTCATAGAGCCATGAGAAACCTGTTTATCTTCTCTTTATTTCTGGTCTCTGTACTGGCAATGCCCGCTGCGGGGAACGACAAGCTGTCACTTGCAGAGAATGTCGAACAGTTGTTCCTGAACTACGCTGACCGTGGCGATATGTGGCCTGGATTCGATGCACGAGCCATCCCGCTGGCAGTCTACGATGGCTATCAAAGCTGGCTGTTCCGACACCCGTCACCACCTGACGGTTACCTGTCCGGACAAATGAGGACAGTTTACCCGGGCAGATTGTATGCCATCACGGCCAACAGCAGCGCGCTAGTCAACGGTCAACTCACCGCCACGTTGATCATACCGTCAGAGACAACAGGCACCGCAGAAGAATGGGCTGCGACGGCGCTGCATGAAGCCTTTCATGTCTATCAGAGGCAACAGTACCCGCACTGGTCAGCCGATGAATCGATGGCGTTCACCTACCCGGTTGATGCGCTCGAGGTCCTGGTTGATCGCCGTCTCGAATCCCGTGCACTGAGACTGGCGCAGTTTGCCAATGATGATACGGATGCAGCCTGCTGGGCACGCATCGCTCTGAATCACCGACGCAGCCGTTTTCTCAATCTGGGCAAAAACCATGCAGATTACGAACGAATCAATGAGCTGAACGAAGGACTGGCACGTTACATACAGCAGCTTTCTCTCGGAAAACAGGCTGCCGAAATACCCGAAGCGGGCTGGCACGCCGAACAGGTACGCCTCAGACTGTATGAGTCGGGCGCTGCCCTGGCTCACCTGCTGGATCGGTTCAACCCGGACTGGAAGCAGCAGCTGACCTCCGATGCAACTGTAACGCTGGAGTACCTGCTTGATCTCTCATTGACGAATGAGACTGGTACATGCGGCCTGACAGTCGAGGTGATCAACGCCATCCGGCGTCAGGCCAGAACCGATGCGGCGAATGTGGTCGTGCAGCAGCAAGAGTTCCGTGCGGCATTTCACGCTTCACCGGGACAACAGATCCTCATCGTCACGGGGAACCAGCCCCTGTGGCCCGAACAGTTTGATCCCTGGAACATACAACTGCTCGACGGTGGTGATGACCTGCTGCACAGCAGGATGCTGACACTGAGCAACGACAATGCCCGCATTCAACTGCTCAACAGCGTGCAATCGAAAGTCAGGATGATGACACACCCGACCGGCGATCACCCGATATTCCAGGGCATAGACAGAATTGAAGTGAGCGGCCTGGAAAATCTCCTCATTCGGCAAGCCGAGGGGCAACTCACACTCACGGCTGAGGGCTTCGAGTCACGGGTTCCCATCAACAGTCTTGATATCTCAAGCAGCCCCTGGACGATTACACTCGACTGATCGTCCGGCATCCCGGTGTCAGCAACACCAGATCCCGACATCCCATCCATCTGTAAACAATTGTTGAATTCATCCAATCCGGGTTCCGACATCGGTGCCAGCCGGGTTATTATTCTTCACCAGCGAAACGTGATCAGCATCGTTTCGTCAACAGTTAACAGGGGTACTCCCGGGCAGGCACTTTTTGCCATCGAACCTTGTCTTGTCTCCCACAGGGCAATTCATCGGTGGCAGAAAGTGGCCCGTCCCGGAGGACTCTGTTCTGCACGCATCTGCACCCGTTTCCTGACACCGAATTCCAGCTCTCACCGCCTGACAATTTGATCTGTGCCGTGCTTGAGCACATGCACTTTTCCCGTACTGAGCGAACCGAAGACCGTCCTCGTGCGTACCGGTATTGATTTCCAATCAGCAAGGGAGAAGGAGGTAATCGACATGGAATTTCGAGTAACCCAGATCAGCAGGGGCCTGAATACGACATCTGAGGCGCTGCAGAAAGAGTCTGCACACACAGGATTGAACGCAACCGGAAAGTCAATAGTGATGATCAGTCTGCTGCTCATCGCCTGTCAGGCAATCCATGCCCAGAACGTCATCACCAATGGTGATTTCGACGATGACATCAACGGCTGGGTTGCGGCATCCGGCTCGCTGTCGCATGACGATACCGAAGGGTCATCATCAGGACCGGGCTCGATGAGGATTTTTACCTCGAACAGCAATTCGAGGGCAAGACAGTGTGTCACTGGCGTTCTGCCCTCGACGACATACGATTTCGGCGGTGACTTCCGGCTGGATGCCGGCGGCCCGCTCAACTTCTGCCGGGTACAGATCGAGGAGTACAGCACTGGAAACTGCGCCGGTACTTCCAATATCCAGTCGCTGGCTGAACAGATTTTTGTACAGGAATCACCCGTCTACACCTCGCTTGCCAGCAGTTTCGTGACCGAGGCCGATACCAATGCACTCAAGGTGGACCTGTTCTGCAGTGAAAACGTCACCAACCACACCGTGTT
>CBDBVC010000045.1:0-249793 GCA_965212525.1 Lysobacterales bacterium
GCGAGAGCGGGCGGCGCGCTGCAGGATACTGGCAACCAGCTTGAGGCATTCGTCACCGGCCTGGTGACCATTGGAATCGTTGTAGAGCTTGAAGCAGTCGATATCAAGCAGAATCAGCGACAGCGGGTTTTCGTGGTTGTGGGCGATTTTCCATTCCGACTCGAGCAGGCCGTCGAAGATGCGGCGATTGTAGAGCTCGGTCAGCGAATCGGTGGCCGACAACTCCAGCAGCTTGTTGTTGAGGGCAATGATCTCGTCCTGGCGCTGCTGCAGATCCTTCAGCAGTGACTTGTTCTCGATACCGGAAAGGATGCTGCGCTTGATGACCGAATTGACCTGCAGGAACGAGGCCACGAGAAACATCATGCCGAGCAGGCCGCCGATACCGACAATCAGATGCGCCATGGTGGGCGACAGCATCAGATCGATGCAGATCGGCAGCATGGTGGCTGCGATATAGCTGAGAAACACCCGGGCAGAGGACGAATTGGTGGCAATGGCACCCCCGGCCATGCCGACAATGCTGAGAAAGACCAGATTACAGTCCTGCAGACTGAGGTTGTGGTTGGCATAGATGGCGAAGGCCGACCAGGACAGTCCCGACATGACCGAAATGCCGGCGAAGATATTCAGCCAGGAATCACTGGACAGTGACGCGAGACTGTTCTGGATAAAGATCATGGTCATGATCAGTCGGAACATGTTGATGATGACTACCGCACCGACCCAGATCAGCAGGAACTGGTGGTCCATCATCGACCAGTAGTAGAACAGGTTGACGAATCCCAGGACGATCATTGCCGCGACAATAATCACAGACTGCTGGGCAACGTTCTTTACGAGCTGCCGCAGCATGACCTCACTGGATGTAGAACCTGACCGAATCATCAAGAATGAATACACACCGCCCCACGCAGTATTCAGTCTAGCAAAGGATGCCGATCATCCTAGTGTGGTTTGTAAATAATTCTTGAATGTGTGATGACGGTTTGTTTCTGGCCACAGATCGGAGCAGAACGGCACACGATGTTGCACGATTGATCACGCCAATTGAACTTCGATGATCTCGGGGAAACCTGCTAACCGGTCTGTTCACTCTCACGCTGCACATCCAGCCACTGTGAATCGATATTGAGCTTGCTGGTGATCTTGTCGGAGGAGTCGAGTACTCGCCAGAAGGGTGTCACTTCGGAAGCGGGCCTGCCGTCATTCATCTCCTCGATCGCCGCTTCAGCGGCGATTCGGATGAAGATGGATGTCGACACCGGGCACATGGCCGTGCAGTCGTTCTGACGCGCGATCTCATTGCGAAGCCTGACGATATTGCGGGTCTCGCCGAAGGGGATACTGCTGATGTAATCGGCCACCAGTTCGGGCGAGCCGATAAATAGCCAGTTGCCTGCCTTGACGCCGGCAAAATCCTTTTCAAGCAGCACGGTTTTCGGAGGCTTGCTGGCCGCCAGTTTTTCTCGCCAGGTTTTCGCAGTCATTGTATTCGTGTCTGAAGTTCAACGGTTACCAGTATCGCTGAAAACGACTCAAACACCTATAGGGCCTGTTTTTTGTCTTGCATATCAGATACTTGCTGATTCAGTTAGCCCGCTCACCCTGCCGCTGGTTGTCCAGCCAGGCACTGTCGATGTCCAGTCTGCGGCTGATTCTGTCACTCGATTTGAGCAAGCGCCAGAACGGTATGACCCCGCTCACCGCTACACCGGATTGCATATCCTCGATCGCGGTCGCGGCCGCGATGCGAATCAGCATGGCTGTCGACATGGGATCCATGGCCTGGCAATCGTGCTGTTTCGCCAGTTCGGATCGCATTTGCGGTATCTCGCGGGTTTCACCGCAGGGAATGGCTTCGATGTAATCAGCCACCAGTCGCGGCGTACCGATCAGTACCCGGCTACCGGCCATGATACCGGCATAGGGTTTGTCGATAACAACCATTTTCAGCTGTTGAGGCTTCTCGAATTTCTGCCGCCACTTGCCCATCGGTCATTTACCCTGTTTCCTCTTGTCATTCAGTCTGGAACAGCTTGTGAAGAATGCAAGACATCAGTTGCGGACCAGTCTCGCCTCCAGGCCGGCTCTCACGTCGGGCCACTCGCTGTCGATGATCGAGAAACAGACCGTGTCGCGGATGCTGCCATCGGCCAGGATCATGTGATTGCGCAGGATGCCATCCTGTTTTGCGCCGAGGCGTGCAATGGCCCGGCGCGAGGCCGCATTATCAATGTGGGTACGGAATTCCACAGCAATCTGCTTCATGTCCTCGAAGGCCCGTTTCAGCAGCAACAGCTTACACTCGGTGTTGGCAGCGGTGCGCTGGGCACTCTTCGCGTACCAGGTGTAGCCGATCTTGAGCCGGCGATCGGACGGCATGATGTCGTAATAGCGAGTACAGCCGATCACCCGATCATCGTCGAGTCGCCGAATCACGAAGGCCTGCTGGTGGCCGCTGTTCACTTTCGCCTGGGTCTTGTCGACGAAGACGGCCATCTCATCCGGGTGCGGCACACTGGTGACACCGAGTTTCCACAGCTCGCCGTCACGGGAAGCGTCCTTCAGCCCCTCGATGTGAGCCTTGTCCAGTTGCTCGAGCTGAACGTGATTGCCTCTCAGTATCACGTTTCATTCCCCGTCAAGATGTTTGTACCAGATAGATGATCAGAGACGCTTTCCATGCAACGCCCACAGCAAAACACCACCATGCCTGATTGGATGCACGAATCTTGCCGGCTGCACGCTTGGACACGGCAATGATCACGGCAACCGCAAAACCAGCAAAAATAAGACAAACAATTTTCAGACCGGGACCTAACGGCTGATGAGCCAGATCTTCGGCCTGTGCAGTCTCTGCCGAAAGAACCGAACGCTCTTGCTCTACAGCCGTATCATCGGCGGAATGTATGCCCCTTGACGCCAGCTCGGATCTTGCCAGCTCAACTGCTTCCGACCTGAAATCATCATCGTTCAGAAAGGCGATGCGCACCAGATCTTCGGTTTCCTTGTTTTCATAGACGGCACGAGCCGAATCGATGTCGAAATAATCATTCATTTTCTGTTTCCAGCCACTTGTACATGATGTGTGTATCCACGAGCCCAAGCTCGGCATGATCAAAGGCCCTGGGCAGGGTACCGACGATCTCGTAACCGAGTTTCTGCCACAGCCGCACCGCACCCGTGTTGCTGGACACCACACAATTGAACTGCATGGCCTTGTAGCCCATCTGGCGGGCCACTTGCTGAGAGTGTTCGCACATGGCGGTGGCCAGGCCGCGACCTCGGGCATCGGCGGCCGTCATGTAACCGCAATTGCAGACATGGCTGCCCGGGCCCGCATGATTGTCCCTGATATAGTAGCTGCCAAGTATCACGCCATCTTCCTCGGCGACGAAGGTTATAGCCGATGTCTGAAGCCAGATCTGCTCGGCCTGTTCGATGCTGGTATCCCTGTCGAAGGCATAGGCATTACCCGCTGCCACGATCTGGTGAAAGATCGACCAGATCCCGGCCATGTCATCACTGGATGCTTCGCGTATGTTCATTCGTGCTCAGTTGTCCGCATAGCCGTCAAACCAGGTTCGTTTCGGATCATGATTGCGCAGGTCCACACCAAAATCCACCGACGCCTTCATGGCCAGTAACCACGAGACCCAGCCGGCCGTGATCTCGACCTTGTCATTGTCCGGTACACCCTCACAGCGCATTTGCATGTCGGTGCCGTCATGCCCGTCGGGTTGCAGTGTGAAGGTGACGTCCATGCCGAAATACAGCACGCGAAATCGCTCAGCCTCGATGGATTCAAGAATGCTGCCACGGTTCTCGATACCATTGAGAAACACATAGTGCAGCTCACCATCGGTTTCGATCACCGATTCGGCCCAGTAACCCGCCCTGCCCTCATCGGTGGCCAGCGCCCGGTAGACTGCTGGCGGTGCACTGGCAAAATGCAGTGAATACTGAATGACCAACCGGGTTCTGACTGGAATCCGTCATGATTCATGTCGTTCACCATTTGATCGAAAGCCCCATCTCGTCCTTCATGTGCAGCAGAGCCTCGGCATTGCCGACGGCATCATCCACAGGGTGATGGGTGTGGCTGGTTTTTCTCAGGTGCTTGAAGTTGCTGAACATCGTCTTCTGCATGCCCTTGTAGAGCGAACCCAGATTGCTGGAACTGTGGCCGAAGGGGTTGTCACCGAGGAAATGATGGAAGTACCAGTTGACGAATGAGAAATCAAAACCGTTGTTGTCGGAGATGAACATCGGCCGGCCCGATGACTCGGCCGAGAGCCAGTCAGCAAAGCGGGTCATGACGGCTTTCGGATCCTCGAACGAGAGCGTTTCCTCACGACTGTGATTGGCCACTGCCAGCGCCTCGGGAATGAAATTATCCGAGATGGGTTTCAGCTGGCCATAGAAAGTGCGCTCCAGTCCCGGCTCCACAATGACCGCACCTATGCTGACCATGGAATAGTCACCCGGGATTGGGCCGTCAGCCTCGATATCGACACAGATCCAGCTCATGGGTTCCTCCTTGCCGGTTGATCTGATGGTTTCCAATGTATCGGAAACGGGGCGTGTTTTCGATCACCCGATGATCAGTCGAGTTCCGAAATGGCCTCGACCAGATTGGCCCTGGCCTGGTTGTCGAGATTCTGGTGGAAGTGATCGGTATAAAACAGGCGGTCACGTTCCATGAACTGGTTCAGAATCTTGCCACGACGCCGGCGATACATTGCCCAGGGTACCCAGCGGTATTCCCGGCGCACATTCTTCTCGTAAGCCTGAAACCGTTCAGGGCTGGCACCGAGAATGGAGAGGTCGACATCAATCATCAACGCCTCGTCCATGGTGTCGGGTATGGCGTCGTGACAGGTCACCATGATCAACGCCTCGACGCGCGCGATGGCATCGCTGGCAGCCGCGTTGGCGCCGAGAAAATTCAATGCCCAGTCGGTGCTCTGACGCTCATTGTCCGAGGCGAACGGCTTGTAGATTGCATCATGGAACCACAATGCCAGCTCGATCTCCTCGGCATTTTCGGCCAGGCTGCGAACCGAATCGAAGGTTTTCAGACAATGAACCAGGTGCGCGGTGGTGTGATAGTGACGGTGCTTCTCGCCCCAGGCCCTGAGCAGGCGATCAAGCGTGCCCTTGTGTTCCTCGAAGCCGAACAGCGTCATCAGGGCAGACCAGTGCTGTGTCAGGAAATCCGGCTCCGGGATTTCCGCAGACGGCCGGTTTGATGCCGTGGAATCGAGATTCGAATTTGTCAAAGCTGCTCATCATCCGCGATCAGGTTCCCACACGACCAACGTGTGTTGTTCACCGAGCAGCGCTTCATCGATGATCGGTTCGATAACGTTCCAATCACCGCCGGCAAGCCCGGCACCAATTTTGGGATAGGCAATATGTTGACCCGAGTATCGTTCAGCTATGGCCCGGAAAACCAGCGCGATGGCATCGTAATCTGCTTTCATCCCGCGACCCCGCCAGTGATACTGGGTGTAGGCGTTAACCACAGAAAATGAATGATTATCCAGAGTCAGATCTGATGCGGAAAAACTACCGAGTTTCTGCTTGTCGCCTTTCTTCGTGCTGAGGTCTGCATCCCAGGCATCAGGATAACGGCTTTTGATCTGTTTAGCGATGCCCGCACCCATCGTACAGAAGCAATTGCAACCGTGAACCAGGACATCAAAATGACCCTGTTCCGTGAGTAACAGCAAATCGCCTCTGACGGTATTCACTTGTTCCCCACGATCCTGTCCAGACGAGCCATATCCGCATCGGCGTCAGCATGCAGCATGTTGCGATTGCAGATGCTGGTGGAGTAATGATCACTTCCCTCGGATTTGTAGAGATAGAGCAGATAGGTCTGGCCCTCGCTGAAGCTGATGCCGCACAGGCAGCATTCGGTGACGATGCTGGTTTCAAAGCTTTCCGGCACATCGCCCTTCCAGTGCTTCAATCGCGTAAACGTTGTGATCTCGTGTTGCGGCTTCCCGCCCGGCTTGATCGATGATCCTGGTACCTTCTCGACGGTTTCGGCCGTGGCCAATACCACGGCTGTCGCCCTGGTCCAGGCCTCGCGTACAGCCACATCATGATTCGGGTCCGGCCTCATGCAGGAGCAGGCATCGGCCTCCCAGGCCATCATCAGAGTGATCATTACCAGCATTATTTTCATGGTCGTCTCCTCTCTTGTCCGGGGCCGCTGCATTGCCCGATCAGCAGTGCAGTTCGAGGCTGATCTCACCATTGTCGAGACGTCCCGTCTCGATCCAGCCCTGTGTCAGATAGAAACGATGCGCACGGGTATTCGGGTCTGTCGACAGGGAAATAATTCTGTGTCCCCGGGCTTTCAGCTCTGATACCAGTCGTGACATCAGCGCCTTGCCAGCGCCACGGCCTTCATGGTCCGGGTGCGTGAACAGGGCAAATACGGTCGATTCAGTCATGTCTGCCATGGCAAACGCAATCACCCCTGCCATCTACTGAGGCACACCAGCCATGACAATCCCCTGAAAGCATGTCATCAAGCGACTTCTCGGTTATGCCGCGTTCAGAGAGTTGCTCGCGTGACAGTCGGTTTTCAGTCACGGCAAGGCGGATCTGCATCATGGCGCTGATGTCTTCACTTCTGGCGGGTCGAACACGAATGGCACTGGACATGTTCGCGGGTCACGACGTACTGGACTGGAATCAATGGTCAGTATACCAACTCACTGGCATCACCGGGCACAGATCAGGCCATGAACGCCCGTTCGCTATAGCGGCCCTGGAACAGCACCAGTGCGGCACCCAGTCTGGGCTTGTCGATACGGATATTGAAGTAGTCAAAATCACAGACCGCTTCATCCAGAAATGGCGGCACGATCTGCCTGAGCCGTTCGTACTCGATACCCGACTCAACCCAGAGCGATCCGAGTGAACCGGCCGCTTCCTCGCGAAGGTCATCAGGGCAGCTCTCATCCATCACGATCTGGAACAGCGCATCCTTTGCATCCTGTTCCAGGCTGTACATCAGGCTCTCGGCGGCGGCGATGCGCTCTGATTCATCGACCGTGTCGTCCAGCAGCAGGGCAATGCATGCCCGGCTGTCCTTGTGGCTCAACGCTCTCATGGTTCTTCCTTATATCGAGAATGGCTCGCGTCTGTACTATTAAAGACCGTTGGTGTTGTTATTCGTTCGATCGGATTGTGTCGGTGACAGACATCCTCAAGTCACCCTGACCCTACGCCTGATGCATGAGCGGTTCTGTGACAGGTTCGATAAATTTCGGATTGATCATGAGACCGGTCAACAATCAGGACAGCAGCTCTGACCAGAATGGTATGTTGCGATGATTCACGGGGAAATGTTCGGCCCGTTCATCCCTGTCGAATATGTCGGCAAAATCAACGCGGAAATAGTGCTTCAGATTCTCGCCATAGCGAATCACCTGGCTGCGATACACCCAGTAGATGGGATTGCCGGCCTCGCAGGGTTCGGCCGGGATATACCGATGAGCATAGATTGGCAACATTATGGGTGCATTTGACAGCAGATCGCGAACAATGGCGACACGTTCTGATCGGTTATCAGGCTGTTTTCCCCAGGCTTCGCGCCAGAAGCGGCCAACACCAACCTCGGCCAGCAAGCCTTCGTGCGGCCAGATCATGCGCATGTCGATATCCGAATGGCGGTCATCTCGCCAGTCGACCCAGTGTTCGGACACAGGCAGGCCAACCGTCAGAAAGGCACGCAGGTCGGGTGGAAAACGAAACCCATGCTGCGCTTCGATGCGGCTGAATTCAGCCGCCGTCAGACCGGGTGCAAATTCGACCGCGGGCGTGGAATCAGCGAGGCGTTGCTGCAGGTGGGCAATGTCCATGCTTCGGCTCAGCTTTCGCTCTTCAACACATCAATGATGTTGTCGCAATATTCACGTATGACCTCTGCCGGTGCTGCTGCAAGCTGGCCAGCCAGTTCTTGCGCTTCATCAATGTAGGCCTGCTCCACCTCGACCAGGCCCTCCTGCCTGCCGAGCAGGATCGCCACCTCGCGACCATCACGAATGGCCTTGCGATTGACCCTGGCCCACAAGTCGAATGTGGTTTCAAAATTGAGCCGCTCTTCCGGGAAATTGCCAACGCACACCTCGATCATCTCATTCATGATCAGTTGCTGTGAGTACATCACGGCATTGTGTTCATCGACCGGGCTCAGCTGACTGGTAACCAGCACACCCAGAACGGAAAGAATCGTGTTCATGGCTCTGGCTCTCCAGGCCGCGAGGGCATTGCTTCTGTTTAATTCTGTTCAATGCCGTGACAGATTGCCATTCATCGAATGTGAAAAATTGTTATGATTCGGGCACATCACGGCGATGAATGAGGGATAAGAACCGCCATGTCGAGTCGAATTTCGCGGCACTTGTTGTGCCTTGCGCTGGTCTTTACTTGCCTGCTGATTCTGCCAGCCACCCTGCTGGCACAGACCACCCGGGTTCTCATCGTGGGTGACAGCTGGGCGCAACAGCAGTTTGTCGATCAGGTACACGAGGCGGTTTTCGACGTCAACGGCTTTCCTGACATCATCGCCGATGGCACCACCACGGCCATCAGCGGCTCGGAAGCGGCCGACTGGGTGATGCCCGATCAGCTGCAGGTGATCGACGATGCGCTGGATTTCTGGCCGGATGTGGACACCGTGCAGCTCACCATTGGTGGCAATGATTTTCTCAATGCCTGGACTGCCGACATGACGCCGATGGAGGAGATGGCGCTGCAGCAATCCATCGGCAATGACATCAACACCATCATCGACTTCATTCTCAACCACGATCCAAATCTGGAAATCATCCTGAGCTTCTACGACTACCCGAACTTCGTCGATACACTCACCGGTCTCTCTGGCATCTTCTGCAGCCCGCTGCACAATGACATGGCCCAGCCCACCGCAGAAGAGCTGAATCTGGCCCTGCAGCGTTTCGAGGCCGAGTTCGCCGCAGCGGCCACCAGCAACCCGCGCGTGCATCACGTCAGTCATGCCGGCCTGATGCAGTTCACCTTCGGCTTCCCGTCGATGGGAATCCAGCCAGGCGACCTGCCACCCCCCGGTGATGTCACCCTGCCCAGTCCGGTCGAATCCATGCGTGACAACTTCGGCGTCACCGACTGTTTTCACCTGAGGCCCGAAGGTTACGACGTGCTGATTCAGAACCTGTTCGACAACTATTTCAGCAATCGATTCGACAGTATCTTCGAGTCTGGGTTTGAGGGCTGACAACCTGCGCCGTCAATCGAAAGTCTGAGTCGCCGCTGCTGAATACTGTTCCAGCGTGTCCTCAAGCGAGGGCCGCTGCATCACCAGACCGTTGATCTCTACAACCGGCAATTGTGCTCGGGTGGCCTTGCCGGTGAGCGCCCCCAGCTTGACCCACATCTCGACCTCGACGAAGGTCTTGTCGATATCGGCATACAGGAAAGGGATGTCACTCTGTTCCAGCTCCTCACGCAGGCGTGTGGTGTGGGCACAGCGATCACGGCCGTAGATCACCAGTTCATCATCGGCGGCAAACACCGTGTCCCGGTGTGTCACCATGTAGGTCGCCGTCATGACAGTCACCAGTACAGGCAGAACCAGCAATACTTTAAGTACGTTTTTACAGGCAGGGTCGAGCGGCATGTTCATCCTGTTCCAGACTTCAGCCACCATGGTACACGCAAGAACCTGTGCATCGGGTCACATTTTCAGATATCCACCAACCGCTCATCGATCCTGCGCTACCGCCTGGAATTCAGGGCCTTAATCTGCCTGATCCGGTGGCGTAGAGTGGCACCCGAAATCGCCATGATGATAAGCGGCCCTGAATGCGATGTTCCCTGTGAGAACTTCTGCCGGTAGACGCCGTTAATGACAACCGAGATAAATCCGAAGGACCGACCGATGAGACTGATACACTTCCTGATCCTCATATGCCTGGGTAGCAGCAGCTTGATTCATGCCCAGCCCGATGCCATCAATGTCGTTTCCGTGGGTGGCGGGCTATCACAGGCGATTGGCCTGACCAATGCCGGAGACGGTTCAAATCGTCTGTTCATCATTCAGCAGACCGGGCAGATCAGAATCTGGGATGGCAACAGCGTACTCGGCACTCCGTTTCTGGATATCGATCCGATCACCAACGGCGGCGGTGAACAGGGCCTGCTGGGCCTGGCCTTCCACCCCGATTATTCAAACAACGGATTTTTCTACATCAATTACACCAACCTTGCCGGAGATACGGTGGTGGCACGGTATTCGGTATCGGCCGATGCCAATGTTGCCGATCCGAATTCGGCCATGATGGTGCTGGGCTTCAATCAGACTGCCGGTAACCACAACGGTGGCGACATGCATTTTGGCCCGGACGGCTTCCTCTACATCTCCAGTGGTGACGGCGGCGGCGACTGGTTCGATGCTCAGGACTTCGACACCCTGTTAGGCAACCTGCTGCGCATTGACGTCGATACCGATGATTTCCCGGCCGACTCGAATGCCAATTACGGCATCCCTGCCGGCAACCCCTTTGTCGGCGTCGCCGGTGCCGACGAGATCTGGCTCACGGGCCTGAGAAACCCCTGGCGCTTTTCATTCGACCGAGACAACGGTGACCTGTTTATCGGCGATGTTGGCGAGGGTGCCTGGGAAGAGGTCAACTATCTGCCGGCCGGTGGCATCGGTGGCGAAAACTTCGGCTGGCCCTGTTATGAAGGCCCCGACGTGTTCCAGACACAGAACTGCCAGCCCATGAGCGCCTACGAATTCCCGATTGCCCAGTTGCCGCATGATCCGTTTCCGAACAACAACTGCTCGGTGATTGGTGGTTTCCGTTATCGCGGTGACGATTACATCGGCATGCAGGGCTGGTACTTCTATTCCGACTGGTGCACCGGCATCCTGTGGGCGGCCGAGCCCACCACACGCGGCAGCGGCTGGAACAGCTTCAACGTCGGCACCGTGTTTCCCTTCACCACCACCGGCTACGGCGAAAGCGAGGACGGCGAACTCTACGCCGTCGGCGGCGAACAACTGTTTCAGATCACCAGCACCAGCACACTGATCTTCAATGACGGGTTCGAGGATTGATCATCTCCTAACACAAGAAACGTCGATTCATTCACATGTCCTGAAACACCGACTTCAACTCTGGCCTAGGTGCCAGATCTTCGGGCTGTTTCAGATTTCGAACCAGACCGCACCACTCGAGCGCGCGCAGCACCCACCAGCCCGGATCGGCCTGGTGGGCTTTGAGACCCAGTCGGGCTGAACCCGGATAGGCATGGTGGTTGTTGTGCCAGCATTCACCGAAGGTGATCAGGCCGCAGAATTTCACATTGAAGCCCTGCACGGCGGCGCCCTCGACCCTGAAGTCCTGATGTCCCGAGTTGTGGGCAAAATGGCCGATCAGCCAGTGACCGGTACAGGACACCGCCACGCGTAGGCACACACCCCAGATCACCCAGTCGATGCCACCCATGGCAAACAGCAACAGGGCTACCGGCAACTGCTGTGCCATCCAGTAGCGTTCCATGAAGCGGTAGAGTCGATCATTGACCACAGCATCGTCTGGTCTGAATTCGGGTGGGTGCTCTAACTGGATATCGCAATGCAGTTGCCAGAAACCATCGCGCCAGAAGCTGGTCTTGTGACCGAAGTACGGATGACAACGTGCCTGGCGCTGTGCCCAGTCACGCAGGTCGTGGGTGCGCATCATGCAAAGCGGCCCGGCCAGACCCACCAGTACGCCCAGCCACACAAACAGGTACTCGAGCCATTTCGGGCAATCGTAGCTGTGATGAATAAAGCGGCGGTGCATACCCAGCGAATGGCCGAGGCACAGCGTGATGGCAGAGCTGATCAGAAACACCAGGGCATTTTCCAGTGACAGCGTCAGCGCGCCACCGATCAGCCCGATGAGCAACATGGATGTATACCAGATCGACCGGACCGGTTCGTAATGCACCTTACCCTGCCAGGCATTGCTGTCGGGCAAATCAATGATGCGTGGATTGTCGTATGAGGCAGCTGACGGTTTCATAGCATGACCCCTGAAATCAGATAGCTTGCCATCTGCCTGACACCGTATCGTTCAAGTGGGCCGAAATACCAGTAAGGATCCAGTTTGCGTTCGAACGCAATCTCCAGGCTGACTCGTGTGGACTTATCTGACAAGGCTTCAAATTCAATCGTCATGCCATGAAGCCGAAGGTAATTGGCAAGGTAACTGCTGTCGTCCAGCACGCGTGTTCTGATTTGCTGTTCATCCGAATGTGTCATCTGCATCTGAATGCGGCCCTCGTGCAGGTTGGCCACAAACCAGCGGTAATAACGGAAATGAATCTCATGCACCGCGCCGACATCCAGAGATGGTTTAACTTCCCGGTACGGCATGGGAAAGACGCTCAGCAGCCAGGGACGCTCGGCTGTGACATCCAGTGGCCGTAACAGCTTGGCCCTAATCTCATCCACACTCAGTGGTACAACACGCGTCACGCTGACGCGTTCCTGCCGGTCGATGGAGAGTTCAGGCGTGGTGCCCTCAAATGCCGATGCCAGCAGTACAAGCGGCAGCAGCTGAACGCCCAGCCTGCCGCGGCCTTTCTGTCTGGACAGATGAATACCCTCGCTGATGACATAGATGATGGCGAGCACGATCGCATAAATGGGCAGTGCAAACAGGACACAGATGAAGCCCTCGAACAGCAGTATCGAGCTGCCGAAGAACACGATCAGGCCATCCACGATGAAACCCAGTGCGCGTGACGATTGATTGGTCTTGTCCGTGGCGGGCCGGATGAGAATCAACATGATCGCAATCAGTGTCGGCAGGCCAACATACAGCAGGGCCGATTCATGAAAGTGGTATCGATTCAGCATACGCACCGATAGTGAACCGGCACAGATAAGCAGAAAAACGACTAGAATTCGCTTTTTGTGTTGATGAAAAAAACCGGCCATTGATCGCTGTCCTCGTCTGTTTTTTGTTCAGACTAATGACAATGACCTGAACCGGCTTCCTGAATTATCGACAAGCGCCAAGAAATATAAAATGTTCTTTATATCAGTCGCTTGTTAAATTCCTGAAAGATAATCCGGGAAAATTACGGGGTGTTTCTACTCGCCTGTGCGGTGCTTCCGGTAGTCACCGGGAGACAAGCCGGTAATCTCGCGGAAGGCGGCGTAGAAGTTGGACTGGGAGCGGAATCCGGTTTCCAGGCTGATAGCAAGTATGGAGGACTCCGGCTCATTCGCCAGCAGCGTCTTGGCGGCCTCGACGCGCTGCTTGCGGATATAGCGTGGAAAGCCCATGCCGAAATGGACGTTGATCAGTTCCGACAGCTGATGACTGGTCAGCTCCATTGCCTCGGCCGTCATCGCCAGCGACAGATTCTCGTTCTGAAACAACCGTTTTTCACGCATCAGATCATCGAGACGTGCGAGGCGGCTTTCGACATCCACATCACCGAGCGTGGATCGGGCATAGCTCAGCCGACTCACCAGTGCCAGTTCGCTGAGCATGTCGGGAAACACCAGCAATGCTGCCACGATCAGCATGAAGGCAAAGGCAATCGAATTCATGTAGAACAGGTAGAACCAGGCATGATCGATGTAGGGAATGGCCAGCCCCATGAGAAGGACGAACACGGCCATCACCGCAAAGAACACGAAGAACGACATCTCCACCTGAAAACGGCGACGCTGTGCCCGCAGGCCATAGATCATTGTGGCAATCCAGAAACTGTAGCCGGTGCCGATGAGGAAAATCATCGGGATGGCAGTCTCGTAATCTGGAATCAGCACCAGCAGTAATGGCGTCAGGTTCAACAGCAGCAATGGTGAGTTGCGTGCATCGGGCATAAGGAACGCCCGGCTGAACAGGAAGAAAGTCGGTGGAACCAGGAACAGCCAGAACCGGTACTCAGTCAGACTGAACAGGTCAGTGCCATGATAGAGGTAGTTCAGATGCCACACCTGCAGGGCCGACAAGCTGGTCAACAGTGCCGCACAGGAGCTCAGCGCCACCCAGGATTTGTTGATGTTTTGAAAACTGAAGGCATAGGCGCAGAACAGGATTGCCGCACTGACGACCGAGAACCCGACGTTGAGAGAGCTGATGATGGTCATTGAGGCTCAGTATCCCAACCGCCGTTTCGGTCCACCCAGCGAATGGCGTAGCCATACCAGAATGGTGCGATGAGTATCAGAAGCAGTTCCAGGTCGCCGGTATACCAGACAAGACCAATGCCTGCCAGACACAGCACGATCGATGCCAGCAGATAGCCGATGGCAGCCCGCCTGGACTTCACGCCCCAAAGCGCCCAGTACACCAGTGCCGGTATGTTTTCGCGTCGCTGCATGATGCTCCCGATTGACCGTTTGAAGAATTATCGCGGATTGCGGCGCACTGTCAAAGCACGCTCTGAATGAGACCGTCTGTCGCCCGTTTGCGCCTTATCAGGCAGACAAAGTGAAACGGACGATTCCGATGACAATTCAAACACTACGACAATTCAGGCGTTTCTGTGGCCTGATTGTGCTGGCCACATTACCGATTCTGGGCGCCGCACAGGCCCCGGCGATGCTGCCCTTCGCATCGAGTGTGCCGCAAAGCGCCCCGTTGCCAATCGACGGCAGCTGGACCATCTCGACGCTCAACAAGCGCATACGGATCGAGGCCGGTCGTGCCTATGCCATCGACCCCTGGGTGCACCTGATGCTTTGGCAGATTCAGTCCGACATGGTGGTGATTCAGGACATGCGCAGCACCGGCCCCGGTCAGTTTGCAGGCTATGACCTGCCCCTGCTGGGCTCGTGGAAGGCATCTCTGCAACGCGATGGTCGCATGCGGGTGAACGTGGCCGGTTCTCTCGGGCCGGTGTCCTATGTGCTGAGACCCGAGGTGCTGGATGACCCGGCTGCCTTCGATGCCGCCCGATTCGGCCAGGACCACGTACCGGACGACACACCGGGTCACGAGCCACCGCCGCAGGTATTGCCACCACCGGTGCTGCCCGGTCCGCCCACGCCACCGATCGCCATCATACCGCCGCGCAGCAAGCCACGACCGGTACCGGGTGACATCACGCCCGGCTGTGGCGGGGAAGGTCAGGCACCCTGCAAGAACACCCCGGCCCGTGTTGCCTCTGCTGCCCAGAAACTCGGCTGTCCCGGCAAGAACATGCATTTCTCCCCGCGCAATGGCGGTGAATGCTGGTCCTGCCCCAGAGGCTACAAGCGCACTGCGCAGTTCATCAAAGGCAAGAAGGCCTGCGCCAAGAAGTTTTTCGTCGGCCCCTACAAGCGCGCCACCTACCAGCGTTCGGTCTGGGGTTGTCCGAAGAATCAGTTTCATGTTGCCCGCAACGGCGGTCAGTGCATGAGCTGCCCGGCCGGTTACAAGCGTGTCGCGGCTGCCGGAGTCGACACCATGATGTGCCACATCGAGAACAAGTACCGATGCGACAAGGGATTGAAAGTCGCCAAGCGTCCGCCCGATGACAACCCGCTGACCAACCTGCTGGGTCTGCACAAGAGCAAGGTGTGCGGCTTGCCATTCAACATCACGAAGGAAGCCGGACGTGACGTCAAGCGGATGGCCACGGTTCACTTCGCCCTGAAGAAACTGCGCGTTGATCTGGTGGCACCCACGAACGAGGCCCGCGCCTTCCGCCGGGCCCTGAAGAACAAGAACTGGCAGTCGGCCTGGCAGTGGCTGCAAAAGCTGCCCTCGTTCCAGCGCATCCAGCAGGTGGCACAGGAAACACAGCACGGATCCATCACAGTTGGGCTCAGCGGCGACATCCAGGCCATTGTCGGCTCCAACGTGGAACTGGGCCTGGCTATCAATGCCAACGGTACCGGCGGCATCAAGCCCTATCGCACGGCCGGGTTCTCCAAGGGTCTGGCCATCGGTCTTGATGGCGGTGTCACCGTGGGCCTGTGGCGCAATCCGGTACCGCAGCTGGCTGGTCCATCACAGGGCGTGGCAGTCTCGGTCGGTGGAGCGGTCAGTGGTGGTGCCGGCGTCTGGTACAGCTACTACACCCCGCAGACTCGTGGCCAGGACTACATGGGCATGACCGTCAGTGGCGGCGCCGGCCTGGGTGTGGAGATTGGCGAATACAATGAGGTGTGGACCGAGATGCTCTGAGTGCAGTCGATCACACGTCGAATACGGGCCGATCACGGGGCTGCGTGATCGGCATCGTGATCGGTACCGTCATCATTCTGGCGACGTGCCCGGGTCAGCAGAAACGATGAGCCACCCCAGACAAAGGCAATCAGCAGCAGAAACACGACGATGATGGCCGGCAGCATGAGTCCTCCTCCGAGGATCATGCCGGCAAACAGGTACAGCACCAGCAGCACGGCGAATGACTTGTAGATGCGCAGCGCCATCAGGCCGAGTGATCCGGGTTGCGAGGCCAGCAGGACAATGCTGTAGATCAGCCAGATGCCACCGATGATGGAAACACCCAGCAGGTAGAGGTAAATTGGCCACAAGCCAGCCAGACTGCTGAGGCCGCCGTGCGCCAGCAACGAGCCGGGCACAATTGAGAGCATGGTCAGCGCGACAAGGTTTCGATCTGCCTGTCTCTTGCTCATGCCATTCACTCCAGTCTGCCGATTGATTCACTATGCGCCTGCTGCAAGCCTGAATCAACCAGCATGATTCGATGTATCATTTGGCAGTACCGCTGCCTGGCACAGATCAACCGGGTGTGTCACTCTCGCCGGACGACGCCTGGCGGCACTGTGCAACTTCAGTCATCACCCTGTTCCAGGCTGCTTCGCCATCGAATCCCTCAACCAGCGGTTCACCCTCGCCGGTGATTGTGCGGATGCCGTGCTGGATCATGTAACGGGGGTAATAGGCTGGCGGCCCCAGCTTTTCGAGCGCTTTGCAGTTCGAGCGCATGTTATCGCTGTTCGGCTCGAACAGTTCCAGTGCGGCGGTGAAACGGTTGATCTGTTCCTCGTTCAGGTTTCCGAAGGTGTTGATCTGCAGCACGGATAGAGCCTGGTGAGCCGTCGTGTCGGCGACGCGAAGGGTATCGAAACTTCCGAAGGAACCTGCCACCAATACCAGGTTAACAGCACTGGTGTAATCCTCCTTTTCAATGCACCTGACAACACCAACGAAGAGATCGGCCGGGTTCTGAGTGTTGCGCAGCTCATCGATGGCCACACAACCAGCCGGGTCGGGGGCTTCGAGGTTTCCTTCCGCCTCATACTGGGTGACCTGGGCAAGGGCGATTTTTGGCAACAACAGCAAGATGGCAATGGCTTTTTTCATGGTCAGGGTTCCTTCTGGAATAGTCACTAATGCGTGTCTACCCTGAACTTCATCTGTCGCGCCATCAAGCACCTGGTTGTTGAGTATTGGCAGAGAATACCTGGTGGCGTGCGGTAAACTCCCATCAGCACTTCTGTTTCGCCACCCAGCCAAAGTGCTTCTGCAGTGAAGCACAGTCCAGGATTTGGTTCAGCGTCGGAAACTGTCTGGCCAGGGCCATTTCATCGTAGAGGCTGTGCAGCCCGTTGTGGCAAAGGCGGCACAGATCGATGCCGCGGTTCAGTTGTTCTCGCGAATAGTGCTTCCTGAAATGCACGCGCCGGTGCAGCTTCTTTGGAATCAGGTGATGAAAGGTGAGGTGGGTGATTCGCCGGCAACAGGGGCAGGGGCCGTGCTTTGTTTTGGTGTGTTTCATTGTGAAAGCCCCGCCCGGAATAGACCTTACTTCAAATCATACCGGAACTCGCGCTGGATCTTGTCGCCGTCGAATTCGAGGATGTAGAGATTATTGTCGAAGCTGCGGTTCATCACGCCGTCGCGCTCGAAACGGATCAGCTCGCTGAACTGTACCGATGTCATGTTCTCGCCGACATTGATATGAGTGATGATGATCTCGGTGGATTCGTATTTGCCCAGGTAATGACTCAGTCCTGTACGGAAGCCTTCCTTGCCCTTGCCGTCGTTCTCGCACTGCAAGGTCACGTGGGGTTTGTGTTCGGTCTGAATATCGTCCTTCATGAACGACAGCATGTGTTCCACATCCTTTGCCGTGGAATCCTTCTGTTGTACGGCCTGCTTAGCCATCATGTACTGACGCGTTATCTCACGTAGATCCGGCGTGGAATCGGCGATGCAGGTCAGTGGTAACAGCAACATCATTAGTATACTTTTTCTTGCATGCATTTTTTATACTCCCGTGAATTCCTGAATTTATACTGGTATACATCCTTTGAAATACACCAGCACATGATAATCAGTGATGTGCGCTTGCTACCTGATAGCGGCTCTGCACCAGGCCGCTGGGATAGGTTTTCGTGCCCTTGTGCATCAGCATGAAGTCCGAGTGCAGATGGCCGAACAGGGAAGGGCCATCGCCGATCAGCCGCGGAATGGTGGTGACGATTATATCGGTAACAAGCCCTGCCTTGAGAAAGCCCTGGATCGTCATGCCGCCATCCACCCAGGCATGATTGAGCCCCTGATCAGCCAGCTCATCGAGCAGTGACTCGGGGTCGAGCTTGCTGACACGTACCGAATCTGGCAGCTCATCCGGAATCGTGACGCCCTTGCGGCTCATAACCACCACTGGCATGTTGCCATAATGCCACTCTCCGAAACTGAGCACCTTCTCGAACGACTTTCTACCCATGATGATGACATCAACATTGTCGATGAAATCGGAATAACCATAATCCTCGTCAGGATCTACCTCGGCACCGTTGGAATAATCCTCGTGCAGCCAGCTCACATCTCCATCCTCGCGGGCAATGAATCCGTCCCAGGCTCATCGCGATGTAGACCGAGGCTTTCATGGGTTCGCCTGCTTCTCCTTTGCCTCTGGCCGCAGGCGCGCCATGGTATAGACATCCACATAGCGGCCATCGCGAAAGCCAGAGCAGGGGTGTTCGCCCTCAGTGACAAAGCCGTGCTTCTTGTACAGCGCAATTGCGCGTTCGTTATCGGTATACACATCAAGCTCGATGCGCAGGATATTGAGCCAGTTGTCGCACAGATCGATCATGGCGTTCATCAGCGCTGAGCCAACGCCCTGGCCCTCAACGCTGCGACAGACGCCCATGCCGAAATCGGCCACGTGCTTGCGGCGTGGTCGCGCGTTGGTCATCAGGCCGAGTTGTCCCACCACGCGCTCATCCACCAGCGCCACAAGATTGTAGAGCCCCTCGGGCTGCTGCTCGAGCCGCTGTTGCCAGAGTGATTCCGGCGGGTAGGGCAGCTGCAAGGTACCGCCATAGGCATGCGGCTGGGCATAGATGGCCGTGATGGCCTCAAAATCGCTCTTCTCGGCGTGTCGGATGGTGATGTCCATCTCAGGTCTCTCCGTTAGTGGCTGGTCTGTAACGTTCGACCAGCTCATGCAGTTCGCCATAGAACGCATCGGCATCCTCTATCTCGCGCTCGGGAAACACGTGGCCGTAAACGGTATCGAGCAGCAGCACGACCAGGCCATTGCCGCGATCAAGCCGCTTCACCATCGACCATTCGTGCATGCCCTCGAAGCCCTCACCACGAACGTGGATGCCGGTCTCGTTGATGTCGTAATGATGGGTGCCGACCAGCGGCCCATCTTCAGATGGCGCGTAGCGCTTGTTGATCCTTGCCTGGCTGATGAACAGGAACGCGATGAACATCAGGAACACCATGCTGGTGAGAAAAATCGAGGAGCCGTGCAGATCGATGTCCGGCCCGAAGAAATAATGATGGATCAGCAGCATCACCAGGGCCACAGCCACCAGAATCCAGAACGGTTTGGCTCCCAGCGGCAGGCCCTTGCTCATCCGTTTCTGGATCATGGCCTGGTAGCTGAACCAGTCTTCCTGTTTGAACTGGACGGTGACCCTCATTTCTTCCTGATATCAATTGTCGGCCGTTCCGTGTACAGCGCCTGGTATTCGATGGCCCGAATATTGGCCGCATCGATCTTGTCGATTTTTCTTAGTGCTGGCAGCACCTGGTACTCAATACGTTGCCTCGAATCCGGTCTGTCTGCAATTTTGAACCAGGCGAAGGCTTCCACGGCATCCACGTCGCCGCCCTTGCCCTCAATCAAGAGAATACCAAGATTGTGTTGTGCTTCAGGGTAGCCCTGTTTGGCCGACTTCAGAAAATAGTCCCTTGCCAGCGCCAGATCCTGTTCGACCAGATCACCGTCATTATAGAAAATACCCATCTGATTCTGAGCTGTGGGTTCATTCAGCTCGCTGGCCTGACGGATAAGTGCCAGCGCCTTGCTATTGTTTCTGATCACACCCTGGCCTGAAAGATACATGGACCCCAGGTTGTTCATGGCCATGGTATTGCCGTTGGCCACAGCTTTCTTGTACCACTCAGCAGCGGTCACTTCGCTTTTCACAACACCGAGCCCTTCATGATACATATAGGCGATAGCGGTTTGCGCATCACTGTCTTCTGAGTCTGCTGCCATGCTGTACCAGTGCAGCGCACGCTCGTAATCAACATCGACGCTGAGCCCAGTCAGGTAGATGTCACCCAGTAGCGACTGTTCTTCCACACCGCCATTTTCAGCCCGCTCGATCATATCCCGAACACCGTCGCTGAGTTGTTCTTCAGCAAGAACCGAGCCCACCAGAATCAGTGTCATTAGGATCTTGTATTTGAATACCTTGATCATCCTGTCTCCTTGAATGGGTGCGATCACATGGTAACAGTCATGTACCCCATCCACATAAGAAATTGGGGTGCACCATCGAATGATTCAGTTGAGAAGTGTACAGCCTGCGATTGCACGGCAGTCGTATCATTCAGGGCCAGTCAAAACCCTCGACGATGAGCTCCATCTCTGTGTCGTCATCGACCGAATACACGGACGCCAGCAGGTCTCTGGCCAGGCCGGGCCAGTCTTCCCAGTGTTCAACGCGCAGGTATTCCATGTCATTCATGCTCTGTGACTTGAAAACAATTTTCCGTTCGTTGAACCAGGCGGTCACCTTGTCACTGTCTGCCTTGTTGCGCTCACAGTTGAGCACCCAGTCCAGTCCGGGCTTGCCCTTCTCGATTGACATCTGCAGGTTGGCGTTGCTGCGATCACGGCCCCTGGTGCCGGGAACCAGAACCACCCAGAACGCGCCGTCGCTGCCGCTTTGCTTGAGCTGACTGACCAGACGCTTGAAATGTCGGGTGGTGACTTTTTCCTGCTCGATCTTGTCACTGCGACCAAAGATCCGTGAGACCAGAAAAAAGCCGACAACGGCAAACACCAGGGCAATCAGGAATTTCAATCGAGTCTCCTCATCTGTGATTTTCTATTGCCGTCTGTCCAGCATGGATCGTTCAGGGATAGGCTCGGCTTTCGTTCTTGAGCTGAAACAGGATATCGGCCGCATCCATCCCGGTATTGAGCAGGTTGCTGATCTCGTGTGACGAGCGGCCGTATCGCTTGGCCAGTGCATCCCGGTTGCGCTCGGTGATGGCCTGGTTGCCAAAGGAATTGCCAATCTCCTCAATCAGCCGGATGGCGGCTTCATCGTCGATTTCATCCCAGTCCTCGATCGATGATGTGCACAGACGCTCGACGAAGGTTTCGATACTTTCCGAGCGCCAGTAGTTTTCCAGTGTGTCGGCATCAATGCGTTTTCCGGTGAGCGACTCGATGCGATCAAGCGCATCACCGATGAGGATCAGCTGCTTTTCGAACGATTCGATCACCTCGTGAACGGCTTTTTTCATGGTTCCCCAACCCTGCTCATCAATCTCGTGCGCTCACAGTTTACCAGCAAGTTTGCTGAAGCCAATCCACCAGTTGTTTCGACAGCGCAATCCGGCTGGCTGAAAAGGCATGATCGTCCTCGGGCACCCATTCAGTCAGCTCGCTGGCACCCGCCTGCTTCAGCGCCGCCACGAACGGGTCGTGATGCTGGCTCCTTGGCAACACGCTATCGCGGCCACCGGCCACCATCAACAGGCGCCTGTCCGCGAGCGCAGCGGCCAGTTGACACCAGATCGAAGGCCTCGACGTTGTCGATCATGTCCTGGATCACGGCATCAGGCTCGGCTGCGATCGGGCCACCCTCAACCATGGTGCCACCAAAGCCTGCCGTCAGACCCTGCCGGGCCTCCTCGCTGGACAGGGCCATTTGCCCCCACAGGGCAGCATTGGCACCAGCCAGGAACACCAGGCACTCAAGCGCATCATCGCGAGCCACGGCCTGTGACGAGAGGAAACCGCCGACACTGTGACCCACCACGGCAATGCGTGAGCTGTCGATACGATACTGTGCGGCGATGTCCTCACGTCGCAACCAGGCCACGGCCGCAGCCACATCGTCGATACCGTTGGACAGCGAGAACTCACCGCCACTGCCCCAGGAACCGCGGTAATTGAAATACAGCGCATGATAGCCAGCACGACGCACGGCCTGGGCCAGATCCAGATTGCGTTCGTTGCCCGGGTAGCCGTGCACGAACAGCACCACCGGGTGCGGGCCTTCGCCGGCTGCCAGATACATCAGCCCATTGAGCCGGCTGCCGCTGCTGTCGAATGACAGCTCGGCCATGGCAGGCGGGTGGTTCGGATCGAATCCAGCAGGATCGCTGATGACAACCGGGGCAGGGGATTCATCAAGTACTGTCTCGACCACGTCCTCGGGTTTGGATGTGGCTTCGGGTGCAGCGGTCGGCTGCCAGAACCAGACACAGGCCGCAATGCCCAGCAGCACGATCCAGCCCGGGTGACGTCCGCGGGTACCGATCAGCACCAGCAAGGAACCGGCCAGCATGGAACCGATCACCGCCCCAGCGAATCACCTCAGTGAGTGGCATCGTCATTGATGGGTCAGCCAGTCGATACAGCACGACTGCAAAACCCCAGCCTAACACCGTGACCACATGCCAGCTGGCCCACAGGATTCGCACATGGCTCTGGCGCAGCAGAGGTTTGCCGATCGTGGGTACCAGCGTGCCCTGTCGCATGCGGCTGAAGATCAAAACCTCACCCAGAATCGAATGAATCAGGCCAAGTACCACGGCCAGAATGGAAGCGGTCAGCAGCAAGCTATTCACGACTGGACTCTCCGAATGAACTTGAATTCCAGCAGATTGCCTGCCGGGTCCTTCAGGATGAACTTGCCGCGCTTCTGACAGCTGCTCGGGCCAGGTAGCGTGGTCGGTGGCATCTCGAACTCGATGCCGGCCGCCATGACGCGCCTGGTCAGATCGCGCCAGCAGGCCTGATCCAGCACCGGCCCGAAGTGATCGATGGCGATGGCGGTCCGGGTCTCGCTCTGTTGATGCAGGGTGAGCTGGATGGCCGAAGAAATCGACATCCATCCAGCTGCCTTCATCACGCGTGACCGAGCAGTGCAGCACACTCTCATAGAATTCGCGTGCTGCAGTCAGATCCGGCACCACCGTGGAGAGATGAAATTGACCGTTCATGCCGTGCCCGTCCTGTTGCTTTCAATCGTGTTGTCTGTCTGTGCCACATCGTGGCGACCCAGCCAGTCCGTGATTGCCTCGACCGTGCCGCTTGGCCGTCGTACCCATTTGAAGTGATCGGCCTCGAATCCCAGATCGTCCGATTTGAGCAGGCGTTTCTCGACCCGTGCCCCGTGAACTTGTCGGCCACCGCATCGGCCGCCTTGACCGGTGCATAGGTGTCGGCGTCATAGCAGAGTCGCAGCACCTCGCCCTCAAAGCGGGCCATGCCGGCTTCGAAATCCACATCCATGCCTTGGGCATGATAACGATTGTCTTTCGCCAGTGCGCACCAGTCCCGCATCAGCGTGGTGGCCTCGCGACCACCAAAGCCCAGCACATTGCCGGGAAAGTGGCCGCACAGCAGGTTCAGCGGCGGAATGATCAGTCGCAGCAGGCGAATCTGCCAGCGAATCGCACCGCTGAAGGTGGGCAGCCACGGCGTGCCGCTGGCCGCCAGGATGACACGAGAAAAGCGTTGCGGCTGCAGCGCAACCGTGCAGGCCGTGAGGTGCCCGCCCAGGCTATGCCCCATCAGCGTAATGTCATCGGTACCCAGTTCACGATCGATCCAGTCCAGTGCGGCCGGAATATCGTGCTCCAGGTGCTCTCGGAATCCGTAATCCACCTTTCGCCCGGCGCGCATTGATGAATCGCCATGCCCGCGTTGCTCGAACAGCACCGTATTGATGCCTCGTGACGAGAGCGCCTCGGCCAGCGGTCCGGTAGAATCGCGCCGCCATACCCAGTGCCGGCAGCAACAGGATAGTGGCAATAACCGATTCAGGCTTCGTGGCCCGGTAGCAGCGCAGCGGCACGTCGTATCCAGAGCCTGTGTTGATCTGTATTTTTTCGAGTTCACTCATGCAGATTTTATCTGAGATCCTTTGCTTATCGATCAGCCGGCTTGATGTGTTTGATAGAGTCTCTGAACGCCGTGATCTCATCAAGGCTGTACTTTGTGAGTATGCGTTTTGTCGATGCCGGCTGCGAGGGCAACCCCACACCGGGACGGTGTTCACTGGCTGGCCTGATCGGTCGCGGCCAGAACCCTCCGCCACAATTGGGGCAGACATTTTCCAGCACGTTATGGACACAATCGCGACAGAAGGTGCACTCATAGGTACAAATGTGGGCATCTTTGCTGTCAGGTGGCAGGTCGCGATCACACAATTCGCAGTTGGGGCGTAGTTCAAGCATGATGATTATTCACAGTGATTCGTCAGCGTCAGGTAGCTGCGGTGGTATTTTTCCAGCCGGTCCAGATCCTTCTGTTTCAGGCCAGGAATGCGCTTGATGTTCATGTTGTCGGTCAGGTCGGCCATCTTCACTTTGCGGGCGATGGCATTGTGCCGAATGCGCTCGATGTACTCGTCATAGGGGCTGCCGTCGTCGTGGGTCAGCAGACGCAGGGCCACGATCACTTCATTCGCAAACCCCTCGGCCACCAGCTCGTCCATGGTTACGGCGGTGTCCTCGACCACATCGTGCAGCAGGGCTGCGATTTGGGCGTGTTCATTCTCCACCGCCATCATCAGCCGGATGGGGTGCAGCACGTAAGGCATGCCGTTTTTCTCGCGCTGGTCGCGATGCGCCTGCACGGCGATTTCCAGGGCACGTTGCAGATCAGCCATGTTGATCTCCTTGCCTAAGCTCAGGGTGTGAGGGTAACAGAATCATGACGCGACAGTCAGTGCCCGATGCCGCCTGATCGAAACATCAGAACGCAATTCATACTTGTTGAAGTCGCACTGAATCTTCATGGTATTTACTGGGATGTACCGTTAGTACCTGAACAGGAAAACAAAAACTCATTGGTCTGGCAATGACCGGATGATTGCTTAGCTGGACCGTCTGGCTAAAGGAGACTGGCTTAACGATGCTGTAAGCGGAACATGATTCGCTAGAGCATGCTCTCGAGCCCTCCGTTGTCAGGCATATCTTCGAATCCGTCCTCGAAGACAGAATCCATGAACACCGTGAGACCGATGCTGTAACCCTGGTTGTCGAAGTTGCCAAAAGTCAGGCTGTTGCCAAAGAACCCGATGTTGTGGTCATAGCCAACCAGACGGAATATCGCGGTCTCCACGCCAGTAAAGGCACTGAGATCAACCATCGCCGAGAAGGGACCCGGCGCCCCCGTACCAATGGGTACGTAGGTGAAGGTCGAGGCATTGTTGATTCGATAACCCAGCGCCACTTGCTGAGGAGCAAGAAATCCAACCGAGTAACTCAGGTTGAGACTCAGAAGATCGAAACTGACGCCAGTGTCTGTGTTGAATGCCCACTCGATGTAACTGCCGACCAGAACTGCGTCAGTAATATTTGTCTGATCAGTCCAGTCGATATAGCTCGAACCGGAACTGCTGATCCCGGGCCCCGGGATAATCGACGTGACCATCATGCCAGGCAGGCTGAACTGGAGCGTCGGTGTTGAACCCGCAGGCACTGTGTAGCTGAAGGCAAGTGTTTGTGCATGCGCACCCGTCGTCATCAGCAGCGCTGCAGCTGAGATCATCGTCCAGATCATGGTCATGCGTCTTGATTCGATACTAGATACCTCCAGGAAAAGCCAATCGTTCTCCTGCCATTGTGTAAAGTACCGCGCCTGACAAACAGGCTAGAGAAAGTCTAGCATGGACACCCAGAGTTTGACATCAGGACCGCGAGAGCGCCTGATCCTTGTATCGGAGCACAAAATCACGCGCCTGTTCTAGTGTTTGCGGGTAGCGTATCCGCGTCCACACCGGGCCTTCCTTGCGGTACACCTTCTGGAAATAGAAACCGTGTTCTACCAGAAACGCCACCTTGGCCCATTGCCGATCATTACTTTTCTTTGGCGGCCTGAAGCGCACGTCCATCAGCACCGCCTGCTTGTCACAATGAGGACACCGCCGGGTTTGGATGCCAGCCTCAAAAGGGCGCTTGAAAGTTCGCCGGCAACTCAGACAGGCATAGGGCATCAGCCTGCCGTTGTCATGGATTCTTTTCACGCGATCCGATAATTGCAGGGCTCTGGTAAATGCCCGTTAATTCAATCACACCAAGTGTGAGGAAATAAATCATGCCAAACTCCAGCACGCCTCTGGCACGGTTCCAGTGGTTGAGCGTATCGGGCATGTCAGCCAGATCGGAGGCCACCAGGAAAATGATCAGACAGAACAGGAAGCGAAGAAACAGCGAACGTATCGCCTCAGGCGAGTGGACGTTCAGCAGATAGCCCAGGTAGGTGACCACACTGGTGACCACAAACAGGCCGATACCCAACCAGCCACCAGCCGACCAGGCACTGAGACCATAAATGGCCAGCAAGCCCACGATCATACCCCATTGAAGGTATCGCTCCTTGCGACTGTCTGGTTCGACCAGACTCAACAACCCCAGAAACGGAAAGGAAAAAATGGCAATCGACTCGATCTGAGCCACCAGCCCCAGATAACGCTGTGAACTGCCCCAGACAAACTCACCCTGAGTCGCCGAGTAGTACACAAACCCCAGCAAAAACACCCCCGCCGCCGCTGGAATGTTACGCCACTGCCAGCCAAACCAGTTCAGCGGATGAAAGCGGTGGCGGGTTTTCGCCTGCATGTCTGGACTCCGTTTCCCCCGTTATCTGTTACATTGAGCATAGCATAGTGAATCAATTGGTCTTGAGGTGACGTTTGACGAGATTACAAACGAGAATCCTCAAATGGTGGCGAATCTGGTTTCCAGATCAAATGAGCTTCATTGATCAATGTGAACCTCAAGATGTCCCGTTTTATACTCAATTTACGCGATACATGCTTAAAGGAGAGATTGATCAAAAGCAACTTTCATTGTGGATCAAATAGAATTCAACCCAGCCAACATGTGTGGGTGTGTTAACAGAATCAAATTGCAGTCTCATTAACAATAGATTAACCAATATGAAAATTACAAAGAATGTTTTGGCTGCTATTTTTATTTCCGTAGGCCTGCTTACCCTTGTTCTGTATACGCTTGGTTTGCTTTCGATAAAGATAGGTGAGCATGCACTGCCAATGGGGTTTGATTTATCGATAGAATTCTGGGGGGTCATTAGCGCACTACTGCTCCTCACCGGGGGGTTAATGATGATCAGAAACAACCCTATATCTGGGTGGTTATTAACAGGATCAATATTGATGTACTTTCTAGGTGGTATCGTACCGCCCTGGTCAATCTATGGCGTGAAAATTTTTAAAGAAATGCCAGCTGATTTCTATGTATCGCTATCAGTGAGGTGCATACTGACGCTTGCTGCAATTTTTGTGCTTGATAAGGTCCTGGCAGCCAATCAACCACTCAATGAAAGAGTAGCGCCAAAGCACACCGATTGATTATCTTAGTGACAAGTATGTACTAAAGACTGTCAGCGCAAACCCTTATCCTGCATTTCCCGTATTCTCATCGGCATGGAATCGACCTCTGTGAAAATTTCGGCCAGATCGAGATCATCAGATCTGTATTTGATTCCGCCGTCTTTACCGATTAATAACACTGACTCACTATGCTTTGTGCGAATTTTACGGATTTCGCCAGACAAGCTGTCTGACAGCCTCCCCTGATAGTTGCTGGACAAGTTCTCGCCGGCACTGACTATCCATATGATTTCCCTGTCGTCTATTTCCATATGGCGCTCATTCAGCTGTTCGATCAGATGTTTATCCTGAGTCTCTGAGACAATCAGAATTACTCGATTGCACCACTGAAGTTCCTCGAGCCTGTTCAACTCATGTACGTCATTCGCAAGACAGCACGTCGATAGCATGAAAATTATTATCAACACTTTCATCATGATAAGGTCATCTCACTCTTTAATCTGACACAACTTTCACACACAGAAAATAATTCTAGTTCATCGACCACGAAAATGCCCATACCCACCACAAGACATGAACTGATTGATCTGGTCATAAGCAGCTTTGACAAGCTGCAGACCGATCTCGACAATGGTGGGGAGGCATTGGCTGAAGTTCCCTGTGTGGATGACTGGACTGTACGGGAGTTGCTGGCAGTGCGGGCGTGGTGGACAGAACACGTGATCGACTGGATCGAATGCGGTCGCCGAGGTGACACACCCATCACACCAGCCGAGGGCTATCGCTGGAAAGAGACGCCACGGCTGAATGCCGACATTGTTGAAGCCGCCAGGTCTGAATCCTATCGATCAATCCGCTGGCGCCTGGAGCAGGGCTACGATCGCGTAATCTCGATGATCAACGCTCTGAACGATACCGAGCTACTTGAAGTTGGCGTCTATGAGTGGGCCGGCAAGTGGCCGATTGCCCGCTGGATATCCATCAACACGGCCAGGCAGTACACTACGGCCCGAACCTATATCAGGCGCGCAATTCGTAATTCTAATTAGAGCGTAACCTGGGACAACCAATTTATACAGAAAGCCATCGAGCAATTCCAGGATGCCTTTCCCACCACAAGACAGGAACTGATTGATCTACTGGTCCTTACAAGCGCTACTGTTTCACGAAATCATCGTTCCACATGCCTGCTGTGATATACACCGGCTTCCGCCCCAGCGATTCTTCGACGAAGGCATCCAGGGGGTCACCATAATCACCCCATTCCCCATGCTCAGCGATGAACCGTGCCTTGTTGCGCTCATAGAGCAGTGTCGCCTCGATCTGTTCGGCTGTGACTTTCATGCTGGATGTTCGAATCAACCATGTCCACTCGCCCGACGAGATACCACTCCATCCATTACCATCCGGAACGTAATAGCCTGTACCAATCACCCTGGACTCTGAACAGAGCGATTCGTCGGCAGCAAGATAAATCACGAATCGGGTATTCGGGTGTGCTTCCTTAGCATCCAGCCCGATATTGACAATCGTCTGGGCACGTTGTGCCCGACCGACGGCATTCGAAACGGCGCAAAGGAAAAGAAATTCCTCGCGTTCTGCATCAGTCTGTGACTTGTCCACCAGGCTGTATTCTGCAGCAGCACGACGCTGGATCGGATACATGAATTCATCGCCGCCAGTACTGGATTCCTCGATCTGCGTTTCGATGGCACTGACCATCTGTTCAATGTCATCAGCCTGGGCATTCTTGCTCGCACGTTCAAAGAAAAAGTTGAAAACAACGATCAACAGAAAGGCTGCTGCACACAGCTTGAGAATCTTGAGAACCGTCTGAGTTGAATTGATCATTTTTGATATGTCTTTTTGTTGTTGTCAGTGTTATGGCGTGGGTCACTATACCTGCCGATCAATGAGCTACCATGGCTAACGTGACAGCTCGGGGCGGTCAGACTGATGGACGCCGCAAATCGGCAGTGAATGATACGATGTGTTGCATCCATGCAAAAGGGCCTGTATCTGTTCTTTTCACCAAACCCGAATCGATTGGCCATCACCACTGACATGACGCATCGCTCGGGCCAATAGTGCAAAGTTGGGGCGAATGGCATGAATTGATTGCTGGTATGCCGACAACTAGTCGGGTATTTCCTCAAGGATCTCTATTCGCCCGCCGGACTCGTAGAGTGGGTTGCCTTCAAGGAGCGCTCTAACCTCGCTGAGGTTGTCAGCAGAGAAGCGCATATAGCCGCTGATCTGACACTGTCCATCATCATCTTCCTTCGAGACAGACACACCGTTTCCCAATGAACTGCCGCCCCTGAACATGCCCGATTCAATCAAGCGCGCGATGTATGAGTCCCAGTCACCCTGTGACCCGGAACCGATCATGATCATTACATAGTCTGTCATTTGAAGAGTTGTCTCTAATTCGGAATTAAATGCTCAGTATGCTGAATCGTGGCGGTGAATCAGTCGCACATCATGAACGTCATGCAAGCCTTCACCCCTCGACCCTAGCCAACAACGCTTGACCAGCTCTAGCAAGGCGATCAAATGACCCGCCAGAGTAACCAAGAACCTTGGATTTTTGTAGAAGCTCCTCCATTACAGTCCGATCTCCACGTGACGCCGCACATATTGCCAGATTTGCATATGGAATCGGGTAGAGAGGATCAATCTCGACGGCGGTACACCAAATTTCTTCAGCCCGATCTAGCTTACCGACTGCATGATGGGCGGCGCCGACATTGTTCAATGTCATTGCCCGTATGCTGGGTGTGTAAAAACTCCACGAGAGCCAAATTAGAGTATTCATCCAGGGCTTGTCATTAATAATAACAAGAAAGCTCTCAAATGCACGAAGCGCATCCTCAGGGCGCCCTTGGTCAAGCAACCTTCTGCCTCTGAAGAAGTCTCGATAAATCGCTCCTTGGATACGGCCTGGTATGATCATCACTAGCACGATCATTAAAATATTGAGACCGTTCCAGCCGAGCGTATTCAGTGCCAGCAACACCGTTACTAAAATGGCGGTCACCGCAAGTGCGTAACCAAACTTGTATCGTGCTACACGGTTCATTTGACTTTTTTGAGTCCCAAGAAAATATATTAATGTTGCGACGCCACGAACGTCCTATTTAAAACATGTCATGTATTGGCAATAGATATCTCGCCATTATTTAAATTAATTTCATGTATGTCGCCATTAAAATCTGTAACTTTGACAATACTATCTTGAAACTCGATGCCTTCTGTAAATATCTCTGGCCCAGATGAACCCCACAACTTATTACCTGTTATGGAATAGCATCCTATTTCGATCTCTCCCCAAGTAAGAAGGCAGCCTCTACTCTGAAGCCAAAAAACACCGAAGCATGTAGCAATATCTACTTGCACACACCATTTCATATCCAGATCTGGGATCGATAGCGAATAAAGAGCATCACCTGCTGTCACATACAAGTTAACACCATCAAAAGCCAAAGAGTTTTCGTTAATTCCTGTTGCTCCACCAACACCAAGAAGAATAGCTGAACTTAAAGACTCACCGTTTTGTGTGATTTCTATTCCATGAGCTGAGAAATGTTGATACTTTTCATCACGACAATATTCATGAATATAGCTTCTGTGGTTGTCAGTTGAATTACGAGAGTATAGTGGATCATCATCTATAATGACTTCGTAATTTCCAATTACTCGCTTCATCAATCACTCACATATAACGCCAACCATAACCAAGCTCCAAAAGCAGAGCCACGAAGGAGCGGCGCTTATTGGCCTTCGAGTTTATTATCTTGTTAAGTTCTCTACATTGCTGCACGGTATGATGACAAAACAACTTTAATAAACAGATCTAGGCTGGGGGCAAGCAAAAGAAAATAGCCGATAGTTGACAACAGAATGCAGGTAGTTAGCCAAACTCTATTGCCTATATCATACCGAAACCAATAATCTTCCAACATTCCCCGAAGAAGGTTACCGTACTTCCTTTTTGCACCTTCCCAGTCTCCTGTACGCAATACACTATCCGTGCCTTCGCCTTTGTTCATAGCCGCTTCTAAAAATCCATCCCATTCACTATCGTAGTATTTTCCTGCCAATGTCAGATGTCCATGACGTCTTATCGTACCATGTATATGGATATAGGTAGATAAAGTAAAAATTTCTAAGCAAGTTCGAGAATAATCAATAAAGTTGGTTCCGAATTTAAACTGGTATGGCTTTTTAAAGCGATAAATGATATTGCTTACACCAAGCGCAATGAGCCCAAAATATAGAAACCGCAAACGCTGCGTCCCTGATATACCAAATGATATTGAATCTTCATTCGCCAATTGTTTAAATATCAACAGTTCGCCAATACTATCGTTGAAAAGAATCAGGTAACCAATTATGGGGACCGTAAACGCAAGCTTTGGTATCCACCCATCAATGTATGCAATGTAATCAGACCAACGGTAATTGTAGGTGAAGCTTCGCCAGCGCGCCTTTAACCAATCGTTCAATTTTACAATCACGTTTGTGTTTTTCATCTTTAATCATATCAGCAGATTTGATTGATTCCCCCAATATCGTACTATGTGGAATTGGCATAGTACATTTGTCTATTCATTCAGACATCCTTGTATGCAATCTGGAGCCATCATTTTCTCACGCGCAAATTTACCATCTGCTTGCACCTCTCACCGAATCTATCCTATGGTTACCCAGACACGCGTAAATATGAGGGTAATGACATGTCATACATTGATGGGTTTGTAGCGGCCGTACCGACGGCCAACAGGGAACAGTATCTTGAGCACGCCCGGGAAATGGCCGGGGTGTTTCAGGAGTACGGTGCTCTGAATGTGGTAGAGAACTGGGGCGATGATGTGCCCGAGGGTGAGGTCACGTCATTTCCGATGGCGGTGAAGTGTGAGAACTCAGAAACAGTCGTGTTCTCCTGGGTCACCTGGCCCTCCAAGGAAGCTCGCGACAAGGGCTGGGAAGCAATGATGCAAGACCCCCGCATGCAACCGGGCATTGACATGCCGTTTGACGGCAAGCGCCTGATCTACGGTGGTTTTGAGTCAATTCTTGAGGTTTGAGCGGACAATCTGGCGCGCTTCAGTTCTGTGTAATAGCAGAAGATTTTGACAAGTGTTTAATCCATTCACACGATGGCTCCATTCAAAACGCAAGCGGGCTATCGATGCAGCCCAAGCAATCAAAGCCTACACGATTCATGGCCGTGAATACGCGCGAATTGCCTATGGTGATGAGGCAGATGACTGGGGTGCTGATGATGGCCCATGCCACGATTGCCGGGCCGAGAAGGGACAGCTACACGATCCTGGTTGTGATGTGGAGCGCTGTCCCAAATGCCTCGGCCAGGCAATCTATTGCTCCTGTGAGGATTCATGAGCGGAAGCATGCTTCGTGTGAACTTAGACTCACAAACGAGATGGCTATATGATACTGTTTATCTAACAACTGACGCCCTGGAACATCGAAACACACATCTCAACTGGATGGCTCCATGACATTCATCATCCGTGACGCTCGCATTGACCGGTCATTGTCGTTCACAGACCTGGAGACGGATTACTTCACCGTACACCTTGGTGGTGATATCACTACTACCTTACGCGTCTACAGTTATAGTCCACACAGCGAGCCCTTCTCTGCCTTGTTTGAAAAGCTGGGTCAACAGACCCGCGCATGGGATGGCGAACTCAGCTGGACATCGCTCGAGGGCGAATTTTCACTGAAGGCGTCCTGCGATACTGTCGGGCATGTGTTCCTGGCGATTGAAATGGTGAATCACACTACAGACTTTCAGATTCAGTGTCAGCTGCACACGGATTTCGGTCAGTTGCCACTTATCGGCGAGATGGCGGCTGAGTTTTTCAGGACGACCAGCTGAGACTCGGCAAACCCTGGTTTTCCGCATACACTACGCACTTTCACGGCTGTTCTTCAGGAAGCGCGATTTGAAAATCGTCATATTGCGTCATGGCAAACCGACGCTTGATCTGGAAAAAATGAAATCGCGGCAGGGGTCGCCCGCCGAAATGGGCAGACTGTTTCGCAACTATGAAACCGTTGAGCTAGATCCTGATGATCATCCACTGCGCACATCACTCGATCTTGTTGCAGATTCAGCCGTCTCGATAAGCAGTAATTTGCCCAGGGCTGTTGCGTCCATACAGCGTTTGGGCCTTGAACACATCAACACGACTGATCCCCTGTTTCGTGAATCGGCCATGCCCTATCTCAACTGGCGTCGGCCTCGGCTATCGTTCTATACCTGGGCCATCATTTTCCGCCTGGCATGGCTATGTGGCTTCTCCAGAAACGGCGAATCATTGAGAGCTGCGAAACAACGCACAGGGCAGTGCGCCGATAGACTTGAGACCCTGGCAAAGACACACGGGCAGGTTTGTCATGTCGGTCATGGCATCATGAATCGTTTGTTGATCAAGGAAATGCGTCGACGTGGGTGGATGGTGCCCGAACACAATGGCGAACACTACTGGTCCTGCTCGGTGCTTCAGTATGACGGTTAGCGACTCAGGTTGAACGCAACAGACTGATACTGTCGGACGCTTTCTGTGTTACCTACAGTTTCGACGCCCAGATCGCCAGTCTGTGTTTCATCGATTTCTGTGACACCTGCTCTTCGGGCAGCGGCTGAATAATCTTGTCATGGATGAGCAGACGGTAGATGTACTCGATCTTCTCGCTGGCGGAATCGGTGGGCTCGAAGATCACCGCTCCCCGCGCCTCACCATATTTCACACCTTCCTCGATGGCCTTCTTCACTAGTTCCTTTTCGTTCTTGAGTTTTTTCATGATTCGTCAGCATCCATCAGCAGCTGCCGTTCAGCCTAGTCGACTTTGAATCACAATGACAGCGAAGGCTGCGCCTGATTTAGCCTATAATCGGGAATCATGCGCATACTCACCAATATCTGCTCCACCGATCTGATTCGTAGCCGTGACTTCTATGTCTCGCTGCTCGGGCTTGAGGTCAAGTACGACAGCGACTGGTATCTTCAGCTCTGTGTCGCCGACAACCCCGAGATCGAGTACGGCATCATTCAGCGCGATCATGAGCTGGTTCCTGAACGCTTTCAGCAAGCGCCCACTGGCATGTACGTGACGTTTGTGGTTGATGATGTTGATGACACGTATCAACGTGCCCGCGAACTGGATTGCCCCATCATTCAGGAACCGTGCAACGAGTTCTATGGTCAGCGCCGCTTTCTTCTGACAGACCCGGACGGCTGCCTGATCGATATCTGTTCACCCTGGGAGGCTAATGCATGAATCTACCCAAGCTGTTTATCAATCTCACCGCCGTGGTATTTCTGCTATACGGTGCCGTCTTCAGTTTCATGCCCGAGACCATGACAGGCTGGGTGACAGGCAGTGCACTCGATACCCCCTCCGCACTGATCGACGTGCGCGCCACCTATGGCGGCATGACGCTGGCGGTCGGTGTCATCCTGCTGATGTTCGCACGAAACGCTGATCTGCATCGTCTGGGGCTGATCAGCATCTGCCTCTTGATGCTGTGCATGGCCATTGCCCGTACGGCGGGCATCATCATCAACGGATCACCCACCACACTCATGATTGTTTACCTGGCACTGGAAGTGGTAGTGGCGGCTGTTGCGTTTGTGTTGCTGAAACGAAACTGACTCTTTCAGCCTCAATACGTGCATGAACGTTCTGAAAACAGGAATAATTGCTGTCTCGCTATGGCAGTTGGTCGGCTGTACTCACAACGCCTGGATTGATTCATTACCCGAATCATTTTCTGCTGTACCCAGTCAAATTGAATTCACCGGATATGCTCTGGATCATTGCAGGAAACGATCACCCACGATCAGCGAGGAAGGTTGTCTGTCGCATGGTGGCGAGATCTACAAGGTAACACTACGAAAAATTGTCACTGAGAGTGGTGACAGATTACCGGGGCACAGTGCCGTTCTGATTGCACAGCATGGATTGAAGCTGTCACGGTGGAACAGAAAAGCGTGGTCCTTCAGGGTGGTTGAAACACCGCCAGGTCTATATCAACAGACAGGTGTTCGCTACTTTACAATGTCGTATCAGAACACAACTTTGGAGTAGTGGAAATTTACCTGCCACGATACTGTGATTAGACTTGTGACATCATGACCACACTCACCCGATGGCTCTGTCTGTTGCTGGCCTACCTGTTTCTGGCACTGGCAATGATCGGTGTGGTGCTGCCCGGTTTACCGACGGTGCCATTCCTGCTGCTGGCGGCATGGTTTGCGGCAAAGGGTTCAGAGCGTCTGCATCGATGGCTCTACGCGCATCCGCGATTTGGCCAGTTGCTGATCGACTGGGAGCAGTACGGTGCCGTGTCGAAAAACAGCCGTTGGGCTGCGGTGATTCTGATGATGGCCAGCTGGTGGATCATGTTCTTCCTGATCGACAACCGCTGGATGATGCTCGGACTGGCGCTGCTGTTCACCGCCGTCTCGATATTTCTGTTTACCCGGCCATTGCCGCCGCGCAGCACCCAGGCACACTGAGTGCTGCATCGGACGTTTACCCAATAAAGAAATCGACCACGCTGGCCAGTCGTGATTTCCTGACTCTGTAGAACTCGGTGTAATGGCAGTGGTTGCAGGTGAGGGAGGTGAAGGTTGTGGTATCAACTTCAAACACGGCAGACCACAATCCGCCCGAAGTTCGAATTTCGCCGACGTCCCAGTCGGTGGAATTACATTTGTTACATGAATAGGTCGTACCGCTCGTACTGTTGACCTTCAATCAGGGGTCCTCTCTGGTTGTTGATGGTCTTTCAATATAGTCGAGACGCTAGCGGATTGCGCGTGCAGGGAGTCATGGATCGGGATGAAAAGGGGGCAATGAGTCTGTCAATGAGCAAGCAGCTTTGGCAACAGCCGTTGTGCTTTCGCATCGAGTTGATCCGCAACTCGTGTATCCGGCTGTTGCGATACCTTGCCGGTGAACAGGCCGCCGACCGTCTTTGCCCCCAGTAGTTTCGCCGTCATTTTCAGTTGCCGGTGACTGCCATAGAGCAGGCGTCCGAGGAACCCCGGCGCGGCACAGGATGAGACGACGATGGCCTTCTTGTTCATCAGGTTCGCCTTGCGGTATCTGGGCGCAAGCTGGCCCCAGGGCCAGTAGATGTAGGGTGTGAGTCGCTCCATGAACTGCTTGAACAGCGCGGTCACCGAACCGTAATTGGTGGGGGCGGCCAGTATGAACCCGTCGGCCTGCTCGATCTTCTCGATCAGGTTGTGCATGCCGTCGTTCAGCACACAGCGACCCGGCTTGTCACCCTCGCATTGCGTGCATTCGCGGCAATTGAGACAGAAGTCGATCGGCACATCGCGAAGAAACACCTCTTCCACCTCGGCACCGGCGTCTCGCGCCTGCCGCACCAGCACATTGACGGCCTGATCGGTAATGCCGTCGTCACGGTAGGATCCATTGATGGCGAGTATTCTGCTCATGCAATCAGGATGGCGGTTCACGACGAGTTCGGCAATCGTGGAATGCACGTACGCGTTTATTCGCGGCGATTACAGCGTGGCGTCCAGTTGGGCCTTGAGCTGATCCGCCAGACGAAACTGCACCGTCTTGCAGGCTGGCACCTCGATCTTCTCACCGGTCTTGCGATCGGTCTTTATTCGTGCAGCGCGAGTGCAGACATTGAATGAGCCGAAATCTGCCACATCAACCTTTTCATCGCTGGCCAGCGCTTCGTTCACCGTGGAAACCAGCGCATTCAGCCATGAGGCTGATTCATCTGTAGAGGTATTTGTCTTGGCTGCCAGGCGTTCGATGAGTTCGGTCTGGGTCATTGGGTTTCCTGCAGATGGGTGATGGTAATGTCATTGTACAGAAAATCCCCCTTGATCCCCCCGTTCGACAAGCTCAGGGCAGGCTCTTTACAAAGGAGGAGGTCAGATGCTACTCGGTTTAAAAGCCTCCCTTTCGTAAAGGGAAGTTTGGAGGGATTTAAATGTTCAAGATGTACAACCGAAGACATGGTTTACATTCCAAACCGGGCACATGGTTTACACCTATTTTCGATTTGGTCTGATGATTCTACCGATTCTTGGGTCGAATATCCCCAAGGGCATCTGGGCAAAATAGATCTGCCATCGATCGTGGGCTTGCGGTTTCAAGCCAACGTACTCGCCAATCAACTGGCGTGACACATAGACCGCTCGCCCATGCCATTTCATCTGACCACCACATTTCACCTTGCGGACTTCAAATTGATCCGGATAACCCACCTCGGGCAGCTGTTCCGGAAAAGGTCGTGTTGATGATGTATAGACGTCAGCCGGCCTGCGTCCCATGCCCAGGCCCTGATGTGAACGCTGGTAATTGTATTCCTCCAGGAATCGATTGAACGCCCGTTGCTGTGCTGAAAGATTCGCCTTGGGCGGACTGGCCGTTGCGGCTTTCAGGGTTCGATGCATGCGTTCATGTCTGGGGTTCTGTTCCGGATGACCGGGCGCAATGCGTTCCGGCTTCACACCGAGTTTGAGCAACCAGATGCTCAGTGGAGACAAGCCACCCAGACAGACCTGCGCAAAGGGATAACCGTTGTCGGTGCGGATCGCATCAGGCAATCCATAACGACGAAAGGCTTGTTCATAGCAAACCTGTACAGGCTTAAGCTTCAAGCCGTACTGACCCTGACAGGTGAACAGGAATCGGCTGTAGTTATCCGTGATGGTCAGTGGGTAGCAGCGTTTGCCATTACCCATCGCAAAATGGCCCTTGAAATCGGCACTCCACACCGCATTGGGTGCGATGGCATGTTGTAACGGCTGGCTGTGCGGGGGGATGCGATGACGTTTTCTTCTTCGCTTCACCAGGCCGTGCCGTTTGAGTATCTCGCCAACTGTACTGGTCGCAGGCCAGGTGATGTCAGGTTTATCTCTGATCAACTTGTCCCGAAGGGGCTTTGGCCCCCAGGTTGGATATCGATGCTTCAGGGCCAGGATCTGTTTGACCAACGCCTCTTCGGTTCTGTTGGCACAATGCTGCGGTGCTCGTGACCGGTCGATCAACCCTTTTGATCCCTGCTCGTAAAAGCGGTAAATCCATTTGTCACCGGTTGGTCGACTGATTCCGAATCGGCGACATAATTCGGTCTTGGTGAACTCCCGGCTTAGCCAGGCTTTGATAAAGGCATGTCTTTCAGTCATGGCACAGGTCTCTTTCCAGGGCATCGGCTTGTCCTCCTTGCCGACACATTACACCCTGTAAACCATGTGTCCGGTTTAATGTGTAAAGGATGTCTCCGGTTTATACCAAGAGGACTGTCATTCCCGCGCAGGCGGGAATCCATTTTCATCGAAAACGTCAAGATGGATCCCCGCCTGCTCGGGGATGACCACAAAGTATTGGTGGCTGAGGCTCATCACCTGTCTGTCACAGGTCTCTCGGCTTTGCTCGGGACGACATGTTGCCGGGCGTGATCTTGATACTATCTTCTGTCGTGATGACTTCTATTCCTCAACCGCCCAGCTCATCATTCCGATATGGCGCATGCGCATAATACTTCGGCCAGGAATCCAGTCGCACGTGCAGCCAGGCGACACCACCACCGGCGGTGCTGATCCACATGGGTTTGTCACTCAGTCTTTCGAGCGCTGCCTCGCCCACGGCCAGCCACAGGGCGTGGCTCTGATCATCGGGTGCGGTTCTGAGAAACGCCAGCAGGTGACATTGGTCGGTATCGGCTGACTGGGCACAGGGCACGACCATGGCGGCATCACCACCGAGGTTATCGAACACCACGACGCCCTGGTCCTTGTGGCCGATATGACTGGCAAACGGACGCGGATTCTGCTGGCGGGCCAGCCCGGGTGAATCGATCAGCACGTATTCAAAGGGTCTGTCAACCGTGGCTCGGGTGATCGGTGGTGTTTCCCAGCGCGATGCCTTGTGCGCTGAACTTACCAGTTGGTTGATGAAAAACCATCTAAATGTCGCGTTTTGCTGCCAAAGTGACAGCATATGTCGATAACTGACCAATTCGCCGCGCTCGCTTATTCGATAGCGCTCACCGTATGCGACCGGGTTTTCTTCGATAGTCCAGATCAACCGACCCGCCTCACAACACGTCCGCAGCAAACAGCCAGACGTAGACCGGACCACAGATCAGCCACCCTGCCAGCAGGCTTTTCAGAAAACCGCGTTCGTGGCTCACGGCAATGGTAGTGAGGCTGTCTTCGGCTGAGGGTTCATGCCAGGGCCGGATCTTTCGATAGAAGGCAAAGGCGACAAGGCCAACAATGACCGGGATGATGATCAGACCGATCATGAACAGCACAGTCATCCATGTCTCGGGGGTGGCACGCTTCATGAGCTTGTCTTGCTGGCTATCCTGTCAAAGGCAATGACGATCGCCATCACCACCGGTGTCAGCGAGAACATCGCGAAGCCCATGTTACCGCTCTGGTAGATCACCACCGTGGAGACCAGAAAGTTGAACGCCAGAAAAATAGCGCCTATCAGACGGGTTTTTGGAGCAATCAGCAACAGTCCGCCAACGATCTGCGAGACGCCATAGGCAATCAACCCCGTCTCACTGAACCCGGCTGCCGTGAACAGGGCAAGGTCCTGAGGCACCAGCATCACCTTGGCGACTCCCGAGGCAATGCTCAGCAGTATCAGCAGCACCAGCAGAATATTGACGATCATTTTCACGAGAGTTCCCCTTGTATCGTGACTGAAACCGAGTATAGCTGAGCAAAACCACTGTCTGCCAATCTCGTCTGCATTCATGATGCGTCGTCGATTATAATCCTGCAAAATGGCGTGCAGCCTTGTGCTCAATACCAAAGCTCTGAAATTCTGATAATAAAACCATGAAACACATCTTCTGGCTGCTCGAAAATAAACTCGCCGGTCGAACCGGGCCAAACTGCAACCCATGGGATCTGACTGAACTGAAGCAGCAGGGCATCACGGCTATTCTGTCGGTGAACAATGCCGATGCCGTTCATGTCGACCTGATGCAGCAGCTGGGGATTGCCTGGGCCAACGCACCGATGTCACCCAATGCGCCCATACAGCCCGGTGATCTTGAACAGTGCCTGGCCAACCTGCCAAAGGCGATGGCCTTCATCGAAACGCATGTTCCTCGTGGACCGGTTGTGGTGCACTGCCGATCGGGCAAGGACAGAACCGGGCTGGTGCTGGCCAGTTACCTGATGCGAACCGAAGGCCTGGATGTGCAACAGGCCATGAACCGGGTACTGGCCGTCAGGTCGATTGCCTACAGTGCAACGGGATGGATGGATTTCGCGGCACAGGTCCTTGCCCGATTCGATGAATCCTGCAGTCAGTCGCCTCAAACCAGATGAGTCTGCATTCCACTGACTGAATGAGAGCCGCTTCCTGATTGTGACTCGCCTTTGACATCCGCTATGATGAATCAGGGTGAGCAATACCACTGGGGACTGACCATACATTCACATGGGCAATAGCAAGGACAAGCAAAGCCTGGATGACAGGATCAGGCAGGCGCTGGATCGGCACGACGATCCGGAATTTGAGCCGTCTGCACAGGATCCTGAACTGCCCGAATTCGACGCGTTGCTCAGTGACGCTTTCGAGTCCAAACCCTTGCATCAGGGCATGCAGATTGGCCACTGGACGGTTTGTGAACCCATAGGACAGGGCGGCATGTCGCAGGTGTATCGCGTGGAGCGAACCGACGGCCAGCTGAAACAGCAACTGGCGCTGAAGATTGTCCCCGATCGCCTTCATTCCGAAGCCATCAAGGCGCGATTTCTGCGAGAACGGCAAATCCTGTCCGACCTCAATCACCACCACATTGCACAGTTCTTCGACGCGGGCATGACAGGCACGGGGCAGCCCTGGTTTGTCATGGAGTATATTCAGGGCCCGAATCTGCTGCGTCACTGCGAGCAGGAAGATCTGCCCTTGCAGGCACGAATTCGACTGATTCGCCAGCTTTGTGAAGCGCTGGCGCATGCCCATTCGCATCAGATCGTGCACCGCGACATTAAGCCAGGCAATGTACTGATCCACGCCGAAACAGGCACGGTCAAGCTGCTGGACTTTGGCGTGGCCACCGACCTGGAGGATCAGAGCCTGACCCAGAGTGGGACCGTCATTGGTACACCCGGCTACATGTCACCCGAACAGGCGGCGGGTCGCAGCCTGGAACTGGACGCTCGATCGGACCTGTTTTCGGTTGGGGTGATGTTGTATCAGTTGCTGGCCAGTCGCCTGCCCTTTGAAGGCGAGAACTACACCGAGGTGAGCCATCGCATCATCCACGATGAGCCCAAACCCCTGCCCAGGTCTGTGCCCAGGGACCTGGCCGCCATCGTGTTCCAGTGCCTGCAGAAAAACCCCGATCATCGCTATCGCTCGGTCAATCGCCTGATCGACGATCTGGATGCATTCCTGCAGAACCGTCCGGTGTCGGCGCGTCGCATCACACCCATGAATCGACTGCTGCGCCTGATCAAGCGCAATCGTGCGCTCTCCTCGGCGATCGGTCTTGCCTTGCTGGCGCTGCTGTTTGCTGGGGGGTTCGCGGCCTGGCAGTCAGTTCAGACGCTGCGAAGCATCGCCGCCTCGGAACAGCTCTCATACCAGTCGCAGAAGCTCGTTAATGAGGTGCGACGCATACACATGATGCCAACGCGCGACACGCGCGACGACTACGCACGAATCCGTGCCGGGCTTGATGATCTCGCTGAGACCATCGATCAGTCGCCCGACATCAATGTCGGGCAGGCGCATGCGGCCATTGCCTCGGTTCATGGGGCTCTGGGCGAATTTGAACAATCACTGAGCCGGCTTGCGCTGGCCCGTGATGCGGGCTGGCAAACCCCGCAAAGCACGTTTGATGAGGGTCTGGCCAGGCTGTCGCTGTGGCAGATTGAGAAGCGACGAATCGATCAACTGCGCGATGAGAAACAGCGCGAACGCGACCAGCAGGCACTGGATCAACGACACCTGCAACCTGGTCTTGCCGCACTGGAAGCCGCACGCGGGCAGGTTCCGCTGGCGGATTTTCTTGAAGCCAAGCTGGCCCTGTTCAGAGGTGATTACGACAGTGCCATTGATTACGCCCAGCGGTCACTGGCCCAGAACGATTGGCATCATGAATCTCACCTGCTGATCTCGGACGCGCTGATGCAACGCCTGACGGATGAGGGTACCCGCGAGGGTTACGAGCATTTTGCCGATGACATCCAGATCTCCATGCATCACAACCAGATGGCCATGTCGATTGCTCGCTCGGACCCGCTCGTGTTCGTTCAGGTGTGTGGCGACTTCAGTGCGCAGATGCAGCACTTTCGCAACACGGACAGACACGATGACGCCGACAGCATCGTCACGGACGCCATGGGGGCTTGCCAGACCGCCATCGAACTCAGCCCGGCTTCGCCCTCGGTCCACACCAACCTGAGCGAGATTCTGGTGGCACATGGCGATACCCTGGGCCCATTGGAGGATGAAGCCTATCCCTTCTATGAACAGGCACTGGGGGTCATCGAAAACGGACTTGCACAAAACCCCGACAGCATTCGCATCCTGCGCCATCACATCAAACCCCTGATTCGCATGGCCGTGTATCGGCGGGAAAGCGAAAAATCAGGTGTGTCGGATCTGTACCTGCGCGCCATGTCATTTGCCGAACGGGTGACTGAAGCCGAACCTAACCATGCGGGCAACTGGCGCGAGTTGTCACGGGTACAGGTGAGCATGGCCAACTACCTTCGCGATCAGCAGGCGAATGCCGCAGAGGCGATTCCAATCTATCAGGACGCCATCGCGAACTATCAGCGCACACACGAACTCTCAGGTTCGCTTGCGGCACAGCTCAACGCCGGACTCACGCGAACCGAACTGGCACATGCAAGAGAACAGCTCGGTGAATACGAGTCGGCGCTGAATGATTACCTGGCGGGTCTGGCCGAGCTCCAGAATCATCTCAAGCTGCATCCTGCGCACCTGCCTGTCTGGAAAATGGCCCTCAACAATGCCAGGCGCGGCTTCGAAATGACATTGAAAACGGATCTGGACAGCACATCAATCGCCGCCGTTTACGTCGCGATCAGCGAAACCATCTGCGGCCTCATCAATGCCCCCGATACTCAGTTCACCGAAGCACTGATGCATGGCCCGCTGTTCGAAGACGGCTTACAATGGAAACCCGGCGAATGCGTTGAGCGCTATCTGAGCAACCTTGATGATGCATGAGAGCGAACACAATCCCGACATCACACAATTGCTGGAGCAGGCCTCGGGCGGCGACGAGCTTGCGCTGGATGAATTGATCCAGATCGCCTATGGCGACCTCAAGCAGATCGCTGCGGGCATTCGCCGCAAGCATTTCGACCCTTCGCAAACCATCAACACCACCGCCCTGGTGAACGAGGCCTGGCTCAAGATCAGGAAACACGGCCTCAACGCCGAGAACCGAAAACATTTCTACTGCATCACGGCGCTGGCCATGCAACAGGTGCTGGTGAATGAAGCCAACCGAAAAAACGCTCAGAAACGTCAGGCACCCGAGCAGCCCGAGCCCGGCGTGCACGAGGACCAGGCCACCTGGATGATAATCCTGAATCAGATCCTGACACGTCTGGATGAACAAAAGCCCCGCCTGGCCGAGGTGTTTCGCCTGCGCTATTTCCTCGGCATGACCGAAGATGAAACCGCCGAGCTGCTTGCCGTGAATTCACGCACGGTACGACGCGACTGGCTCACGGCCAAGCAGCTGATCAGTGAGGTCATTGCCTGAACTAACACACGTCTCGCGCCTGTCTTCCAGCCTGGAGATTCTTGCACGTCCTGCCTTTTTTTCGATCCCTTGTCCTGATTTGGCACGTAAACGGGTATGTGCTCATAACAGAGAAACCGGGGAGACACCCAATGAAATTCGTTCACCACTGGACACTGGTGCTGTTAATGAGCACCTCGGCCACCCATGCAGGCAATGATCACTTCGTGGAAGTCATGCCCGAGGAATTCGAGCAGGTTCTGTCCGAGCAACTCACTGCAGCGGAGCAAACTGGTGCTGCCCGCATGCACGATTCCCTGCGACGCATACTGGCCGATGAACTGTCAGGCCAGGTCACCACGCCGCTGTCGTCGCATCGAAATGAACAGGGGATACGGCTGGATCAGCAACTGCAGATGAAACAGAGCCGCATTGTGATTGATGTCACCCTGGAGCCCGGGACTCACGATACTGTCGAGCTGCTTGAGTCATTCGATGGTATCGAGGTACTGGGTGTAGTACACACGCCCAGCTACACACTGGTATCCCTGGCCAGCGACGCACTTGGACTGTTATCCCTGGCCCAGCTACCGGGTCTGAAATCAGCCCATCCGGTGTACTCACAGAACGGGCGGGTGAGCGGCTTCGATCAGGAGCATCAGCGACGGACTGATGCACCACATCAGCCCAACTCACAGGGTGCCGCCAATAACCAGGCCGAGACGGCGCTGGAAGTGGATGCGGTCAGACGCGTGTTCACAAATCTGAATGGTTCGGGCATTTCGGTCGGCACCCTGTCGGATTCAGTCAATCAGGTGGGCGGAGGCATTGCGGCATCACAGGCCACCAATGATTTGCCAGGCAACACTATCGTCACAGTACTGGCCGACAGTGGCAGCAGCCCCACGGACGAAGGGCGCGCGATGATGGAACTGATCCACGACATGACCCCCAACCTGTCGTCGCTGTCGTTTGCCACTGCCGTCGGCGGCGAGGCCACATTTGCCAACAACATCACCGCACTGGCCAATGCAGGCATGGACATCATCAACGACGATTATGTGTACTTTGCAGAGCCTTATTATCAGGACGGCGTCGTGGCCCAGGCGGTCACCAGTTACGTCAATCAGGGCGGCCTGTATTTTGCGCTTAACCATAATTTTGCCAACCTCAGTTACGAGGGTATTTACAACGACACCTCGGGCAACGGGCGACACAACTTTGGCGTCAACGACAGCTTCATGCAGATCACACTGGCCGGCAATGCCCGACTTTTGATTGGCCTTCAGTGGGCGCAACCCTGGGGGAATGCCAGTACCGATCTGGATCTGGAATTGTGGAACTCGAGCTTCACGGCCACACTGGCCACCTCCACCACCGCCAATGTGGGCGGCAATCCGTTCGAGTTCATTGATTACACCAACCCCGGCAACACTGCCATCACCGCCAGCATCGCCGTACCAGCAATCACGGGAAACACCAGCAACCTCACCCTGAAGTTCATCCTGTTTGACAACGGTGCCAATCGTGTCACGATCGATCAGTTCACTAATGGTGCGGCAGGTACACTGACCCCGCATGCAGCCACCCCGCAGAGCATTGCGATTGGTGCAGCACCATTTTTTGATCGAAACACAGCTGAACCCTTCAGCGGTATTGGCCCCCACCGTCGTTTTTTCAATACGGCCGGCAACCCGGTGGGACCATTTACGCTGACCAAACCCGATTTCACCTCAATCGACAACGTCAACACCACCTTCTTTGGTGTCGACATCCCCCAGGACACAGACAGCCTTCCAAACTTTTCGGGCACTTCTGCGGCGACACCGAATGCCGCCGCTGTGTCCGCGCTGATGCTGCAGGCAGCTGGCGGGCCCGGCAGTCTGACCCAGGCTGAGATCAAGGAGATTCTGACCATGTCGGCCATTGACCTGGGCCCGCAAGGCTATGATCTGACCTACGGCAATGGCCGCATACATGCCCTGGGCGCCACAGCCCTGGCACGGGGTGGACAGGCACCTGAAACCACAATCTACCTCAACCAGTTTGGTGACAGTTTCAGCGATCGCGACCTGTTTGCACCCAACGATGTGGACAGTTTCATCTTCTCATCCAATACCGCCGGCAGCACACAGATCGACATCACGGAAATCGATGGCGAGATGGACCCCATGGTGGCCGTGTTCGTGCCCGATTTTTCTCAGCGTGTGGGTGTAGACTACGACGGCGGGCCGGACCTCGATGATGCTCGCATTACCTATAACAACAGCAACGCGTTTCCCTATCTGGCCGAAGTGCTGACCGAAACCGATTTTTCGGGCAATGCCGACTTCACCATATTCGTCGACGGGCCCGATCAACAGGTCAGTAATCGCACTGGCAACCTCAATGCCAATAACGACGACCTGGGTATTAACGGCTCACTGTTCACTCGCGGTGATTCGAACTATTTCGAGTACACCTCACCGGTGGACGGACAACTATTCATCGACCTTGCGCCATCGGGTTTTACGGGACTGATTCGGTTCTTCAATGACCAGGGCACGTTCCTGGAAGGTACCAGCGTCGGCTCGGGAAGCAGCGGCCGTCTCACGGTGAACTCGGTAGATCAGGGCGAAAACTACGTCATTCAGATTGTGCCGCAAAACTACATCGGCTCGGGAAGCTACCAGCTGGATGTCGATTTCGAACAGGGTCAGGTTGAGCTGACCGTCATTAAATCAGGCTCGGGAATGGGCACAGTCGTCAGCGACGGCATTGCTGGCATCAACTGCGGCAACGACTGCAGCGAGTTCTACGATCTGGACACCACAGTAGCCCTGCAGGCCAGCCCCATCGCGGGTCACAGTTTTGTCGGCTGGACGGGCAGCTGCATTCCGGCGGGCGACCGCTGCGTGGTGACCATGAGCTCGCCCAGAACCATCACTGCGATATTTGCCGGCCCAGACGACCTGTTTGAAGACGGTTTCGAGTAAACCACACGGACGCCATCTGTGGTGGCGTCCGTTTCTCCCTGCAATTCTTCCTCGATGGTTTGTCCCCTTTTCTCTGAACCTGCTGTATGCGTCAGTAAACAAGCAACCTTTTCGGTGGAGCAGTCTCATGAAACACATCATCTCATTCGTTCTTATCCTGGCAATGTCGGCTGTCTGTGACACCAGCTCAGCCGTGCCTCAGGGCAGCGAATTCACCTACCAGGGAAACCTGGAACAGAACAGTGCACCTGCAAACGGCGCCTTCGATTTCGAGTTTCGTGTTTTTGATGCCCCTGTGGGTGGCATGGAAATGGCGCCTTCGATGCTGGTGGACGACCTTGATGTCGATACGGGTATTTTCACTACAGTACTCGATTTTGGTGATGCCCCGTTCTCGGGCGATCGGGTGTATCTGGAAATTGCCGTGCGTCAGGGCGCTGACACGGGAGCCTACACCCTGCTGTCGCCGCGCCAGGAAATCACCTCGGCACCCTATGCGCTGCACGCCCAGTTTGTGGGCCCAAACTCAGTCGGCACTCCTGAACTGCAGAACAACAGTGTGGGTGCAAGCCAGATCATCAGCAGCCAGGTTCAGGAGCGGGTGAACGGCAGCTGCCCCGAGGGTCAGAGCATTCGTGTCATCAACAGCAATGGCAGTGTTCTGTGTGAAACGGACGATACCGGCGCCTCGGGCAATGCCTGGCTGACAACAGGTAATGGCGGCACCACTGCGGGCCTGGATTTTCTGGGCACCACGGATGCAGAACCCATGGAAATCCATGTGGAAGGCGCCCGGGTGTTGCGACTCGAGCCCTCCGCAGGATCGCTGCAAAGCCCCAATGTACTCAGCGGCCACAATGGCAACACGGTTGGATCAGGTTTTGGTGCTTCCGTGGTTCATGGCGGTAGTCCTTTTGATACCAATCAGGCCAACAATGATGGTGTCACCATATCAGGTGGTTTTGGGCAAACAGCCAATGGCTTGAGCAGTACCATCAGTGGCGGGCGTGGTCACACGGCAGATGGAGAATACGCGACTGTGGGAGGGGGCCAGGGGCACAACGGACTGGCCGATCACAGCACCGTGGCGGGTGGTAATCTGAACACGGTTGTGTCTGCCGCCACTGCAGGCACCGTGGGCGGCGGCGAACGCAACGATGCCCGTGCGCCGCACAGCGTGGTGGCAGGTGGGTCATTCAACAACACCAATACCTCGCTCACCTACCTGGAGCACAGCACCATTTCAGGCGGCGCTCAGAACATTGCCACGGGCAGCTTCAGCGTGATCGCGGGTGGCAGTGACAATGTGTCGGAAAATTTTCATACCGTGATAGGCGGTGGTCAAAGCAATCGTGCGTCAGACTCCCACAGCGTAGTGTCGGGTGGAGAAAGCAACATGTCCGATGGCGATCACAGCACAGTCGCAGGTGGCGAAACCAACATGGCCACGGGTGATCACAGCACCGTGTCGGGTGGTCTGGACAACACAGCCAGCGGGTTCTGGGATGTGGTTTCTGGCGGCACCAACAACCAGGCCTCAGGCTCGCTGGGTGTGGTCTCGGGCGGCGTCAGCAACCAGTCCCGAGGAAACGGCAGCGTGGTACCTGGCGGCCGCAACAACGTGGCAGGCGGCGATAACAGCTGGGCCGGCGGTTATGGAGCCATCGTCAGGGACCCGGCGCAGTCGGGTGACCCGGATGGCGATCAGGGCACCTTCGCCTGGGACGGCCAGATCGAGTTGTTGCCATCAGACCTGACTTCCAGCGGCAAGGGGCAGTTCCTGGTGCGATCACCTGGCGGTGCCTGGTTTGGTACGGGAAGCGGCTCCATCACGCCCGACCTGCAGAATGCCGCCATGCTGATTGAGAGCACGGATGCGAAAACACCCATGATCGCCCGTTCAGCTGGAGCTACCGTCATGACACTGCAGGACAATGGTGGGCTTACCATCGGTTCGGGAAATTCTGCCGCTGCCAATGGCCTGCATGTGGATGGCAATACTCTGATGGAAGGCAGCGCCGAGATTGAAGGCAATACCGACCTGCTCAGTAACCTGACCGTCTCGGGTGAGACCACAATAAACGACTCACTGGAGGTGAATTCGTCCGCCACCATTGGCAGCAGCATTGCGGCACCATCCAACGGCCTGCGTGTTCAGGGCGAAGCATATTTCTTTGATCAGATCGGGATCGGCACAGAATCACCCGCGGCCCAGGTCCAGATCGATGCACCCAGCGGTGAAGGCCCCTTGCGGGCACGTGTTAATGGCGCCACCAAGCTGTGGGTCATGGCCAATGGCGGTGTCGCGGTGGGTTCACCCACAGGCCCTGGCCCCAATGGCCTGCGGGTAGCGGGCGATGCATCGATCATTGGCAACCTCAGCAAGGGCGGCGGTTCGTTCAAGATCGATCACCCTCTGGACCCTGAAAACCAGTTTCTGTACCACAGCTTCGTCGAAAGTCCTGACATGATGAATGTCTACAATGGCAACGTCATGCTCGACTCTTCAGGGGAAGCCTGGGTGGAATTACCCGACTACTTCCAGGCGCTCAATCGCGAGTTTCGCTATCAGCTCACCGCGGTAGGTCAGCCCGGACCATCGCTATTCGTGGCCACCGAAATCGAGGCCAATCAGTTTCAGATTGCTGGCGGCGCACCTGGCATGAAGGTTTCGTGGCAAGTGACGGGTGTGCGTCAGGATCCCTGGGCCGAACAGAATCGAATCCCCGTTGAAGTGGAAAAATCCGCGCAAGAAAAAGGCCGCTACCTGCACGCAGAGGCCTGGGGAATCGAAGACCGCCACAAGTCCATGAATCACGCGTCGGAAACACCTCAAGACGACTGAGTTCACACATTTTATCGCCGCTCGAACACGCCATGGACCAAAGATCATGGCACAGGCCAGGTTCAATCCACCCACCGTTGAAATGAACTTCGTGCCTGGTTCGAGCGGCCACCTTGATCGGATGATAAACGCAAGTGTCCCCCTTCTCGACGATTCACTGTATGTCCTATTGATTCAACGGTGGAGTTCAATCATGTTTGTGAAAAATTTTATCCCAATACTATTCTGCCTGATTTGCTCGATTTCACTGGCCGCACCCATTGGCAGTGAGTTCACTTATCAGGGCGAACTGAACCAGAGCGGCCAGGCCGCCAATGGTGTCTTCGATCTGCAGTTTCGCGCCTACGATGTAGACTCGGGTGGTCTGGAAGTATCAGCACCCATCGTGATCGAGGACATCAACGTACTGGATGGCCTTTTCTCGGTCACGCTGGATTTTGGTGATTCAGCCTTCATGGGCGACCGCGTGTTTCTCGAACTCGCGGTGCGCGAAGGTGCTTCGACAGGCGGTTTCCAGCAACTGCTGCCGCGTCAGGAAATTACCTCGGCCCCCTATGCGCTGCACGCACAGTTTGTGGGCCTGGACTCAGTGGGCAGCCTGGAAGTGCAGGATGGCAGCCTGCAGTCTGCAGATCTGGCGGACAACAGCGTGACCGCTTCCAAGGTAGCGGCATTGTCCATTGTGAACGGAAAGATTGCTGCCAATGCAGTCGGCAGCAGCGAGATCACTGACGACAGCATCACCACAGCCGACCTGGCTCCAGATGCTGTCACAGCCAGTGAGCTGGCCAGTGATTCTGTGAATTCTGCCAGTGTGATCGACGACTCGCTGACGGCCGCTGATCTGGCAGCAGATTCAGTGGGCGAGAGTGAAATTTCACAGAATGCCGTGGGCTCGGATGAGCTCACGGATGGCAGCGTTCAATCCGTCGATCTGGCCATGGACTCTGTGACAAGCGCACAACTGGCCGACGAAACCATTACCTCATCAGACATCATGGATGGCAGCGTGGCGGCCAGTGACATCGATGCCTCGCAGGTTCAGCTACGCGTCAGTGGGAGCTGCCCAACGGGTCAGAGCATTCGCGTCATCGATGCCAATGGTGATGTCACCTGCGAAGTGGACAGCACGGGAAACCTGAATGCTGTCTGGCAGACGTCAGGTAATGCAGGCACAAACCCGACGATGGATTTCATTGGCACCACGGACAATCAGGCTTTTGAAATTCGTGTCAACAACACCAGGACACTTCGCATGGAAGCAGAATTGGCCACGGGTGGCCCAAACATCCTGGCAGGCTCGGCTCAGAACAGCATTGCGTCAGGTGAGGTGGGTTCGGTCATTGCAGGCGGCGGTCATCCATCGCTCCTGATGTGCGGAACAGGCGGCAATCAACCCTGCCTGAATCAGATCACCGAGAGTTTTGCCACCATAGGCGGCGGCCGGGGCAATCGTGTCACAGCGATTGACAGCGTGATTTCGGGTGGCGTGGACAATTCAGCTGAGGGCACCAACAGTGTGGTCTCAGGCGGACAACGCAACCATGCCCTGGGGCCATTCAGTGCCGTGCTGGGCGGGAATACCAATACAGCAATGGGCACCAATAGCGTCGTCTCTGCTGGAAACGGCAACAATGCCAATGGGGATCGAAGTGTGGTGGCAGGGGGCAGTGCCAATGACAGCATTGGAGCGAACAGCACCATTGGCGGTGGTTCACTCAACACGGTCGACGCGGACCTCAGTGTCATAGCGGGTGGCCGAAACAACACGGTCAATGGAGAAGAAAGCACGATATCTGGCGGTGTTGACAACACAGTGTTTGGATCAAGCAGTGTGATTTCAGGCGGAGAAGACAATACAGCCAGCCAGTCATTCAGCACCATATCCGGTGGAATCAGAAACGTAGCCAGTGCCCGGTCGAGCGTCGTCTCAGGTGGTGAACAAAACACAGCCTCCGGTCAGGAATCGGTCATAGCGGGCGGTGCCGGCAATGATGCAACGCGGCTCCGCAGCGTGGTGTCGGGCGGCTTGTTCAATGTCAGCAGTGGCCAACACGCCACCATCCCTGGAGGAAGAGACAACGTTGCTGGCGGCGAAGGTAGTTGGTCGGGTGGTTATTCTGCGATTGTTCGCGACAACACCGCGTCTGGCGACAGCAATGGGGACGAAGGCACCTTTGCCTGGGACGGTGACAGCGATATCAATAACACACTGACCTCCAGCGGTCCGAACCAGTTTTTGATTCGGTCGCCTGGTGGGGCCTGGTTTGGCACAGGCAATGGGGTGATTTCCCCCAATCTGCAAAACGCGGCGATACTGATTGAAAGCACGAATGGCAAGTCGCCCCTGATGGCTCGTTCTGGCGGCGCCACTGTGATGACACTGCAGAACAATGGTGGGCTGACCATTGGTTCTGGCAGTTCAGCACCAGCTAATGGACTGAACGTGGATGGAGACACCTTGCTTGAAGGGGGTGTTGAAGTTGAAGGTAATGCAGATCTACTCAGCGATCTGTCAGTGGTGGGTCGAGCAGATGTCGATGGCCGTCTGATCGTAAATAATTCAGCCAGAATCGGTACGCTATTTCCAGCCCCAACCGATGGGCTGAGCGTGGGTGGTGAAGCCAATTTTTATGGCCAGATAGGTATAGGCACCGATAATCCATCGGCCCACGTACAGATTGATGCACCCGATACGTCCGTTCCCTTGCGGGTGCGTCTGGGGGGTAACACGAAGCTCATAGTCAACAGCAATGGCAGTGTCAGCGTGGGCACGCTGACGGCGGGCTCTACCAATGGCTTGAGAGTCGGAGGCAATGCCAATATCGATGGTGCCATCAGCAAGGGCGGCGGCTCGTTCAAGATCGACCACCCGCTCGATCCTGAAAACCAGTTTCTCTACCACAGTTTCGTTGAAAGTCCCGACATGATGAATGTCTACAACGGCAATGTGATGCTCGATTCATCTGGCGAGGCCTGGGTTGAGTTGCCTGATTATTTTGTGGCCCTCAATCGCGAATTCCGCTACCAGCTCACGGCCGTCGGTCAGCCCGGACCATCGCTGTTCATTGCTGAAAAGATCGCGGCCAACCAGTTCAGGATCAGCGGCGGCGCCCCCGGCATGGAAGTGTCCTGGCAGGTGACGGGGGTACGTCAGGACCCATGGGCTGAACAGAACCGCATTCCCGTGGAAGTGGAAAAAACGGATGACGAAAAGGGCCGCTATCTGCACGCAGAGGCCTGGGGAATTGAAGACCGCCACAAGTCGATGAACCATGAACAGGAGAACGACTCATGAAACTACAGAAGATTATTGCATCAAGTTTGCTGATGAGCGCACTGTCTGTGGGTCTTGCGCAGTCAGGTGGCACCTATGACATTACACGATCCACCCTCGATGGCGGGGGTGGTCGATCAACAGGTGGCTCCTTCGCTGTGTCAGGCACAACGGGACAGCCTGATGCGGGCCTGGTCATGAGTGGTGGCAGTTTCAATTTGAGTGGGGGTTTCTGGCCAGCACCTGCACCCTCACAATTACCGGACGCCCTGTTTCAGGACGGATTTGAATCACCATGACGCCGGCTCATGTGGTCATCCGTTGCTGCGTTTTCGGCATTCCCGCCGCGCCCGCTTCAGATCTTCGATCCATCGCTCACGCTCTGGCAGGGTGAAGGCGATGGCATCGGCATTGCCCTCATGGTCACGGTAATCGATCCGCAGCATCTTGCGCGCCGGGCTGACGCCCTTGAGTCGCCAGACCTCGGAGATGTCGGTGATGTCCTGCAGCGGAATATCGATGCGTCGATCAATCAGCGTCATGTCGACATGCAGCATCTCGTCGGTCAGCACCAGATAACACTGGCCTGAAGCCTGCGAGTAACCGTGCGACAGCTGGGCCCTGAAATGGGCATGCTTTTCGATTCGGCGTGTCGGTTGATCCGAGAATCGTTCTGCAAAGCGGGCTTCGGCGGCATCCTGTCGCCGCTTGAGAAAGATGAACAACCAGACCAGAAGTGAAACACCCAGCAGTACGCCGGCAATAGTGAACCTGAGGAATACCGCAAACACGGCAATCAACGCCAGATTGATGCCTGCGGCGACAAGGAACAGTTTGCGATTGGACGTATCGGTCATGACTCAGAACAGACACCACTGCCTGTTGATATCATAGCAGGCGAGAAGACCGTTCAGGGCACGCGCACCACAATCTTGCCGCCGGCCTTGTTGGCATCCATCAGCCGATGGGCCTCGATCAGGTCCTCGAATTCGAATACCGGCCCGGTCTGAACCGACAGTGAGCCCTGCTCAACCAGCTGGATGTAATCCTGCAACTGGTCAGGCTTCAGGTCAGCCGCCTCGCCGCTGTAGGAGGTGAGCTTGACGGCCGTGGGTATATCACCCATCGGGTGAAAGTCATCCAGGCTCCATTTGCCACCAAGAATGCCCGTCATGCAGACGATGCCGCCGCGGCCGACACAGCGCAGGGAATCGAGCAGGGTGGTGGCGCCGATCAGTTCCAGCACCCGGTCATAGGGGGTCGGTCGCTGTTCTTCAATCTGTTTACTGAGATGACCGTCATCCACCCAGACCTCATCAGCACCGGCGGATCGCATCATGGCCTCCTTGTCTGCACTGCGCGTGGTGGTGCCGACGGTTAGCCCGGCGTGTTTTGCCAGCGCCAGTGCGGCCATGCCGATTGATGAGGTTCCGCCCCGTATCAACAGGGAAGCGGCCCTGTCGATTTCCAGTCCGGTAAACAGGGAGCCGTGCGTGGTCTGCAGCATCTCGGGAAGCGCCGCCAGCTTTTCCCAGGGCAGGGTAGTGTCCAGTGCGAAAACACACTCATGCGGTACCCGGGTGTACTCAGCATAACTGCCATCGAACTGCCGGCCCATGCCGCCCATGATGGCGGCCACCTGGCTGCCCTTGGGCAGGTCAAGACCACCCGCATCGATCAGTTCACCCACACATTCAATGCCCAGTACACGCGGAAACTTCACCGTGGGCGAATCGCCGATTCGAGTAAACCACTCCGACCGGTTCAGACCAAAGGCGTGAATACGGATCACGGCCCAGCCCTGCTTCGGTTCGGGTACTGGTCTTTCTTCAAGCTTGAACTGCTCTGGCCCGCCGGCCTCGTGGATAACCCAGGCTTTCATTTCACTCATCCAATCAGACACTAATCGTGGGCATGCTATCAGGTTCTCTGGCCGATCGTGTGAAGGGGTCAGACTGGATTCAGATGCCTGGCCATCACCAGTGTCGGCAGATCATTGTTCACGGTCTGATCTACTGGCTGCCAGCCCAGCTGGGCATAGAGCCCGCCGGTGAGATTGATGGTTTGCAGGTAAAGGGTGTCGATACCGAACCTGTGGGCATACTTCAGGATCTCGGAAACCAGATCGGTGGCCACATTCCGGCCGCGAAACGCCGGTGCCACATAGACACCGCCCAGCCAGTGTTCGAAATCGGGGTACTGCTTCATCTCGTGAAACTTGAGCTGGACCACGCCCGCCAGCTGATCGTCTTCGACTGCGCATAGAATCATCGGAACACAGTCCGGGTTCAGGTATTCGCGGACGTAATCGGTTTCCGTTTCCCGCGTGGCCTCGTCTTTCAGATAGCCCCATTCATCCAGATACCAGCTTGCAATCCGGGTAATGTGTTGAGGAGCTTCGGCCAGGGTCTGGTAGATCATGCGGATGATTCCGAAGGGGTGTCGTCATCCGGCAAATCGATGAATTCAACCGGGACATGGTCGGTGAGCCAGACCCCATTACCGGACAGATAGAACACATGACCGTCTTCCATCATTCGTTTTGCCGCGATGTGCAAGACCACTGGTTTGCCATGACGGCTGCCCACCGATGTGGCCGTCTCAATCGTTGCTGACAGGTGAACATGATGCCGCTTGCCACGCTGCAGGCCATCCTCACGAATGGAATCGAGAAAGCGAGTGGCCGTGCCATGAAACAGAATATCCGGTGGCTCAACTGCCTGCAGCTTGAGGTCAATATCGATCGAATGCCCCTGATTGGCACGGATGCTCTGGCCATCGGTACTGAATGCAAAGCGCTGCTTGTCGTTGCTGAACACCACCTCGTTCAGCATGTGTCGTTCGAGTGCTTTACCGTTGCGGTTCAGGGCATCCAGTAACACGTCGACGCGCACCCAGCCCTCGGCATCGAGTGACAGCCCTATGGTCTCCGGCTTGTGCCGCAGAACCAGACTGAGAAATTTGCTGATGCGGGTGAGGTTTTTTTGCATGCTTTGTGAAAAACTCGACGTCTAATTATTCTTCATCACTCGCAAAATATACATCCCACCAGATTGAAAGTCCTAACTGACTCAGAGACGTCATCATCCCGACATCCAGTGAAGGGCCACCCTGGCCTGTTGTCACCATAAAGCAGCAGATATCCATGCTGCAGCCCGATTGCCGAAGCTGCTCAAGTTGTTCACGCTTGGATGAAAATGTTTTTACGATGGATTCCAGGTGTTCAGCGTTGTCTATACTGTCAATCTTGCCTTCCGTGGTCCAACTCCAGTGATTGGTCTCTCGCTTCGTTCTGGCACGTGCAGCTGGGTCGCGCACGTATCCACCATTCGCTTCCACGCTCAGAATGTTTCCGATTTGATCAGGGTGCATGTCCACTGAAAATATTCGCAGGGTTGCAAATGTCTCAACGATTGTACTCTCCTGGCTGCTCAAACTGTGTGTTCCCCCAGCTCATCAAAGGATTCCACCGAGATCAGTTCTGCCAGCTCATGCATGGCCGACATGGCTGTCCGGTCTGGATCTTCCCAGAACCGCTGCCAGTCCTCGTGAGAATCCCAGCGTGCGATGGTCTTCACCTGTGTCGGGGCTTCCCGACTCTGCAGCATCACGCTGCCTCGCGCACCCGGGGTGTTTTGCTTGATCGATGTGGTGGCGCTGGACCAGGCGGCGCGAAAGGCGTCCAGATTGGACTCTCCAACTTGCCAGCTGTAGATGATTCTGATCATGCTGTTCATACCCATTGTGTCCTGTCTGTCCTGAAATGCACCGCACAATTATGTGGAATCACTCCAATGATGCGGTGTCATGTTGCCGTGACTCAAACCGTCCTGGCCACTTCATCCAGTCGGCCCTTGCGAAAGGTGACGTAGAACAGCCCCAGCAGTAGGCCCGTGGCCGCGCCACTGAGGTGTGACACATAGTCGATCCCACTGGAATCACCATAGGCATTGATGCTGTAAATATCCCAGCCGATGAACCAGATGGCCAGGAACATTGCCGGAAGCCTGAACACCTTGAATATCACAAGGAACCAGAAAAAGCAGCGAATATTCGCCGACGGCAGCATCACGCCGAGCGCCGCAACCGCGGCCATCACAACACCCGACAAACCAAGGGTCGGCAAGGCCTGATCGGCCCCGCTCACAGCAAGGCTGTAGGCCAGTGATGTGCTGATGGAAGCCGCGAACACAAAGCCGAGAAACACCAGGCTGCCAACAACGGCCTCGACCGAGGCAGCGAACACAAAGAAGAACAGGGTATTGCCAAACAGGTGCATGAAATCGGCATGGGCAAGGCTGGAGGTCAACATGTTCCACAGGTTCATGTCATCGGGGTCGTAGACCAGCTTGTCGGTCAGTGGGACCGACACATTGTATTCATACTGCGAATACAGCTCGGAAAGCCGGCTATTGATGTAGCGCAAATCCTCCTCGGGCGTTTCAAAGATACCAATCGGTTTTGCCTGAGCGGCCAGTTCGCTGATTCTGAGCTGCGTATCCGGTGCCACCTGAATGACCCTGAAAACCAGTGCGCAATGATTTCCGGATTCCTTGTGCACGATATTCTTCAGAAAATAGATTGCGCCCCTGTCCAGCGTTTCATTGCAGAACGTCTCCACCTGGCGCTGATGCTCGGCATCCTTTAAAACCTGATTCCAGTAAACCAGGGCACAGACAATGCACACCAGGATGGTGATCACGGGGGTGACTCTGATTTCCGAATCCAGTCGGTAGGGCAGAAGTATCAAGGCACTTTTGCCGTGCCGTTTTCCATCTCGACCAGACCCATGCGGTTGCCGGCCGGATCGAAAAAGAGTCCAAGCACCACCACACCGGGCACCTCGAAGCGGGGCTGGTGAATACTGCCACCATGAGCAACCACCTGCTCCAGCGTGGCCGTGATATCGTCTACGCCGATATACAGCACCTTTTCTGCCGGGTCCTGACGAATGGTGGCCATCAGCGATGGATTCTCCTCGGTGGGCGAGACCACACCGGTCTGGAAACTGCCATCCGGGCCGATCTCCCAGTCGAAGACCGTAGAATAGAATTTACCCAGCGGTCCGCTCTCGGGACCGGCGATATCAAAGAAGACGATAGGGGCTGACATAATATTTCCTCTCTGGTTCGTGTTCACTTGCACGTGCAGCTGATACCGCTTGATCTGACCATTGCTAACTGAACAGCACCCTCACTTCCGGTTTGTGAAGATAGGCGAACATGACACAGTTGATCAATATAACGGTCAGTGTTGTGCCGGCCATGATGTAGAGCTCTGCGATATTCGGGTAGTTGATAACAGCCACCACCTCACCTGTGAGGGTAAAGCAATACAGGGCGAAGGTGATGGTGGCAAACACCATCACGGCCAGCCTTGCCGCTTCCTTCATCTTGAACACGCCGACACACAGAATGGCACAGATCACACCACTGATGGTGCTGGCGTAAAACTGCGCCCTCAAGTCGTGATTCAGCGCATCAATGTGCAGCACGATCGACAGCAGGAAGCCGATCATAAAATAGACGATGATGAGAATGACACCCACTGGTCGCTTTGATTCCTGCTCCATGATTCCTGTATTTAAAAACCCTTAGTCTGTTATTCGTATTCCAGCGCCGAAAACGGTCATTTATCTGAACACAATCTCACACCGCAGGCTCCTGCTGTGTCGCGCAATGTACACTGCCACCACCGGCGGCGATGCCATCGATGGCGATCATCTCGATGCGACGATCGGGGTAGGCCTTCTGTAACGTATCACGTGCGGCGGCATCCGCTTTCCGGTCACCGAACTGCTGCATGATCACCGCACCGTTGCACAGGTAGTAGCCGATGTAGCCGGCCGCGAAATCATCGCTCGCGCACTCTTCGTGAAACTCTGTGGGTGCTTCTAGGATGCGAACCTTGAGTGCGGTTTGTTCATGATCCCGCTCGATTCTCAAACGTTCCAGGTGCCGCAGCGTCACCGCATGATCATAGGAAGCAGGGTCCGGATCAAAGCCTGCGGTCACCGAACCGGGGCCAGTGAAACGGGCATAGAAATCGGTATGGCCATCGGTGATGTCGCGCCCGCGAATGCCAGGCAGCCAGACGATCTTTTTCAGCCCGAGCAGGGGCTTGATCTTCGATTCAAAGTCGGCCTTCGAGACACCCGGGTTGCGATTGTCATTGAGCGTACAGCTTTCGGTCATCAGTCCGGTACCATGACCGTCCACCACGATGCAGCCGCCTTCCAGCACCAGATCGGTGTTGATGACAGGCACACCGGCCAGTTCGGCTACGCGATCTGCCACACGAGCATCATTCTCATGCTCCTGCTTGTTGCCCCAGCCGTTGAAATTGAAGTTGATTGCGGCCCGTTTTCCTTTGCGATTGGTGACAAAGACGGGCCCGGTGTCGCGCATCCACAGGTCATCGAGCGGAGCATTGACCAGCTCGACGGCATCATCCACCAGGCCACGCGCCAGATCGTGTTCGTCTTCTCTCACCAGCATGGTCACCGGTTCGTACTGTGAAATAGTGTTGGCGATCAGCGCCAGATTGCGCCGTACCTCGGGCAACAGCCAGCGCCCCCAGATTGCCTTGCTGGCACCGAATGCCATCCAGGTACGCGCATGCGGCTCGCCCTCGTCGGGCATGCGCCACGCGTCTGTTTCTGTTCCGTTTGCGGCCAGCAGGTTCCTGTGTTGTCCAGTCACCACACCTGCTGCAAGAATTCCTGTGACTTTGATCATTGAACGTCGCGTCAGCATGATTGATCCATCGGGCTCAGTATAAGCGCTTCACCTGTGCTGACATTTTGCACCAGTCGGCCAAGCCTGAAATCTGGCATCAGTGCGAGATACTGCTCAAACAAATCCAGGTCCACATTGATACCGGCCTTGCTGGCTTTCTCCGCCAGTTTTTCTGCTGTCAGTGTGACGCCGCAATAGACAAGCCTGCCCATCTCATGGGTTTCACCAGTATCCACTCCGATCAGCTCGATAGTGTGCTGGGCTCTTGATGGCAGAAGAAACTCAACGGTGCTCGAGTTGGCAGAGGTCAGAATTTTTTTGGTCATCCTTATCCTGCCTTGTGTGTAATTCAGGCCTCAGCCTTCTTCAATCGATTCGCGATCAGCAAATGCTCCTGCCAGCGCCATTCAAACAGCGCCAGTCCACTGACCAGAATGGCCTCACCCAGCAGATGCGCCAGACCGAACACGCCGGCACTGTCGAGGTAGATGATGAACCAGCGAACACACAGCACGGCCCAGGTGAGGTTGGCCAGCACCAGCAGGCGGATCATCCAGCGCGGACGCCGTGGGCGGGCGGCCAGAGAAAAGCTGTAGGTTGCGTAGGCCACATTGATAAGACCGATCATCATCAGGAACGGCTCGGGCAGTTGATAGAATCCACTGAACTCCTCCACAAACGAGAGTACAGCCATGCCGGCCAGCAGCGCGGCACTGCAGTCTATCCACAGCAGTTTGTGACGAAGTACGGTCACGTGATGGTTCAGGATGAGTCGAGTACTGCACAAGCATGCCACCGAATGAGCCAAAGGCCCAATTTTTTTACAGCATCATGTTATTTATCGTGACATCAGTGACAATGCGATCACTGTCACATGTGTGAATGAGATAGCCTGATCAGATGCGACAACCGCATTCCTGGCAGTATTTTGAATCTTCCTCATTCAGCTTCGCACAGGCAGGGCATTTGATCATGATGACCTTCTCAGGCTGGCTACCCACCTTCAGGTCTGTTTCTTCAAGTGCATCCTTGACCATGCCGCCCGCCATTCGACTGTATGGTTCCAGCTCGCTGCGGGCCCTATCCGGGTCGAGTATGAGGCCTGAGCCTGCAACACCCCTGGCAGCCAGTCGACGAACAAATTCACCGACGATCATCAGCCCCATGCCGATGAATAGTGTCGTTGCATACGAGCTCATTGAAGCCTTGCCGTCTGAAAAGCCGGCAACGTTGGAATACATGCCGTAGACAAACACCAGGCCACCGATGATCGTCATCACCAGACCGATTATGTAAAGCGTCTTGCGTTCGTCAGATACCTGCTTAGCCATGGGGTTCCCTCATCGTTGGTGCTTATCAACTTAGATACGATAATGCCCTATCAGTTCATCATCCTTCTTGTTTGACGCGCCATGGACCCGTGATTCAGGTCAATCTTTGGTTGGCTGTTGGACTATTGCACGGACTCTCTAACCCAGTAAAGCTGTTTGTGACCGCGTGCTTCATACATCGAACGTGCTGCTTCCGCATCGGCCTCGTTGTTGAACGATTTGATCAGAAACTCGCCGCCGTTGTCGTCCTGACGCCAGAGTTCAAAGGTGCGCGATGATGTGTGAACAGCGTCAATGTTCCCGTCGTTTCCCGATTCACCTGCAGCCAGCAAACGCTTACTGACGGAAAGTGTATCGTTGAGCACGGCATCACAATGCCGGCGTATTTCATCCATCCCTTCATACGAGTGAATCTCGTGCTGCTTGCCATCGATCATGTCGAAGCGCAGCCGGGTGTGGTAATCGCCCTCACCGCTGGCCCGGTAGCGGGCAACCTGTGCGAAATCCAGCAGGCCTTCGGTGCCGTGGACATAGTGATAAACGATGCCACCCTCAACCAGCTCCAGTCCGGGCTCGGATGGGTCTGCACCGCCATGATGCTGTGCAATACCCATGAACGAAGTCAGCACGAACAGTCCCACGATCAGGACATGCCAGACTGTTTTTCCTTCGATCAGGAGAAACAGCATGAGCAACGCAGCAAGCACACCACCGATGACAATCATTCGTCGATTCGATCGTTGTCTGCAGACGGAGTCGCTGAGTTTGTAACGCGTTGCCTGGCCAGTGTCACTCATGAGCTAGATATGTGCTTTATTTCAGGTATTAGTCGTTCACTCTGATGCTGATCCCTCACATGGGAAATTACAAATCAGAAATTGCAATCCACCGTCTCTGGTAACGATCAACGGTTCTTCATCATCAAATAGTGGGGGCTCGATTTCACAATTTTGCTCCATCAACTCAAATTTGTACCTGATGGATTTAATTATTTCCTCACTAGTGCCATCAAGGCAAAAACCCGGGTTCTGAATATGGCTAATAGCAATCCCATAAATTGTACCTGTTGCCACATCGAGTACTGATCCGGCAAATTCATCCATTGACGCATTGTTTTCCGCAAACACGAGCTGAGGAAACAGTATAACTGTCAGAGAGATTAGAACTTTTCGTCGATACAACTCATTTTTTAAACGCATAGATTATCAATATCCATATGATTGATTTTTAAAATCATGTCGATGACTCCGTCTGCGACTGCAGCATGCGTTCAAGTTTCCGCTTGTAGGGGCGAAACCAGAATTCGACAAACAGCGCTGCGTAGAGCAGGGGCTTGATGATGATGGGAATGACAGTCCGGTACTGGTCGAACAGGTCCGGCTTGTGCACGGCCAGTGCCAGACCGGTGACCAGGCTGGCCACCACACCGATGGTGTAGGCATTGGCAATCAGCGACTGCGCCTGAACAATCAGGCTGCCCAGGCCCGATGCCCGAACCGGGTAGCGCACCAGCCAGGAGGTTCGGTCGAGCAGGGTATGAGTGGCCTTCAGACCGTAGGTCATGATCGACATCACCACGGTCAGTCCGATGACGGTAAAGAAACTCGCCATTTCCCACTTTCCGTTAGTGCCCGTCAGCAGGATCACGGCTGGAATCGCCAGACCGAGAATGAACAGACCGAATGCACCACTCCAGTCGGTTCTCATCTCGGATGAGTTCTGTTCATCGGCATCCGGCCCGGAAAGCTCACTGGGTGACAGGTCGAAGGCCGAGGCCAGCGCCATTCTGGTTTCCAGAGAACAGCTGCCATCCCGCTCGATACGCTGGATGGTGCGCTCACTGACGCCGCTGATGGCAGCCAGTTTTTCCTGTGACCACCCCCGCTCCTTGCGCAGGGACACGATTTGTTGGCTTGAAAGACTCATGATGCAATTCCGTGTGGTTTGATTGTCGACGATTTTGCGCGTCAGCGAAACCACCCTCCACGACAGACTCCCGCCAACAGACCGACAGCGGCCCGCCAGCATCAGAATTCTGAAGTGATCAGGCCAGCATTTTGCAGAACACGTCGGCGTCCCAGGACTTGCGATCTGACACCTGACCGTCACCCAGTTCCACCAGTCTCAGCTCACCGTCCTCGCGCTCGATAATGTCCACCGAATAGAACGGTGCCTGGTGAATGCCGGCAATTGCCTTGACAATATCGGGTATCGAACCATCCGCAGACCAGGGTGTGCCCTTGAACACGAAGTAGCGTGATTCGGTTTCGGGCCGATACTGCTCCACCCGGCGCAGCGAGATGCCGCCTTCAATCTCGCCACGATGTTCACGGATCAGATCGATGATCTCCGTTACCTCGGCGGGCGACTGGGCAATGGAACCGCGCTCGTTGTAGTTGGATTTGACGTAATCCTTGACGAAGAATGCGGGCCAGCCGAGCTCCGCTGCCTCTTGTTCCAGCTGATCGGATTCTTCCAGGAAACAGGTCTCGGCAGTGTATTCCCGACAGCTGTCATACCAGTTGGGCAGGTGGTGCGATGCCAGATAATCGGCGGGCGAGGTCAGCATAGTCGCGCCCCTTTTAGTCACCAGCCGTGCGAAGCTGGTGTACAGATCCGGACTCATCATCCAGCCACGGTACAGCACCACGTCACCATCGCTCAGCGCAGGCTTGGGGCGAAACTCTTCAAACGCCAGCGTGTCGTAATCGAACAGCGAGCAGCCCACACCCATCGATTTGAGGCAGTGGTATTCCTCCTGGAATGGGCCGTCGGCTTCTTTGGTGTCAATCGGGTTAACGGGGAACAGGATTTTCATGCGATTTCTTTTCAGTCTTTCCGTGTAGGTATCCGATTAATCGCAGTCCGCTCTCAACTGCGGTCAGTCTGGACCACTGTTCGAGATTTCATATTTTGTGCCACAAACCTTGCAGTTGTATTCCCAGTAATAGTGTTCCTCTTCATCATGACCGCAATGTGGGCACCAGACCCGGTCTTTCCGATGCCTCATGAATACCAGGCGCCTCGGTGGGCGTTTGGCACGTATGCCATGTCGCTTGAGCAGGAGCGCAATGAGCACACCTGCGACGAAACCACTCAGATTCGCTACGAATCCGGGCTGGATCACTTCGGCGTCTGTGAAGTGTCGGGCAACCAGGGCAAAGATGGTCTGAAACAGAAACCAGGAAAACACCGCACCAAGCGCGCTGGTGTAAAATTCAGAAAATTCCCATTCTGTATGGGTCAGTTGAACGTCCACATGTGCATATCTGAAAAAGACAAGATAAGCACCCACCACACCTGAGACAGCACCGGATGATCCTGTTATCAACTGGGATGATTCCGAACTCAGGCTCAGCTCGACAAACTGGGCCACAAGGCCACACGCCAGAAAAAAGGCCAGGAACCGAAACGGCCCCAGCACATCTTTGATATTGTCACCAAACATCCAAAGAAAATGACCGGCGACCAACAAGCCCATGACTGAGTGAGGAATGCATAGTGCCGTAAACAGGTTGAGCCATGATGGAGATTGTGGATTGAGTGCACCCGTGTGCAGAAGCACCTCACCTGATGGCACTGACTGAATGAAGATAAATACCAGTACATTCACCCCCACCAGGATATACACCATCACGGGTGTGTTTCTGAGAGGGTTATCCTTCTCCCAGGGTATCAAATAGCCCATGCGTTCACCTTCGACACTGATCAGGCAACTTCACAACTTCTTGCCCAGGATGCTGTACACCAGCGGCACGTCATGACCGTTGTTGTCGAGATAGAACCGGCCCGGTTCCCGTTCCTCCAATCCCTCGAAACAGTTGTGCGGGCTGTAAGGGTGTTCATTGAACTGGTCGATTCGAATACCCGCGCGAATCAGGGCATTGATTACATCACTCACCGGATGCGCCCACAGTACGATGCTGCTTTCCTCGCCGTCGCAGTTTTCAGTGTAGGTGCCTTCCTGCTCCACATCGGGCTCGGGTGAATGGAAGTAGCGGAACCCGGCCACCAGATCGTAGACTGGGTGGAACTCGGCGATGTGAAAGGTGCCGCCCGGCTTGAGCGAGCGGGCAATGACACGCGCCCAGCGATCGATGTCAGGCAGCCAGCACACCACACCATAGGAGGTAAAAACGATATCGTATTGCTCTGCGGTGTGTTCCCATACCTGATACACGTCCGAACAGATGAACTGCGCATCGAGGCCCGTTGTCGAGGCCAGCTCATTCGCCTTGGCGATGGCTTGCGGCGAGAGATCAACACCCGTTACCCGGGCACCGCGTCGAGCCCATGACAGGGTATCGAGCCCAAAATGGCACTGCAGGTGCAGCAGAGTTTTGCCCGAGACATCACCCAGTTCAGCAAGCTCGATCTCCTTCAGCGTGCAATCGCCACTGAGAAAGCCGTCGATGTCATAGAACTCGGACTTGACATGAATGGCCGTGCGTTTGTCCCAGGTGTCGCGGTTGGTCTTGAGATAATCCATGATTGTTTTCGCGTAAGCGATGCTGTCAGTCGGACAACTTGTCGTCTTTCGATCGGGTGCAGCGTTCCGTATCAACACTACCGACAACCACCGATTTGAATGTGTTCGCATCAATGACGGTCAGCTCGGCCACAACCGGTTGCCTGAGCCCGTTCGACATCATCATCATGAAATCATCGCTGTGGATACCCAGCCCATCCTTGCCTGGCGTGAGTTGAACATCATCCGTCGCGTTCTCGAGGTGGTTGGCCTCCAGTGTGTAGGTGCCAGACTTCTCGATCGACAATATGGAGGTCGTGTTCGGGTCGTGTTTGAAGAAGGACACCATATGTCCTGAATAGGCATAGCGTCCGGTTGCCTGCACATGTTCAACCCGACCGATCACTTCCACCACCATGTCACCCGGGTAGACGGTCTGGCTGCTGCAATTCCACGTTCCGTTGAGGTAGGCGTTATTGATCAGAATGCGATCATCTGCGGATACATGATTCACAATGATCACTAACAAGAATGTAAGTATTCTACTCATTTCTAGCGTTCCTCTTTTCGCTTGAAGTCTGCTTGTCGCCACGATAATAGTTCAGGCACGCGACCTCCACCTGTACCAGGCCAGCGCTGATACAAGTAATGCGTTTCCAATATACACCAGCAGTGACGGTGTCAGGTCGATGCCGGCTGCATTGCCCTGACCGGCGATGAAACCCAGATAAACCAGCCCATGCAGCACCGCCACGGCCAATGCCGCCAATCCCCATGGAATCGGATAACGAAAGGCAAGAAATAATGTGGTCAGTGGAACAGCCCCGGCGATGACAAACTTGCCCCAATCCTCATTCAGCATGGCCAGGGCAAACACAGCCCCGCCCAGAACCACAATTGCCAACCACCAGGGCTTTGCATTCCCAGATGGCGTCGCAGGTAGTCCATCGCTGGAATCATCCGTTACCGATTGTGCCGGCTGCAAGGAGCGCCGCAGTGCATCAGCATTTTTCTGAGCCGTGATGGCCTGAATAATCGCGATAACGATTGATGTCACTGCCGTAATCACGGCGGCAATGATGGTTTCCATGACATGTTCCCCTATTTAGATAACGAATTTGTACGATGTAAGCGAGTCTGGATTCTGTACTAATGCCTCTTACTGAATATTCTTAAGTATTTCCAGATACCGTCTGGTCGCAGGTTTGGAGACGACACCCTTTTCGCAAAACTTCAGCCCCTTCAATCCCCGGTGTGAACGCTCGATCACAATGTTTCCACCGTCAAGTTTCGATTGCAGCAGCTGCAGTGCGGCGTCAAATCGCGAATCGACCCTGGCATGCCTGAAGAACGACAGGACATAGACGTAGTAAAACAGGTTGTATCGAAGAAAGGGATACTCCAGTGTCATGAATTTCTGCCCAATTCCCCAGTGACAGGGTCCCATTGGTTCACGCGATACCCAGTGCCCCAGCAACAGTTCGACAGCCTTGTCGACATTCTCTGAGCAGTCTCTGAATTCTGGAAACCAGCGCAAGACATCCAGCGCATACAATGTCGCACCCGGATTGCCGCAGGCCGTCTCCGGACCCTTGCCAAACCGGCTGAAACTGCATCGCCAGCCACCAGACTCGTGAGTGTTATCCAGCAGATAACTCACCGTGCGTTTGACCGCTGCGTTCGACTTCAGACCAAAGCGGCAGAGCATGCGAACGGCTTCTGCCGTATAGCAGGGATACATCGGTGATTTCGGTCCGACGCGAACCCGGCCATCATCTCGCGATGCATCAAGAATGAGACGCAGGCCACCCTGAACCGCCTCGTGAGATTTGGGCACACCCAGCTCGTGCAGAATACCCAGTGATGAAATAGTGCTGTAGGGGTTACCCACATAGATTCGGCCGTCTTCCGTGCCCCAGTAATCAGCACCATTGTCGTGACGTCGCGCCAGAATCGCGTCAATATCTGACTGGTGAGCTTTTGCAGGCATTGGATCGGCCAAAGATTGAATCATACACCAGGTAAGCGTGCCCAGGCCTGATCAATAAGTGGGTCTTGATCACACCCTGCAATCAACACGATTGCCTCTGCATGAGATATTCGTGCTCATCCTCGCTCGTGATGCTGAAGCCGAGTCGACGGTATAAACCCATCGCCGGGTTTTTCTTTAGCACGCTCAAGCAAAGGGCCTTGCCCCTGCTGTCCTCGATCAGTTGTTCGACGACCGCACTCCCAAGACCACGTCCCTGATGCTCTGGCTCGATTTGCAACTGAATGATTTCAATCGACTCATCATTCTCGCGATACTTGATGGTGCCGATTCGCTCACCCCTGAAGAACAGCAATCGAAAACCGTCAAATTCATGCTCGATGCGCTGCCAGTGCTCGTCCTCGCTAAGGAAAATGCCTGCCTGTTCCAGGTGATCGATCATGGTCTGCCGTCGCAGCGCATAGAGGTAGGGCTTGTCCGCCTCTGTCGCCTTCTGAAGTTCGATAGTCTCAACTGGGTCCATGCCGACTATCTTAAAAACATCACACTGAAAAACATCACATACACGCCAATGACCGGTGAGACGATCAACACAATGGCGCACACGCGCGAGGTTCGGGAAGTCTGGTGGAGGAGCAGCCAGATGCCTAACCACACCATCGACAGCCCGAACAGCAGCATGCCGAGCGGGCCAAGCAGGCCAAGGCTCAACGTGGTGATGAGCAGGGCAAACACCAGCGCAGCCAGCATGGCGAGGATGGGGCTCTTGATGGTTGCGTTGTCCTGATCGGCAACCATTTGCGCTTGGTGGTTTGCGGACCCTTTCTGTTTAATGTCGTTCGATGGTTCCATCATCAGAGCGTCCACCGCTTTTTTCCAATCGGCATCATTTCCATCGTGCAATCAAGCCCAGTGTGCGTTCTGTGACCGGTGATTCAACATCTGAAAGACGCCATCGGTCCGTGCGGGTAAATACCAGGCCCACAGGATCACCCACGGCCTGTGCAATAAACCGAATCTGAGCCTGATTCTCGGTCTGACTTGCCATACAGAGCGTAAATTGCTTTTCATCGGCAGGTATTGGCGTCTGGTCACAGCTTTCGATCGTGTCGATTGCATCCCTGGCTTTCAGGTAAACCCGTGTGTAGTCAGACAGCAAACGCGGGACCAGAAACAACACGGCCTTTTCCTCCATACCGGCTGTGGTTTCGTCATCATGCTCAAGATCCTTCAGCGCCTCCCTGATGCGCAACCTCATGTTGTTGTTCACTGATTCGAAGTCAACGTAGTCCGCCAGGTCGCTTTCCCACTTTATCCGATTTTCTTTCGGTAGCTTTCTGTCGTCACTGATGAGGTACTCAATACCGATGCTGCGCATGGTGTCGTCGATTGTTTCCTCAGGCTCACATTCGGCGGAAACCACAGAGGCAGCCAGAAACCAGATCAAGGGAAGGCAAATAATTTTCAGCATGGTGCGTTTCCTGTGTGTCTCCACAGCCCGATCAATGCCGGATACAACATGAAATTCGCACAGTCCATTGAGAAAGGCAAATCAGAGCCCGGCTGCGGGTTCTACCGCCACTTGATCGAACAGCCCATGCTGGGCTCCTGATGCTCGGGGCCTTCTCCCGTCTCGGCAATCTGCCACATGGCGTTGAGCAGTTCAGGTGTTCGTGATAGCGCGCTGCCCATGCCGACATCATCGAGCCTGCCACGATACTGCAGCTCACCCTGACTGTTCAGACCGAAAAAGTCCGGCGTGCAGATGGCGCCATAGGCCCGACCGACTGACTGATCTTCATCCACCAGGTAGGGAAACTCAAAACCGTAACTGGCCGCAAACTGTGTCATCTTGTCCGGCGCATCCGCGGCGTAATTCTGGTAATCGTTGGACATGACGGCCAGAACGCCAATGCCTTCGCTCTTCAGCTGACGGGCATCATCTGCCAGCCTGTCCGCAATGGCTTTTACATACGGGCAGTGATTGCAGATAAAGGCGATCAACAAACCCTTGTCACCGAGGTGATCGCGCATGGAAAACTCGGTGCCCTCGGGGTTCTTCAGCGTAAAGTCAGGTGCCTTCCAGCCGAAGTCGCAAAGTGGGGTGTCTTTCAGCATGCGTTGTTTGCTCCAATGATTGGGATCAAATTATGTAAATCATTGTTGTTCAGTAAATTGATTCCTGAGAATCAAGATCAACTTATTAGTGTCTGACATACCACTCATTCCACTCTTTCAGTCTCCTTATTGCATCTTCATCAGATGGGTCTTTTTTTACAGCAGTCTGATAGAACTCATGAGCCTTATCGTATTGATTCAATTTCTCATACGCCTCTGCCATGCACCAGTAAGGTGTAGCAATGTCGCTCAATGACTCTAACGCCTGCTCGAAGTATCTCAAGGCCGTCTCATACTGTTCACCACTATAACTGACATTACCCAGGAACAAGAACGTCCAGCCATCGTTACAATCCAGCTCTAATGATTTAAGGAGCACTCTTTTGGCTTCATCTGTTTTCTTCTCACGTATATACAACTTACCCAACTCCTGATAAAGCTCAGCGTTATTGGGTTCTTCCGTCAGCTTTTTTAGAAGTGCTTCTTCGTTCATGTTGCCTTTTCAGATTGCCCTCTGACACAATCGAGACCATCCATACGCATGCGAAAGACGTTGTTGTTACCAGCCCGGGTTGAGTTGAAGTAGATGTATTTTCCGTCCGGGGTCCAGTAGGAATACCAGTCTTTCCAGTCGCCACTGGTCAGGCGGGTGGTGCTTCCGTCGGGTGACAGGACGAAGAGGTTGTGCTTGCCGGGTTCGCCATATTGATCCGTACTGAACACGATATGTTGATCGTCTGGTGCCCAGGAGGGATAACCCTCCTCGAAGTCGGCATCAGTCAGGCGTTTTTCTGTGCCCGTTTTCAGGTCATATACAATCACGTCAAAAATATACCCGCCCGTTTCTCGCTCACCACGCTGGCGATTGAACAGGATGCGCTTGCCGTCACTTGAAAACGTGGCGTGGGCATCATAGCCAGGGTAATCGGTGAGGCGTTGCAGTTTCCCCGTGGCTTTTTCGTACAGGTGTATGTCGGCCTGCCCGTCAACGCGGTAGGAGTTGAAGACAATGAATTGGCCATCGTGCGAGTAACTGGGCAGCCAGTCCCATTGATCATGTGAGGAGATGGGAGCCAGCTTGCCTGTCGCATGCTCGTATTCAAAAATATCGGTCTTGCCATTTTCCGCGTTTTGCGCCACCACACTGAAACGACCATCGGGCGAGTAGGGGCCAGAATTCTCGAGGATGTGCGACAGGTCTTTCCTCTCACCCGTCACCAGATTTACCTCAAATGCCGGGTGAGTGGTCTCATTCTCTCCCGGCCCTGGCTTGTTCCCAGAGATCAACAGTTTTTTGCCGTCCCACGACGCCCCATGAACCTGATGCTGTTCGTACTCGTCGTTGGTGATCTGTTCGATCATGCAACCCGACGGGTCGGTCAGTCGTGGAAATGGGCTGGCAGTCTCCGATGCTTCACCAGACCAACCGATCTGTATTGCGAAGACTGAAGACAGAATGGCAGTGCATACAAAACGGCGAAATATTTTAGCGGGCCAGTAGTCGAGACGGTTCATTTCGTCACCTCATGATTTGAGTTTGGCAGAAGCATAAGAGTTCTCTTTGATTCTTTTGATGCGTGCAACTCTCAATTAGGCCCCAAAACTGTGACCGATTCAGTTAATCACAGAAGAAATCACGACAAGCAGAGTTCATTTCAAGATGAATCGTTTCTGCGAAGCGCATTAATCGAATCCACAAAATATTTGATTCAATCCAATTATTGCGCTTCAAAATGTTCCCTACTAGTGCCGACACTTCTCTGCAATACCTTCCAGATGCACACGTCGCGCTTCGGCTTTTCGTGCGCGTTCCTTCTTGCGGCAGGGCCGGCATCTGACGGCGATTGAATCGATGTGTCCCTTGGCGATTTCATACCACCATTTCTGCTGCTTCGCCGTCCAGACTTCATCCACTCCACAGTCCTTGCACCTGAAGGGTCGATCCATGTAGAAATTGGGCAACCTATGGCACATGGTGCAGACGTGATCGAGCATCTCATGATTGGCAGCCACAGCCCTGGCCGGAATAACCGTCGCATAGATATTGGCCGTTTTCCATGATCGTTCTGCGCGTTTCAGTCGTGCTGCCTTGATCTCAGCGCGTCGCTGTTTTCCACTTTTCCTGAACATCTGGTCTTGTTCGCTTCTCCCTTGTCGCCTCTGCGGGAGTCATCTGATAGTCATTGTTACTAACAGATTCTCGTAAAACTCGCATCAACTCGGTCATGATTGATGAAACTCCAGCACATTGCCATCCGGATCTCGAATGAAAAAGAACTGCGACCCTTCGAATTCTACCCGCTCCGTGATCTCGATACCCAGTGCTTCGATCTGCTTGGCCACCGCATCCGCACTGGTGATATCCAGCGCGATGTGTGTGTAGCCTGCGTGTTTCACGGGGTGGTCCATAAGCACATTGTCCGTTGCGGCATCGTCAGACGCGTTGATGATCAGGTTGATATTCACGCCAGAGGGGTGCTCCATGATTGCCACCGGCTCCGGCCCGACCGGGCCAACGATGAACTTGAACCCGAGCTGTTCATAGAATGCACGTGACACTTCAAGATCCCTTATGCGCAAGCCAACGTGATTGATGCCTGTAATTTCGTTCATTTCTTCGCTCCTCTGTCCTGGTTGCAAGTCGCGCTCATGATGAGCGCTTCGCCTTGATCCATTCGTTGAACGGCGTGAATGGTGTTTCCAGTAGTTCACTGGTTGCTTCCAGCCTGTCGCTGGCACCGGGACCCATGTAGGTATGGTCTTCAAAGTAGCCTAATGTCTGACCGATTTCATCCGCGCCCGGGAAAAAGCTGGCGTAGGTTTCGTGTGGCACCTGTACTGCAGTGAGGTTTTCGCCTGTCTCATTGAACGCGTCGACGATATCCATGAAGCTGTACAAGCCTGCCGACATCGAGAGCGTCTTGCCCTTGCTCTGTTCCGGGTTTGAAAACACCCGTTCAACAATGTTTCCGATCTCTTCGATGGCGCCCATATGAATCACCCGGGCATTCGGGTCGATGGGGATAGCCCACCCCTTTGCACCGTTACCCAGATCTGAAGGTGCCATATCGCCAATCAGGTTTTCGAAATAGAACGGCGGCTGCACGATGGTATGGATCGGGAAACCGGCCGATTGAACGACGGGATCAACTTTTGATTTATTGGTGAAGTGCGGTACCGCCCACTTGCCACTGGAAATGGTTTCCACATCGGGCAGGGATGACCAGACCAGATGAATCACACCGGCACGACGGGCTGCATCAATCGCTGCCCTGGCCTGCGCAATTTCATCGGTGCCTTCCTGCCAGAAATTCGTGACCAGAAACACACCATGGACACCTTCGAGCGCAGCCGCCAGCGATTGTGGATCATCCAGGTTGGCGGCAACTGCCTCATCGGCCGGGCCATCATAGTTGTCAGGGTTGCGTGTCAGCGCCCTGACTCGAAATGGTGTCGCACTGTTCTTGAGATAGCGAACAACCGAACCGCCCTGTGAGCCGGTTGCGCCAAATACTGCAATGGTTGGATTGGACATGTTTTTCTCCTCAAATTTAGTCTGGTGGTGACTGTAGCAAGCTGAATTTAGTTTGCGTAGAATGAAAAGCAACAAAGCAGATTTGCGATAAATGCAAATACGATCATGAATACGCTTTCAATTCGCACCACACTGCTGGCACTGGAGCTGGGCAGCCTGTCGGCAGCCGCGGCACAAATGGGGGTGCCGGTATCGACCGTGAGTCGACGCGCCAGGGAACTGGAATCCGAGCTGGGCCGGAGACTGATCGTCCGCAGTGGTCGTGGTGTTCGGCCTGCGGAAGAAGCCGCTGATGCCCTGATGAAGTTGAGAGATGCCTTGTTGCTATTGGACGACTGTCACGCGACAGAACCTGCCATCACTCGGCTTCGAGTCACCGCGACACTGGAGATGACAATCTCGCTCCTCCCCAGAGCCATTCCCCGTTTCCAGGAACGCTACCCCGATGTAGTGATCGAACTGTTGGGAGAGGATCGGATCACGGGATTGATCGAAGCGGACTTCGACCTGGCGATTCGCGCAGGCGCATTGAACGACCCGAATCTGATCGGTAAACCATTGCCCAATGGTGGCTTTATTCTGGTCGCGACACCCAAACTGGCAAAGACCATCACCAGCATTGAACAGCTGGCCTCAACACCCATGATTGAAATCTCGGGTCCGCCACCCGGGCTGACTGGACACTGGGATGTTGAATCGTTCAACCTTCGCCCACCGGTACTGGCCCGAGTCAACACATTCACCGGGGCGCTGCCCTGCCTGCTGGATGGCCTGGCATACGCGCAAATGCCCCGACACCTTGTACGTGACTATTTGAAATCGAAGCAGCTCATCGAGATACAGGATGCCAATCTAAACGAAATCCCCATCCACGCACTCTATCCAAAACGCCACCGCAACCAGGCTATCATCAAGGCGTTTATCGAGGAGGTTGATGGGTTGATGAATGCGTGATTCTGAGTAATCAATCCGTCAACAAGACATAGTTCACAGCAACCGCAGCATTGGCCACCATCAATGTAAAATCAGTGATGAAGATAAAGCGCATCAGGCCCTTGACCTGCCAGATGCCTTTGCCTTTCCGGTTGGCAAGCGCGATAGGGACATTACAGACGAATTGCGAGCCGTGTGCAATTGCGAACACGGTGAACAGGATGATGCGTTGATCAGGCTCGGGAAATGAACTGGCATAGATGAGCACCAGCACACTCATCACACAGAATGCAAAGTTGAATCCGCCGAGAAACGGACCCGATGCCGCCAGCGTGTCAAACACGGGTGTATCGCGGTGTTCCTTCGGTACCAGAATCTTGGCAAAGACGCGGTTACGCAGGGCAAACAGGTGAAAGCCAAGCCCAAACCAGATGGCGTTTGCGATGAGGAGTAGTTCAAACATGTCAATTCGCTACTCAATTGTATCCTGATAAACTTGCCGATAGTCGCGATTGTTGTGAGAAACACCAACCAAAAAATGGATCCAATCCCTTATTCCAAATTTTGTAAATGTTATCATTGACGTCGACTGGACATATTACGTTTTAGCAAAGTGGCCGTTGGGAGCGTAACGTCTCTTAGGACCCTCTCGAATCATAATTTAGATGGCTGGGCACTCAAGTCGCAAACGGATCAACTGGGTCCAGGTTCGGCACATTGAACTCTAGCCTTGTAGCCACTGTTCCATTGGACGGCTTGGTGCCGTGCGGTGGCGTATAGAGCCCTACGCAACCTCGCTCCTCGAAGTTGTTTGAATCGCCGAGGCGCTTCCAGTCGTAGACGTCTAATGCGAAAAAGCAGGTCCACGAACCGTCGCCAAGCTTGTCCCAAACACATTCATATTCTAACTTGCCCTGATTTGTGCATATGCGGTCCAGATTTCCGGCAGCCCGATTCTTCTTTATCAGCTCTACGGTTTTGATGTGAATGTCAGATATTGGTTCCTCGACTAGTTCTTCGCCGCTGAGATCCCCCGACGGAAAGGGAGCTTGTATGGCAAATCGTGTTTCCGTGGCAAGTGCATGACCATAGAGGGCGGCGTGAAAGGCTCTAATCCAGCGCCTAATGAGAAATTTGAGATCCTTTATTACAAATGCTGCCATGCGCGCGCCTGTTTCATTCTCAAATACTTCCAATTTCAGGCGATCGTTTTCAGAGCTTGGGGTTTTCCCATGTAGCAAGGATATCAACTGAGCTGTTATTTCGTCGTCGAGATTGAGGGGGCCATGGCACGATTCTTTATGGGTAGGAAGCTTCAGTGGGAAGTTCCTATCTTTTTCGACGAAAACGGCGCTAGGCGGAACATGGTCATGATCAACACCGTCATCTGGTGCAAAGTCCTTGGTACAGATGTAGCAGAAGGGAAGCTTTTGAACGGCCTGCGCCTGCTTTTGGGTAGAAATCTCAGGCATTATCCAGACACATAACGTTGTGCTAAGGGGCTAAGGGGACGCGTTGCGACCCCGGAGACCCTCTTAAGCGCTAAGTTAGTGGGTGCCCTTCGAGAGCATGATAGACTGTCTAAACTGTAATGCATTGTCTCGGCTTTCGTAGACCCAATCTTCGGATACATTATCATAATAGTGCTGAACTACTCGCTGCCTTCGGAAAATCTCTGGGTTTAGTGGTTGGTTTGCATGGGCATTATGGTAGATCTGCAATCCGTCATGTATTTCCTCGGTATGTTCCGACCGGAGAACTCTCCTCTTTTCTGGTGCCCCCGAAGGCGGGGTCGCCCAGACGGAAGTTATTATTGCTGGAGTATCTGAGTCTTCAGCCATTGCTGTAAGTTTCCCCCAGGTTGCGGTGGAACTAAATATTATGGCACTTATCTCAGCCATTGCCGGGTTATTGAACAAACCAAGGTCAATCGGGGATCCATTTGCCTTCAATACATGACCAAGTGAGACGGCAGGAGGACCAAATGGAAAAGCGCTTGGGTTATCCAAGTACGCATCTTCATCTACGTAGTAGTCATACAAGAGTGCTCGAATAGGTCTGTCATACTGTAGATTGAAGTGCGGTTGTTCAAATGGGGCAACTGCCAGAACAAATGGCTTTTGAATTACATGGGCTTGGGCCCTATAGCTTTTTTGATACTTCTGATACTTTGCTTGAATGGAGTTTGAAAGACGAATAATGGCCTCGGTATTCAGGTCCTTAAAGCGCTTAAGTTTAGTAAGCTCCTCGTTACTAAATGTGCGATCCCATTCGTTTGGTTGCCCGCGTGCTGCGTTTGCAGTTGTGGCCTCCACTACAAACTCAAAGCCGTCCTTGTTTAAACAAAAGTCTGGGCTAGCATTACTCCAATCATTCCGAAAACCGTAACTCTTGAAGAGAGCATGCAGGTAGATCTCCCAAAAGGACGAATTGAAGGTTGTTTGAAATTCATTAACTAACTTGTTGTCTCTATCAACAAAACCATCCGCCCACGCCTGAAACAGTCTCCGCTCGGGCTCCCTGCGAGGGTCAAGCACCGAAACGAAGTTAGGGTTCATTTGGTCCTTCTCGACTGACGGTGTAAAGAGGTCCATGACCGCCCTCTAACTCCCCAATAACGGGCTGTCGAAAAGCAAAGCTTTTTGGCATTCCGAAGCTGCTTGCTGCCGGGCGTTGATTGGCTTGTCATGTGTTTTTTGCATTTTTCAAAGACTCTTTAAGCTGCCCGTCAAATAGCTCTGTATCGTCTGGCTCGAAATCTTTTAGACGCCTATCCGCTTCTTTGATCATATAGCTAGTAGCTAATTTTTGATTTAAATAGGTTGCGACCATCAAATCACTTAACTCTCTTAAAGGAGTATTCCATGATTCTTTACAGCGTCGAATAAGCCCCGTAGGGATATCTCCAGCCCAATTACCTTCTATATCTTTAACTGATAGATTTTTATCCATATTTAATACACATAATTCGGACCGGGCTCAGCTCCCGGAGTTTTGTACACTGACTTGATATGATCGCTTTTCATATTCGTTCCAGAAGGCCTCTGCCTCGCCGACGATGTATGGAACAACTGCTTTCGCGGTCCCTTCGAAATCATATCTATAATTCAATCGCAACCATCCCTTCTTTTCAAATTTGAACCAATAATCTCGTATCCATAATTTCTTTGGGCCGAGTCGAATTCGATCATTTGGGTTGGTGTAGTTTGTTTTCATCTTTTTGGGTTCGATGTGCTCTCCCCAATAGGTTGTGAATCCTTCAGCTGGGCAGTTGGAAACTTCGACAACGAATTCCCCTCCATGCTTGTTGAACTGGAATGTCAGTAGATCGATTTGTTTTTCTTTAATTCGCCGAAAATGAGGATAGCTCCCTTTGAAGCCCTTTTCTCTGAGGAGAGGAATCACGATCTCTTTCAAGGCTGCAATCATCTTGTCTCTGGATTCGCTCATTTATTCTGCATATCGTCTAGCATCAGCGGGTCGGCGTTAGCCGTGTCCGCTGCATGCCCTTGTTATAAATCATTGTCTCGAAACAGTTCTTTATCGAGAAAATCAATAATGTTTGATGGTTCTAGATTCTTAGGTTCCTGATGATCGAATTGTTTGAATTGATATCCTGTCTTGGTATTTTCATATCCAATCATCCATCCCGAATAATCATCACCAACAAATATGTAGTTTTCTAATTCTTTGGCCGTTTCTGAATCAAATATTTCATTGGGTTCCATCGGGCCACCATAAACTGAAAAACCCATTTCCCCATAGCTCCCATAACCAATCTCTCGTAAAAGATGCAAATAATTTTCCGGCAACCCCGGGAAAGCTGCCAAGAGATCCTGGATATATTGATCTGATGCACGGGTCAAATTTGAATCAGGAAGATATTTATTTACCTTTTCTTGGAGTAGCTGAAGATTTTTCATGAAATATAACGCCTAGCTTTGGGGCAGCTGGAACGCAGTGTAGGCTGTCCCAGCGCGCAGCGCGTCAACAGCAACTTGTTATGCATCTTCTCTTGTACCATTCTTGTAAACAATCCATTGTGCAAATGAAACTCCAGGTAAATTTGTATGATCAGTTGATGCGCCTGGATCTTCGTTAATGTATCCGGTCATGTACCAGCCGAAACCAATGCTCTGTGCATAAAGCAAGATTTGATAAATAAACGCACTCCATTCTTTAGCTTCATGCTGGATAGTGAAAACGATTAAATTTCCATGTTCCTTATCAAACGAATACTTAACGTCAATTGGTTTAATATTCATGTTCTTAGCTGCTCGATTAAGGACAACAGATGCGTTCTTTTCGTTTTTAGCACTCGTATGTAATTGCCAATGAGAGAATTTCATTTCTATTTACGCATAACAGTGTCTTATGTGGAAAAGGATATTATGGTACTTTACGGATTCCGCATAGTACAAACCATTGTCACTTCCTTTTGTCTTCGAACACATTGATATCTTCTGACAATTACAGTCAAACATGTACTATCTTCCTGAAAACTGTCTGTGTTCAATTCTGAGCAATTACGGAATTGCACGTACTCATTCAGTTACTCGTAATAACCTCATCATGGCGATCAGATGACTACCCTTACTACGATACTCGGTCGCTAAAGATTTTCTGCTTTCCATGACTCATTCGGGTTCACATCGATACACTTTCTGTAAGTACCAGGTCACCAGTCCAGGTGCAACAATAGCCTGCAAACTGAAGAACACTAGCGTATACCATTCGCTGGCGACGATGGGGTCGCCCTTTTGAATCAACCACTGCTGGCCGATGGGGCCGGCTGAAAACACCACTGCCGTGACCAGGTTCCAGCCCAGGTGCAGGCCGATAGGGGTGTAATCCCCCCATTTTAAACAGAGCCTATTCGTAGAATCTCATGCAGCCTTCAACATCATCCTCGGAGGAATTCCTCCAATCGAAGTGTGAGGCCGTTCATTATTGTATTTCCATAACCACTCAGTCGCCAGTTGTTGAGCTTGCTCTATCGTTTCAAATTGATGCAGATCCAGCCATTCATGACGGACCGTTCGATTGAATCGTTCTATGTATGCATTCTGTGTTGGCTTGCCAGGCTGGATGTACATCAGCGTGATGCGATGCTGATTAGCCCAGTCAACCATGGCCTGTGAGATGTACTCCGGGCCATTGTCCAGACGAATTGCGCTGGGCTTGCCTCGCCATTCCATCACCTGCTCCAGGCATCGGATAACCCGTTGGCTGGGAAGCGACAAATCAACGTCAATGGCCAACCCCTCACGGTTGTAATCATCAAGCACATTGAACGTTCTCAGCAACCGGCCATCTGCCAGCGCGTCACTCATGAAATCTACCGACCACACCTGGTTAATCGCTATCGGTACACTCAATGCATCAGGCTTGTCTCGCTTGATCCTGCTTTTGGGCTTGATTCTGAGGTTCAACTCCAGCTCACGGTAGATACGATACACACGCTTGTGATTCCAGCCAAAGTGCTGAACATTTCGAAGATACAGAAAGCACAAGCCAAAACCCCATCGTTTGTTGGCCATCGTCAATCGCAAAAGCCAGTCAGCAATCCGATCATTCTCGGCTGACAGCTTGGGACGGTAGTAATAGCAGGACTCGCTGACCCCCAGGCAAACACAGGCAAATCGGATACTGATACCATGGCGCTCAACTGCTTTGAGTGCCATCTCTTTGCGTTGAGATGGCTTTACAGCTTTCCCTCGAGGGCTTCCTGCCGGATCTGTGCTTTGAGACGCTCTTCAGCGTACATCTTCTTCAGGCGGGCATTCTCGGCCTCAAGCTCCTTCATGCGCTTCATCATGGACATGTCCATGCCGCCAAACTTGCTGCGCCATTTGTAAAACATGGCAGAACTCATACCGTGCTCGCGGCACAGATCAGGCACGGATACGCCCTGTTCGTTCTGCTTCAAAATCGCCAGGATCTGGCTATCGCTGTAGCGTGACTTTCTCATCGAAAACTCCTTTGTTACATTGTAGTGGAATTTTCTACTTCTAACCTCTGTGGTTTTTTGGGGGGATTACAAACCCATTCAATATGAGAAAAACCATCATGTTCCATCAATGTAATATCCATAGAAGCAATCGAGTGTTCGTTAACCAGGATTGATTTATTCCTGAAAGGCATTTCTAAATCACCAGAATTCACACCCGAGAACAGCTCTCTCCATTTAGTTTCATTCATACAAGAAACCAGGCTTCTATCTTTGATAGCATTGGTAATTCTTTTATCTCTCATTTATTACTGAATATTCAATTTTATCGTTAATTTTGGCGAAACCTGATTCAATTGTTATTACACTCGAGACTGCAAATGAGTACTTAACTGTAACTACACAGAGGCTCGCAAAGATTTCGCCTAACAGGATAATCAGCGGTGAAAACCCCGTTGACACTTCCATGGGTGTTAGTACCTGGTTTGATGTTCACGCCCGCATTTTTGCGGGCGGAACAGGGCAGGTTTGTCTCTTGTTTGTTGTAACCAGCGGGCTTAACTTGCCGCCGCTTCGTCACCACCACTGGACATGCCTAACTTGAACAGGACAGCACCCAGTGCGATTTCAATGTAGGCAGAGTATTTCCAGATCATTTCTGGCAACTGGATTCCAATTTTTCCCCACAGATCAAAATCTGTATAGCTTCCCACCAGATCAACCAGGCCAAATACCACCAGAATTGCGCCAAGCGCCATCAATACCATTTTCATGATTACTTCCCCTTTTTACGTTAATGGGTGCACCCATTCACTACCAAGAGACTGGTTTGAACACCAGCCCCCGCGTCAACCCTCTGAGTCAGGAGTCTAGCATAGCGTCTGCAGTGCCGTGGCCGTTCAGTCTTCGGGCATTAATTGAAACGGGTTTCCTGTTTCAGTGAACAACCCTATACCTATTCGTAAAACACGCTCAAATTCGGTCATGGATTCAAATGATCATTGATCAGCATTCCTCTGACGTGATCTGTGTTTGTGTGGTTCGGTCAGCGTCATTGTTCCTGTTGTGAGGGTTGCCTTCAGATGAGTTCTGTATTGAAGCGCCGCGTCCTTGTTAATCCATGATGTCGATAGTAGGATCAAACGATCCGCAATCTTACCGAGGTGCTCATGAGCCGATCAGTCTGGATCATGCTTTGCTGTCAGCTGTGTGCCATCAGTCTGGCCTTGGCCGATTCTCAGGATACTGGCGCTACGCCTGGTGCACTTGAGGCTACCATGCCCCTTGGCTGTGTCACCCTGGATGCTGTGACGCCCGAACACACACCCGCCGACGTGATGCCGGGCGCCATTCGATGCATTGAAAGCGGGGAATATGATCGTAGCGTCAGCCTGTACCAGATGGTATTGGGTTATGGACTTTATGACATCGAACGTGTTTCTGATGTTTCTGCACATGCGGCAGTATCTAAGCTCATGGACTATTTTTTCGAGCCAATGAGCAATGAACAGAAGGCAACCTGGTTCAAGACTTATGATAGGCATGTGCTTCCAGGTGGTCCTGAGAAGGTAACGTTCTGCAAGACTTTTCAATCGCTGGGGCCGCCAACATACCACCCGCACTACATGATCAAATTTGGCCTCGATGCCATGCAACCGTGGTCGGACCCGTCGATCAAACCGGATTTTGATTCACGATCTGTATGGATCGATACTGTGGTTAAGATGGAGTGTGCCGATGCTGATCAGCTGGCCGAAAAGGCCCGTCTCGATGCCGCCGCGGAACAACACAAGCAACAGAACCTGAATAACATCGTGACGCAAGGACTGGCATTCGGGAGCAGCATGAAAATAAACGTCAGCGAATACTACTTTTCGTTGAATGCCTTGCCCGAAAACAATGACGTCCTGGGCCTGGAAACGCCACATCAAATAGCTGGGTTACCCTTTCGCGGAACAGTTGGAAATGGCGGTCAAATTACTATCGAATACATGGAACCCATTGAGTTGTTCCAGAACACCGTACAGCTGACGCCGATACTTGAAGATGGCCAGGGCATAGTTCGCTGGACTTGCAGCTCCGACAACTTTGATCCCCAGTATCTCCCCGGCGAGTGTGAGACAATGGCTCCCGAGTCAGCACCACTACCGCCTTTCAGCAGCAAAATGAATTGTACATTGAAGGGGCAATGGACCGCCTACAATGATGATCAGGTTCGCCCATTTACGCTGACCAGCGAGTGGGTGAAGTCAGATACTCTGTATGAAATTCAAGGCCGCTTTTCGGATGTCGATGGCGACACTGACATCGAAGGGTTGTGTATGGATAATTTTTGCAGCTGGACGCAGACCTACACTGAAGGTGATGCAGCTGGAACCACATACGACATGTTGCTCACGTTGGAAATGAAAACAGAGCAGAATCAGACAGAAGTCGGGATCAATGGAACCTGGAGCCAAAACGACGAAACCCTTGGCGATATCGAGGGTTCAGGGCCGTGTATACAGTAGGTACAGCCTGTATTTTTTATTGTCTAATTAATAACTTGTTTGATGCAAGTCTGTGTCGGTAGCCATCAGCATGTTTAATAACCGTTTTTTCTTGTTTTAGACAACCCACGTGTGGTCCCAGTGTAAGTGTCCAGGGTTCATGCTCTTTTTCATATTTCATGCACACCCCAATAGACCTCGGTTTTCGGAGTGCAATAAAACCCCTCAAACTGGTCTGAAGAAATTATGTTCTCTATGAGCTTTCTAGAAGAACACAACAACGAACAATGACTATCCCAATGTGTTGTAATCAGTAGACTGTGGTCATGAGTGAACACACAACCATGCGAGGGCACTTCATCTTCTTTAATGAGGTCATCAATCAAGTACAGTTTTCTTTCTGTGGCAAATTCATCACCAACCCAAAGCCAGTCATGACCAAGTTTTTTTATTGCGTTAAACAAGCGATTTTCTAGTAGTGGCGGCAAATCACCCTCTGTTGGAACAATTATTTTAAGTTCTTCAGATAACAAGTTTAGTTTGTTAGCCGATTCTTGATTTGAATACTCTTTCTTTATGCCCCCGATGGTGGTTCTTAGCCCAATATCAATATCTGCCAGACTGGTGAGTTCTGTTAATTTTAGGATCTCCCGCCATGTTATCGCAGAACAGTCATCAATTATTTCCTGTTTCGTAGGCCATTTCTCTGGGCAAAAGCGCCCCATATCCAAATATTTGGGTCTGAGAAATGGATGAAGGATTACAAATACCGCTTCAAACTGACCCTCATAGAATTGAAGAATCTTTCCTTCTATCGGACATGAAGCAAATTTAGCTGGTATCGGTTGCTTCCTATTCGTCATAGCTAATTCGATTTGATAGAACTTGTTTTCTGGGGTACATATTTCTTGCACGGGTAAAACACGATTAATCACTTCCCTATACAGAAACTCGTAAAAATCTCGCCAAGGAGATCATCGGCGGTGAAATCTCCGGTGATGCTGCCGAGGGCGTCCTGGGCCTGGCGCAGTTCTTCGGCCAGCAGTTCGCCAGCCTGGAAGGTTTCGATTTGCTGCAGGCCGCGTTCGACGGCGTCATTGACTGCTTCGAGGGCTGTGAGGTGGCGGGTGCGGGCCATGAACTGGCCTTCGTTGACGGTTTCCATGCCGGCCAGGCGCTTGATGTGGCCGGTGAGCAGGTCCATGCCGTTGCCGGTCTTGGCGGAGAGGTGGATTCGGGTCGGTGCGCCCTCGTCTGACGTCTCGATGCTTGCATCGGTAGATGCCAGGTCGATCTTGTTGATGACTTCGGTGACGGGCACGCCTTCGGGGAAGGTAAGACCGGACTCCTCGTCCTGCCGGCTGCTGTCGATGACGTGCAGGATGTGATCGACGCGGCTGAATTCGTCACGGGCGCGGCGGATGCCTTCCTGTTCGATGGCGTCGGGTGTTTCGTGGAGGCCGGCGGTGTCGACCAGGTGCAGCGGGATGCCGTCCAGCTGCAGGCTTTCGCGCAACACGTCGCGCGTGGTTCCCGGAATGTCGGTGACGATGGCCGTTTGTCTTCGGGTGAGGGCGTTGAGCAGGCTGGACTTGCCGGCGTTGGGGCGGCCAGCCAGAGCAATGTGCAGCCCGTCGCGCAGCAGCTGACCCTTGTGGCTGTCATCGATCAGGGTCTGGATGTTCTTGAGTAACACTCGTGTGCGACCGGCAACATCGCCTTCGGTGAGAAAGTCGATTTCCTCGTCGGGGAAGTCGATGGCGCTTTCCACATAGACGCGCAGCTCGATGAGTTCAGCCAGCAGCGCCAGAATGCGATCGGAGAATTCACCCTGCAGCGAGCGCTGGGCGGCGCGGGCCGAGGCGTCGGTGGTGGCGGCGATCAGGTCTGCGATGGCTTCGACCTGGGTCAGGTCCATCTTGCCATTGAGGAAGGCGCGCTCGGAGAATTCGCCGGGCCTGGCCAGGCGGGCACCGAGGGCCAGGGTGCGACCCAGGATCTGGTTCATCACTACCGGGCCGCCATGACCCTGCAGCTCGAGCACGTCTTCGCCGGTGAAGGAGTGCGGGCCTTCGAAATAGAGCACGATGCCCTGATCGATGACGGTGTTGTCTTCGTCGACGAAGGGCAGGTAGTCGGCGTGGCGTACCTTGATGTGGGTGCCTTGGGGCAGAATGTCGCGGGCAATGTCGGCAGCGGCCGGGCCAGAGATACGCACGATGCCGACCCCGCCGGCACCCGGTGGTGTGGCGATGGCGGCGATGGTGTCGTTGTGTGGCTCGCTTGGCATGCGGCACATGGTAGCGTGTTTGGTGGGTTGGTGGGAGAGGGAGTCGCGTGGTGATTTGTGTTGCTTGGGCAAATCCCCCTCGGTCCCCCTTTGGGAAAGGGGGAGGATGTTGGTGCACTGATCTGTTTTTAAGCCTCCCTTTGTAAAGGGAGGTTTGGAGGGATTTTTCGATCAAGATGGATTCCCGCCTGCGCGGGAATGACCCGTGTTGTGAGTTGGGGTGCTGATTGCTGAGCTCAACAGGGGCAGGTTACAGGTCCCTCGGCTACGCTCGGTACGACACATTATGTCATTCCGACAGAGCGAAGCGACGAGGAATCCTGGTTATCCTGCCCCGGTGCAGGAGATCCCTTACGTTCGTTCGGGATGACGATACTGGGGCAAATCCCCCTCGGTCCCCCTTTGCAAAGGGGGAGGTGGATGGTGCACCGATCTGGGTTTAAGCCTCCCTTTGGGAAAGGGAGGTTTGGAGGGATTTTCGCGATCAAGATGGATTTCCGCCTGCGCGGGAATGACGGGGCGCGCTGGTCGAGGTGCCTGCTGCAGGCCTCAGCACGGGCAGGTTACAGGTCCCTCGGCTACGCTCGGGACGACAAATATGTAGACAAAAAAATCCCCGCGGGTGCGGGGATTCTTTTTCATTCATGTTTCGTTGTGCCCCGCAGGGTGACGTTCGCTATCCCTGGGCATCAATGCGTTTGGTGATGATCCACTGTTGTGCCAGCGAGATGATGACGTTGACGGCCCAGTACAGCACCAGTCCTGACTGGAAGAACAGGAACAGCAGGGTGAAGGCCACGGGCATGAACATCATGATCTTCTGCTGTATCGGGTCGGCACCGGGTGCTGGTGACAGACGCATGGTAAGGATCATGCCGGCACCGTAGATCACGGGCAGAATGAAGTAGGGGTCGGGCGCGGTCAGGTCCTGAATCCACAGCATCCAGGGTGCCTGGCGCAGCTCGACACTTTCGATCAGCACCCAGTACAGGGCGATGAACACGGGAATCTGGATCAGCATGGGCAGACAGCCGCCGAAGGGGTTGGCCTTCTCGGTCTTGTACAGCTCCATCATTTTCATGTTGAAGGTTTGCTTGTCGTCGCCGTAGCGTTCCTTCAGGGCCTGGATGCGCGGCGTCAGCTTGCGCAGTTTGGCGGTGGTCTTGTACTGCTTTTCGGTCAGCTTGAAGAACATCGCCTTGATGATGATGGTGAGCACCACAATCGACCAGCCCCAGTTGCCGAGGAAGCTGTACAGGGTTTTCAGGATCCAGAACAGGATGGCCGAGAGCGGCGTGAAGATGCCGTAATCCACCGTCAGGTCCAGACCGGGACGAATGGTATCGATCACGTCCTGCAGCTTGGGCCCCATGTACAGATCCATGGCGAAGTTGCCGGTATCGCCCGGGGCGATGGAGGTGTTGACGTTCTGTACCTGCTCCAGTCGGTAGCGTGTACCGGCAGGGTCGGCGACAGTTTTGGCGATGTAGCGACTGTTGGTGCCGGCTTCGGGCAACCAGGCGGTGATGAAGTAATGCTGCACCATGGCCATCCAGGCCTGCTCGCTCTGGCGCTCGACGCTGCCTTCTCGGATGTCCTCGTAATCGAACTTCTCGTACTTGTCGGCACTGGTGTAGATGGCCAGGCCGTTGAAGCTGAAGCGCTCGGGGTTGGTGAAGGCGCTCTTGTCGTCGAGAATCGGCTCGCGACGCTCCAGACGGTGGTAGGCCGCACCCTGCCAGGTGGCGTCCGAATTGTTGGTCACGGCCTGGTTCAGGCGAACCTGGTAGCTGCCGCGCGTGAAGGTATAGGTCTTGGTGACGGTGGTGCCATCTTCGCTGCGCCAGGTAAGTGGCACATTCAGTGTCTCGGCACCGCCCATGTCATAGCTTGAGCTGCCACTGGTAAAGGTGCGGGTATGGAAGGCACCCTCGTGGGTGGCGCTGACCAGACCGCTCTGGATAACATGGTAATCCCGGCCCTGATCGTGCTGCAGCACGTATTTGTCTTCGGGAATCTTGCGGTCGATGGGGTATTCGAGCAGTTTGGAATGACGAATCTCGCCGCCGCGGGTGCTGATCTCAAGTGACAGCACATCGGTGGTCACCGTGATCGTTGAAGCACTCACCGCCGCATCGACGGCACTGACAGCCTGACCCTGCGAATCACTGGTGATGCGCGGTGCATCGGGCACATCGTCATCGATGCTGCCTGTGCTGCTGTTGCTGACGCCGGGCACATCACTGGATACCGTGTCGCTGCCCGGTGTGGTGAGGTTCGATTCGGTGCTCTGTGACGGTGAGGTCTGTGGCTTGGGGCCGTAGTCCTGCTGCCAGGCCTGATACATCAGCATCAGGACGATGATCAGACCAATGATCAGCATGGGTCTCATGTTAGACATGGGATTTGTGTTTCCTTCTGATTCGCTGCCAGTGTTTGTCCAGGGCGCTGAACAGTTCGGCGTTGGAAGCGCTTACCGCGCTGGCCCGTGTCATGACCACCAGATCGACCACGGGCATGTTCTGCTGCTGGCGAAAACTTTCACGACACAGTCGCTTGATGCGGTTGCGCGCCACGGCGTGTCTGGCCGCCTTCTTGGAAATGGCCAGGCCCATGCGGGGGTTTGTCGTGGTTCCCTGTGAGAACAGGATCGTGAAGAAGTGATCGCTGCTGCGGGCGGGCTTTTTGAAAACGGCGTCAAAATCCCGCTTGCGCAACAACCGTGCCTGCCGGGGAAATCCAGCAGGACCGTGCATGATTATACAGCCAGGCGCTTGCGACCCTTGGCTCTGCGGGCATTGATGATCGCGCGGCCGCTGCGTGTCTTCATGCGAGCGCGAAATCCGTGTGTCCGGGCGCGCTTAAGATTGCTCGGTTGAAATGTTCTTTTCATGATTCACACTCTTAAATTCGGATGACGTTATTGTCTGTTGTTGTTCTGTTTAATAAACCAGGTTTCTTTCATCGACCGGCAGCAATCTTTGTGAGTGCTGGTGCGGCTTGGACAAAAGGAGCGAAAGGATAAGTTTTAAGCGCCCTGATGTCAACTGTTATGTGGCGATAATCCCAAGGTTTTTCAAGCCTTTTCGGGGCCTGAACAGGGTCAGTTCAACCGCTCGATTTGCACACAAAAGCCACTCCTGACAGAACCGTTTTCTGATCGCTCAGGTATCCCGGTCATACCCGCTAGCTCACCCGAATACGGGCCTGTTCAGATTCCTGGGCACGCTGCGACCCGAAAGCGGCAGATTTTTCATCCACTGCCTGTGGATAACTTTTTGAACGCGCGGTAGACTATGGCTTCAGTGTGGGTTTTCCCGTGGGCAATTCCGGTTCAGTCGACAGCAGTTGCCACGTTATTGCATGCCTGCCCCCGAACGGGGCTGAGTCAGTCCGTGTGATTGACCGGCCTGCTATTCTGGGCCACATGTAATCGTAACTCATTGATAAAAAAGAATATATTACCATGCCAGGACGATTTGACCTGGTTTGGTCCTGGGAGTATGGAGTAGTCGAGCAGCATGAATGTCGATTCCTGGCAGCGCTGTCTGAAACGTCTCGAGCACGATCTGAGTGCCGAAGACTACAATATGTGGATCTCGCCGCTACAGGCGCGTGTGGACGATGAGCAGATTCGCCTGCTGGCACCGAACAATTTCGTGCTCGATGCCGTTCGCGACCGCTTTCTCGATCGCATCGTGGATCTGCTGCGGGCCGATGTTGACGACTCGGTCGCCATCAATCTGCAGGTCGGTAACCAGGTGGAGCCGGCCGAAAGCAGCACGCCGAATGACAGCGCTGCACCAGTCAGCAGGCCTCGCGTAGAGAGCAATCTGGATTCGGGCTATCGATTCGAATCGTTTGTTCTCGGCAAATCCAACGAGATGGCACACGCCGCCGCCATGCAGGTAGCCGAGAATCCGGGCGACAGCGCCTACAATCCCCTGTTGCTGTACGGCAGCACAGGACTTGGCAAGACTCACCTGCTGCACGCCGTGGGTCATCGCATCAAGGCCGAGAAACCCGATGCCCAGGTGGTGTACCTGAACTCCGAACAGTTCGTCAACGGCATGATTCAGGCGCTGCGCCATAACCGCATTGATGAATTCAAGCGTCAGTATCGCTCGGTCGACGCACTTCTGATTGACGACATCCAGTTCTTCGCCGGCAAGGACCGCTCGCAGGAGGAGTTTTTCCACACCTTCAATTCACTGCTCGATTCCAAACAGCAGATCATGATGACCTGCGACCGCTACCCGAAAGAGGTGGCCGGACTCGAGCCGCGGCTGCGTTCCCGCTTCGGCTGGGGGCTGAGCATTGCCATTGACCCGCCTGACTTTGAAACCCGGGTGGCGATCCTGATAAGCAAGGCCAATCTGCAGACTCACCCGATCGACGAGGAAGTGGCCTTTTTCCTGGCGCGGAAAATTCGTTCCAATGTGCGAGACCTGGAGGGTGCGCTGAACACCCTGATTGCCAACGCCCGTTTTTCGGGCAAGACCATTTCGCTGGATTTCGCACACGAAACGTTGCGTGACCTGCTCTCTGTACAGGAACGCCTGGTGACAATCAGCAACATCCAGAAAACCGTGGCCGAGTATTACAAAATACGGGTAGGTGATTTACTATCGAAAACACGCACCCGTTCCATTGCCCGACCCAGACAGCTGGCGATGGCGCTGTCCAAGGAACTGACCGATCATTCCTTGCCGGAAATCGGCGATGGCTTTGGCGGACGTGATCACACCACGGTGTTGCACGCCTGTCGCAAGATGGACGAACTGGTAAAGACAGATTCCCGGATTCGGGAGGACTATGACAAGATCCTGCACAAACTCACCACCTGATATGTCCACATTGTTGTGGTGTTTCGGGCGAGACTGGATAAGTCCGGTATAAGTGCAGGGACAGTTTGTGGATAAGTTGTGGAGTAAAAATCCGGCCGGATTTATCCACAGGTTCACCACAGGCTATGGACAGGGTTCATCACAGAAAGATGAACGCAAGTGACTGAATGAAAAGGAAAAACAGAGTTATACATTTATGCACAGCGCTTACTGTTACTACTGTTTTTTTATTTAAGATATTAAAGATAACATCAACATTGAACTCGAGCGGAAGATGAATCCATGAAATTTAGCATCCAGCGAGAAGCCATACTCAAACCCCTGATGCAAGTGGTCGGTGTGGTAGAACGTCGACAGACCTTACCTGTGTTGTCCAACCTGTTGGTCAATGCCACTTCGGACGGCATTGTCTTTATCGGTACCGATCTGGAGGTCGAGATGAGGGCAACCCTGAACCAGCCTGTGGATCAGACGGGTGAAGTCACAATACCTGCCCGCAAGCTGGTGGATATCTGCAAGGCCCTGCCCGATGGTGCCACCGTGGATTTCACGGTCAGTGATGACAGGGCAACAATCGTTGGCGGACGCAGTCGCTTTACCCTGGCCACACTACCTGCCACCGAATTTCCGGTGATCGAAGATGTGGATGTGGATCGCTCAGTTCAGGTAAAACAGGCTGATCTGAAGAAGATTATCGATCGTACATCATTCGCCATGGCAAACCAGGATGTGCGTTACTACCTCAATGGCATGTTGCTGGAACTGCAGCCCGAGAGACTTCGGGCCGTGGCTACCGATGGTCATCGTCTGGCGATCTGTGATGCCGAAACCAATACCCAGACCGAAACCACCACGCAGATGATCATCCCCCGCAAGGGCGTGATCGAACTGCAGCGATTGCTGGATGACAGTGAGGATCAGATCACCATCGAGTTTGGTCAGTCACACATACGCGTGATCCTGCTTGATTGCGTGTTTACCTCGAAACTGATTGATGGTCGTTTCCCTGAATACGAGTCGGTCATTCCTGCCGGAGCCGACCAGTCGCTGTCTGGAGACAAGGACGTGATCTGTCAGGCACTACAGCGAGCCGCCATTCTCTCGAACGAGAAATACCGCGGTGTTCGACTGGAAGTTCAACCGGATCGACTGAAGATCATCGCCCACAACCCGGAACAGGAAGAAGCGGTGGATGAGGTTGAAGTCAGCACCAGCGTCAGTGATCTGGCCATGGGCTTCAATGTGAATTACCTGCTTGATGCCATGAATTCACTGGACGATGAGATGATTGATCTGGCATTCAAGGATGCCAACTCCAGCTGCCTGATTACGGCCCGCGATGACATGTCGGCGCGTCACGTGGTCATGCCGCTTCGTCTGTAGAACCAAACCCTTGCCGGGCAGATACCGTGTACATTGAACGGTTGCAGATACAGGGTGTCCGCAATCTGACTGATGTTGATATCACGCTGTCGCCCGGTATCAATTTTTTTTCCGGTCTCAATGGTGCAGGCAAGACCAGCCTGCTCGAAGCCGTCTATTCTCTGGCCACGGGGCGTTCATTCCGTACCGGCCTGCCTCGTGACATAATTCAACACCAGCTGGATCATTTTCGGGTCATTGCCCAGCTGCAACGAGATGATGCCAGCCACACCCTGGGCCTGGAGCGCAGCGACAAGGAGTGGACGGCACGACTGAACGGATCCAGCTTTGAACGCATCAGCGAACTGGCAGAAAACCTGGTGACGCTGGTGTTTCACCCCTCCTCTCACGATCTGATTGAAGGATCGCCCGACAACAGACGACAGTTCATTGATTACACTACGTTCCACGTGGAACATCAGTTTATCAATCAGTGGCGCACCTACCGGCATTTGCTGAAACAGCGCAATGCGGCCATTCGACATCACCTGGCGGACGAGTCATTCGATTACTGGGAACAACAGCTTGCCCTCTCAGCTGAGCAACTCTCGCAGCAACGTCAGCTGGTGGTCAACATGATGGCGGACCGCTTCGGTGATCTCGCCGAGGCCATCCTGCCAGAATATGCATCACTGAAGCTGTCGTATCACAGCGGCTGGAAATCCGGGGAATCGCTGCTGACTATCCTGCAGACGCAACGCGCCATGGATCGAACCCAGGGCTATACCCGGTCGGGACCACATCGGGCCGATTTGCGCATTCTCGGCAAGCAGGGTCGAGTGACCGCACAACTGTCACGAGGCCAGCAGAAAAGCCTGGCACTGATTCTGATGCTGTGCCAGGCCGAAGTCATTCATGAGGCCCGCGCACTGCAGCCGATTATTCTGCTGGATGACTTTCCGTCAGAACTCGACCCGATCAAACAGGCAGATCTGCTGACTCGACTGCAGGAGCTGGACTGTCAGATTCTGCTGACCGGTGTTGAATGCCCACAGGCCATCGAACAGGCGTTTCCTCTGACCATGTTCCACGTGGAACATGGCGTGATCAGCTGACCTCGCATCCCCCTCAAGGTGGCTAAAAACCAAGCGTTTGCGGCGAAAAAATGATACAATTCAGGGTCGATCTACGGTTGGGTAATACATGAGTCAGCAATACGATTCCTCCAATATCAAGGTTCTCAAGGGACTGGATGCCGTCCGCAAGCGGCCGGGCATGTACATTGGCGATACCGATGACGGTACCGGCCTGCACCATATGGTATTCGAGGTGGTGGACAACTCCATCGACGAAGCCCTGGCGGGGCATTGTGATGACATCCAGGTCACCATCCATGTCGACAATTCGATCACGGTCTACGATAACGGCCGAGGTATTCCGGTCGACATGCACGAGGACGAAGGCAAGTCAGCTGCCGAGGTGATCATGACGGTGCTGCACGCCGGCGGCAAGTTCGACGACAACTCCTACAAGGTGTCGGGTGGTTTGCACGGTGTGGGCGTCTCTGTAGTCAACGCGCTGTCCGATGTGCTCAAGCTGCGCATTCACCGTGACGGCAAGATACACAAGCAATCGTATTCACTGGGTGTGCCGCAGGCCGATCTGGCCGTGGCCGGCGAGACCGACCGTACCGGCACCAGCATTACCTTCAAGCCCAGCAGCGACATTTTCTCCGACACCCAGTATCACTACGATATTCTGGCCAAGCGTCTGCGCGAACTGTCGTTCCTGAATTCCGGCGTGCGCATTCAGCTCAACGATGAGCGAGACAACCGCACCGATGTGTTCGAGTACGAGGGCGGGATCCGATCTTTCGTCGAACACCTGAGTCGCAACAAGAACCCCCTGCACGAACAGGTGATCCATTTCTCGCACATGCAGGACGACATCAATGTCGAAGTGTCGCTGCAATGGACCGATGCCTATCAGGAAGCGGTGTTCTGTTTTACCAACAACATCCCGCAGAAAGACGGCGGTACCCATCTGGCCGGTTTCCGCGGTGCGCTGACACGCACCATCAACAATTACGCCGATAGTCAGGGCCTGAGCAAGAAGGCCAAGGTCGCCATCTCCGGCGATGACTGCCGCGAGGGTCTGGTGGCCGTGCTCTCGGTCAAGGTGCCCGATCCCAAGTTTTCATCCCAGACCAAGGACAAGCTGGTCTCGTCCGAGGTGAAGGCTGTGGTCGAATCGGTGGTGGCCCAGCAACTGAATGATTTCCTGCTGGAACACCCGGTCGATGCCAGGGCCGTGGTGGCCAAGGTGGTCGACGCCGCCCGGGCACGCGATGCGGCCAGAAAGGCGCGGGAAATGACGCGCCGCAAGGGTGCGCTCGATATTGCCGGTTTGCCCGGCAAGCTGGCCGATTGTCAGGAACGTGACCCGGCCCTGTGTGAAATCTTCCTGGTAGAGGGTGACTCCGCGGGAGGCTCTGCCAAACAGGGGCGTAATCGCAAATACCAGGCGGTGCTGCCACTGAAGGGCAAGATCCTCAATGTGGAAAAGGCCCGTTTCGACAAGATGCTGTCCTCGGCCGAGGTCGGTACACTGATCACGGCGCTGGGCTGCGGCATTGGCAAGGACGAATTTGATCCGGCCAAGCTGCGCTACCATCGCATCATCATCATGACCGATGCGGACGTTGACGGCTCTCACATCCGTACGCTGCTGCTGACGTTCTTTTACCGTCAGATGTCCGAGCTGATCGAGCTGGGTCATGTCTACATTGCGCAGCCACCGCTGTACAAGGTGAAGCAGGGCAATCACGAGCAGTACCTGAAGGACGACGAGGAGCTGAACAACTACCTGCTGGCCAGGGCGCTGGAAGGCGCTGAGCTGCGTACCGCAGAGGGTGCCGAAGCGATGGGCAAGGAAGCGCTCGAAGGCCTGATGCGAGAATTCTATATTGTCGACAAAATACTCGAACGTCTGGCAATTCGCTACGATCGTGAGTTTCTTGATGCACTTCGTGACGTTTCGACGCTTGATCCGTCGCTGCTATCCACGCCCGAAAAGCTGAGCGACTGGCAGGAAGAAATGGCCGCGTTGCTGAACGAGAAATCTTCGGAAAGCCAGCGCTTTGAAATCGAACTCAGCGACGAGGGCATGCTGTGCCGGCGCTATGTGCACGGCGTGGACAGCAACAAGATGATACCGGCCACCTTCTTTGACGGTGCCGATTATGCTGCCATCAGCGCACTGAGCGAAAAGCTCTCCGGATTCATCCAGGACGGTGCCAGCATCAGTCGCGGCAAGCAGTCATCCGAGGTGAGCAGTTTCAACGAGGCGCAGCAGTGGCTGATGGATCAGGCCAAGAAGGGTCGCACCATCCAGCGCTTCAAGGGGCTGGGTGAGATGAACCCGGATCAGTTGTGGAACACCACGGTTAACCCGGAGTCGCGACGCCTGCTTCAGGTGACCATCGAGGATGCCGTTGGTGCCGACGAGATCTTCAGCACCCTGATGGGCGATCTGGTCGAACCACGTCGCGATTTCATCATCGACAATGCCCTCAAGGTGAGCAATCTCGACGTCTGATGAGGCACAGCTGCCGGTGAACAAACAGGTTGCTGCTTTTGGGTAATTGCGCCCATCGTTGAACAAACAGGGACCATTATTCATGATCGTCGCTGATCGAGCAGCGAAACTGTTTAGTCAGCAGCCCACCTGACGATACAGCACTTCGGTTTCCTGCTCGATCCACTCGCGCCCGTCTCTGGTGATTTCCCTGGCCGTTCTTCCCCCGGTTTCAACCAGTGGGCGCACCCGGAAGGTAATCGTGCCGGGACGTGAAAACAGCAGGGTCTTGGCCGGCCAGAAACAGCCGCAATTGTGAGTCATGCAGAGCAGCGGCGCGTCGGTGGCTTCGGCAAGTATGCCGCCGCCGGACTTGAAGGTCTTCTTCTGCCCGACAGGCACTCGCGTACCCTCCGGAAAGATGCTGATGGCCTGGCCGGCAGCCAGTTTCCGGCCGCCCTTTTTGAGAATCTGTTCCACCGCGTTGTTGCCATCAGAACGGTCGATCCAGATCGGGCTCAGCGACGCCAGCCCCCAGCCAAAGAAGGGAATGTAGAAGGCTTCTTTCTTGACGATCCAGCGTACGCGCGGAAACTTGCCCTGGATAATGAAGGTCTCCAGCGTGGAGTTGTGCTTGGAGTACAGAATGTAGGGCCCTTCCGGAATGTGTTCCATGCCCTCGAAGCTGATGCGAACGTTGACCAGCACCCGCATCGAGCCGATGAAATATCGAATGTAGTTGTTGGTCCAGCGCGAACGAAGATTCAGCGGCAGGATAAAGCCCGCCAGCACCATGGTGGGCGTGAAGATCATCAGGCTGACGGCGATGTTGATCAGCATCAGAACGGCACGAAATTTGAACCAGGCTCGCCCAAGCGCAGTCTTCATGCCGGCAGCCCTTCCTGTGCCAGTGACTGCATCAGTTTTTCCGGTTCCTCCGGGTCGACGATAACCGAACACACCAGGGGTTCATCCGCATCCAGACCGCAGGTGCTGATGGTTTCTGCGCGGTCATCGATGAGGATATAACCACGACCGTCATCGCCGCGACTGATGGATGCCTGATGGTGAATCTGTTCCAGGCAGCTGGCCAGACGGGTGGACTGCTCTGCGTCGTGATGAAAGAAAAACCGGTCAATCCGGCCGCCGTATTCCTCGAAGGCCAGGCTCAGCTTGCGGTTCAGCTGGTGGGTAAACGACATGTGTTCAATGGTTGAACACGTGAGGTTGATCACGGTACCGCCATGCCGACACAGCAATGGCGCCAGACGCAAGACCAGACCTTCACGGATCCTGATCTGATCAATGCCCTGCAGACTGTCATCGATGTCGTACAGACAACGGTCGGTGATGATCAGCCGGCTCAGCATGTCGGTATGAGCCTCATGCGGATTCGGTATCCAGCAACGATATGTCGGCAACGGCGTCGAACTGTTGTTTAATTGTGGCCAAAAGACGCAACCTGTTCTGTTTCAGGGATTCATCATCAACCATCACCATGACGTCGTCAAAAAAACTGTCGATGGGCTGACGCAGCGATGACAGGGTATTCAGAACATCCTGATAGGCGGCATTGCCCAGCAAAGGCGCCGTTTGTGAAATACGGTCGGCAAGATCGGTGTAGAGCGTGCTTTCGGACCCCTCGGTCAACAGACTGGTATCCACCGGTTCGATCTCAGCATCGCTGTCCATGCCGGACTTGCGCAGAATGTTGCCGATGCGCTTGTTGGCCACGGCCAGTGACTGTGCAGTTTCTGCCTGGGATTCGGTGAAGCTGCGGCAGGCACGTATTCGGGCATCAAAATCAGTCAGTGTGGTGATGTGCCTGGCCCAGACCGAGTTGAACTGTTCCTGGCTGAAGCCCTGTGCCAGGTAATACGAGCGCAGGCGCTCGATAACAAACTCGATGATGTCATCACGCTGATCCGTGGCCGTTTCGATGTGCTGGCTGATGCCGCACAGTGCCTGATCGACGCAGGTTGCCAGGTCGAGTTTCAGCTCCAGTTCGATGAGCAACCGGACGATGCCATTGGCCGCACGGCGCAGCGCGAAGGGGTCGCGGTTGCCTGTGGGCTTGAGGCCTGCGGCAAAGATACCGCAAAGGGTATCGAGCCGTTCACTCAGCGCGAGCAGGACGGCGGTATCACCCGAGGGCAGGTCATCGCTGGCTGTTTTCGGCTGGTAATGACCGGACAGTGCCGAGGCGACTTCTGCAGCCTCGCCCTGGATGCGGGCATAGTGCTCGCCCATGATGCCCTGCAATTCGGGAAACTCACCCACCATGTCGGACAGCAGGTCGCATTTGTACAGCTGTGCCGCGCGTTCATGGTGATCGGAATTCAGGCCAGCCGGGCCGGCCAGCTCCAGACCCAGCCTGGACACCCGGCGAATCTTGTCGCCCAGGGATCCAAGATCTTTCTGATAGACAACAGAGTCAAGCGCGGGGATCAGGGCATCCAGCGGCTGTTTCTGATCCTGCTGCCAGAAGAATCGGGCATCGGCCAGACGCGGCCTGATGACACGTTCGAGCCCGTCGATGACGGACGCCTCGTTGCTGCTTTCAAGGTTGGCCGTGGCCAGGAAACGCGCCACAAGCCTGCCATTCTGATCCAGCAGTGGAAAGAATTTCTGGTGATTCTGCATGCTGGAGATCAGCGCCTGATGCGGCACATCAAGAAACTCGCTATCAAACGAGCCGCACACCACACTTGGCCATTCGACCAGTGCAGTCACTTCATCCAGCAGTGCGTCCTCGACATGGGCGACGGCGCCGACACTGGCGGCGACCTCGTCGGCCTGTTGCCGTACGGTATCGCGTCGCTGATGCTGGTCGGCCATGACATGGGCCGGCAGCAGCACATCCGGGTACTGATCGGCGTGTGTCAGCGCAACCGGCGCCGGATGATGGAAACGGTGGCCCATGGAGGAGGTGCCAAATTCAATGCCGAACAGCTCACCTTCGATGGGTTGATCATCGAGCAGGGCCACAATCCAGTGAACCGGTCGTACAAAGCTGTCCTCACGGTCGCCCCAGCGCATGGCCTTGGGCACGGGCAGCGATTGCAGGGCCTTGTCGATGATTGATTCGATGAATGAATCAGTGGCCTGGCCCGGGATGTTGCGCACAATACCCAGGCGCTCACCCTTGTCGGTTTCGACACGTTCCAGATCACTTACTTCGACACCCACCGAACGGGCAAATCCGGCCGCGGCCGGCGTTGGGTTGCCATCGGCATCAAAGGCTGCCTGAACCGCAGGCCCTAGCCGGGTTTCACTGCGATCGGCCTGATGTGCCGGCAGACCGGCAATCCGGACCGCCATGCGACGCGGTGCCGCAAAGTAGCGACTGTCCTTGCTGTCGTGTGGCAGTGACAGCTCGTCGAGCTGTCGGCTGATCGACTCATGCAGGGCCGAAGCCAGGGCATTGAGGCTTTTCGGCGGCAGCTCTTCGGTGCCGATTTCAACCAGCAGTGTCTTCAGATCAGCCATGGGACACCTCCGCATCACTCTCCTGCTGGCCGATGGGAAAACCCAGGGCTTCGCGGCGGTCGTAATAGGCCTGAGCCACGGATTTGGCCATTTCACGAACCCGCAGGATGTATCGCTGGCGCTCGGTCACCGAAATGGCCTTGCGTGCATCCAGCAGGTTGAAACAGTGGCTGGCCTTGAGCACCATCTCATAGGCGGGCAGCGGCAGGGCCGCCTCGATCAGCTTGGCACACTCTGCATGACAGTGGTCGAACTGGGCAAACAGCTGTTCGACATCGGCATGCTCGAAATTGTAGGCCGACATCTCGACCTCGTTCTGGTGGTAGACCTCGCCATAGGTGATGGCGCGACCGTCACTGTGGGTCCACACCAGATCAAAAACACTGTCCACGTTCTGCAGGTACATCGCCAGTCGTTCCAGCCCGTAGGTAATTTCCCCGGTGACTGGTTTGCAATCGAGTCCGCCAGCTTGCTGGAAATAGGTGAACTGGGTGATCTCCATGCCATTGAGCCAGACTTCCCAACCAATACCCCAGGCACCGAGTGTGGGTGATTCCCAGTTGTCCTCGACGAAGCGGATGTCATGTTCGAGAGGATCGATGCCGACAGCGCGCAATGAACCCAGGTAGAGCTCCTGGATATCGAGCGGCGAGGGCTTGAGCACCACCTGGTACTGATAGTAGTGCTGCAGGCGATTGGGGTTTTCGCCGTAACGGCCGTCGGTGGGACGGCGGCAGGGCTGCACATAGGCCGCCCGCCAGGGTTCAGGCCCGATGGCGCGCAGGAAGGTGGCTGGGTGAAAGGTGCCCGCGCCCACTTCCAGATCGAGCGGCTGGATCAGCACACATCCGCTGCGCGACCAGTAATCGTTTAGCGCCTGGATGAACTGCTGGAATGTTTCCGGTGTCTGAATGGTCATTGTTGTTATGGCCCTGCAAACTGGCACAGGCTGTGAATCGTGATCAGAGCGCTGTCCGGCCTGGTTCGGGGATCCTTTCTGGATCGTACAAAAGACCGGGCATTATAAGTCAATTAATGTCCGGATGCCTGATTTTACTGGTAGGATTAGAACAGTAACATCATCAAAAACGCAGTCTGGACGGGTTTTATGGTAATCAGGGACCAGAATTCCCGAACCTGCAGGGGAAAACCGATTTCAGGAGTGCGATGGAACGATGAGTCAAAACGAGATATCCGACGACCGCACGGCCAGTGACCCGACACAGGGCAGCGATCGCGTCAGGAGCAGTGACGAGCAGTGGCTCGACAAGCGCCGGCGAAAGCAGCCGGTGCAGTTCAAGAAGGGCAGCCGTATCGAGCTCGACACCCTGCTCGATGCACTGGTCCAGGACGGCATGCTGGATCACTACGACGCCAACCTGATCCGTGCGTCCACCACCAGTGACTCCACGCTCAGTCTTCACCCGCTGGTACTGGTGGCCAATCGCAAGCTCGAACACGCCAAATCAGCGGACGGCCACCTCGATCTGGAAACCCTGACGCGCTGGCTGGCCAAACGGGCCGATCTGGACTACATGCAGATCGACACCATGAAAGTCGATGTGGATCAGGTCACCACCATGATTTCTCAGGCCTATGCGCGCCAGTATTCCCTGTTGCCGGTCTACTTGGACCAGCACCAGGCCATGATCGCCACCTGTGAACCGTTTCTGCTGAGCTGGCTACCGGACCTGACATCGATCCTTGGCAAGGACATCAAGGTGGTGATGACCGATCCGCTGACGCTGAACCGTCATCTGCTCGAGTTCTACGGCGTCACTCGATCGATCAAGCAGGCGGTCGACTCGAAGATGCGCGGTGACAGCGAGAAGATCCTCAATTTCGAGCAATTGCTGGAACTGGGTGAAAGCCACAAACTGACCGCTGACGACAAGTCCATCATCTATATTGTTGACTGGTTACTGCAGTTTGCCTTCGATCAGCGCGCCTCGGACATTCACCTGGAACCACGTCGTGATCGATCAAACGTACGGTTCAGAATCGACGGTGACCTGCATCAGGTGTACCAGATGCCGACCATTGTCATGCACGCGGTCAACTCGCGTATCAAGATACTGGGCCGCATGGATGTGGCCGAGAAACGTCGCCCCCAGGACGGGCGTATCAAGACCCGAACTCCGGACGGCAAGGAAATCGAGCTGCGCCTGTCGACCATGCCGACAGCCTTCGGTGAAAAATGCGTCATGCGCATATTCGACCCGGACCTGGTCACGCGACATTTCGGTGACCTTGGATTCTCCGAGCCGGAACAGGAACTATGGCGAAACATGGTGGAGCGCCCCAACGGCATTGTACTGGTGACCGGCCCGACCGGTTCGGGCAAGACCACCACGCTGTACAGCACGCTCAAGCACCTGGCGCAACCGGAGATCAATGTCTGCAGCATTGAAGACCCGATCGAGATGGTGATGACGGAATTCAACCAGATGCAGGTGCAGAACGCCATTGATGTCACCTTCGCGCAGGGGGTTCGAACCCTGCTGAGGCAAGACCCCGACATTATCATGATCGGTGAGATCAGAGATCTGGAAACCGCGCAGATGGCTATTCAGGCCTCGCTCACCGGACATCTGGTGCTGTCAACACTGCACACCAATGATGCGCCGTCAGCCATTGTGCGACTGATCGATCTGGGTGTGCCGCATTATCTGCTGCGCGGTACGCTCACTGGTGTGGTGGCACAGCGACTGGTACGAACACTGTGTGCCGAGTGCAAACAGCCGGGTGAACTGAGTATTGATGCCTGGGCAGCACTGACAGCTCACTGGCAGGCGGATTATCCCGAGACCATCAACAAGCCGGTGGGCTGCAAGACCTGTCGCAACACCGGGTACCGGGGACGAACGGCCATTTACGAGATGTTGCCGATCAGCCCGGCCGTGTCCACGCTGATCAACCAGGATGTCGACTATCAGGCACTGGTCGAGCTGGCCTACAATCAGGGCATGAAACCATTGCGGGTTGCTGCCGCACACAAGGTATCCAGTGGATTGACCACTATCGAGGAAGTGGCCAAGGTGTTGCCGCCACCGGTCAATCGTAACCCGGACAGGTCTGCAGACAGCACCTGAGCCAGGTATTTGTGACAGCGAATGGGCGGTAACCGGGTCCTGATGAGACAGACCGTCACATGTCGAGGAATTCCACCATGTTCAAGCCCGTATCAAGAGTCGCCCGCATACTGACCCAGATCATTGCCTGCCTGCTGCTGCTGCCGCATGTCGGCTGGTCACAAACTGAGCAGGGCAACACTACAGAGGAGCCCGTCGCCAGCGCGACAATGACGGCAGAAAAACTCGATGAAATGGTACGCATCATCGATTCGGAGGCCGTTCGCGAAGGGTCACAGTGGCAGTTCGTGTTCGGTGAGATCACCCTGATCATGGTGATCGATGTCAATGCCGACCGGATGCGCCTCATCACGCCAATCGAAGCGGTTGATCCTGATGATGAGCATCTGCTGATGCGACTGATGCAGGCCAATTTCGACGCGGCACTGGATGCGCGCTATGCGGTTGCGCAGGAGATCATCTGGGGCACGTTCATCCATCCGCTATCGAGCCTGACTGAGCGCGATTTCGCATCGGCCGTGTTTCAGACAGCGAACCTGGCCACCAGCTACGGCAGTACCTACTCCTCGGGCCTGTTCACCTTTGGTGGCGGCGACAGCCAGGAGGAATATCGAAAACTGCTGCAGAAACTGCAGCAAAATGACCCCTCGTCGACCTGAGTCGTCAGACACAGAATAATCAACCAGCTGGCGGATTACCGCTCACGTAGCCGTTGTCCACCAGGACGCAACAGACAGGAAGCAGAACATGCCGGAACAGCCACAAACCGCCAACAGCAGCAACCCGATGGAAGCACAGATGGCGGATGAATCCATGGTTCGCTGTCTGAAGGCACAGGCCAGTGCCATCTGGCCGCTCGAGCTGAGTGCGTTTGACCGCTATGCACTCGAACCCGGCGATCGCATACTGGACATCGGCTGCGGTATTGGCGAAATTTCATCACGGGTTGCCTGCCTGTACCCGCAAAACCAGGTCACCGGCGCCGATCTGATCGAGGAACACCTGGGCCAGGCGGCAAGCCGCTTTGCGTCCCTGGCGGACACCCTGAGTTTCCAGCAGGCTGATGCCCTGGATCTGCCCTGGCAGGACAATCACTTCGGGCTCAGCATCAGCCGGCACATGCTGCACGCGGTACCCGATGCGGGCCAGGTGCTGTCCGAAATGATTCGCGTGACCAGGCCCGGCGGCTATCTGCATCTTCTGGCTGAAGATTACGGCATGATCTTCTCTCACCCGACATCACTGGACATGGATACTTTCTGGCGCGAGGGCGCCTGGCCGTTTGCCGAGCAACAGGGTGCCGATCTGCGCAGCGGGCGCAAGGTGGTCAGTTACCTGAAACAGCGCGGCATCGATGAGCTTGCCGTGCACCACCTGCAGGTAGACAACCTCAATACCGACCCCGGGCTGCTGAAGGACATCTTTATCAGCTGGCGCGATGGTCACGCCGAACCGGTGGCGGCAGCCACTGACATGACGCTGGCGCAGTCCACGGCCTATTTCGATTCACTGATCGCAGCACTGGATGATGACGATGCCTATGTCTGCTGGCTTATCCCGCTGATCAGTGCCCGGGTTCCGGGTTCCTGAGGTGATGACGGCAAATTTGTCACAGAAGTTTAAAAAACCGCGCTGAAACTTTGACCAGCACTCTCTGAGTGATATGGTAGGCCCTGGGATGTGCGTAACCCATTTAGTGAGGTAGTCCCCGCAAGCCGATACGGTAGCTCGGCAATCATTCAGGAGTGGAAACATGGCAGCTAAATTCGAACTCTTTCAGAGCCCAAAGAGCAAAGAGTACTATTTTCGTCTGAAAGCCGGGAATGGTGAAATCATCATGAACAGCGAAGGCTACAAGACCAAGAAGGCTGCTCAGAACGGCGTCGATTCCGTTGGCAAGAACTGTGGCAACGATTCCCGCTACGAGTGTCGTCAGGCCAAGAATGGCAAGGATTACTTCATACTCAAGGCCGGCAATCACCAGGAAATCGGTCGCAGCCAGATGTATGCCTCGATGCGTTCATGCCGCAAGGGCATGGCGTCAGTCAAGCGCAATGGCACCTGCGGTCGCTGCATCGACCTGACAGACGACTAGATGAAATGTCGACAACGCGCAGCCGCCGGCTGCGTGTTGTCAATGATGATGACCCGGTGACGGGATCATCAGCATCGGTCCAAACATGACCCACAGGCCGCAGGCCAGCACCAGTGCGGCCATCAGCTTGCGCCCGGCCGCCTGCCTGGCAAATCGCTGAATCTGCTGTCCCACAATTCCCATGCCAACCATCGCCGGCAGCGTGCCCAGGCCGAATCCGAGCATGATCAGCCCACCTCGTGCCATGTCGCCCGAAGCCAGGGCGGCCAGTAACATCGAATAGACCATGCCGCAGGGCAGCCAGCCCCACAGTGAGCCCAGCAGGAACTTGTCACGCAGTCCCTGCCGGAGTGTCAGGCGTTTCATCAGGGGACGAAGCAACTGCCAGAAACGCTGGCCGGCACGATCCAGCGGCCTGAGCCGGAAACCGGGCAACAGAATCTGCAGACCGATCAGAACAAACACGCCCCCGGTGATGATGCGGGCCAGCTGTCCCATGGATTCGACTGGTGCGGCCAGCTGGAAAACCGATCCCAGTGCGGCCACCAGTACACCGGCGACGGCATAACTGATCAGGCGGCCCGAGTTGAACAGCAGCAGCCCGGCCCAGCGACGCCGCACTGTCACCGGTTCAGTGGCCTGGTTCATCCCGCCCAGGGAAGCGATACCGCCACACATCAGCAGGCAATGACCACTGCCAGCCAGTCCAGTGACAATCGCAGCGGCGAAAAACAGTGTTTCAGTCATCCGATTCCTCCAAAAATCGCCGCGGTTGATCATCGTCATCAAGAATTCGTAGCGCCGGGGTCTCGATGTCATCGAACTGGCCACTGCGCACAGCCCAGAGAAAGGCGACAACGGCAATGACGAGAATACCGATGCTGATCGGAATGAGTATGAAGACGCTGTTCATGATCGAAGAATCCGGGTTGCGTTGAGGGTAACCAGCAGGGACGAAGCGGACATGCCCAGTGCAGCCATCCAGGGTGCCACCAGTCCGGCCATGGCCAGCGGTATGGTGGCCAGGTTGTAGCCCAGCGCCCAGGCCAGGTTCTGGCGAATGATGCGAGAGGTGTTGTCGGCCAGCGGGTACAGGCGCCTGAGCGTTGTCAGAGATCGTGAGGTCATCACCACATCGGCACAGCTCAGCGTCATGTCGGGGCCATGACCCATGGCCACTGACACATCGGCGCGGGCCAGCACGGGCGCATCGTTGAGGCCGTCCCCCACCATCAGCACCGATTCGCCTTCCTGCTGCAGATCGGCGACCCAGGCCGCCTTTTCTTCGGCACTGAATCGTGCCCGCCAGTCGTCGGCACCCAGCTGACGCGCCACTTCGGCCACCGTCTGGTCTCGATCACCACTGGCCAGGTGCACCCGGATCTCGCGCTGCTGCAGCTCATCAACCAGCCCGCTGGCACCATCAAGCAGCGGGGCTCTCAAATGAAACACGGCCAGCCATCGGGTCTCGCTGCACAGCACCAGGCTGATGCGCGAGGGGTCTGCGGAGGTTTCAGCCTGCAGGGCAATATCAGTGAGGGCTTCGCGTGACAGGCTGTCCCGATCCGGGCTGCCAATCGAATAGCGCTCGCCATCCACCCACCCGCTGAGGGCGTCATTCTGCAATTCCAGCTCACGCAGCTGGCGCCGATCACGATACAGGCTGAACGCCTGAGCCAGCGGGTGCGCGCTGCGGGATTCAAGCGCCGCCGCAATGGCCAGCAGATCAGCCTCGCTACGGTCACAATCGGTGTTGACGATAATCTGTTCAAGCTGCGGCCGGTGACTGGTCAGCGTACCGGTCTTGTCAAACACGGCATGACCAACCCGGCGCAGCCGCATCAGGGCGCCAGGGTGAGTCAGCAGCGCTCCCAGGCGTGCTGCCCTGGCGCTGGCAGCAGCCAGTGCGGCGGGTACCGACAGTGACAGGGCGCAGGGACAGGTCACCACCAGTACCGAGAGAGCGGCCGGCAAGGCCATGGATGGATCCACCCACTGCCAGCCAAGCCAGGTCAGCGAAGCACAGACCAGGACCGTGGCGATCAATGCGCCGGCCAGTCGCTCGGGCCAGTGCAGGCCGCTGCTGTTGAGCTGATCATTTCTGGAACTGGCCTGGCCCTTCAGGTTGATCGACAGGGCATTGATGAAATTGTCTTCATCGCGTGCGGTTACATTCACACGCACGGCACAATCCAGGTTGCGGCTGCCGGTAAGAACGGCATCACCGCAGCGATGCCTGACCGGTCTGGATTCACCGGTAAGCAGGGACTCATCGACCGAGGCCTCATAACTGAGCAGTTCACCATCGGCAGGAAACAGGGCACCCGGATGCACCAGTATGGTCATGCCAGGTTTCAGTGACTGGCGCGGCATGGCCTGTGCCTTGCCGTCATCGTCCAGTACCTGCACCCGGTCGGGCAGGAACAGCAGCAGGGACTCGTTCAGGCTGCGGGATCGATGCCGCAGGCGCATCTCGATGGTGCGGCCCAGCAGCAGGAAAAAGCAGAACATGGTGACCGATTCAAACCACACGTCACCATGGCCACGGAACACATTGATGGTGCTGGCCGTGAATGCCAGCAACAGTGCCAGGCTGACCGGGACATCCATGTTGAGCCGTCGCTGCGAGAGGGCCCGCAATGCGCCAGTGAAAAAGCCGCGCCCGGCATACAGCAGCACCGGGGCGGTCACCAGCATGGCAAACAGGTCGAGCATGCGTTTCTGGTCGGCCGTCATCTCGCCCTGGGGATCGAAATAGCTGCCGGCGGCAAACATCATCACCTGCATCATGCCAAGTCCGGCCACACCGAGTCGTTTCAGTGCCGTGGTGCGTTCGCGCCGATCGATGGCATCGCGGTCGGCCACGGTACTGGGAAAGGGCCTGAAACCCAATGCCATGATGCGCTGAAGCAGCGCATCCTCGCTGCAGCCATCCGGATCGAAATGGATCAGGAACTGCCGGTCGTCAAGATTGCCATTGACCGAGATGACACCGGCCATGCGCATCAGCGCCTGTTCGATCAGCCAGACGCAGGCGGCACAGTGAATACCGTCGATCAGCAGGGGCAGACACTGCTGGTTCTGGCTGATCGCTCGCGAGTCGAATGTGCGCGAGGCAATCCACTGCTCGGTCTCCTGTTGCAGTCGGGTCGGTACGGTGTCGGCGAAACTGTCGCGGTTGTGGTAGTAACTGGCCTGACCGGAATCGATGATCAGTGACATCACGGCCTCACAGCCGATGCAGCACACCGGGCGGGGCCTGTCTTCCAGCATCACACTCAATCCGATACCCGGGGGCACCGCTTCGCCGCAGTGAAAGCAGATTGTCCCTGCCTCGGTGCAGGCCAGCGGTGCACTGGTGACTGTGTCAGTCACTGCGCTCATGCGGTGCTCCAGGTGCGCTTTCGGTCTCGGCCGTGGCCGGCAGCGAGCGCGTCACCATCTGCGGCTTGTTGTTGATGGCAATTGCCACGGTGATGAGTGAGCCGGTCACGGCAGTGAGCAGCAGGCACAGTACGAACCAGGGCATGAAGTAGCGATACCAGGGTCCACTGCGGATGTGATGGTCATCAACCGTGCCGGGATTGGGGTTATGCGATTCGGATTGTGTCATGTTTCAGCTCCGGGTAACTCATCGTCTGCCGCTGTCGGCGGGCAGGAAAAAACGGCTGTCGCGGCTGACGGCAACCGACGGGTTGTCTTCGTCCACCAGCCGCACCTCGATCGCCATGCCACCCTGGCCAGCGGATCCTGGTGCGCTGATTTCCAACGGTATTGACTGAGCGCTGCCTGCAGAAACCTGCAGGGTTTGTGGGGTCAGGACGGTAAACAGGTCAGCGGGGCTGACCTCGATTCGGTAGCTCTGATCGGCGTCGGTCATGTTGACCACTTTCATGGCATAGACGTTATTGACGCGGTCATCCTCGACCAGGCGATAGAGCGCATTTCGATCTCGAATCAGTTCCATGCGCAGCGGCACGCGCTGGGTGATCGACACCAGCAGGGAGGTCATCACTACCAGCAGCAGGCCGGCGTAGATCATCACCCGGGGTCTCAGAACCCGCGCCTTTTCCGTGCCAGTCTCCAGCTGTCGCTCGGTGGTGTAGCGGATAAGCCCTCGCGGGTACTCCATCTTGTCCATCACCGAATTGCAGACATCAACACAGGCGGCACAGGCGATGCATTCGTACTGCAGCCCCTGACGAATATCAATGCCGGTGGGGCACACCTGCACACAGAGGGAACAGTCGATGCAGTCACCAAGGCCGGCTTCGGCCGGGTCGGTACCACGCTTGCGACCGCCGCGCGGCTCGCCGCGACCGCTGTCGTAGGAGATCACCAGCGTGTCGTGATCGAACATGGCCCCCTGGAATCGGGCGTAGGGACACATGTACTTGCACACCTGTTCACGCAGGTAGCCGGCATTGCCGTAAGTGGCCAGTCCGTAGAAGAACACCCAGAAGGTTTCCCATGGGCCGGTTTCGAAATGCCACAGCCGGGCCACCAGCACATCGATGGGTGTGAAATAGCCCACGAAGGTGATGCCCGTCCATAGCGCAAAGCTGATCCACATCAGCTGCTTGAGTGATTTTCGGCCCAGTTTGGCCGCCGACCAGGGTGCCTTGTCGAGTTTCATGCGCTTGTGGCGATTGCCCTCGGCCAGACGTTCCATGTAGAGAAAGGCCTCGGTCCAGACCGTTTGCGGACAGGCATAGCCGCACCATAGCCGACCGGCCAGGGCGGTGAAGAAAAACAGTGACAGCCCGGCACAGATCAGGATCAGTGCCAGGTAGATGAAGTCCTGCGGCCAGAAAGTGAGTCCGAACAGGTGAAACTTGCGCGCCGGCAGATCGAACAGCACCAGCTGCTGACCGTCGATCTGAATCCAGGCAACAGCATAGAACAGTCCCAGCAACAACCAGACGGCGAGAACGCGCAAACGGGCATATCGCCCGGATACCTCACGCGGGTAAATCTTCGGTTCCTTCTGATACAGGGTGGCGGCTTGTTGCGAATCACCCTGGCCGCGATCGCGGGCCTTGTGCCGGTTGTTCATTGTTGCGGCTCATCGGGATAATCGGCAATGCGCCGTTCGGTGCGGATCAGCCAGGTGGTGATCAGTGAGGAAATCAGGGCGATGGCCCAGAAGAAGAAAAAGCCGGCGGTATAGACACTCTGCACGCTCCAGTCGCCGGGCTGTTCGGCGGCCAGAACCAGACCATCGGGGTCAACCAGGGCAAAGAACACCATGGTGGCCACGGCAGCCACCAGGAACGAGGGCCAGAGCACGCCGGCGATATCGCGGCGGCGCTGGTTCCAGTGCTGGTGGATGCCTTTCATCTGTGCGACGTCCTACTGGCCTTCAGACAGTGACTTCACATACACGGTGAGGAAGCGGATCTTGTCCTCGTTGAGGATGCCCTCGTGGGGCGGCATCTGGCCGTGGCGTCCTTCGGTCAGCGTGATGAGTATCTCTTCATCAGACTTGCCGTAGAGCCAGGCATCGTTGGTCAGATCCGGACCACCCAGAGCCTGGTTGCCCTCGCCACTGGCACCATGGCAGGCGGCGCAGATGGCCCACTGATCGCTGACGCGAGCGGCCTTGCTGGGCCAGTGGTCCATGCCGGACAGACCCTTGATGTACTCGACCATGTCCAGCGTGCCCTGTTCACCCAGCGTGGCAGACCAGGGCGGCATGACCCCTTCGCGACCCAGGCGAATGGTCTGGGCAATGTCGTCATAGTCATTGGGCCATTGCCATTCCGAATCGGTCAGATCGGGGAAGCCGATGGCGCCGCCCGCATCCGAGCCATGGCAGGTGGTGCAATGCGCCGAAAACAGTCGCGCACCGGTCTCCAGCGCCACCGGGTGCGTTGACAGCTCGGCCCAGGGCAGCGAACTGACGGCACCGAAGGTTTCGTTGTAGGCGGCGTCGAAGCGATCGGACTCCTGCTCGTACTGGTCGATCTGGGTCCATTCGTTGATGCCGGCGAAGTTGCCCAGGCCCGGATACAGCACCAGATAAACGATGCCGAATACGATGGTCAGGTTGAACAGCGTCAGCCACCAGCGAGGCAGCGGCGTGTTGCGCTCGGTCAGGCCGTCCCAGGTGTGACCGGTGGTGTCGTCGTCGCGGTCATCATCGGGCCCCTGCTTGCCGGCATACCAGATCAGCCACCAGCAGCCCAGCATGGACAGCACGGTTGGAATGATGATGAACCAGTGTAAAAAGCTGCTCATGGTGTCACCTCGTCTTCCGCATCTCTTGCGTCATTGTCATCCAGGGCCAGTCGGGCGGCCTGTTCAAAATCGGATTTGCGCCGTGCGCTCCAGGCCCAGATGATCAGGCCAACGAAGGCCAGCAGCAGAATGGCCGTGGTGATTCCTCTGAATAATCCCATCATCATTACCTCAGGTTGGTGCCCATGGACTGCAGGTAGGCAATCATGGCCTGCATCTCGGTCTTGCCCTCGACATCATCGGCAGCCGAAGCGATTTGTTCGTCGGTGTAGGGGTGGCCCAGGGTTTTCAGTGCCTGCATGTTGCGGGCAATCTGACGGCCATCCACGGTGTTCTCCATCAGCCACGGGAAACCGGGCATGTTGGATTCCGGTACCACATCGCGCGGGTTGATCAGGTGCAGCTCGTGCCACAGATCACTATAGCGGCCGCCGACCCGGGCCAGATCCGGACCGGTGCGCTTTGAGCCCCACTGGAACGGCCTGTCGTAGACCGATTCGCCGATCAGTGAATAGTGGCCGTAGCGCTCGGTCTCGGCATGAAAGGGCCGGATCTGCATGGAATGACAGGTGAAACAACCCTCTCGAATATAGAGGTCACGACCGGCCAGCTGCAGTGCGGTATGCGGTACGATGTTCTCGGCTGGCTCGGAGGTGCCGGATTCGGCGATCAGCGGAACGATCTCGGCAATCCCGCCGATGCTGATCACAATGGCAATCACCCAGCCCATCAGATTGATGTTCTTTTCAAGTTTCTGGTGGCTCATGCGGATGCTCCTGTCAGTCCGGCTTCGGTGGTGCCGGTATCGGCGTCACCGGTCTGGGTCTGCTTGCTCTGCTGGATGGTTTTCCACACATTCCAGGCCATGATCAGCATGCCACTGAAGAACAGGGCGCCACCGAGCAGGCGAATCAGGTAATACGGATAGGTTGCGTTGAGGCTTTCAACGAAGCTGTAGGTGAGGGTGCCGTCGCTGTTGGTGGCCCGCCACATCAGTCCCTGCATGACCCCGGCGATCCACATGCTGGCTATGTACACCACCACGCCGATGGTCGAGACCCAGAAATGCAGGTCAATGGCACGCGTACTGTACATGGATTTCTGGCCGTAGATCATCGGGATCAGCACATACATCGAGCCGATGGTCATCATCGCCAGCCAGCCGAGGGCGCCCGAGTGCACGTGGCCGATGGTCCAGTCGGTGTAGTGCGACAGGGCATTGACGGTCTTGATCGACATCATCGGGCCCTCGAAGGTGGACATGCCGTAGAACGACAGCGCCACGATCATGAACTTGAGTATCGGGTCCGTGCGCAGTTTGTGCCAGGCGCCCGACATGGTCATGATGCCGTTGATCATGCCACCCCATGAGGGTGCCAGCAGGATCAGCGAGAACACCATGCCCAGCGACTGTGCCCAGTCGGGTACTGAGGTGTAGTGCAGGTGATGTGGCCCGGCCCACATGTAAATGGCGATCAGGGCCCAGAAATGCACGATCGACAGGCGGTACGAATAGACCGGCTGATTGACGTGCTTTGGAATGTAGTAATACATCATCGCCAGGAAGCCAACGGTGAGGAAAAAGCCGACCGCGTTATGCCCGTACCACCACTGCACCATGGCGTCGACGGCGCCGGCGTAGATCGGATAGGACTGCGTCAGCGAGGTGGGCAGTGCCAGCGAATTGACGATATGCAGCACTGCCACCGTAATGATGAAGGCGGCGTAGAACCAGTTGGCCACGTAGATGTGCTTCATGCGACGCTTTGCCACGGTGCCGAAGAAGACAATGGCGTAAGCCACCCAGACCACGGCGATCAGTACGTCGATGGGCCAGATCAGTTCGGCGTATTCCTTGCCCTGGGTCAGGCCCAGCGGCAGTGTAATGGCGGCCAGCACGATCACGGCTTGCCAGCCCCAGAACACGAAGGCGGCCAGCTTGTCGGAAAACAGCCTGGCCTGACAGGTGCGCTGAACCACATGGAAAGAGGTGCCCATCAGGGCACAGCCACCAAAGGCGAAAATCACCGCATTGGTGTGCAGGGGTCTGAGTCGGCTGAAGGTCAGCCAGGGTACATCGAAATTGAGTGCGGGCCAGTACATCTGTGCCGCGATCAGTACACCGACCAGCATGCCGACGATGCCCCAGATCACGGTCATGATGGCAAACTGCCGCACGACGCGATTATTGTAATGTTGTTCTGTCATAGTCACTCCGCCTTGGTCCAGCTGGCAGGCACAGGCCTGTCGTGGCAAAGTCTAGCGATCGGTGTGCGAGGCAGTACTGTGGAATGTACTTAACGTATGGGGGCTTTCCACAGGTAGCGGATCGACGGGGATTTCACGCTGTCTGTGTAGCATGACCAACCGCACTGCGACAGATGCGGTGAATGATGGAAAATGGCGGTGTTTTTTGATAGTATCGCCTGCTGGCTTGACCAGAGTGACCTGATAAATGAAAGGAAACTTTTATTAGACTGGTCGGTCTAATCTGGTAGCTGAATAGTTTTTGACTGGAGTAGATATGACCGCAGCAACAGTGGCCAACAACTTGCCTGTACCATCGGAGATCGGCAGCATTGATGCCTACATCAGTGCCGTCAACCAGATTCCGATGCTGACTGTTGAACAGGAGCAGGAACTGGCTCGCCGTTTTCGTGACGGAGAAGAGCTGGAAGCCGCCCGGCAGCTGGTGATGGCGCACCTGAGATTCGTGGTGCACGTTGCCCGCAGTTACTCGGGCTATGGCCTGCAGATCGGTGACCTGATCCAGGAAGGCAACATCGGCCTGATGAAGGCAGTCAAGCGCTTCGACCCCGATCACGGCGTTCGACTGGTGTCTTTCGCCGTACACTGGATTCGCGCCGAGATGCACGAGTTCATCCTGCGCAACTGGCGTATTGTCAAGGTGGCCACCACCAAGGCACAGCGCAAGCTGTTCTTCAATCTGCGCAAGTCCAAGAAACGTCTGGGCTGGTTCAACAACGCTGAAGTCAATGCCGTGGCCAAGGATCTGGGCGTGCTGCCCGAAGTGGTGGTCGAGATGGAATCTCGTCTGTCCGGACAGGACATCGGTTTTGATGCCCCGGTGGACGAGCACGAGGATTCACCCGTGTCGCCAACCAACTTCCTGCCAACGGCCGAGCCTGATCCTGAAAAGGCGTTCGAGCGTGCCGACTGGAAAGAGCATCACAACACGCTGCTTTACCAGGGACTGAACAAGCTGGATGCCCGCAGTCAGGACATCATCGCCCGGCGCTGGCTGACCGATGACAAGGTGACGCTGCAGGAACTGGCCGATGAGTACTCGGTGTCTGCAGAGCGTATCCGCCAGCTTGAAGCCAACGCGCTGAAGAAAATGAAGGCGCTGATCGCCGCCTGACGCCGCGTGCAGGCAAAGATTCGAAACAGAACCCTGCACGGTCACGTGCGGGGTTTTTTTAACCATACCGTTATGGAGTAGTAAGCATCATGTCAGTATTAGTTGGAAGAACCGCACCCGATTTCGATTCTGCAGCAGTTCTGGGAAGCGGCGAGATTGTCGACAATTTCAATTTCCATCAGGCCATTGACGGCAAGATGGGCGTGCTGTTTTTTTACCCGCTGGACTTCACCTTCGTCTGTCCGTCTGAACTGATCGCATTTGATCATCGTCTGGCTGAATTCGAAAAGCGCGGCGTGCAGGTGGTGGGCGTCTCAATCGACTCGCAGTTCACCCACAATGCCTGGCGCAACACCGACGTCAATGCAGGCGGCATCGGACCGGTGGGCTATCCGCTGGTTGCTGACGTATCACACTCGATCTGTCAGGCCTATGGTATCGAGCACCCGACTGATGGCGTGGCCTTCCGTGCCTCATTCCTGATCGATGCCAACAAGCAGGTTCGTCACCAGATCGTCAACGACCTGCCGCTGGGTCGAAACATCGATGAAATGATCCGCATGGTCGATGCACTGGCCTTCCACGAAGAGCACGGCGAAGTTTGCCCGGCTGGCTGGAAAGACGGTGACGAGGGCATGAATGCCGACCCGGACGGCGTGGCTTCATACCTCAGCAAGAATGCCGAAGCGCTGTAACCGCAGCGTTATCGATTGAAAAAAGGGGCCGAGTGGCCCCTTTTTTCATGCTGCACGGGCAGCGGCCGTTTGACGCCGGCAAGGCCGGTTCAGGGCAATTCCCGGATCCACGGACGCGGGTTCACCGGCTTGCCATCCTTGCGGATCTCGAAATACAGACCGCTGTCAGCAATCAGACTGTTGTCGCCCACGGTGCCGATCACTTCATCCTGATTGACCCAGTCACCCACATCCTTGAACAGTGCCTCGTTGAAGCCGTACAGACTCAGGTAACCCTCGCCGTGATCGATGATGATCAGCAGACCAAAGCCGCGCAGCCAGTCGGAATAAGCCACCCGACCGTAGGAGAGGGCCTTGATCTGCGTGCCCTTGGCCGCCTTGATAACAGCGCCCATGCGGTTCATGCCACCAGGCTTGTTACTGCCCGGCGCCAGGTACATGTCGCCCTGAACCGGCCAGGCCAGACGGCTTTTCTGCGAGATGAAATCAGGAGCGTGGTCTATCTGGTTGGGGATGTCGGCAAAGATGTCCTCCAGTTCGGCCAGCAGTTTCTGCAGCCGTTTCTGGTCCTGATCGAGTGATCCGAGTTCGGACTGGCTGCTCTGGATGCGTTCGGCGATGCGCGCCAGCAGGACCTTGCGCTCATCCTGCAGCGCCTGCTTGCCCTGTCGCTCGGCAATCAACTGTAACTCGTTTTTCTGCATCGATTCACGCACACGCAGCTGCTCGGCGATCAGGTTGTCGAGCTGTACCAGCTGTCCCTGAATACGGTCGATACGGCGGACCCGCTCACGATTGAAATAACGGTAATAGGACAATGACCGGCCCATGGCCGCAGGGTCATCCTGATTGATCACCATCTTGAGAAACTGGTGCTGTCCAAGCGCATAGGCCGATCGCACCTGGGCGGCCAGCGCCGCCGCTTCCTCCTGAATCGAGGCGTTCAGCCCATCCTGTTCGCGCTGGTTACCGGCCAGCCGCTGGTTCTGGCTCCCGATCTGTGTCTGCAGGCGCTTGAGCTCACGTGTGACCGCGGAGATTTCGCGCTCGGTCACGGCCAGCTCGTCATCAAGCTCGTCACGTTCGGTTTCGGCCGCGCGGATCTGCTGCTGGATGTCGGCAATCTGATCGCGCAACTCGATCAGGCGGTTGCGGATCTCTTCGGCATCGTCCGCAGACGGGGCCGAGACCCACAGCAACAGGGTCAGCAGCAGACCGAACAGACCTGTCCGGGCAACGCTGTCGGGCCTGAAACTGAAGGATGAAGCGGCTTCTGTCATGTTTAACAGTTGATTATTACTGTTTAGACTACATATCCTTCACATATTACCATCTCCAAGATCGATACATGCTAGAACTACTTCCAGAATTTATCGGAAATCACCCGATACTGAGCCTGATGTTCGTGGGTCTGCTGGTGTTGCTGGTGCATAACGAAGTCACCCTGCGTTTTCGGGGCTTCAAGGCCGTGACACCTGCCCAGCTGACGGCACTGATCAACCAGAAGAACGCAGCGCTGATCGACGTCAGCGCCAAGGGCGATTTCGAAAAGGGGCACATCGTCAACTCGATCAATGTCCTGCCGTCAACCGTCGACCCTCAGGACAAGAAGCTGACTCAGCTGAAGGATCAGGTGGTCGGTGTGTGCTGCAAGAACGGCGTGCAATCCGAACAGGTGTGCAAGAAGCTGGTCAAGGCCGGCTACAACCAGCTGTTCTGGCTCAAGGGTGGTGTTCAGGCCTGGGCGGCCGACCAGCTGCCACTGACGCGTGGAAAATCCGCCAAATAAGCAATTCAGTTGACCGATATCAGGCACGGGAATGGCCAGAACTGTAATGTGCCTGCGGTGACCGATGTCCGGTCACCACTGGAGAACGCATCGTCGAGATGAAACAATACAACAATTAAGACTAGTTAGGGACAAGACACATGGCAGAAGAAAACCAGACACCGGATACCGCCGGTCAGGGCGCAGCCCAGGCGGACCAGCCACGATTCAGCGTAATGAAACTGTTCATCAAGGACGTTTCATTCGAATCACCTTCATCACCCGAAATTTTCCAGAATCCGGGCGAGCCCGAGTTGAAGCTCAACCTCAACCAGCGCGTCAAGTCACTGGAAGACAACAACTATGAAGTCATCCTGACTGTGACCGTCACGTGCAAGGTGGGCGAGCAGACAGCCTATCTGGCGGAAGTCCAGCAGGGCGGACTGTTCAACATTGTCGGTTTCGAGCCGGAACAGGCGCAGGCGACTCTGGGTTCCTATTGCCCGGCCATCCTGTTCCCGTACGCCAGACAACAGATCTCCGATCTGGTACTGCACGGTGGATTCCAGCCACTGCTGCTGCAACCGGTGAACTTCGACCAGCTGTATGCGGAACAGATCCGCAGACAACAGGCAGAAGCCACCGCCAGCTGATCAGCACGAGCAGATGCCGGAGCACAATGACCGACAGACAGTAGCCGTTCTCGGGGCAGGGTCCTGGGGGACGGCACTGGCGTTGCAGATTGCACGCTGTGGTCATGAGGTGCGCCTCTGGGGTCGCGATCCGGAGATGCTGGCCCGCATGTCGGAGCAACGGCAGAACAGCCGTTATCTTAGCGATGCCATGTTTCCGGACAACCTGCTGGTGGAGTCGGATCTGGAGGCGGCGATGCACGCCTCCGAGCGTATCCTGCTGGTCACACCCAGTCACTCCTTCCCCGACATGCTCAGGCAGATCGGGCCGGAGATGAAGCAGGGCATGGATTTCGCCTGGGCCACCAAGGGTTTCGAGCCTGGCTCCGGACGCCTGCTGCATCAGGTAGCCAACGAAATTCTGGGTGACAACAGCCCGGGTGCCGTCGTCACCGGACCGTCCTTCGCACGCGAAGTGGCCGACGACAAGCCAACGGCAGTGACCGTGGCATCGACCGATCTCGATCATGCCCAGCGCTGGGTCGATGTGCTGCACGGCGGCAGTTTCCGTGCCTACGTCACCGATGACATCATCGGTGCCGAACTGGGCGGTGCGGTCAAGAACGTACTGGCCGTGGGCACCGGCATCATTGACGGCATGCAGCTGGGCACCAATGCTCGCGCTGCGCTGATGACCCGCGGACTGGCCGAAATGATGCGGCTCTCCGAGGCACTGGGCGCCCGCCGCGAAACCCTCATGGGGCTGTCCGGCATCGGCGATCTTATTCTGACCTGTACCGGTGATCTTTCCAGAAACCGCCGCTTCGGACTGGCCATTGGTCGTGGCGTCGATCAGGCTCAGGCACTGGAGGAAATCAATCAGGTGGTCGAGGGTGTGCGCACGGCTGAAGAGCTGATGCGTCTGAGTGCCCGTCACAATGTCGAGCTGCCCATCTCCGAACAGATCTCACTGATCATCAGTGGCGATATCACCCCCATCGAGGGCGTGAAGAACCTCATGTCGCGCGAGCCGCGCGCCGAAAACTGAGTCACATACCGCTTCTGACGACAACGCTAGTGTGGCGTTGCGCTGTCCTGATCCAGCAAATCACCCATGAACTGATCCCGCTCTTCCAGCGCTCGCAGATGCTGGCGGTACAGCCAGTTGGCAATCTTGTCTTCCGCAATCCCTTCTGATTTAAGCACGGCGGCCGCCAGGTCGAGCCCGGGCGGCACGCTGTTGTCGACCACGGCCGTGATCTTCAGCGCGCCGAATGCATCCACCTGACGTTCGTCGCTGATTGAGGCAAACCGTTTCAGGCCCGGGAAGCGATCATTGACCGTGCGGGTGAGTTTTTCCGAGGTGGCGAAATGCGGCATGGTGTTGACTACCGTCTTCACGTGCAGGCTGTCCAGCGCGCTGATCAGCCGCAGGTCGGTGGCATCGCCGAAGGCGACCTGGTAGCCATCGGTCTTGGCCTGGATAAAGCGGTCATGGTCATTATCCAGGGCAATATAGGGAATACTGTGTGCCTCCAGTGCATCGGCAATGCAATGACCCACCTCACCCATGCTGATGACCAGTACAGTGCAGTTGCCACTGGGCGCGACCAAGCCGGTTCGGGCATCCTCATCATACTTGCGTTCCGACAGCCGTTCGGCCAGCTGGTGACCCAGCGCCGAGAGCGGCGGTGTCAGCGCCATGCTGATGGCGACGGCGGTAATCAGCACATTGGTTATCTCTACACCGAGAGCCGATTGCACGGCAACGTAGCTGAACACCACGAAGGCAAACTCACTGCCCTGTGACAACAGGAAGCCCAGCTGGATCGAGGAGCGCGTGGGCATGCGCAGGATCTTGCAGGCGGCGAACACCAGCAGCGATTTCAGCCCCAGCAACAACACAACTGAGGTGAGGATCTCCAGCCAGGAGGACAACAGTGAACCGGGGTCCATCTCCATGCCAATGGTGATGAAGAAAAAGCCCAGCAGCAGACCGCGGAACGGCTTCACCTCAATCTGGATGATGTGCCGGTAATGCGTCTCGGCAATGATCATGCCACCGAGAAAGGCACCCAGTGTCAGCGACAACTCGATCATGCCGGTGGCGGCTGCCGCAGCCAGCACGATCAGCAGCGCCGTGGCCGAGAAGATTTCATCGTTCTTGAACGAGGCGATGAAGCGCAGCAGCGGTTCGGCGATCAGTTTCGCGACCAGGACAGCCACAGCGAATGCAGCCAGGGCCTTGCCGAGCGACAGCAGCATAATATCGCCGATTGGTGCGCCTTCCTGTCCGAAACCGGCCGCCATGATCAGCAGGAAAATGGCGATGATGTCCTGGAAGATCAGCACCGATGTGGCGGCCGAGCCGAGCGGTGAATTGCGCTGATGGTAGCTGGCCAGCACCTGGGCCACCACCGCCGTCGAGGACAGCGCCAGGGCGACGCCGATCAGAATGGCGAGCGAGCCCGAATCGGTCAGCAGGTACACCGGCCAGGCCAGCACCAGCGCACAGAGCAATACCTGAATCGGGCCCAGGCCGAGCATTTCCTTGCGTGAATCCCAGATATCCTCAAGCGTGAAGTGCAGGCCGATGTCGAACAACAGGAACACGATTCCGAGTTCTGCGAGTATGTGTGTGGTGTGGCTCTCCTGAATGAAATCCAGGCCGTGCGGACCAATCAGCACGCCGGCGATCAGGTAGCCGACGATCGGGTTCAGTTTCAGCGGTCGGGTCAGGGCAATGGCGGCGATGCCGGTGACCAGCAGTATGAGGGTCGGGACAAGAAAACTGACGTGTTCCAAGTGCTGCTGTTCCTTCCGCTGGCAGGGGCCTGACAATGCTGTCACTGATCATAGCAGACAAACGGCCCGAGCCGGCAATCAGCGATGCAACGGGCACAGCCATTGACCGGGGCCATGCGACACGCTAGTGTCGGTCACTTGTGTCTCAAACATGGGCAAGTGCATGATGAAAACAAGACTTCTGTTGCTGTTGTTGCTGGTACCTGTGGTGCAGGCGGCGGACCTGATGGAACCCACCACGCTGGACGACCTGGATTACGCGCTGCCGTTGCTGACGGACGATTACAATCCGGGCATCGCAACACCCGAGCAGATCCTGGGCTTCGAGGTTGGCAAGCGCACGGCCACCCCGGAACAGATCGTGCAGGCGATCCGGCTCTGGTCGCAGCAGAGTGACAAGGCCATGCTGGTTGAGTACGCCCGTTCGCATGAAGACCGTCCTCTCTACTATGTGGTGGTGTCCTCGCCGGCCAATCTGGCGCGGCTTGATGACATCAAGGCCGACCTGGCCCGACTGGCCGATGCGGCCAGTACCAGCAGCGAACAGGCTGACGAGATCATTGGCCGCCTGCCGGCGATTGCCTGGATGGCCTATTCGATCCACGGCAACGAGTCTTCCGGTGCCGATGCCTCACTGGCGGCACTGTATCACCTGATCGCCTCCAACAGCGCCGAGGTGAGTGATCTGCTGGAGAAGGAAATCGTCATCATCGATCCGTCGATGAACCCCGACGGCCGGGCACGCTTCGTCAAGCAGCTGGAGCAGGCGCGAGGTACAGCGCCCAACATCGACAACCAGTCGGTGCTGCACAGTGGCGTCTGGCCCTACGGTCGCACCAACCATTACCTGTTCGATCTGAACCGGGATTTTGTCTACCTGGTGCACCCGGAGACCCGTGGCCGCGTCAGGGCCATCAACGAGTGGACGCCGCAGCTGATGATCGATGGCCACGAAATGGGTTCACTCAATACCTATCTGTTTGCCCCGGCACGTGAGCCGATCAATGCCCACGTCTCGCGCGAATTGCGCAACTGGAACGATGTCTTTGCCCGTGATCAAGCGGCCGCCTTCGACCGCATGAACTGGCCCTACTACACCGGGGAGTGGTTCGAGAACCTGTATGCCGGTTACTCCAATTATTCCGAGTACCGCGGCAGCATTCATATCCTGTACGAGCAGGCCAGCACCGATGAGGATGCGGTGATGCGCCCCGAAGGCCGCATGCGTACCTATCAGCAGAGCGTACACCAGCAGCTGGTCAGCACACTGGTCAATCTGGAGACCCTGGCCAGGCACTCGGCTGACATTTACCGTGACTATTTCGCCGACCGCCAGCGCATGATTTCATCCAGCAGCCCCTATGCCTCGGTCAGTTACGTCATCGAACCCACCGACAATCACAGTCGTCTCAACGCACTGGTCGAAGTACTGCAGTTCCAGGACATCAATGTCTACCAGACCAGCAGCGAGATCACGGTCAGCAATGCCCGCGACCATCTGGGCCAGACTCGATCACGCACCACCCTGCCAGCCGGTAGCGTGGTGATCCCGAATCGTCAGGCCGAGGCCAGACTGATCGCCGCCGTGCTCGAGTTTGATACGCCGATCAAGGACGAGGTGCTGATCGAGGAGCGCCAGAACACGCTTCGCGACGGATCCAGCATCATGTACGACGTCACCGCCTGGAACCTCAGCATGATGTATGGTCTGTCGGCGCTGCGCGTGCCGACCGAGATCAAGTCCAGTCTGGTGCCCTATCAGAAGCGCATGCCGAGTGAACCCAGCCTGTCGGAAACGGCAATTGCCTGGGCCGTGGACGGTGCCGATGACCGATCACTGGCCTTTGCCGCACGGCTGATGGAACAGGGGGTTCAGGTTCGTGTCATCGACAAGGAATCACAGCTGGATGATCGCAACTTCTCTCGCGGTTCGATTCTGGTCAGCCGCAACGACAATCGCAAACGTGCCGATCTGGTCGACACACTCAAGGCCGAAGCCAGTGGCCTGTCACTGACCCTGTACCCGGTGAGCCGGGGCCTGGGTGAGGGCGAGCTGCCCGATATCGGTGGCCGCCACTTCCGCCTGCTGAGGCAACCCAGTATCGCCATCATCAGCCGTGGCATGTTCAACTTCTACGATTACGGCACCATCTGGCACAGCATCGACACCAATCTGGGAATCCGTCACAGCCACCTGGATCAGACTACCTTCAGCTTCAACGATCTGCGACGCTACAACGTGCTGATCCTGCCCGATCGCTTTGCCGGCAACCTGAGCCCGGGCGAAGTTGCGGCACTGAAACGCTGGGTCGAGATGGGCAACACACTGATTGCTGTCGACGGTTCGGTACCGGACCTGATCAAGGAAGACAACAAGCTCAGCGCCGTGCGCTCGCTGGAGGACAGTTTCGGCGATATCGCCGACTATGACATTTCGCTGCAGCGCGAATGGCTGGCCACCCGCGAGACGCTCAGCAACCTGTCCACGACACGTCAGCATGCCGCCGCACTCTCGGTCGATTACCCGAGCGCGAAGGCCAGCAAGGGCAAGAGCGAGGATGACCTGAAACAGGTGAACCGCTGGCAATCGCTGTTCATGCCATCCGGTGCCTTTGTTGCCGGTCGGGGTGATCAGAAGCACTGGCTCAGCTTCGGCACCGATCCGGTGATGCCATTGCTTGTTTCCGACAACCCGGTGCTGATGTCCGGTGACAGCACCCGCGCCGTGGTGCGCATCGGTGATTACCGCGAGCTCAGCGACGGCGAATGGGATGATGTGAAGGATTCACTCGACGACAGCGACAGTTATTCAATCGGCTGGTCCACGCTGCCGCAAAAGCAGGAACTGCTGATTCGCATGAGCGGCCTGCTGTGGCCCGAAGCCAGCCAGCGACTGGCCAATTCGGCCTGGCTCACGCAGGAACGAAAGGGCCAGGGGCAGATCATTCTGTTTGCCTCGCAGCCCAACTTCCGCGGCGCTGCCAAGGGCATGAACCGCTTCCTGCTCAATGCCATTGTGCTGGGCCCCGGACTGGGCACCTCGACCCGCATTGAACTGTAGCGCCATGGGCCTGACACGGATTTCCCCCTGGCTGTTTTCAATTGCATTGATGGCCAGCCCGGATCCGGTCATGGCCACCTGGTCGATTCTGTTTCACGACACGGAGTCGGGCGAAACGGGGGTCGCTTCGGCAACCTGCGTCACCGGGATCGACCTGAAGGCATTTTCGCCCGTTGTTCGTGTGGCAACAGGTGCCGGTGCAGCACAGTCGGCGGTCGATTCCTCCGGTCAGCGGCGCAATATCATCCGCGACGGCCTGATCAATGGCGATGACGCCGACAGCATCATTGCCGAACTGATCCAGCTCAACGGCACCGGATTTCACCAGCACGGTATTGTGGGCAGTGGTCCCAGCGCAGCGACGCAGTCTGGCGTAGACACCTTTGATCATTCCTCCGGCGTTGCCGGCTCGGCTGGGAGTGTGCATTACGCCATTCAGGGCAATATCCTGACGGGTGTGGCCGTGATCAACGAGGCGGAAAATGCGCTGCTCAACACCGGTGATACCTGGCCGGCCCGCTTGATGGCAGCCATGCAGGCGGCACGACTGCAGGGCGGTGACGGTCGCTGTTCCTGTCCTGGGCTGGTCACCGGTTGCGGCACACCGCCGCCGATGTTCGACAAGTCGGCCGACGTCGGTTTCTTCATCGTCAGCCGCGAAGGCGACAGTGACGACAGCAACTGCAATGCCAATGGCTGTGCAGACGGCGATTACTTTCTCGATTTCAACATTGCCTTTCAGGGCAGCGCCGATCCGGATCCGGTGTTGCAGCTGCAGACGCTGTTCGATCAGTCACGCAGCGACCGCATCGGCATGGCCGATGCGCTGGTCACACAAGTGAGCTTCGAGCGCGATGGCAACGACTACGTGCTGCTGGTTCAGCTCAAGGACTGGCAGGGACAGGACCTGACGGGAACAGCCGCGCTGATTACGGTCAGTCACCTGCCGGATTCGGATCAGTTCACCAGCATTGGCGCGGTGGCGCCACAGGGCAACGGCTTGTATCGGGTACCACTACTGGTGGTAGATCAGGATCTGGGTACCGATCATTTCAACATCATCATCAATGACGGCGGCCGCGATGTGATGATTCCCAGCACGCGCACCTTCCTCATGTCCCAGAGCAGCATCTTCTCGGACGGCTTCGAGGGCTGAAAAAAACAACCGTCAGCCGTTTTCGATGAAGTCTCTCAGTGCGCCTTGCCCTGATTCGCCACTTCGTTCATGGCAGCCTGGATGGCTTCGGGGTCGTTGAGGTAATAGCTCCTGATCGGCGTGAGTGATTCATCAAGCTCGTACACCAGTGGTTCACCCGTCGGTATATTGAGCTTGAGGATCTCTTCGTCGGAGACCTTGTCCAGGTGCTTGACCAGGGCCCGCAGTGAATTGCCGTGGGCCGCGATGATCACCCGCTTGCCCGAGGTGATGACCGGCACGATATCCGATTCCCAGTAGGGCAGGACGCGATCAACGGTATCGGCCAGACACTCGCCGACCGGCAGCTCGGATTCTTCCAGCGCGGCATAACGCGGATCATGACCGGGATAATGCTCACTGTCCTTCTCCAGCGCCGGCGGTGGTGTGGCGTAACTGCGGCGCCAGATCAGCACCTGTTCATCGCCGTATTTCGCCGCGGTTTCGGCCTTGTCCAGTCCCTGCAATGCGCCGTAATGACGCTCGTTCAGACGCCAGTGACGATGCACCGGCAGCCACATGCGGTCCATTTCATCGAGTGCAATCCACAGGGTGCGAATGGCACGTTTCAGCACCGAGGTGAAGGCGATATCGAAGTCGAAGCCTTCCTGCTTCAGCAGTTTGCCGGCATTGGCGGCCTGGGCTCGGCCAGTATCGGTCAGGTCAACATCGGCCCAGCCAGTAAACTGGTTGGATTTGTTCCACAGGCTCTGGCCGTGGCGCAGCAGGACTATCTTGTACATGGGGTCTCATTTCAATTCGAACAGCAAGGGCGTATCCTATCACGATCAGCCGCCGCCTGAAGCGGCAATCGACCCGGCAGGACAGGTGACATGAGCGAAAACGGCACGACAGATCCCATCCGGCTGACACAGTACAGCCATGGTGCTGGCTGCGGCTGCAAGATTGCACCCGATGTGCTCGAGAAAATCGTGCAGAGCGAGTTCAATGTACCCGACGACGCGCAACTGATCGTCGGCAACAGCAGCAAGGACGATGCCGCCGTCTATGACCTGGGCAACAACCAGGCGGTGATCAGCACCACCGACTTCTTCATGCCGATTGTCGATGACCCCTTCGACTTCGGGCGAGTTGCCCTCACCAATGCCATCAGCGATATCTATGCCATGGGCGGCGAGCCGCTGGTGGCCATCGCCATACTGGGCTGGCCCATCGATACCTTGCCAGCCGAGGTGGCTGCCGAGGTGGTTGATGGTGGACGACAGGCCTGTCGCGAAGCCGGCATCATTCTGGCCGGTGGTCACAGCATCGATGCACCCGAACCGATCTTCGGTGGTGCCATCACCGGCCGCATCGATCTGGACTGCCTCAAGTGCAATGACCAGGCCGAGATCGATGATCACATCTACCTGACCAAACCCCTGGGTGTCGGCATTCTCACCACCGCCGAAAAGCAGGGCAAGCTCAAACCCGAACACGTTGGGCTGGCGCTGGACACCATGTGCCAGATGAATTCGGCAGGCTTCCGTTTCGGTCAGCTTGAAAGCATCAATGCCATGACCGATGTCACCGGCTTCGGGCTGCTGGGCCATCTGCTGGAAGTCTGTCAGGGCAGTAGCGTCGAGGCCGAACTCGATGTCTCGAAGATACCCCGTCTGGATGGTGTCGATGATTACATTGCTGCCGGTGCCGTTCCCGGTGGCACCCATCGCAATCATCAGAGCTATGGTGAACACGCCAGCGAGATGAGCGAGCACGACAAGGCCATCCTGTGCGACCCGCAAACCAGCGGCGGCCTGCTGGTGACGGTCAGTGATGAGGAGCTGGATGAATTTCACGATTGCCTGGCGCAGCACGAGATCGAAGCCAGTTTCATCGGACGAATCACCCGGCCAACCGAAGGGCCGACCATCAGGTTGATTACGACTTAATGGGACGCAAGGTTGATCAATACCTGGAGGTCTTTCGATCTGGCGCGCCCCTGCTCGATGTTCGGGCACCGGTTGAATTTTCCCGTGGCAGTTTTCCCGGGGCAGTGAACCTGCCGCTGCTGTCGGATGAACAGCGCGAAATGATCGGCATCACTTTCAAGAACGAGGGTCAGCAGGCCGCGGTCGATCTGGGATACCAGCTCATCTCGGGCGATCTGAAACTGCGGCGCATTCATGCATGGGCCGAATTCTGCCGCGAACACCCGGACGGATACCTCTATTGTTTCCGTGGCGGCATGCGCTCGAAAATCGTGCAGGAATGGTTGCTGGAGCTGGGTATCGATTACCCCCGCATTGCGGGTGGCTCCAAGGCCATGCGACAGTTCCTGATCGATCAGCTGGATGCGCTTGGAAGTCAGCGCATCATGCGAATCGGCGGGTGCACCGGTATCGGCAAGACCGAGGTTCTGCTCGCCCTGCCCAGTCACATCGATCTGGAGGGCATCGCCAATCATCGCGGTTCGGCCTTTGGCGGCAAGCTGGCCGACCAGCCCAGCCAGATCAATTTCGAAAACATCATCGCCGTGACCTGGCTGAAGATGAATCAACCCGAACAGGTTATTTTCGAGGACGAGAGCCGCGGCATCGGCCAGTGTTTTCTGCCGGATCACTTTTACCAGGCGTTCTGCAGGACCGACCTGGTAATTCTCGAGGCACCCTACGAGGAGCGCCTCAGGCGAATTCAGCACGATTACATCGAAAGCAACCTGGGGCTGTTCATCAATGAGGATCCCGAAAACGGTTTCGACACCTTTGCCGAGTGGCTGGATGCATCACTGTCTCGTATCAGCAACCGACTGGGCGGTGAGCGAACCAGGGCGATCAGAGCGCTGATGACCGATGCGCTCGCACTGCACCTGAACCAGAATGCCGCCGCCGCACATCAGCGCTGGATCGATGTGCTGCTGAGCAGTTATTACGACCCGATGTACGATTATCAGCTGTCAAAGAAGGAAGAACGGGTACGCTTTCGCGGCAATGCCGAGGAGGTGACGGCGTTCCTCGAGGACTGGCTTCAGTCGCGGTAGCCGGCCACCAGCACACGCTTGCCTGTGCGCAATTGCTCGTAGGCATCGGCCGGCGGTGCGATCAGTTCAACACGGTCAAAACCTACCTTGTGCATGATCCAGATCAGTGTCTCGGTGCTGGGTACCAGACAGATTCCTTCGGTGGAGGCTTCCGGGCCGTGGGTATCGTCGGTCTCGTCGATGACTGCAAAGCAACCCTTCATCGGTCGCACGAATTCATAACTGCCATAATCCAGTGGTCCGGACAGGTGCGGGCCTACCTGCGTTTCGATCAGACAGACCTTGCCGGTGAGCGCATGGGCACGGCGTATGGCACCGATCGGGTTTTCCAGGTGGTAGATCAGGCCCAGCATCATGCAGATATCGAAGCGGCCCATCGCAGCACAATCCAGATCGTGGATGTCCGATTGCAGGGCACTGAAATTGTCCGCCGATTGCACCTCGGCAATCAGCCGGGCATCGTCAACGTGTGACTGCCGCGCATCCACACCCAGCACCTCACGCACCCCGCGTTCGATCAGCTGCAGCGAGAAGAAGCCCTGATGGCATGCCAGGTCGATGGCATTGAGTCCGGCCAGTGAATCACCAAAGGTCTGGGCTAGCACGTGATCGATCATCTGCAGGCGGGTCTGGTGAATCTTGTCGAGCTTGCCGCCACCGTAGGTGGGCGTGGTGCCGCCACCGGGCAGGCGGAACGGGTAGAACCACTCTCGGTTCATCAGCTCGGATTCTTTCGGGTGTGCCTTGTTCATAACTGGCTCATGCATTTCCTGAAGCGTGATCACCTGAGCGAATATGCCGCCATTGGCATGTCGGTGATCGGGGCTGCAATGGTACAATGACAGCGAACAAGAAGGAACAAGTCACGTTGGGAATCGCCTGAATGCAATCCACACCCCTGCCCGAGGAATCGGTTTGTCTGATGCTGGCCGTCGAGGCCGATCTGTCCGAACATGCGCACGGCCTGAGCCTGCCACCGCCACTGGACAAGGCAGCTGCGACCCAGCTGTCCGAACTGGTGGCTGCCGACCTGACCGCATTGCTGGGAGATATCAGCGCCTTCGGCATGGTCGTGGCCGGAGCCCTGTACGAGCAGCCGCAGCTGCTGTCACCGGGTTATCCGGTGTTCAATACCCTGCGTGCGATGTACATCAAGGCGCAGCAGGCCGGTGACAGCGACAGGCCATTCGAGGCCGGGCTGATGGCACTGGGTGCCGCCAACGGAGTATTCCCCGAAGCCGCACTGAATCCGCATGACAGTGATGCGGCCGGGCCGCTGCTGCTGGTACCGATCGTGCTGACCGGTGATGCCGATGCGCTCAGGGAACTGGCTTCGAAGACCGAAGAGGTGCTGTTGAACCAGGGCCAGGCGCGGCCCGAAACGGCCATCAGCCTGATCGAGTTGTTTGCCGTCAATCCACTGCACGCACGCTACATGACCCTGCACGATCTGTGCGCCATGCTCAGCATGCAGCTGACCCATATTGGCCTGCCCGAGCTGTGGGAACTGCTCGATGCCCAGTTGCTGACCGGTGAATCCCGCGTGGTGAAATCGGCCATCGGCAACCTGTTCCGCACCACACCGCAGGGCGTGGATGTCACCTGCATGAGCTTCAATAGCTGGGCTCGGGACCATCGTCAGCGATCACCTGATGCCGACCTGGCCGGCGATTACGCCCAGTATGTCCGGGTGCAACGACAGGTGGTAACCGCACTCCGGGCGCATGGTGTGGATGTCCGGCTGCTGTTGCTGGGGCCGGGCGAATCGGGCCCGTTTGACGAGATTGACCACTGGCCCGGTGATCTGGACGTACTCGATGAGGCCTTTGTGCGTGAGGTTGCCGTGGATGGTGTGGCCGAGGGACACATCGAAGTCACCGAGCAGAGCACGGCTGACCTGGGCACGCTGGCCTACACCGTGCAGTGGAACAGTGATGACGGTATCAGCCGTCTGGAACACTATTACCCGCTGCGTGCCCGCGGCCTGCACGAAATCCTCGATCACCTGCGCGAGCTGTATCAGGACGACCTGGTGTTCAACTACCCCGGCAAGCTGTGCATCGATGAGGACAACGCGACGCTGGTCTCGTTCTGACTGGATTGATCAGACTGTTGTGTTACTGAACAGCGCCGCCTTCCAGATCGCCAGTTTCTTCTCCCGGCTCATGGCCGCGTAGGCTGGTGAGGTCGAGGGCATCTTTTCGATCCGGATTCGTTCTGCAGATTCACCCAGCGTCGGTACCACGCGACGCCGCCACAGTTCGGCGGCCTTGCCGCCATTGAGCAGAATGAGTTGTATACCCGCATGCTCTGTCAACAGGCTGGCGAAATCATTGACCTCGATCGATACCGGATCGATGGCCGAATCAAGGCTGCCCGGTCGGCGGCAACGACCCACCACGTCCCACAGGCCCACGCCACGGCCAACCAGTTGCTGGCAGCGCTGCTGATAATCCAGCTGTCGTGTGATACCGAAGCAGGACTCGATTATCCACCAGAAGGCATTCTGCGGGTGGGCATAATACTCCACTGCGTTCAACGATTGAACGCCTGGCATGGAGCCGAGCACAAGGCGATCGCAATTCTCATCGACCATGGCCGGAAAACCGCTCAGCAGCGGTTCAGTCACGAGTAGTATGTTCCGCAGTCACCGGCTCGAGCTGCCAGTGGGTCAGCGCAATGCCCAGCAGCCGGGTATCCGGGTTGAAGCCGAGTTCCACAGGCCGGCTGGCATCGGGGAACTCGAGTCGAATGTCCAGCTGGCTGGCTGGCGAGGCCAGTGAAAAGCGGAAGCGGTGAGCCGCCATCTCGGGCGTTCTCATCAGTGTATCGGCCACCGGGCTGCCATTGATCAGTAGCCGCACACGCTGACTCATCAGCGCCGGCGGGTGCAGGAATGCGCGGCCGTGAAGCACCAGTTCGTATTCACGCGCGGGTATCGGTCGCTCGGAGCGGAATGTCAGGGTTGCACTGCCAGACTCACTCCAGCGGTGATCGGTTTGCGGGGCCGACCAGCCCGCGCCAAACAGGGAGCTCATGGCAGGGTCGATGGCGCGAATGCTGTCACCCACCCTGACCTGTGCCCGTACATTGCGCCAGATACGGGCCGGGTTACCGGGTTTCGTGCCGGTCACGGCATCGGCATGAATCAGCGCCATGTCGGGCAGCCTGCGCCACTCGCCGCTGTCGCTCTGAACGATTGGCGTCACGGTAATCCGGTTCTCGCCCGATGTCAGCAGGGCATTGTCATAGAGGCAACGAAACTGGTGTTCCAGCCCCGGAATGCGATAGAACCGTGACAGGCAGGCGATGGTGTCGTTGATACTGACGGCGAAACCGCCCGCATTGGTCCCAGTGAAAATTCGGCTGGCCTCGGCGGCGTTTTCCAGTTCGGCGTAGAACATCGACAGGCGGTAATCTGCCTGTGGCGCCCATTGCCTGAGGCCTTTCAGCTGTGCCACGCGTACTCTGACGCCGGCAGTCGCATCCGCTGCTGTCGATACAGGCAGATCAGACAATGAAGTACCCACCAGCCCCGCAGATGCCGGTAACAGATTGGCCTCGGTCAGGCTGGCGAGCGTGCCCTGGCCACTGATCAAGTCCAGCCGGGAAACCGCGTCAGCCTGCGCATCACGATACTCATCCAGCGTTGCAGATAATTGATCGCCGGTTTCGGTGACAACGGTCACCGGGCGCGGGTTCGCAGATGAGGGTTCCTGCAATGAGTTTCCGTCCAGTGCATCACCAATGCGAATGCCAGTGAGTGACAGCACGGTGGGCAGCAGATCGATCGACTGACTGGCCTGACCGGACACTTCAGCATTCACCTGCCCCGGGTACTTGATCAGCAACGGCACCCCGGCGATTTCAGCCAGGTTGTTATCGGTCAGCTCTCGGCGGGGCTGTCCTGGTGAGAACGATGCGCCATGATCGGAGGTGACAATCACCAGCGCCTGATCATACAGACCGGTTGCTTCCAGTCGGTCAATCATCTCGCCGATGAGGCGGTCGGCAAAGCCGGCCTGCAGCAGGTGCTGCTGGCGTGAGAGCAGTGCCGCCTGCGGGTCGTCGTAGAGTCGATCCATGAACGAGCTCTGATCTTCGTCCGGCAGATTGCCGATGAACTGGCTGCTCTCCGGCAGTGTGTAGTAAGTGCCATCGGCCAGGTGACTGAAGGGCGCATGCGGCAGCATCGAATGCAGGTAGTGCAGTCCCGGCTGCCCTGTTTCTGTACCGATGCCGGCGATGAAGCGACGAAACACGCGGCCCCGGTCGGCATAAATGTATTCTTCCTCGCGGAAGCTGTCGTCATCGTGCTGGCGATCACGAAATGCCAGCCAGCGGTTATCCACCGACGGCAGCCAACCGACAAGGTCATCGGGCAATAGCCGGTGCAGCCCGATGATCCACAGATCATCAACCGTGAGGCCCAGCCGGTAGCGGCGTGAGGCCAGCAGTGAGGTGGGCCTACACAGGCTGTTCGGACACAGGTCAGTCCCATTCTGATGCACATCCATTGCATAGTAAGGTGCCAGCGCCGTGAACAGATTCACCGGGTGGTGTCGCCAGGTGGGCGGTAGTGCGTCATCGCCCGTAGGGATCCTGCCGTTCAACAGGGCCGGTACCGAGATGGCGGTATTGTCTGCATTGACCGTGTGATCCGGGAACCAGGTGGCCCGCCTTGCCAGTCGCGCCAGCGATGGAAAGCGATCAGCATTGATGACAGGCCTGCCGGAGGCATCGCTGCTGATCAGGCTGGTGAGTGGAAATTCATCCAGCACGATGAACACCATCGGTGGCAGGCTTTTGTTGTTGATTCGCTCGGTTTCGACCTGGCTCCAGGCCGAGGTAAACCAGGGACGTACGGCGGGTGAGAGCACAAACAGGGCCACCAGTACCGGCAGTGCCAGTGCATACAGGGAGACGAACGTCTGCAGTGGTTTGCTGCGGTGATACCACCACAGCAGCAGGCCGGCTGCCGTGGCTGCCAGCAGCAGTACCCAGACAGCCGAGCTGAACCACTGCCCCAGCAACGGCATCAGCAGCACGATCAATAGCAGCCAGAACAGCAGATGAAACACCCCGGCACCCAGGCGTCGGTTGATCAGCCGAGTGGCCAGATACGGCACAACGCAAAGCAGCGGAAGCACAAGCGCGCCGAACAGGGTCAGCACAATCATGTCGAATCGATCCAGCTGGTGCGCCGCCAGGAATTCCGGATGATTTTTCAGCACACCCAACAGCGGTAGCGACAGCGCCATCGCCGCCAGGACAAACAGTTGCAGGGCGCGCTTTGCGTTCATGGTTCTGCCACGTTGCTCAGCGAGAGTGACAACAGGGCAATGGCCAGCGTGCGGGCATCGTCATTGAGGCCGAAATCCACGGGTCTGGATGCATCCGGCAAGTCCAGGCGAAGCCTCAACGATTGTGTTGGCTCGCTCAGGACCACCTCGAAGCTGTGAGAGCTGAACTCGTCCTCATCCAGTTTGGTCTTGTATAACAGCACATCATCATGATTGACACGTATCCGCTGGGAGGTCAATTCACCATCCACCAGAAAGGGCTTGAGCGTAAGCGTCACGCGGTAGGTTCCAGCCGCCACGGTTTCGGCGAAGGTCAGATTGATCTCGGCAGTGGTATCGGTGCTCCACAGGATTCGGCTGCGGGCCGATGCCCAGCCATCAACGAAGGCCGCCTCATGCCGACTGTCGACAAAATCGATGGTATCGCCCGGCATGATGGCCTTCACCGGCGGCAGCCAGCGACGGTTGGAACCCGGCTTTCTCAGGCTGGGCAGCAAGTCAACATCGGTCATGGCCAGTGGCAACAGCTGGCGGCCATCGTCAGACACCTCGAACAGACGAACGTCATTCACGCCGAGATTGAAGCGGGTCGGATCGATCAGCATGCGCAGGTGCTGGCGGTGCTCGGCCATCACCATGTTGCTGCCACTGCCGGCCACCTGTCCGTTGACGCTGACCACATAGCTGGCATTGCGGGTCAGCAGGCTGTCGTCATCGATATCGGCATAGAACATGCCGAGCGAATACCCGGTGTAGGGGTTCCAGTTCTGCAGCCAGTCCAGACGCGCCACCGACGCGGTCTTCTGCTGATCTTCGGCAAGACTCACCACATCGAGCGAGCCCAGCGACTGGTTCACTAGGCCATGGGGATCGGGACCATGCCACACCTGTTCGATGCCGCCGTTGCCCATTCGCCCGGCCTGATCCTGTGCCAGCTGACTCATGCGGCCGACCAGGCTGGAAATGGGTTTCTGGCCGATCATTTTCATGCCCTTGGTGATCAGGGTCTGTTGTCGATCTGGCCATGGCGATTGATCATTGCTCGCAAGTGCTGCCTGGTCAGGCGCATGACCCGCCATGGCGGACAGAATCATCGGGGCAATATCGGTTGAATAGGTATGCCAGTCCGAGACGCCGTTCGGGCTACCGTTCGGGTACTTGATGAACAGCGGAACACTGGCAATGCGGCTAAAGTTGTCATGCGTGAGCTGACGTCTGGAGTCACCCGGTTCGAAGGCGGCACCGTGATCCGAGGTCACCACCAGCAGGCTGTCATCAAACATCGCTTCCTGTTTCAGTTGCTGCACAAGATCGCCGATCAGTTTATCTACTGCTGAGACCTGCAACAGCTGCTGACGTTCCGCAAGTTCCACCGCCACCGGGTCATCGTACCACTGGTGTTTCAGCGCATGTGTCCCGTCTTCGGGCATGATGCCCATAATGCTCTGTCGCTCGGGCAGGGTGTAGTCATTGAGTGAACCGTCGTATCGATATGGCCCGTGGGGCAACAGCACGTGCAGGTAATGGAACTGTGGCTCATCGGCATGTTTTATCGCTTCGATGAACGAGCGAAACACGTCAATACGGTTCTCGTAGGAATAGTTCTGGGTCTTGAATTCGGATTCGGCTTGCGTTATCTCACCGGTCTGGTGGGCCTGACGAAATCCAAACCAGCGCTGGTCGATCTGTGGCAGCGATGTTCGCATGCCGGACGGCAGTATCATGTGGCCATAGAACACCATCAGGTCATCCAGCGTCAGCAACAGTCGAGAGCCACGCGTCGCAAACATCGGTGGCGGGTTGCAGATGGCCGTTGGACACAGGTCGGTTCCATTCTGGACCGCATGAATGGTGTAACGGCTGTCCAGACGGGTAAAAAGGTTATCGGGAAAATGACGGTAGTCGGGAATGGTCCTCTGGCTCATGTCCAGCTGCCGACCGGACAGCATCATCGGAATGGCCATGGACGTGGTGTCAGAATTGGCCGTGTGTCGCCGAAACCACACCCCGGATTCGGCCAGAGCCGCGAAATTGGGGTAGCGCGTCGCATTCAGCTCACCGCTGGCATCCAGCAGACTGAGCAACGGAAATTCATCCAGCACCACCAGAATCAGGTGTGGCAGTGATGCGTCGGGATCAGCCGGCAGAGGCGGTGGCAACAGTTCGGGATCAGTTCCCGACCCGACAACGCCGGACTTCGAGTCCAGGCCAGTGCTGTAATCTGTCTGCAGCGTATCCGAGGCCATCATTTGGATGACCAGAACCGGCAATGCAATCACGTACAGTGACAGGAATTGACGCAACACCGTGACGCGGCGCAACAACACACACAACAGCAGTGAAGCGGCTAACGCCAGCAGCACGGTCGTGATACTGGCATCCAGCACCGAGTACAACGCCAGTGTCAGCACCGCGGTCAGGCCGAGCAGCAACCACAGCAGATAGAAGCCATGGCCGATGACCGGCCATAATCGCACCAGCAACCGATAGAGCAGTGCCGGCATCAACGGCAGAATCACAGCGAGGACGGTTATCAGCAGCCACAGGTCGTAGCGGTCGAGCCGGTGCGCAGCAATGAATTCGGCCTGTACGGACAGTGTCTGGAACAACGGTTGACTCAGGGCCATCGCGGTGATGACGAACAGGTGCAGCGCCCGGATTCTCAGCGAATCATGCGTCGCATTATCTGCCTGATGGGCCTTCATGGTGTTCGCTCAGCGGTGTTCGAACGTGATCTCGTTGAGCAGCAGGGCGAGTTTCCGACGATCCTCACCCATGCCCTGGTCATACGGGACAAACTCGCCATCGCATTGCAGACGCAACGACTGCGGCGAACCCGCAGCGAGACGGATCTTGCGGGTCCATTTCACCTTCTTGCCCGGCTTGACACTGAGCGTTTCGGTCTGGCCATCCAGTGTCCAGCTCAGTGTGATCACGGAAGAGGAAGCATCGTGTGGTCGAATCTGATCGGGAACCCGGCCACTGAGCGTCACCGATTTCACTTTTCGGGTGGGTGTGAACTCAAAGGCCAGATTCGATTCTCCCCAGCCGTCCTCGTGACAGCCATGCTGGGCACCCTGCAATCGAACATAGCCGGTAACCGGCAAACGCATGTGGTCTCGCGCCGAAGCCAGCTGCTGAGAGAACTGCTTTTCGCGATCGTACAGAAATTTCATCATGCCAAGACCATCTTCCAGCACCTTGCCGACATCCCGGCGAACGGCATCATCAATACGGTCATTGTGTTTCAGGCTGTCCGGCATGTGCAGTGGCACATACACGGTCGAATGCTCAACGGCCGTATCATCCTCGGGCCGATCATCGGTATACAGGTAAATGGCGAACGAACGGCGTGCCAGCGGTGAGGCAGGATCCGGCGATCGAATCGGCTGGAAGCCGTGCCAGGAATGTTCATTGGTCTCGAACAGGATGGCCCGGTTCATTTCCGGCAGCACACTGCTGATCCGGTTGTTGTTCAGATCCCAGGGGTTGGAGTGCAGCTCCAGGTTGCCACCCCAGTCTTCTTGCCAGTCCTCGTTCAGGTAGATGATCAGGTTCAGACGCCGGTGCCGCCCATCAAGCGGGTGGTAATTGAAATCCACATGCGGATACAGCCCCTGGCCTGAGCGGTTATCGTGGGTGCCACCACCGACATAGGCCGGATCGTATCGAAGCTTGTCGATGCCGGTCATCTGTCCGATGGTGTCGAGAAACTCATCGGTCTGGATGTAATCGTCGAGGCTGCAGAACGGGACGCCCAGCGAACGTACATCGGTGCGCACGGCCTTGCGGCCAACCACGCCCATTTCGTTGCGGGCAAACTCATCGTCAAACTCCGGAAAACTGGCCACCAGATCCTGACAGAACTGAGTGTCGAAGAAATTGTCGATGACCAGATGTCTGAACGGTTCAGCCGAATTAAATCTGGAACGTAACTCGTCGAGTTGTTGTTGCCACTGGTTGTTAAGAATCATGCTCGTGTCTTGTGTATCTACGCAGAGCGCATGCTATCACACCCCACCCCGCAACACGTTGCGCCTCGGTGCATTTTTTTCTCCAGTCAATTTCGCCAGTTCATTGGCAAACGGTCAGCCGTCAGGGCTTGGCCTTGAGCCCATTTCCTGAGAACATAGACGGCCTTGTCTGCTCATCCCGGATTGAATTTGAACGCACTGTCCATCAAGAACCTGCACAAGACCTACAAGAACGGTGTGGTGGCGCTGAAGGATGTCAGCCTGACGGTCGAGGCCGGCGATTTCTTTGCGCTGCTCGGCCCCAACGGTGCCGGAAAGTCCACCATGATCGGGATTATCTCATCCCTGGTGAACCCGACAGGTGGTGAAGTCACGGTGTTCGATGTCGATATCGAGAAGCACCGCTCCGAGGCCATGCGCATGATCGGGCTGGTGCCGCAGGAAGTGAATTTCAACCAGTTCGAAAAACCCATCGATATTGTCATCAACCAGGCCGGCTATTACGGCATTGAACGCAAGCTGGCGCACGAACGGGCTGAGGAATTACTGACCCGGCTCAACCTGTGGGAAAAGCGTAACGAACTGTCGCGTACCCTGTCCGGTGGCATGAAGCGTCGTCTGATGATCGCCCGCTCGATGATGCACAATCCGCGCCTGCTGATCCTGGACGAACCCACCGCCGGGGTCGATATCGAGATTCGTCGTTCCATGTGGCAGTACATCGAGGCCATCAACAACGACGGCACCACAGTTATTCTGACCACCCATTATCTGGAAGAAGCCGAACAGCTGTGCCGCAACATCGCCATCATCGATCACGGTGAGATCGTTCGCAACACCACCATCAAGGCACTGCTGGCCGAGATGGATGTGGAGACCTTCGTGCTCGATGCCGACGAGGCGCTGTGTGATGCCCCCGAGCTTGGCGGGCTGGAATGTCGACTGCGACCCGACGGTTCAATCGAGGTCGACCTGCCCAAGGGTCGGAATCTGAACGAGCTGTTTCGTGCGCTGGAGTCGAGCCAGATCAACATTCGCTCCATGCGCAACAAGACCAATCGACTGGAAGAGCTGTTCGTGCGCATGATTGACCAGGGGAACGGCAAGGGAAATGACCAGGACAAAGGGGAGGCCAGATCATGATCAACCACCCCAACTGGGTCGGCCTCAAGACCATCGTCATCAAGGAAGTCACCCGCATCCTGCGTATCTGGATGCAGACCATCCTGCCGCCGGCGATCACCATGACACTGTACTTCATCATCTTCGGCAACCTGATCGGCAGCCGTATTGGCGAGATGGGTGGTCGCAGCTATATGGAATTCATCGTGCCGGGCCTGATCATGATGAGCATCATCACCAACTCGTACGGCAATATGGTGTCCTCGTTCTTCGGCGCCAAGTTCGGCAAGCATATCGAGGAAATCCTTGTCAGTCCGCTGCCCAACTACATCATCCTGCTGGGTTACGTCACCGGTTCGGTGGTGCGTGCGCTGATGGTCGGTACCGTGGTGCTGATCATTTCACTGTTCTTCACCGACCTGAGTATCCACAACATCTGGATCACCATCTCCGTGGTGCTACTGACGGCCGTGGTGTTTTCACTGGCCGGCATGATCAATGCCATCTTCGCGCAGAAATTTGACGACATTGCCATCATTCCCACCTTCGTGCTGACGCCGCTGACCTATCTTGGCGGGGTGTTCTACTCGATCAGCCTGTTGCCGGAATTCTGGCAGAACGTGTCGCTGGCCAACCCGATCCTGTACATGGTGAACACCTTCCGGCACGGTATTCTGGGTATTTCCGATGTCAGTCTGGTCACCGCCTATGCCGTCATCCTTGCCTTCGTGATTCTTCTTGGTGGCATCTGCATGACACTGCTGCACCGGGGCGTCGGACTTCGCACCTGAGCGGAAGCGGGTGAACCCGGTTGCGGAAATGCGGTCACAGGGTGTGAATCGATCAGGAACGTCATTCAGACGCGATTCATGTTTGTTTTGGCATACTGCACAGCATCGGAAACAAACACCCCGAGCACTGAGGGAACAAGGAGACCGAAAATGAACAGGAAATTCCAGCTCACCAGCCTGCTGCTCGTGCTGATGACCATGCCGCTACTGGGCATGGCCCAGTCCGGCGCTCGACTGACCCAGTCATTTGTGCCCGAAACCGGCTTCTACTGGAATTCGTCGCAGCCCGGACGTGGCTACGCCATCGAGATCCAGGACCGCACCATCTTCCTCACCATCTACACCTACACCGAAGACGGCAATGTCAACATTCGCGAACCGCTGTGGTTCTCGGCCGTGGGCAACGTGGTCTCGAGCGGTTCGGGCACAAGCGTGCGTTATCGCTTTGATGACGAACTGTTCTTCTCCGAAGACGGCCAGTGCCTGGGTTGCAACTTTGTCGATCCGGTCACCACGGCCACCGGTCGTGACATCACGCTGGTCTTCGATACGGTGTCGACGGCCACGCTGACCATCGACGGCGAAGTGATTCCGATCCAGCGCTTCTGGTACACCTCGTCCATCCAGGATGCCTACTTCGCACTGTTCGGTCAGTGGATTGTTGTGACCGACTGTACCGCCAATGCGTCGCCCAATTGCTATCCCAGCGACAACTCGCTGCAGCCATTCGAGGCAGACCTGCTGCAGATCGACACCGAAGGTTCCGAGGGCGGTGATCGAATCGCCGAAGGTATCCGCATGGGCACCAATATCGATGTGGCCGGTGCCTATAACTCGCAGGATCAGTTCTACGTGATCGTCGTGGCAGAAACCACGCAGGAATTCCTGGCCTACTATTTCTTCAACGAGGATTTCGGCACCGACCAGATCCGTGCCACGGCCGAACGCTTTGCACCGGGCAATAGTCTGGATGGCTCCGGCTACCCGGCCTACATGCGACGCATCTCCGATCGCACCTATGTCGAGACCGGCACGCCCACCGATGACGGTGACACCAAGACGGCCCAGACAACGCGCAACAATACAGTGATCACGCCGCGTCCGCTGGTGGCGGCACCCGGACTCAAGTCGGATGATCGCAAGTTTGCCGGCAATACCAACCGGGTGGCAACACTGAACAGCATGGTCAGTCGCCTGACGGCCGAACTGCTTGCCCGCAATACGGTGAGCAATGAGGTCCGCTAGGCAATGATCAACCCCGGTCGCGGCGCTCCAGTTTCAACCGCGACCCCGAACCCCGCGCCTGCCGCGGGGTTTTTTTTGTGTGGCCATCAGCCCTTACCCGACCAGATCTGCTGCCTGTCGCCGTAGCGGATCATCAGGGTCAGCATGTAGGCCAGCAGAAACATCACCGGCGGTACCGGCGTCAGTTCCTCACGGAAAAGCGTGCCTGCCCAGGCCAGCAGCGCGCAGATGATCAGCATGATTTCTCCGCGAACCAGCGATGATCGGGTCTGTATGCCCCAGTAGTTGGCCCGTATCCACAGCGGCAGCGCCTTCCAGCGTTCACTTGTCTTGTCTATCACGGTTATATCCTCTTTCAGCGTCGACAGATCGACTTCCAGTACGGCGGCCAGACATTTGAGTGATTCCAGACTGGCAGTATTGCCACGTTCGATGCGCTGAATCGTGCGTACACTCAGACCGCTGAATTCGGCCAGCTGTTCCTGAGTCCAGTTTCGTCGTGCGCGCAATGTCCTGAGAATCATCCGCCTGCCTCCATAGCCTTTATGCGAAAGAGTAGGCTGATTGTACCCCGACAGGACACGCCAGCGACCCGACACGGGCCTGACAGTGGCAATGTGTTTTGGCGAAAGACAAAATCCCCCTCAATCCCCCTTTGCAAAGGGGGAGGCATATCGTTCCCGCATCGGGTGTTGAGCCTCCCTTAGAAAAAGGAAGGTTTGGCGGGATTTGCAGTTAAGCCTCCCTTAGAAAAAGGGAGGTTTGGAGGGATTTAGCTCTTCTTCCAACCCACCACAATCAAATCCCCCTCAATCCCCCTTTGCAAAGGGGGAGGCATATCGTGCCCGCATCAGGTGTTAAGCCTCCCTTAGAAAAAGGAAGGTTTGGCGGGATTTGCAGTTAAGCCTCCCTTAGAAAAAGGGAGGTTTGGAGGGATTTCCTCACAACCCGAACGCAAGTGAGGGGTCTCGTCGAAACGGGCACTCCCAGCGAGATTCCTCGTCGCTGCGCTCTGTCGGAATGACAGCTTCCTGTCGTCCCAAAAGCAGTCGAGGGACCTGTGAATCAGAGGCTGTTTTGCCTGCGCATGCCGCCAGATCAGATCGGTTCACGCCGTCATTCCCGCGAAGGCGGGAATCCATCTTCATCATCACAAATAATGGATCCCCACCTGCGTGGGGATGACGGTGTGGTTGTTTTCAAGAGGAACACGTTTCATTCTCGTTTCGTGCATCTGGAACCCAGTACTCGTCCATTGGAGCAGACAGGTTCAATCAGGCGGCTATCCTGCCCCAAATCGGGCCAAAGCATGGCAATTTGAACTTCTGGCAGGCCTTCGGCACTAAAACAGTAACCAAACCGGCGATGATGCGTCATAGTGGTATCGGGAGCGGATTCGTTGCCCGAGCCCTGCGTGCAGCCCGACACACACATGTCGCACAACAATGCATGATCAAAGAATTCAGTGAGGAACTGATTTGAAAGCAAAGACCAAACCCGTAAAAATCATTTCCCGCCCGGACAGCGTGCTGCAATGGATGGCCATCTTCGTCATCCTGGTCGGCCTGTTCGTGGCCATCAGTTTCCAGGCGCTGTATCAGGCCTTCTCGGCCAACCCCTGGTTCAACGGTGTCATTCTCGGTGTGCTCGTCATCGGCATCCTGATCAATTTCCGACAAGTGCTCAGGCTGTATCCCGAGATCGCCTGGATCCGGGTGTTCCGCCAGTCCGATCCGTCCAAGCGAAATCCGCACAAGCCCAAGCTGCTGGCACCGATGTCGCGCATGCTGACTCGTGGCGATCAGGGCCAGTTCAGTCTGTCGGCCATGTCGCTGCGATCGCTGCTCGACAGCATTCGCCTCAGGCTCGATGAATCGCGCGACCTGGCACGTTACCTCACCGGTCTGCTCATCTTCATGGGTCTGCTCGGTACCTTCTGGGGCCTGCTCAAGACCATCGGCGATGCCAGCGGCATCATCCAGGGCCTGAGTGTGAATGACCGTGACAACACGCAGATGTTCGGCACCCTGAAGGAAGGCCTGCAGGGTCCGCTGGCCGGCATGGCCATCGCCTTTTCATCATCGCTGTTTGGCCTGGCCGGTTCGCTGCTGCTGGGCTTTCTTGATCTGCTGGCTGGCCGTGCCATGAACCGCTTTTTCAACGAGCTGGAGGAATGGCTTTCGAGCGTTACCAAGCTTTCCAGCGGCGCCCTGCCCGGCGATGGTGAACAACCCATCCCGGCCTATGTTCAGGCCCTGCTGGAACAGACCGCCGACGGCCTGGACCGAATGCAGCGGGCCATGAGCAATCAGTCGGTGTCCGACAACACGCTGCATCAGCAGCTGGCATCGCTCAATCGCCACCTGGCCGATCTGGGTACCCAGCTTCAATCACAGAACATTTCCGACGAGCTGCGCAATGAAATGCGCCTGCTCAACCGTACCCTGGCTGCCGCCATGCAGCAGCGTAACGTGCAATGATCGGCGAATCGACCAGCAGCAACCGGCGCCCGCTCAATATCTGGCCCGGCTTTGTCGATGCCCTGGCAGCACTGCTGATGGTGCTCATCTTCGTACTGATGCTGTTCACCCTGGGGCAGTTCATCCTCACCAATACCTTAAGCGGCAAGAACCAGGCGCTGGACCAGCTCACCATCGATATCCAGAAGCTGTCCGAAATGCTGTCGCTGGAGCAGAGTCGGGCGGCCGATCTGGAAAGCCAGCTCAGCACCACGCGTGACGATCTGGCGGAAACCTCGGCCGACCGCGATGACCTGTCGATGCGCCTGAACGAATCGATCGCCGCACTGAACGTACGCATCAGCGAGATCGATGGACTGAAGACCGATATCAACGCCCTGATGAACCTGCGCGACGAACTGGAGAAGGAGGTGGCCGAACTGGCCGGTGCCCTGCAGCAGAGTCAGTCGCAGGTGGCAATCCAGACCGACATCTCCGACCGCGCCCAGGCGCAGGTGACGCTGCTGAACCGGCAGATCAGTGCACTGCGCGAGCAGCTCACCAAGGTGTCGAATGCACTGGAGCTGGCCGAGACCGATATCGAGGCCAAGAATACCGAAATTGCCGAACTGGGCCGTCGCCTCAATCTGGCGCTGGCCGACAAGGTGGAAGAACTCAACGAATACCGCTCCGACTTCTTCGGTCAGCTGAAGCAGGCTCTGGGCGACAACCCCAACCTGCGGGTCGAGGGCGACCGTTTCGTGTTTCAGTCCGAACTGCTGTTTGAGAGCGCCTCGGCCACCCTCGGCACCGAGGGCAGGGTGCAGGTGCAGAAACTGGTGGATGTGCTGCTGTCGGTTTCCGATGAAATTCCGCCCGATCTCGACTGGGTGCTGCGCATCGACGGCCACACCGACGTGCGGCCCATTTCCAGCGGCATCTACCCCTCAAACTGGGAGCTGTCGACGGCCAGGGCCCTGGCCATCGTCAAGTACATGATCCAGCTCGGCGTCGAACCCAAGCGCCTGGTCGCTGCCGGCTTCGGCCCCTACCACCCGCTGATCGCTGCGGAGACCGACGCCGCCTACGCCGCCAACCGCCGCATCGAAATCAAGCTGACTTCTCGCTAGACGAGAAGTTTTCCAGGTCGGCAAACATGTCATCCCGAACGCATGTGAGGGATCTGGCTTGAATTGCCATGGTGAGCCAGTGCCGATAGAAAATCCCCCTCAGTCCCCCCGTTCGACAGGCTCAGGGCAGGCTCTTTGAAAAGTGGGAAGTGGAGCGTGCACAGGCCTGGTCTTGAGCCGCCTGTCAGTAAGATCCTGCACTGAGCTGACGAACGGGACGATCTGGGAGAGTGTGGAGTAAAGCCTCCCTTTCCCAAAGGGAGGTTTGGAGGGATTTAAGGTGAGCGATCACAGCACAGCCATCAACAATTTTTGAATGCTCTTTGTCACTTGAATTGGTTACATTGACTTAAACGCAGGTGACACCCCATTGGCAAGCCGCTCGCAATCACAGACAATGACCAAACTAACCGGAATACGAGAAACCTCAACCATGGCAGGCTATCCTCCGCGCTATCATCTGGAACAGGATCTGGAGAAAATCCACAACACCATTCGCACATACGACTTCGCCACCATCATCACCCGGCCGGAGAACAGCGACGGGGTACATATCAGCCAGATCCCGCTGATACTCGACACCAGTCGCGGCGAGCACGGCGTACTCATTGGCCACATGCACGGCGCCAATCCGCAGATAGACGACCTTAAGGACAACAAGCCGGTCACCGCCATGTTCACCGGCCCGCATGCCTACATCTCGCCGATGGACTACAGTTCAGACCAGCTGCCCACCTGGAACTACATCACCGTACATGCACTCGGTACAACTCGGCAGATCGAGGGTCATGACGCCATGTACGACCTGATGATGCGAATGGTGAACTACTACGAGGATCGCCGACCCGCCGAGGCCGAGAAATTCGTGCTGGCCAGAGACCACAAGAAAGCCAATGCCGTGCTCAAGCTGCTGCACTGCTTCGAGATCGACATCATGGAACTGATCGGTCGCTTCAAGCTGTCCCAGGACAAGAACGCCCTCGATGTGGATCTGGCCAGGCAGAAGCTGATTGAAGCCACGGAAGAAACCCAGACGCCATTCATCGAGCTGATGTATGAAGCGGCGATCGATTAAATTGAAATTACCTGGAGAGTCAATCATGAAACATGTGCTTTCTGCGATCATGTTACTGGCAATCGGATACGGATTTGGCGTGATGGGTAGTGAATCCGGCTATCAACAGCGCACCCCGACAGGCGAACTTTTTGAGTTCAGGACGATCGCAAAAACAGATCACTGGGATGTGCTGGTAAAGACCGATTCAACAGGCAGAGATGTCAGTCTGGGTCAGAATGGACAGGTGCGAGTCACAGTTCTGGACGATGGGCCATCATTGTATGTGCTGACTTTCAAGGAGGGTCAGGACAAGTGGGAAGGCCGACTCATGGATATGGGTAACGATGGCACAGTGGAAGTCGCTAATCTCACGGGAAGAGAGTGTAGTAATTTGAATAACGACGTCGACTCATGAGCAGGTGTACATGATGTCGCTCGGGCAATACAGTCGATCTACACAATCGTGATACTCGCAAAGCAATGACTGACAACCTTTTATACCTGATGTTTGCTCATGTGCTCTGGGTGTTCCTGTTGTACGGTGCATTGACTGTTGTCCGTGCGCCATCAGCCTGGGGTATTGGCTCAAATTCAAGAGCGAGCAGGCTGTTCAGTGACATCGAACCTCGCGTCAGTGCCAACCTGAGGAACCAGTTCGAGTGGCCGCTGTTCTTTCATGTCGCGTGCATCCTGGCAATAATGGATGGTGCAGCCAGCGAGTTCGTCATGACTGCTGTAGGCATCGTGTTTATCCTCGGCCGTCTTCTGCATTCGCTCGTACAGATTTTCACAACAAACATCAGGCTCAGGGGGGTTGTGTTCACAATCAATTTCCTGGCTGTCATGGTCATGTGGGTTAGCCTGATCGTTTCACGATAAGAGCACTGCCAGTCTCGCCTGGGTGCAATGCCCGGGCCAATAATCAACTGTCGAAAAATATTTTTGTCCAGCGTGTCCGAGTTTTCGTCGCCATTACGCGAGCTCTTACTTACGAACCATACCACTGGACAAGACATGACCATTTCATCGCGTATTGCTCAAATATTAGTACTGTTTGCCCTTGCGCTGGCACCCGGGCTTAATCTGAATGCACAGGCCCTGGACATTGTTACCTGGGGTGACCCCGAGGATCTGTTCGAAACCGATTCGCTGTACACCCTGAGGCTGATCCCGCCTTCCAATTCGTCTGGAAACGGTCAGTACTTTCTGTTCGAAATGATCGATGGTTCGCCAGAAATAGCCTCCAAGGGGGTGACCTGGCTGGCCGATGCCGGGCCGGGAGTGGTGCGCATCGAAAACATCGTGCCAGGGCCTCAGACACGAACCTTTGTCGGTCAGTATTGCCAGGGTCGATCCTGTACACCACTGTCGACACCCAAAGCCGTCACCGTGGCCGAGACACTGAAGAATATAGGCACAGCCGAAATTCTGAGTAACAAGCCGAACGCAGTGGGTGGCGTGGATCTGGTCTGGACATTCAGCACGGTGCTGCCGGACATTGGCCTGACGGCTCATGTGACCCAGGTAGACCAGCATGGCGTCATGACCATCGAAGAATTTGACATGTCGGGCACGGCCGTGATCAGCAGCCTGCCCGCTGGCCAGTACACGCATAACCTGACCGTCTGTCTGAAGGAAACCGAGCAGTGTAGTTATCCAAGTGACTGGACCTATCACAACCAGGACACAGAAGACGCCAGCCTGACAGGCATCACCAGTATCAGCCATGCACCCTCAAGCAGTGGTTCGGACTTCAACACTGACATGGCGTGGTATTTCAAGGGAAAACCCACCGGGATCACGCACACGAAGATTCGCCTGATTTCTTCCCTGGGTGAGATGCGCACCGAGACAGTGCCGATCGTGTTCGTTCAGGGCGGTCAGCAAAACACCACACTCGAACTCGACAGATATTATGGTGCCCATCGTTTGGCGATGAGTGCCTGCTCGGCCACTGCCTGTGGTGAAGAATCCCTGTACGATTTCGAAGTGCGAATGCAGGATCCGGATATTCCTGTGGTATCGGGCAACGTACCCGGCGTCGACAAGATCAGCCTGCTTGAGGTTGGCAATCTGCACACCATCAGCTGGGGCGAGCTGACGCTTGGTCCCGGCATCACCCACCGCAGTCTGTATCGACGCATTCACGGTGGCGATCATTTTCTGGTCGAAGACGGCCTCGATCTGGCGGGTGGCAGCATTACCCGCGCGGACAGTGATCCGATCCAGTACAAGTACTACCTCAAGTCCTGTCGATACCAGCGTTGCGGCAAGAAAGGCCTCAACTCGGTCATCGAAATCGGCGATATTCCCGAGCCAACCAATCTGACAGCCACCGCCCAGTTGACTGCAGGTGCCCTGAGCGGGCTGCAATTGAACTGGTCACAGCCGAGCAGCTCCGACTGGGATTACATCGGCGAAGCTGTTGATCGCTATGAGGTCACAATGAACGGACCGGACGGCATCGTCATCGGACCCGTAACCGTCTCCAGAGCAGATAACAGTGCACAATCAACCGCCTTACCGACCACCGCTTACGGTGAATACCACGCCGAGCTGAAAGGCTGCATTGGCAGCATCTGTTCGCCACTGATTTCAACCACAACCCAGGTTGCACCTGGACAGGTGCAGAATCTCAGGCTCGATAGTTCTGCCATAAGCCTTGATGGCGAGATCAGCCTGTCATGGGATGCGGTGCCGGGAGCGGGTATCGACTATCGCCTGATGGAAGAGTTTGACATGAACGGCTTTGCCATGTCGGACAATCAACCCATGCCTGGAGCGCTCTCCATTGAACTGGGTCGTAACCCGGAGAACCAGGGCGCCTATCGGTTCATGGTCCTGGCCTGCAGCAATAGCGTCTGTGGAGATGCCTCTGCTCCCGTTGAAGTTGTGGTCGGTTCGCTTCCTCGACCCGAGTCCAATATTTCAATCACGCTGCTAGAATCTTCGGACCCTAATGACGTGCGTGTTCAAGGAAACTTCCCGACGGTCGGTGCGGCGGGCACTGCCATCTATGAAACCATTCGCTGGGTCCAGGTTGAGTCGCTGAACATTGCCACTGGGCGGTGGGAGTTCGTCGAATACCCGTTCTACCCCAACGGCCTGACGAGTGGGGAGCAGTATACTATTGAAGACAGTGATTTTGACTATGGTGTCATGCACTATCGGGTTCGCGCCTGCGATGGTGACTTCAATTGCGGCGCTTGGCGCGCGGCCAGCAAAACCATTGAAAATCCTGCCGATAGTTTCTGCGATATTGATATCGATGGTGATAACCGCAGTGCAGATTTCAGTGATCTGAGCCCGGGTCAATGGCGAATCATCGACATGCCCGATCAGGGACTTGACCTGTACTGGGACTATGAGCATGGCGTTGGGCACAAACTGAAAGGCACCTGGTACACGTTTGCGGTTGCCCCATTATTTCCCGGGGATACGACAACGGCTCCCATCTGGTTCACACTGCGCCCGGATGCAGATCAGGATGTTGAGGGCAGAATCACTGGCGACCTGGTGTTCGAGCGCAATCAATACAACGCGACCACTGGAGAACATGACATTATCCAGTCGGATCATGGTCGCTACGCGCTGGTCTTTAATGCGAATGATACAGATCGTGCCCAGCTGTTCTGGGATGTGACCAATCCACCGCTGGGTACGTTTTACAATCGTGCTTACGCCTTTCCAGAGGATCAGAGCACGCTGTTTCCCCAGACCAATGCACACCCAAGTACAGGGTTCACGAAGGTTTATCAACTGGAAAATCTGGGTTCGGCCCTGAGTCTGGATCCACCATCGGGCACGCAGAATCTGTCTGTATACAATGGATTGTACGAAGTCTCTCCTGGCGCACAAGCATTGACCGACACCACTGTGTACTACAGTCAGTTCTTTGAACAGAACATGGAAAGAGCCACTGTGCTCTACTTTTCGCGCGTCGATTCGACAAATGTCGATGGTGCCCCGCTCTGGGTGCGCGGTCGCAGCACCATTGACTCGGCGGGCGGGAATCCACTGGATCGAACTGCGTTCTGCGTGGCCTACCACCGAGGCTATCGTGCTGACAAGGGACCGAGCATCAATTACGTCAATGACGAAGAGCGGCAACTGCAGGCAGGGACGATTTCGCGATTTATTGACCCGATTCTGTACAACCAGACTCAGGCAAACATTGAAAGCCTGAACCTGAGAGTTCTGATTGGTGATCACCTGCCCGTACCGAACACCGAAATAGATGGGTCAGAGTTTTGGGAAATACCCATGGTGAAGCGATTTGGTACCAACAACATCTGGTTCCAGCTGACTGAGGCAGCACCATCCACAAACACTTGTGAACTAAACAACAGCTGTCAGATGAATATTCGCTGGAATACCGATCCTGAGATGCCAACATCGCCAGCCATCTTCAAGGTCAATGTCGACACCAATCAGGAGGTGTGGTTGAGTTCATTAAGTTCTGGCAACCTGGAACGATCGGACAACAGCTTCACACCCGGACGTTATCTATTCCGAATTCGCACCCATTCCAGTCCGCAGGCTCAAATCCTGGCCGAGTCAGAAATCCTCACTGTTCAGGGGCAGACAGGTCCACTGGATAAACCCGATAATCTGCGCGCCGTGGGTCAGATCCAATCCGCACCGTTTGATTACAGCATGATCTGGTCGGCACCTACATCAGGCAATTTCTCACACTATGTGCTGGAGGAACAGTTGCCTGGCCAGTCGGTCTTCAATGTGGTTTCCGACGTGATCGTCGGGACCAGCTACGATTTCGAGCGATCCGCAGAGGAAGCAGGAGCCTATCGCTATCGCGTCAAGGCCTGTCCCAGCAACGGGGCCTGTTCCGCCTATGAACCCGATTTGTCTGGCTATGAGGTGGTGCTTGGACAAACACAATTAGGTACCGCCGAACCAGCGCCACAGCCTCTGAACGTCCCGATACCCGACCCGGATCCGATTTCTGAAATCACAGGCCAGACCAGCGGCAGTTTCGATGTGGCCCAGTCGGGTGCCGCCACCTACAGCATCCCGTTCATGACTGTGCCCGGTACGGGCGGCGTTGCACCAACGGCTTCACTGAACTACAGCTCACAGGCCGGTCCCGGGCTGGCAGGCACTGGCTGGAGCCTCAGTGCCATGTCTGTCATCTCACGATGCGGCCAGACATACGAGCAGGATGGCCGCGTGCGCGGCGTGCGCATGGATTCGGACGATCGCTTCTGCATGGACGGTCAGCGCCTGCTGATGGTTAACAGCAGTAACCCCGATCACTACGGCAACGACGGGATTGAATACCGCACTGAAACCGACAGCTTCACTCGCGTGGTGTCCTACGGTGACGTCGGCGGCAGCCCGCAATACTTCAAGGTTCAGCGCAAGGACGGTTCAACCAGCTATTTCGGTGACTGGTGTTTTGACGGCAGTCCCGAGCGGAGCTGTACACTGGGGCATCAGACCAAGGACGATGATTCATTCATCCTGTCTCACCTGCCTTCGGGTGTGGCCTATGCCTGGGCCATGGACTGGTTCGAAGACAGTGCCGGCAACTATTACAAACTGAAGTATTTTCACGGCAATGGTGAACCCATAGACGATGATGGTGTGGTCGATTTTGTGCTGCGCCGTATCGATTACACCGGCCATGTGGATCTCAACCCCAATGACAACGTGAATACGGCGCTGGACACACATGCCAAGCTGTTGTTCGATTACGAGGCACTGCCTCCTTCGGAGGTAAGTACGGGCTGGCAGGCTGGCGTACAGACCCGTTCAACGCGACGACTTTCTGCGGTGCAGTCGAAAAACAACACCGGGAGTAACAAAACCTTGCGTTATTACGCATTGGGCTATTCACCCACCGGTGATGGCTTCGGGCGTAGTCGTCTGGACAGTGTGACCGAATGTCGTGATTCAACACAGGCGGTCTGTTACGAGGCCATCGAGTTCGACTGGTCCAACAACCGCAACGAGATAACGGAACACTTTCAGCGAAACCTGATCGACTCGGCCGACACCTGGCCCAGACAATACGTCACAGGCTCACCTGCCGACATCAATGGCGATGGACTTCAGGATGTGATGATGTTCAGCACAGGCGGCGGAATCGGTTCGAACAATGTGCGAATGAGTGCAGTGCTGTCCGACCCCTCGAATAGTCAGCGAGCAGTGCGGGTTGATGGGCCCATCCTGTCCACGCACATCTTCGGATCTACAGGAGGACCATCCCAGAATGCCGAGTATCGCGAGCAGCGCTTCAGCATAGGCGACTTCAACGCCGACAACTTCCAGGATCTGATCTATGCCGACAAGGACACGGGTCAGTGGCTGGGGCGTCAGTGGTCAGGTGTGACCAATAATTTCCTGTCTCAGGCATTTCTGGGAACAATCGAGACCGACGGCGACCCCTATGACGTAGAGTTGCTGGGCCTGATGCGGATGGCGGACATGAATGGCGATGGTCTGGCTGACCTGATCTATGCCTACGACGATAGACTCTACCTGAGTCTGCATCAGGGACAGGGCGCGTCGATTCCGTATACAACCTCGCACATTCTGGCAATGGATGTGCCCATTGAGGTCGGGATACCTGACGTCATCCCAGACCCTGCCGAAATCGAGTTTTCCCGAACGAGACTGCAACTGCTGGATTACAACGGCGATGGTGCCATTGATATCCTGGCTCGGGTCAAATCCCGAATCTGTTACCCAGGTAGCGGTTGCCCTCCAGAACTGCGCTCGGCAAAAGAGAGGGCGCTGATAAACAAGCAGGGCTATCTGTACGGCATCAGTGAGACGCCAGCTCAGAGCGAAGGCAATAATCCTGATTATCGTTCCTATCATGCCTGGCACGTGCTGATCTCCGACGGCCAGGGTGGCATTGAGGACACTGTGGCACTGCTCAGCAAGCAGGGCGCCGAGTGTGACGACACCGTCTTTCCTGTCTGTGGACAGTTGCAGCCAATCGGTGAGGACAAGCATCTTTATCTGCCTGACCTGAACGCTGATGGGCTTTCGGATCTGGTCTATCGACTGGGTACAGATGGCGATAACAGCTGGCATTACCGCATCAATCGGGGAACGAATGTCACAAGCAGTGGACAAGTCACTGCAAACGACATCTTGGGGCCACAGCTCGATCTTGATGCGATGGAGCGCAATTCGATTGGTGATGTGCGATTCATCGACTATGACGGCAATGGCTATACCGACATCCTGTTTATCGATGACAAGCAGATTACTGACCCTACGCACCCAGCGCCAAACGCTCAGGAAAAGTGGCAAGTGGTGTATAACCATGCCGACGGCCTGGTGGGTGATCGGGATGTCACTGACCTGTGGGGTGGCGACGACGGTCAGGGTGATCAAACCCTGTTCCTCGACTTCAATGGCGACGGCCGACTCGATCAGATCTTCGTCAACAAGAACTCTGAGAATCGGGTCACCAACGCCTGGCTGAATTTTGCCCGCAATGCACTCGACATCCCGACTGTTACCAGCGCCTGGTCCTATCACACACCACTGAATGTCATCACGGCATTCAAAACGGGCATCAACCTGGGTTCGGTCAACGTCAATACCACACGCGTGCACTATGGTGCGATGACGCGCCGAACAGTGTACTCGCGTCACACCACGGGCGGTTCGTCTGCCTTTGGTGAAGGCTCGGTGGTCTACGACATGGTACCGAACGGCTATGCCGTGCAGGAAGTCGAATCGACCAACCCGCACGTGCGGATCAGTAATGGTGTTCCCGTTTCGGCCGGCAACACCTCCTCAGTGCGCTACTACTACGCTGGTGCCAAGATGCAGGGCGGCGGTCGCGGCTTCCTCGGGTTTGCCGAGCTGATGACCTATGACGGCCAGGGCGATGTAAACGGCATCCTGACAACCACGCGTTACCGACAGGACTTCCCGTTCACGGGTACACCCTACGAGACCATTCGCTGGTACGTGGCTGATGAATCCGAGTTGCCATGGAACCAGGCCACCGACGGAATTGCCCTGCCACCCTGTTTTGACAACAGCTGTGCACCCGAGATTCCACCCATTCCCTGTGACCGTGACTGGGGCTGCCATATTGATCAACCCAACCGAGGACAAAGCAATAATTTGATCCGACTGAGTCACGAGTTCAGCGACTGGACATCAATGCCCACGGTCGGCAATTCGCGCTTTATTTACGTTTCTCAGAGCACCGAGAAGACCTGGATGCCCATCCACGATGGTGCTGGTCGCTTTGTGGCCGAAGGCCCGGTGGTGACCTCCGTGGTGACTGAACATCTCAGCTACGACAACTACGGCAACCCGACTCAGATGGTGCAGACCCACTACGACGGTGATGTTGATGCCGCCGCACCCTGGACCTATCGAAAGACCTCAAACGATGTCTTCGCCAACCTTGTGGATCGCTGGCATCTGGGGCGCCTGATGAACGGCAGCGTGCTGCATCAGCGTCCGGGGCAACCCAGTATCACTCGAACCACCGAGTTCGGCTACGACGCGCTCACCGGTGTGCTGGACCTGGAAGTGGTCGAGCCGAATACGGAATTCGAAGTGCGAACGGTGCACAACATCAATGAGCTTGGGCTTAAGGATTCCACCACGGTCTTTTATCAGGAGGACTATGGTAATAACCAGACGACCAGGTCGCGTACCACACGTGTGGAATACGATGCTGACTATCGCTTTGTCGATCGAAAATACAACGCCGAGAATGTACTCGTTGAATCGACACTGGCGCGAAACGAGTACGGTGCACCCACCGAGGTGATGGATGCCGACGGTGTCAGTAATCACACACGCTACGATGCCATGGGCAAGGCCTATTTCCAGTGGAGCGATGTCGGTGCGTTCAGTAAAACAACACAAGTAGTAGGACAGGGAAGTGTCTGTCCAGCAACTGCTGCTTTCCACGTGGTGACCGAGAGCGATTACACATATTTAGGCCAGGCGTCGGCGGTGCAACCGACCAGCTGGGTCTGTCACGACGTGCTGGGTCGCGAAATTCGCAAGGTGACCGAGCACTTCAACGGCAACCGGGTGTACGTAGACATGCACTACGACAACCAGAATCGTGCCCTGGCCACTTCCAGACCGCAGTTCAGGCCGGCGGACATGACCGAAAACAACGAATGGACGCTGGCCGAATACGATGCCCTCGGTCGCGCCTGGCGCGCCACAATGCCAGATGGCTCGGAAACGACGACGGATTTCGGTCTGGTCGATCCGGAAGTGGGTGGAGCATTCAACGGCAGACTGTTGCGCATCACCAACCCGATGGGACAGGTGCGTTACGAGCAGAAGAATTCATTCGGTGAACTCGAATGGGTGCGCGATCACCTGGGCGGTGTCATCACCTACGAGTACGACGCCCTGGGCAATCTGACGGCCACCGGCGGAGTTCTTGATGGCAATGTTGATCGCAGCATCATGCAATACAACCGCCTTGGCCAGAAAGTCAGTATGGACGATCCCGACAAGGGTACCTGGTATTACCGTTACAACAGTCTTGGTGAGTTGCTGTGTCAGATGGATGCCAACTGGAACGGTATCCGCCAGAGTTACGACGCACTGGGACGACAGACTCGTAGTGATCAATCAGACGAGATCAACTGGACGAACTGCAGCCTGACTGATCCTTCGGTTTCGACATGGAGCTACAATCCGGTCGGCGTCAACGGCTATGGTAAGGTGAATCAGCAGATTCAAGTCGGGTTTGATCAGGATATTGGAACCACGTCCACGATTCAGTCTGAAACTTACAGCTACGATGCCTTTGGCCGACTGTCCGAAATTCAGACGCAGATTGACGAATCCGTCAATGGACAGGTGAGCTCTTATCTCTATTACAGGCGCACCACCTACGATGAAGTCGGACGGGTATTCCAGCAGTTCGATGCCTCGACCGATGCCTTCAGTTCACTGGGCGCAAGACATGTCTACAACGAGCATGGATTCTTGCAAATGGTTCGCGAAGCGGCTGTGGGCGATATCGCAGACCTGACCAATTGCTATGCCGGTTCGACTTATTACCAGTGCATCGAAACGATGGACGCCTATGGCAATGTGACCGAGGAATTCGCCGGTAACGGCAGCCATACGGTGCGAGAATTTGATGAGCTCACCAATCGCATCAGCACGCTGGTGACCGAGCATAACGGTGACGCCGTGCAAAACCTGCGCTACGCATTCGATGCTATCGGCAACTTGACCATGCGCGAGACCATCGACACGACCCTGTTCGAGGAATTTCACTACGACGAGCTCAACCGCCTGATTGCCGTGGACACACTGGACGACGGCGTGATCAGTGGTGGTGCTGCCCTGACCGCCAGCATGACATACGATGCGGCCGGTAATCTGCAGAGCCGCACCGGCGATACTGTGCCAGGCGACTATGTCTATGGCTATGAGAACGGCACAGGCAGTTGCGCAACTGCTGGCCCTCATGCGCTCTGTCGACTGGGTGGATCAGACCTGGTGTACGACAACAACGGCAATAATACTGACGGCGAGGGGCGTTATCTACAGTACACCGTACGCAACAAGCCCTGGCAGTTGAGCAAGGGCGCCAATACCACCGAATTCTGGTACGACGCCGGCAACAAACGATTCATGCGCCGTGACGATCACAGCAAGGTGACGCATTACGTCGGCAACGTCGAGGTGATTCGTGACAATGGCGTGACTACCGTCAAGCGCTATGTGGCCAGTGCCATCATCGATCAGGACAGCAGTGGCATTCAGACGGCGCTGAAGTTCAAGCATGTTGATCACCTGGGCAGCACAGATGCCATCACAGGCTCGTTGGGTGATGATGTCGAAAAGCTCAGTTTCGATGCCTTCGGCCAGCGCCGTGAAGCCAGCACCTGGGGCGACCCGCTGGGGCTGATCAACCCGATTGCCGACGTCACAACACGAGGCTATACGGGTCACGAGCACGTCGATGCCATTGGCATCATTCACATGAACGGCCGTATCTACGATGCACGCATCGGCCGCTTCCTGCAGGCCGACCCGTTCATCCAGGCACCGAAAAACAGTCAGAATCTGAATCGCTACAGCTACGTACTGAACAATCCGCTGAGCTATACCGATCCGAGCGGGCATTTCTTTGCCGCATTGGCGACCATGGTGGGCACAGCCATTCAGATACGGGCCAGCTACGAAATCATGAAGTTCGCGGCACAGCAACCCATCCTGAATACGGTTTACAGCATAGTTGCCTGCAGCGCAGGTGGACCGTGGGGTTGTGCTGCCTGGGCCACCTTCAGTGCTCACGTCAATGGCGCCTCCTGGCAGCAGGCTATCAAGGCAGGTGCCATCGCAGGTGTCTCGGCCAAGACATTCGGTAAGATCGGTGATCTACCCTTGAAGGATGGCACTAGAATACTTGCCCATGCTGCCACAGGCGGTGTGATTGAAGTGTTACAAGGTGGCAAGTTTGGTCACGGTTTTGCCAGTGCAGGTCTTTCGAAGGCATTTTCTCTGAATGCGAAGGACTTTTTATTGAAAAGGACCACTGTTGAGGGAGCACTGATTATGGGTATGGTCGGCGGTACCATTTCAGAAGCAACGGGTGGGAAATTTGCCAATGGCGCTGTCACAGCTGCAATTGCTTATCGATTTAATCAAGTTGGAAAAGGGCGCCGTGATGCTTCGTGTCTAATCATCTCATACGGATGTGATTCCGAAATAATTGATACAGATGTTGCACAAGCAGAAATACCAGACTTCGGGAAAGCACTTGATCAATATGTCAATGATGTCTTTGATTTTGAGTTTAGTTTTGGAGTACAAGTTGGTGCCACACTGAAAGGTGCGGGTGTTGTAACCTTCGAACCAGAGTTTAATGTGTTCTCGTTTAATCGAGAATTTACTGAGGGCCCAGATTCCTGGCGTTTGAACCAATCTATCGCTCTTACAGTAGGGGCACCATATATTGGTGATCATACAGTGGATCTAATCACACGTTCAGGTGACGGAAGCTTCAACAATAACGCATCACGTTCTTCAGGAGGTTACAGTTCTAAAGGGTTTGCTAGAGATGCAAATAATGATCTCACATTTGGAATTGGTGCGGCGTTGTTCTTCGGCGTCGAATTGAATGTAAACTTATCTGCAGCGGCAGAAGGTCTCAAGTGGCCTTAATACGGTTGTGCCAGCACAACGCCATGTATTAGTTCATTATTTTTGGAGTTGACACTGCATCCCGGGGTCTTTACACAAATGGACACACGCATCTCGCGTGTGTCCTCTTTTTTCCGCTTTGCAAAAAACCAGGCCAATGACGAGATCGGCAGGCTGCGCAAGGCAGTCAGATAATCGCAGTCAGGCATCAAGCCTCAACAGCGAATTGCCAATCACAGCCACAGACCCATTCCCACGCCAATTGATTTTCCCGCATTCTCAACCATACTGAGTTAATCAGGGTCAGGCATTGGGTGTCTGATCACTGACACTTCCTGAGCGGGGTTAATGATTGTTGCGCTGGGTGGCAAGTCAGTTTCCACTTCGCTCAAGACAGATTCGCCCCGGTACTGCGAATCAAGGGGGCTCTATGGGTATCTTTGCACGACGTTTCGTCATCATTCTGATCTGGCTCACCTTGCTTGCAGTCACGGCACAGGCTGCTCAGTTGCACGAGAAGGACGGTTTCACCATATCGGTTCCCGATGGCTGGGTTGAGATACCGACTGATGTCATGGCTTCATTTGTTCAGGAGCTGAAGCGAATGTCGCCCAATGCACCGGTGCAAAATTACGATTACGGCTTTCAACCGGATTCAGGCGAATTCTGGTTCGATTATCCGTACATTCTGGTCCAGGTAATGAACATCGGACGTGTGCCCGAGAGTGAGCTCGAGAAGCTGGATGGTTTCTCGACACAGGACGTCATCGAGGCACATAAAAAGGATTTCGGAGAGATCATGTCCAATGTGCAGACCGGTCGAATGGTGTTTGATCGGGATCAGAAGATGGCCTGGTTGCGAATGGAATCACAGATAGCCGGTATCGGGCCTATCGAAGGCCTCGCCGGGATGACACCCACCGAAAAGGGTTATATCCAGGTCATCGGATATGCGCTCAAAGGTGAGTACGCGCTGTTTGAACCCTCATTCAGGGAAGCGGCGATCTCGGTCACACCCGACAGCACACTGGCCTACAAGCCCCGATGGTCGGACAGTCTGCCCACAGCAGTCACTGGCTTTGACTGGGGCAGCGTCGCCGGCAAGGCCATCATTGGCGGGCTCATCGGTGGCCTTGTGGCACTGGTTGCAGGGCTGCGGAAACGGCGGAAGGAAGAGGGCACGGATTGACAGAGCCCAGAAGCTGCGTGGAGCAGGGAGTAACAGAATGAGAACATTGATTGTCTTGAGCGTCATACTGGTGGCCGGAACCAGTTGTGCCGAAGACCCCAAAACACGATTCGAGCGCCTGGAGCAGCAATATCTGGTCGACACGGGAACCGACATTGGCTATCGCTACGAGGACAAGCTGCTTGCCGCCAACAACCGGTTCTGGAAAGAGATGTATGCAAGCTGCAGGGTTGCCCCGGAACAGGCCGGCATCACGAATTTCAAGGGCATCACAATCATCAATGCCAAAGGCCGCGTCGAAGAGTTCGTCACCTGGCCGGTATATGACGAACTGGACTGTTTCATTACCACCATCGAACAGCAGACCTATCCCGCACCACCCTTTGCGCCATTTCATGGATTCATTCAGGTGCTGATTCCAAAGATCGAGAAGAATTAGTACAGCAGGCACTGCCGATACAGATTGAAGGAGCCCCTGACCGTGTTTGCGATCAGTTTGCGCGAGTATGGAAGTAGAGCAAACAAAAGATTCTAATCAACACGATCAGGAGCAGGGATGGCCACAGAAAGAAGACCAAAATGTATCAGCGTTATCGGGTGGGCATGGATCATCATTGGTGGGATGATGATCGTGTCATCTGTTGCTGCGATAGTGGCGTTCAATACGATGACTATTCCGGAAAGCCGGCTCAATGACTCATGGGTGCTCAGGATGATTCCCGTGTTCATCGTCCTGCAAGTGATGTTTGCAGCATCAGGTTTGTATTCGGGGGTGCATTTTCTCAGACTGAAGCCATGGTCGCGCCAGGTGCTGGAAGTGCAATCCTGGGTGTTACTCATGCTCTTGATCGCGTTTGCTGTGTATTGGCAAGTCGATTGGCAATCAACCGTGCCCAGTCATGTTCAGGGAAATCGACAGATATCCGGAGCAATCATGGGCGGGGTAATGATGCTTCTGTATATTGTGCCTCTGGGCATCATGATCAAAACGCTCAGGGGTGATGTTGTCAGGGTGGCACTCGCAAGGTGATGCATGCAACAGAGTAAGCAACGTTGGTACAAACATAGCCTGAAATCTTCCGATCACTCGGCATGGCAAGTTTCAGGCAGATTGCAACAATCATGAACGAACTGACAGGAATTCAGGAGTGGTATCATTCTCAATGTAATAATGATTGGGAACATCGTTACGGCATATCGATCGATAACATCGATAATCCGGGGTGGTCTGTAAGAATTGATCTGGTCGGTACAGCACTGGAGGCAGTCAAATACAGTGGCAACTCTTATGGGGTCGATGAGAAGAATCACCCAGTTGATGAAGAATGGCTAATGACAGAAGTAAGATCTGGTCAATTTGTTGGTTTTTGTGGACCAAACAAATTGCAGGAAGTGCTGGGTATATTTTTAGCATGGGCGAATAAGGAGTCGCAATAATCTTGAAACCCGTTGTGTCGAAATAAGAACGCCATACAGATGATCATCAAGATTAACTTCACCTGGCACAGTCACGTGTAAACCAATTGACAGGCATTTACTGATGAATGAATTGAAAGCAGCATGGGAAAAGTATCTGGAAAATTCTGACGAGCAGGCCTTGTTCGATGCAATCCAGCGTCATGCTCAGCCATTACCGGCTGAACATGAGTACCCATTCGCACACAGGATCAGGGATGTGAAATTAAACGGCGCTTACTACCGGGTTATCAGAATTGCCAACGACGCTGAATCCGTGTTTATACAATCTTGTGAGACGCCGTCACTGGAGGCAGAGGGCGTGCCCTACTGGCTCAGTGGGAATCAACTTCAGCGTTGGATTCGTCTGGAAACCGAGGCTGAACTTGATGACGACTATGAGCCTGAATCTGATACGAACTGGGAACTGTTCCGTTAATGAAGTGTTTCTGCATGTGGGTATGTCATGAGCGTTAGAATACGGAGCTATATTCAGGATGATCTGAACTTTTACCTGGAAGGTGAAGTGGCGGCTTATCAGTTAAGCTACCCTGGACTGACAGTCAATGACGAACTGAAAAGCGAGATGAGAGATCATGTTCGTCGTTCGATTTCATCGAAATCAAGCATCGGGTTTACTGCAGTCACAGATCAACCGGTTGGCTTTATTATTTTGAGCGTACAATATATGCACGACATCGAAACAGGGTATCTTGAGAATATATACGTCAGAGATTCAGTGCGGCAAAAGGGCTATGCTCGAAAGTTGCTGAATCATGCGGAAGACTATTGCCGAAGCTGTGGGTTTCGCATTTTGCAGCTCGATGTCACTGTACATCACCCTGCGGCTATCGAATTATACGAATCGGAAGGTTTTGGCGTCGCAAGCTACAGAATGGAGAAGAATATTGCGCAGTAGATCAGTGCGAGCCGCATCTCTCCGTAGTTGCGCATGTTCCCAAGACCACTAAGCAGATATCTCAACCATTCAAGGCATCACAATCTTTGAACAGAACTCATGAATTCAACAGAACCCATCGCTGTTAACGCACAAATGCTCATCCGCAGGCCCGCGGCAGAGGTGTTCGAGGCCATCGTCAATCCGGAGATCACCACCCGTTTCTGGTTTACACGAAGCAGTGGACGGCTTGAGCCCGGCAAAACAGTGCGCTGGGAATGGGAAATGTTCGACGTGGGTGACGAAGTACTGGTTCAGGCGTATGAGTTGAATCAACGCCTGCTGCTGCAGTGGGCCAGCGATCGTTCCACCGTCGAATGGCGTTTTGACGACCGTGGCGATGAGACCACGCTTGTGACGATCGAGACCCGGGGCTATCCCGATGATCCGGCCGGTGCGCTGTCACTTGCGGTCGACAACAAGGGCGGTTACACCCTGGTGCTGGCGGGCCTCAAGGCCTGGCTGGAGCAGGGTGTCGAGCTCAATCTGATTCGGGATCAGTTTCCAGACAGCTGACAGTGAACCTGAAAACTGCGGTAACATCACCAGCAGGATCAATGCTGGAGATCAGGATTCAACCTTTCATGAGCATCAACGACGAGATCGCAGCCGCTCTGGGCAAACCAATCTGGACGACCGATGCATTTTTGCCCGAGTATGCCAGCGGCACGGTTGGGCAATGGCGCATCAATCCAGGCGGTCAGTTGGTGAATGACTGGGGCTATCATTCGGGGCCGTGTCTGGTGCAGATGCTGCCATCGCTGCTGCGCAAAACGGAGACCAATCACGAAGGCGAGGGCGCAAGCTGGGAAACCTGGATGTCGCTGACACCGCTGGAGGTGGAAAGCCAGGAGCTGGGCTATCGCTGCGCTCGCGGTCGAATGGCGATCATGGGGCTGGGCATGGGCTGGATTGCAGCCAACGCGGCACTGAACCCTGAGGTGTCCGAGATCACTGTGGTGGAACGGGACCCGGATGTGATCAGGCTGTTCTTGGAATCCGGTGCCCGTGATTCAATCCCGGAGCCGGCACGCAGCAAGCTTTCAATTGTCGAAGCCGACGCTTTGAAGTGGTACCCAGATACTGGCGAGCCGATCGACTTTCTGTATGCCGATATCTGGCTCGGGATTGCTGAACCCGGCACACTGCCCCAGGTGCGGCAGATGCAGCAGAACGTGCAGGCAGAGCAGATCTATTTTTGGGGGCAGGAACTGATCATTCACGCAGCACTGGCCAACGTTCAGTCAAGTGAAGGTCCAGAGGTCTCTGCTGGATCAATCGAGCAGGTGATTGATGAGGACATCAAATTGCCGCTGGTGATTCCCAGTGATCGCGACTATGCCCAGATGGTCGAAAAAGTGATTGCAAACAGGGTTGCACGCGGCTTGCCAATGGTTGATGACTATCAAAGCTGATCAGAGCCAGACATGCGCATCACTAATCCATATCAGCCGGGCTTACCACCGCCAAACCTGGCTTGTTGAGTACATGCGTGTAAATCATGGTGGTCGAGACGTCAGCATGACCCAGCAATTCCTGTACGGTACGAATGTCATAACCTGCCTCCAGAAGGTGGGTGGCAAATGAATGACGCAGTACGTGGGAGGTGACACGTTTGGTCAGGCTGGCTTCACGTGCAGCCCGGGTAATTGCTTTTTGCAGCGAAGACTGGTGAATATGATGTCGACGAATCTGGCTTGAGCGCGGATCCAGACTCAATCGAGACGCTGGAAACACGAAATGCCATGACAGAGACAGGGCAGCAGTCGGGTACTTTCGGCCAAGCGCCTCGGGAACGTATACCCCATCATAGTGATTTTGCGTATCCTTTTCATGCAGGACACGTACTCGATTCATCTGGTCCTTAAGCGCCGAATGATAGCGCTTTGGTAAAGGCACAACCCGATCCTTGTCACCCTTACCCATTCGCACAGTAATATTACTGTAATCAAAATCGATATCCTTGATTCGTAGCCGAACGCATTCCATCAGCCGCATACCAGAGCCATACATCAGGCCAGCCATTAGCGCGTGGCTCCCCCTCAGGTGACTGAGAAGTCTTTGCACCTCAGATCGCGATAATACCACGGGTAATCGTTTAGAGCGGTGTGCGCGCTTGAATTGCAGTGTGAAGTCTGATTGATTCAAGACATACTTGTAGAAAAAGACCAGTGCGTTCAAAGCAAGTGACTGTGTGCTTTTTGACACTTTTAGGTCAATGGCAAGATGTGACAAGAAACGATCAATCAAGGCAGGCGAGAAATCGAGTTTATCCTCAATCTCAGGGCCAAAACGCAAAAACCTGCGGCACCAGATAAGGTAGGTTTGTTCCGTACGTATCGCATACTGTCTTTTGCGTAGCTGCACTACAAGTGCCTTCAGTAATTCGATGGTCAGCGGCGTGTCAGTGTCTCGTGTTTTATGTTCCACAATGCGGTCGATCGATGCTTCATGAACAAGCGTAGAATGAGAGGGTTCCAGGGCCTGGGCGCGTGAAACCCAGTCTTGCCAGTCTATCTCAGAAGCATGTTCATGCTTGATCAGGTCTTTCATCAGGATTTCAATAGCGCGTATGGCCTGTACAAATTGCCATGGTTCAAGTTCATGGCGACGACCAAGATCATCCAGATAGTCTGTTAGTTGCGATGGTCTTAGTGTGGATAACGAACAACCCTTGAAGAAACGAATCAGTTGCTCTACGCGCACTATGTACCAGCGATGATGTTTCTGAGGAATGCCCCTGTCCGACAGAATTTTGAGATATTGCTGCCAGTTAGAGGAATTTTGTGGGCTTTTAGAGGAAGTTAGAGGATTATCACTCATATCAGACATCCTTGTCTAAATGTACTATAACGATTCCGCATAGTACCATAACAGGCGAATCAACCTAATACACTGTTAAGCATAAATACCAATGAAGTATATTCAAATTAACGAGCAAATGGGTCTGCCAATTCTTGAGGGATTAGATCCGTTTAAATGCGTTGTAATTGTTGATGAAGATGTAGCAGAGGAATGGCAGGAAAGTGTAAGTCAGTGGTTGGTAGATTCTGGCTGTAGATATATGATGGCGTGGGGTAAGAACTGTAGCTCCTGGGATGATTCAGTAGATATGGTAAATATGGAGCAGTTTAATTTCGGAGAAATACCTGAGGAATCTTTCGTCATGACTACATGGCATGAGAAAGAAACGCTAAATGAAGTGTTTTGGTTCGCCAAAAATACAGCTCATCATGAACACCATGATTTGAAAAATATTTTACTGATACATATTTCTAACCGTGGTAGAGAAAATGAAATACTTGAGGAGTGCAAAAATGCTTAACAAAGCTGTTAAAATTGACCCACATTACTGCGCTCCTTTTTGTGCTTTGCTTCGCAAATTACCACACAAAAATCCGCTCCACAATGTGGTCAATTTACAGCGACGTTAGGTGTAAAAAATGATGCTAGACAACGCAACAGTAGAAAGTAATTTTCAAAGGTTCATAACAAGAATTATTGAGAATGAATCTGTGTTTTACTTAGGAAATGATGAGGGCGTTGCCAATTCTGTTTCTAATGATGATGAAGAAATAGGAGTTCTCATGTTTTGGTCAGACAAAGCATATGCGTCACGTGCAAAACAATGTTTCGAAGAATATTTTGATGAAAAAGAAATAGATCTCTTTGATTTTCTGTATAGGTGGTTACCAGGAATGTCAGGAGATGGTGTACTGGCTGGTCCGAACTGGAATGGTGAGCTTGTGGGAAAAGAAATTGATGCTTATGAGCTCAGAGAGCTATTGGATGACGCAATGCCCACAGAGTTACTAGAAAAACATGAACAAAAATACAATGAACTCACTAAAAACACCTAACAAGGCGCTCAAGCATTGACGCGGCAAAGCCGCGCAGCTTAGCTTGGCGTTATGACTACAAGGCACTCAAGTGATACCTAAAGAGTTGGATGATCAAACCGAAGGAAAAATTATTGAAAGACAGAGTACTTTCATTCGGTTTGTTACGCCTCAATCTAACCAATATAAGATCGATTACATTGAAAAGAAGGAATTCCTGATCGATGAGCTGAGCTTCTGTGGAGTTCGCGTACTCTCTGAGCATCCACTTCTTGAGCACTACAAACAGCCAACTCTAAATATCTACATCTCTTCAAAGGTTGAAGATCCCTCTGAGCTAGCCAGAGGGTTATCCGCTATGGTGAATGAAGAATATCGTGGGTGGCGTACGGTTGATGAATGTTTTAACCCTCAGTGTAGTATCGAGTCATTATTGGAGGGTGGTTACGGTCTTCTATATTCGGGGCCTAGCATCCTTGGTCAGAAGGTGATTACTAAGTTAGAGGAAAACGGAATTAAATTTTCAACCGAAATACGCCAATTCAAGGAAACCCATACGCCTAAAGTTTTATTATTAGGCAATAATGCCATAGTTGCAGAGGAGTTCCGTTGTGGTCGAGAAAAGTCATAACAAAGCAAGGCAGCAAGCCCCTTCGGGGCGGGACCTCCTTTCAGTCGGCCCCTGCTTGCGGCGTTATGAGTCGTAAGTAATATGAGCCAAGAAGCAATTAAAGCTGGAATATGCCGAGAAGCATTGGCTATGTGTAATGAAAGACTGAGCCCAGAAAAAAGGCCCGGGCTGCCTGAATTAATGAATTCTATTAAGGCGCAGCTGGAGTGGCTTGTTGCATATTTTGAAGGCAAAAATAGTGGGCGCAGTAAACTATTCGATTTAACATTTGGTCATTACGCTGCGAGAGAGCTGGCGCAGGAGGACGTAGAGTTCATCGATGCCCTAAACAAGGCTTTTTATGTCGCGGTAAAAACAAGGGAGGGGCTTAAAATTGACCTCAAGGAGCTTGGAATTGACTCATAACCAGGCAATGTTGCGGATCGCCTACGGCTCCCGCAAACTGCGACGTCAAAAGCCCAAGATTATGGGAGGCGAGTTAAATGAAGAAACATGTGCTTAGTAGCGAGCAAGCTTATTTGGCAATGTATGCTTACCTTGACGCTTATTATGAGCGTGGAAAGTCAAGTGAAATCGGTGGCATGCTTGGTGATATGAGTTTTCTGGAGGATGGTGGTACGGCTGACCCTGCTTGTATGCGTGATTGGAATGAGGCAGTAGAAAAAGTAATGAACGGAAGTGTGAGTGCGAAGCTTACATTTCCTGAATAAAGCCTTATGTTTCATCGCACGGGCATTTTAACCAGTTGCTCAAAGCGACCGCCCTTTCGAGTGTTCGTTTTAGTTTGGAGTGGTCATCAAATTCATAAGCGCTGTTCAGGCTTTTGCACTGGGCGTCGCTTTAGCAAAACGTTAGCCACAAAGGTTACATTACTCTAGGTATAGGAGAGATATTATGAAACTAGTACAACACGCTCTATTGGTAATCGTGCTTCTCCTTACGTTTGTGCCATTTGTTTACGCCAAAGCGAAACCGAACATCCTCGTAATCTGGGGCGACGACATCGGGTGGTCGAACCTGGGGGCATACGAGAACGGTGTGATGGGTTACCCAACCCCAAATATCGATAGCATTGCGAAGGAAGGTGTGTTGTTCACCGATCACTATGCTCACCCTTCCTGTACCGCTGGCCGAGCTGCCTTCATCACCGGCCAGTATCCGATCCGGTCCGGTATGACAACGGTCGGCCAGCCGGGTGATGCACTTGGTCTCCAGGCCGCTTCACCCTCTCTCGCGGAAGTTCTCAAAGCCGAGGGCTACCGCACTGGTCACTTCGGCAAGAACCACTTGGGCGATCGCAACGAGCACCTACCGACCGTCCACGGTTTCGATGAGTTTTTTGGCAACCTCTATCACCTGAATACCCAGGAAGAAGCCGAACAGCTCGACTACCAGAATTTTGGCAAGAGCTACTCCGGCAGTCTTGAGAAATATGAGGAAAAATTCGGTACCCGCGGAGTGATACATTCAGTCGCTGTGGAAACTGACGATCCGACCGTACAGCCGCGGTTTGGCAAGGTCGGCAAACAAACCATTGAGGACACCGGCCCGCTCACACAGGAACGGATGAAGAATTTTGACGGTGGCGAGGTCATCCCTAAGGCGCTGGACTTCATGAAAAAGGCCAAGGATGCCGATGAGCCCTTCTTTATTTGGCTAAACACTAGTCGGATGCACCTCTACACGCGCATTGACGATGAGTGGCTTCACAAGGTCGCGAAATATACTAGCGAATCCGACTATCATGGTGCTGGCATGCTCCAGCACGACCATGATATTGGCGTGGTACTCAAGGCACTGAAGGACATGGATATCGATGAGAATACCCTCATCGTGTATTCTACCGACAATGGACCCGAACACTCCTCCTGGCCACATGGCTCTACCACCCCGTTTCGGGGGGAGAAGATGACCACCTACGAAGGTGGCGTCCGCGTCCCGGCTTTAGCCCGTTGGCCCAGCAAAATTCCTGCTGGCAGCAAGCTAAACGGCATTCAATCACACATGGATCTCTTTACCACCATTGCGGCGGCCGCCGGAGTTGACGACGTTGCTGACCGGATGATGAAAGAGAAAAATCAGTACATCGACGGCCTTAACAATCTCCCCTACTGGATGGGTAAGTCCGACCATTCCGAGCGCAATCACCTTTTCCACTACTACGAGAGCAAACTCACTGCCGTGCGTATGGGGCCCTGGAAAATGCATTTTTCAACCAAGGAACACTACTATGACAACCTGGTTCCTCGTACTGCGCCTCTGCTTTTCAATATCCGCATGGATCCCTACGAAAGCTACGACAATAAGGACTCTTATGGCCATCTATTGCAGAAGAACTCCTGGCTGATCCAACCGTTAGGCGAACTCATGAGTCAGCATCTCCAGACTTTAGCTCAGTTTCCACCCGTTCAGGGAGGCAAGAGCTTCGACATGTCAAACGTCGTTCAGGAGTTTATCAACAAGGCAAAACAATAGGCTGGCTCACAATCGCGTAAACATGGAGGGCTTTTTCGCTCCTTCGTCGCTACAAAGCCCCCAGTTACGCGGGCGTTAGTATGCAGTACTTATAAATAATTCATGAGGAGTGAAGAATGAAAATTGTAAAGGCCTTACTAATAATTGGTTCTTTAAGCTATTCTCTGCTTGCAATAGCAGGAACGCTTGTCAATGGGAATAACTATGTCGAAGCTGAGATGGACTTAACATTTGCAAGCGTTTATGCCCAGGTTGGTGACAATACATTCAGGCACGATAGAACACTAATGCCGCTTGATAAACAGCCTGCAGTTACTATGAACAGGGATACAATTTATTCACTAGGTGTGTTCTATGCCCCACCCGGAACCACTATCACGCTGCCAAAGACAAAAGATAATCGGTATCAGTCTGCAATGATGTTGCAAGCAGACCACTATATCGATCAGGTATTTTATGGGCCTGGTACATTTGAAATTAAATCTCAAACAGATTTCGTTGGTATCACAATAAGAACGCAACTTGATGCAAACGATCCTGAAGATATTAAATATGTTAATTCGATACAGGATCAGATAGTTGTAACACATCCCGAAGGTGTCGAAATTAAAAGTTACACACCTCGTAAATGGGATATGAAGAGCCTGAAGACATTGAAATTAAAATATCAAAAAGAGGCGGCCAAGTTACCTAATTTCAATGAGACATCTGGTGCACACGGCACAATTGATCCACATTTACAACGCTTAGGTGTATCTGTTGCACTTGGGCTGCTTCCTCCAGAGCATGCGATGTATGTATACCGTGATTTTGGTCTTAAGAAAGATATTTGTTACAAGGCAACATACACAAAACCCGAAATTAGAGAAAAGGGATTCTTCTCATTTACTATGTATGGTGCAGATAAATATATAAAAAGTGAACGCTCAAACTTAAATGATCGTACGATTAAATATAACGCGGATGGTAGGTTTACTATTCACTATGGTTCAAAAGAGGTTTGTGGTGATGCTGATAATAGACTAGAAACCCCGGAAGATAACTGGTATCTCGGAATGCGTATTTATCGTGCATCCAAAAGTGTTCTTGAGAATGGTTATGACATGCCAGTCCCGAAGCCAATCAAATAGAAAATTAGTCCAAGGTCAGTAAATGCTAACAAGTTTGTCAATAGGACGCTCCTAGCGTCACGCCTTTTACAAAAACGTTAAGCATAAATACCAATGAAGTATATTCAAATTAACGAGCAAATGGGTCTGCCAATTCTTGAGGGATTAGATCCGTTTAAATGCGTTGTAATTGTTGATGAAGATGTAGCAGAGGAATGGCAGGAAAGTGTAAGTCAGTGGTTGGTAGATTCTGGCTGTAGATATATGATGGCGTGGGGTAAGAACTGTAGCTCCTGGGATGATTCAGTAGATATGGTAAATATGGAGCAGTTTAATTTCGGAGAAATACCTGAGGAATCTTTCGTCATGACTACATGGCATGAGAAAGAAACGCTAAATGAAGTGTTTTGGTTCGCCAAAAATACAGCTCATCATGAACACCATGATTTGAAAAATATTTTACTGATACATATTTCTAACCGTGGTAGAGAAAATGAAATACTTGAGGAGTGCAAAAATGCTTAACAAAGCTGTTAAAATTGACCCACATTACTGCGCTCCTTTTTGTGCTTTGCTTCGCAAATTACCACACAAAAATCCGCTCCACAATGTGGTCAATTTACAGCGACGTTATATGTAAGGACTAGTCCATGGCTTTTGATATGAATCTAGATAATTTAAAAGAAAAGATAAATTATCACGAAGAAGATTTGTTTATGGCCTTAGAGCGCGAGGAAGGATATCCCAACTGTAACTGGCTTTGGGAAGCGTTTTATTCGAGTCCCAAAATTGACGCAAGCCGTAGTGGAAAAATAGCCGATGAGCTTACGTCGGCAAAAGAACTAAAAAGTGTAAAGGCAAATCGGTCGTTACAAGAGTTTATAGATCGAGTGGTACCATTTTTTAGGAAATCATATGTATCTAATACACCTATTAAATGCATTAGTGATTAAACGGAAATTACACATAACAAGTTTATCGAGGAGGGACTATTTTTACGTCGCTTCGCATTTGTGCTTGAATAGCACAAATACAAATCAACTACAAAATAGCCCCTCATAAAGGCGTTAGAAAGAGGTAGCTATGTGGAATGCTATAGATAAAGAGCAAGAATCAACAGAGAGGTTCGGGAGTAATGACCTTGCTAACTTCGAAGAGATGTTTGAAATCGAGCTTTCTAACGACCATAAGGCATTTCTCACCGAGTTTGGTGAAGGCGTTCTATTTAACTACGTTCGAATATTTGGCCTATCAAAAATTGAAAGGGAATACAGGGAATTTCAAGAAAGATGGGGTGAGTATTATCTTTGGGATAGCCCGGAAAGCGCTCTAAGTAAAAGTGATCTAATGGAGTCTATCATTATTGGAGATACGTTTAACGGAGATGAATTTGTTATATCACCGAATAAGAAGGGAATATACTTTTTGCCGCAAGATGATGATCGTATTTCATGTTTAGGGAAAGGGCTTGAGTCTGCTATCGTTAGTTACGTCGAGACGCTTCAGAAAGAGGTTGCGAAATACGATAACGAAGAGAGAGATGAATGGGATTTAAGGCCGGTATTTAATTGCGAATATTTCTAACAAGCAGGTGCAGATTGAGCCTACACTCTGCGGCCAAAAATATGCTTTCATTTCATTGCAGCATATTTTAGTCCACTCCGTTCCGGCCCACTGACCTGAGCGTTAGGTAGCTATAAGGCAGAAGCTATGAAAGATCTCTTACAATCTATCATCACCGAAGTTAGAAGCTTAGATTCGGAACGAAATCCTCTCCTGCGCAACCCAACTGACGCTTGGGAAGATATTAAAGGATTAGAAATGCTAGGAGAGGTGTGCGACGTCAGGAGCCAGACGGCGGGAGCTTTCTCCCGGAACAGCTTCGTCTTCTATCTTTCGAAGAGGCTGAAGAGGATATTAAAATCTTGCGCAAAGCTTCAAAAGATTCAGATGTACCTGACTACATCAATGACTCGTGGTTCCCCTTCGCCGAGGACGGCGGAGGAGGCTATTGTGTAGTCCACACGAAAACTGGCGCTGTCCTCTATTTTCCAAACGATGGGGGTAAGGCGCACCACCTTGCCGACTCGGTAAACGACTGGCTGGAGGATTGGCTTCAATCACTAAGGGCAGGAAAGGTCGTGGTCGAGGACGGCGTGTTAGAGATTAAGCGAACAAAAAAATGGTGGCAAATATGGACTTGAGTTCACTTAACACTGCGCTCAAGGCCAGCAGGAGCGAGCCAGGCTTGCTGCGCAGGCCACGGGACCTTCGGGTCGCTGCGTGCCCTCGGCCCCTTAGCTCGGACGTTATGTGAATAAGTCACCATGACTTCAGTTTCTCTAATTGAAATAGGCATTAAACCAGAAGCAGCCGTATCAGGAGCAGTGCTTTTGCAAAGTGAGTATTCGACGTACTTACTTTTTAATGCCATGAAGGAAAGACCGAGTGGTCTTTACGAAGACTCCGGAATCGGAGTTATCGAATTTAAAGGCTGCCTACAAACAAAGTTTGGGTATCCAAATGATGAGGCGACTGAAGGGCATCCACTGTATAAATATTTTGAAGATATTGATGGGTTCTATGATTTTTTTGATGTTCATGATTCGCCATGGCCAAAAGAGCTATCGCTTCAAAAATCAGAAGGTTTTTCCAGGAACAAATTATGATCATAGGCATTTTGTTGTATTCTTCCACGATTCAACATTCGAGTGTCTTGCACGAGAATATGAGGTTTCAAATTTCCAAGAGCCACTAAATCATGTCATGGCTCGGCTCTCAGAGAAACTTGCGAGTGAGTAAATGGCACAAAAACATAACAAAGCCATCAATGATCGCCACAGCAAGCTGTGGCTGGACAGCCTTTCCGCGGCGAGGCCGCTCCAAGTCTGCCCATAATGGCGTCGTTAGATTTCAAGGAGAACAATGAACATCTCTGAACAGCTTGATATGATACTGGATACGCTTCAGTCAAAAGGGTTTCGTCCCAATCTTAACCCCGGACTTAGTGAACAAGAACTCGAGGAGTTACAGCAAAAGTTTGGATTTCACTTTCCTCCGCAGCTAAAGTCACTTTACCGATGGCGGAATGGTTGCAAAGACCCCTATGCGGAAATTGAAGAGTCGTTCAACTTTCGTGACATGCCGTTTCTCAGCGCGGATGCTAGCTATTCGGAGCTAGAGGGGCTCAGGCAGTTCATAGCGGGATTCGAAATGTTTGGTTCCAAATTCTCAGATTTTGAACTAGACAAGGTTGTGCCAATAGCAGCATTTGATGGGGCTTGGTACGTGGTTCCCGTTTCGAGTCACAAATTTGCCGACGTTGCCGAGCATCCAGTTGTCTCAGTCGGGGAAGAAACAGCGGTTCACTTTTTGTCCATTGAAACGATGCTACTGACAACATTGGAGTGGGTACGCGATCCAGAATACACAGTAGATGAGCCCGAGCCAGCCGATGAAATCGTCGCGTGGGAGAAGCATAATCCAGGTGTTTTGGATAACGCTGAATACTAACAATTTGCAAAACACCACTACAGCGGCTGCGCCGCCTACGTCTGACGCGGCTAATCGCCGCGCGGGTAACTCAATCGTTATAAGTCATAAGGAAGATGAATGAACAAGATAGTTATTGCATTTACCCTACTACTGGTCCTTTCAGGCTGCGGAATTTCTAACTCAGGGCCTACTGAAGCAGCAGAGATAAGCTCTTTCCCAGTTATGCTCGAGGGCGAGTTGGTAGTGAGCGTGGCCGAGGGCAACGTGGACTCGAGTGGTTACTCGGAGTTTAACTGGGCCGATCTAGAGGTTGGCGGGGAGGTTTATCCTGTTGAGGTTTCAGGATCACTTTTAAAGCGTGCCGGGGTGAGTCCGGATGGCGGCTCGGTAAGTGCAACGCTGGGGTCAAAGAAGAGCGAATATGGAGCAGTTACTTACATGGTTACAGAGCTACGGAAGAAGTGACATATTACAAATCACTGCAGCGGATCCGCGTAAACGCGGGCCGCTGAGTACATCCGTAAGCCATATAAAGGAGAAAAAATGATAAAAAAAATGTTCCCACTATTATTACTCTCAACTTCACTTTTTGCTGGTGAAGTAAACCAATACATTGGGAAATGGGAAGTTATTCAAAACAAGAAAAAACTAACTGTTCAGATTAATGAAGACGGCACGAGTATATGTTCTGAAAACGGTCGTATTACAAAAGGACATTGGTCAGAAAATGAAGACGGTACATTGAATTTGACTATAGAAAGTACGAACAAAGAATATTTTCAAATTGAATTGAACGACAAGGAAATTACTTTAACTGAAGTAAAGCACCAAAGTAAAAAAACTAGAAGTATAAACTTAAAAAAATCGACTGAATGACCTGATCAGTAGATCAACCTAATCGCTATCACTTCGTTCAGCCATGGGTTTTCCGGGACGTTAGACGATTTCGAAAGAAATTCCACGAAAGCGTGATATCGACCTATTACCTCAGGTGAAAAGATCAGCTTGGAGGCAGGTAAGATGAAATTGAAATTCAAACATCTTGTGGCGATAGCCCTCCCACTTGCGGTTGTTGCCTGCAGTGACCAGGTAGAGGTTCCTCCAACTGAGACTGAGCCCGAAAGCTCCGCCCCGCTAGTGGAGTATCGCTTTGACGTGGTCTCGTCAGACCCGATAGATCATGGCGAGCGCCTGTCGGCGGTTCTGGGTTGTATTGGATGTCATAAGCTCGATCTGACTGGAGAGGACTGGAGTGATCCGGAATATGGGACACTGTGGACGGCGAATCTGACGCAGAGTGCTCACACATTCTCGGAGAGTGAGCTGATTGCAATGATAGCGGAAGGCAAGCGTCCGGACCGCGCGCTGATGGATATGCCGTCGTATCTCTTCTCGGAGCTACATGCGGACGATCTTGCTGCGCTCGTCAGTCATTTCAAGTCTCTTCCAGCGACAGGAGAAACGCATCCTGAGCCAACCATTGGGCCGCAACTTGCCAAAGAGATTGCTAGCGGAGAGTTCAAGGACTCCGCGCAAGGTGTTGAGGAAATGCGGAATCAGGCACCACCCGATGCTGGGCCAGAGCACGCATTCGCCAGGTTTATCGTTCGCGCAACTTGTGCGGAATGTCATGGCATGGATCTACGAGGTGGCACAGAGCCAATGATGGATGCCCCGCCGCCTCCGCCCCTGCGTATTGTTGTCGCCTATTCTCCCGAAGACTTTTCAATCCTCATGAAGACCGGCAAGGCTCTGGGCGACCGCGAGTTGAAGGTGATGGGCGGTGTTTCGTGTGGACGATACTCGCGTTTTACCGAGAACGAAGTCACAGCAGTCTATGACTATCTTGTAGAGCTGGCACGACGCGATCCCTGACCGGCCACTTGTGGTTGGAATGGGTAGCACGGGGCATGGTCATGATGGCATGCCCTTTTGGTACAAACCCATTTTGTCGTTGAACGCCTTGGTCGTGAGTCTACGGGGGCTGTGTCAGGATGTCTTGTAAGGGTATCCCGTACTAATACCAGTAAAATGGCAAAGTTATGAATCGTAATTCACACATCAAATCGCTCAAGTAAGTGGACGCGCTAAAGTGTAATCCCCCCATTTTAAACAGAGCCTATTCGTAGAATCTCATGCAGCCTTCAACATCATCCTCGGAGGAATTCCTCCAATCGAAGTGTGAGGCCGTTCGTTATTGTATTTCCATAACCACTCAGTCGCCAGTTGTTGAGCTTGCTCTATCGTTTCAAATTGATGCAGATCCAGCCATTCATGACGGACTGTTCGATTGAAACGTTCTATGTATGCATTCTGTGTTGGCTTGCCAGGCTGGATGTACATCAGCGTGATGCGATGCTGATTAGCCCAGTCAACCATGGCCTGTGAGATGTACTCCGGGCCATTGTCCAGACGAATTGCGCTGGGCTTGCCTCGCCATTCCATCACCTGCTCCAGGCATCGGATAACCCGTTGGCTGGGAAGCGACAAATCAACGTCAATGGCCAACCCCTCACGGTTGTAATCATCAAGCACATTGAACGTTCTCAGCAACCGGCCATCTGCCAGCGCGTCACTCATGAAATCTACCGACCACACCTGGTTAATCGCTATCGGTACACTCAATGCATCAGGCTTGTCTCGCTTGATCCTGCTTTTGGGCTTGATTCTGAGGTTCAACTCCAGCTCACGGTAGATACGATACACACGCTTGTGATTCCAGCCAAAGTGCTGAACATTTCGAAGATACAGAAAGCACAAGCCAAAACCCCATCGTTTGTTGGCCATCGTCAATCGCAAGAGCCAGTCAGCAATCCGATCATTCTCGGCTGACAGCTTGGGACGGTAGTAATAGCAGGACTCGCTGACGCCCAGGCAAACACAGGCAAATCGGATACTGATACCATGGCGCTCAACTGCTTTGAGTGCCATCTCTTTGCGTTGAGATGGCTTTACAGCTTTCCCTCGAGGGCTTCCTGCCGGATCTGTGCTTTGAGACGCTCTTCAGCGTACATCTTCTTCAGGCGGGCATTCTCGGCCTCAAGCTCCTTCATGCGCTTCATCATGGACATGTCCATGCCGCCAAACTTGCTGCGCCATTTGTAAAACATGGCAGAACTCATACCGTGCTCGCGGCACAGATCAGGCACGGATACGCCCTGTTCGTTCTGCTTCAAAATCGCCAGGATCTGGCTATCGCTGTAGCGTGACTTTCTCATCGAAAACTCCTTTGTTACATTGTAGTGGAATTTTCTACTTCTAACCTCTGTGGTTTTTTGGGGGGATTACAAAAGCGCGCCACTTAGCACAACCGTTATGGATAGAAATGAATAGGTATGAAATCTCAATTGATCGTGAATCAATAGTAAAAGCTATTGAGAAAGCTAAACTAGACATCAAGAATGAAAGATCACCTTTGTTTGATCTGGAATGGTTACTACTGAGATATGATGACACATTGTCGTACAGAGAACCTCAACTGAAAAGGCAATCATTACTTGAATTAGAAAATTCTTTGAAAGGTTTTCGAAGTGATTTTCCTGATTGGTTAACCCCTAATGCAACAGAGATGGTAGATGAGACGTATAAATCTATCCCATAACAAGGCTATTAAATTGAGCACATTACGCTGCGCTTCGATCGTCATATTGTGGCGGCGTTAACCTCCGATTAAGCTAGAATTATGAGCACTAACTATTGTCCATTTTGCTATGAAGAGATGGCAGCCGTTTCGGTGGTGCCGTGCTTTGATTGTGGTATTGACGCCGAAAGAATTTCGGTGCTCAAGCAAGATGTTGCAGAGAATTATCAGCACGATTCTATTAATTATATGATATATAGAATTTTTGAAGATATCGAAGTGACACTATGTGACTTCTGTGCAGTGGATCTTGGATCTTACCACAAAGAGTTTTTTGGGATTCCTAGGGAAGTTGCGTTCGGTTATGAAAAGCTTCAATTTTTAGAGCAGGTAGCAAAACCTAGCTTGGGCAAAGACAAATATTGCGAGAGCTGTGGTTTTAGGTTGGCATTCATAAACTTTGTTTTGAAGGTTAGAAACAAGTTCAATGGTTAACATGCTCAGGCACAGGGGCAATTTTTCGCTACGCTCTAAACTTGCCCGTGCTGTGGGTGTTATGCGTCAGAATGACACCGATCAGTATCTAGAACAGTGCAAATCGTTGTCACTTACAGCGAGATTGGCCGTCGCCCTGCACGTTTTTGACGCATTTTGTCGCAAGAACTCGCTCATTTCCTCGGAGATCGCCGAATTCATCTCCTACATGTGGCAATGGCCCAGGATACACGCAGCAGGGGACTTTTCATTGTGGGAAAGCGAAAGGCCTTGCCTCGTCAACTACGGCCTTGGGGATCCACTAGGCGAGGGCGTTGAGAACGCTCTAGTGCAAGCTGGTGTGGAAGAGCTTAAGTTCCGCACCTTGGTAGAGGGAGTGGTGGAGATTCTCTGGGGCAGTTTCTACGGCGCTGCCGAAGATGCACAGTCACTCAAATCTCTGCATAGTGTTGTTAACGCATCGGGTTCTATCCCGTTGCCACCGCTAACACCCTTCAAGTTCTCCCGATTTTGCGATGGCCAAGGGTGGGGCGAGAAGATCAGTGCCGACGATCATGCTTATTGGAAATCAATTGCGCTTGACGCATAACATAGCGTACAAGGCGCCCGCTGGCGCGGGCTGGGACTTTGGGGGAATTACCGGGGTATCGGTACTGGGTTACGAGAATCAGCTGGTTGAGGTTGACGCCACCATTATTCGCACTGAATGATGACAGGCCTTGACTTGAGGGGCCGTATAATATGGCTCGCTGTAGACTGGCAACAGGAAACACAGAACGGATGAAAAAATGGATTGTGCGCATTGCCCTGTTCACGCTGGTGGGCCTGGTGCTGACCTTCATCTTCGTCAACCGTGAGTTGACCCGCATGTACGGCGGGCTTACGACGGTTGCCGAGGTGAGTCTGGAAACGGCGCATGAGCGAATTGCCATCACCAACGTGAATGTTCTGCGACCAGACGCCTCCGGCTTTGACGTCGGCCAGACGGTGCTGATTGACGATGGCATCATTGTCGCCATTGGCGACAGGCCCGACATTCCTGACGACTCATACCGGGTCGATGGTGATGGACTGTATCTGGTCCCCGGCTTCACCGATTCCCATGTGCACCTGTGGCAAAGCGAGAATGATCTCCTGTTGTACCTGGCCAATGGTGTGACGCAGGTGCGGGAGATGAACGGCAGTGAAGACCATCTGACCTGGAAGCGGGAAATCGAGGCCGGTCGCCTTGGACCGGATCTGTTCGTGGTGGCACCGCAGCTGGCCGAGTTCAGCCTGATCAAGGGCCTGTTCATCGCCTGGACACAAAGCAAGACGCTGGTGCGCTCGCCTGAAGAAGTCGAGGAAAAAGTCAAAGCCCTGAAGGCCGAGGGCTATGATGCCATCAAGGCCAGTTCGTTTCTGTCACCCGAGCTTTTCGCGGCTGTTGGCGAGGCCTCGCAGCGCCGACGCATCCCTCTTGTCGGGCATCTCACAAATACCGTCGACATCGACGCTTTGCTGGCCTCGCCGCAGAGTGAACTGGCTCACATTGAGGAGATTCACAAGGCGTTGGACCGGGGATTCGGCGAATACACGCCAGACAACACGGATGAGTTTCTGGCCTTCGTTGCCAAGCGTAGCGACGAGGTTGCAGTACAGCTCAAGGCCACAGACAAGACGGTCACCACCACGCTGGCTCTGGTCGAGAGCTTCCCGAAACAAAAGTCGGATCTGGACACGGTGCTGACATCGGCTGCGCTCAAGTACGCCAACCCCGGCATTACCGAGGGCACGATCATCACCTCACGCGGTCTGGGCTGGCTGCCCGAGGTAAATCTGTATCGGTGGAACGAGGGCAGGAGCGACGACAGCAAGCGACGCAGCCTGCGCTACTGGGAAACCTATGCCGAATCACATCGCATCATACTGCAGGCCCTGGTCGAGGCAGATGTACCCGTTCTGGCCGGAACTGACGCCAATGTGCCCGTGACGGTGCCCGGCTTTTCACTGCATGAAGAGCTGATCGCCCTCAATGAAGCCGGCATGAATACAACCCAGGTGCTGGCTTCGGCAACCACAGCGCCTGCGAAATGGTCTGGAGAGAAGGTGGGCGAAGTGTATCCGGGTTTCAGGGCCAACCTGGTGCTGTTGCGAGACAACCCGCTTCAGGACATCCGCGCCACATCATCGATTGAGACGGTCATCAAGGGCACGCATGTGCTCGACAGGGAAGATCTGGACACCCTGTTGCAAGCCGTGCTCAGGGCCAATGACGATAGCCGAAGCGAAAGTATCTCCAGGTACGAAGCCGGCAAGTAACAACAGAACGAAAAGTTCGGCCTGCAACCATCAGTGGCCTTGCCTTGACGGGCGGTGGTCTGAATCTGACATCGTGCGACATGGCCACATTCGGCCAGCTGTATCAGGACTAGTGGCAGGAGACGGCAAGCGTATCAACTCAGAGGCATTGTTTGAGCAATCAACCCGACAACGTGAATTCCTGGACAGCCTTTCTAAGGGTGTTCTATTGTGCTTTCACATTACATGACATATCCAGCAGATGAAAACTGGCCCATGACGCAATCCAACAAGCACGACTTCGACTTTCTGCTGGGCACGTGGCGGGTGCTGAACAGGCGTCTTGTTGCACCCCTGACCGGTACGGACGAGTGGACGGTGTTTCCAGCCAGGCTTGAGGGCAGCAGGCAATTGCTCGACGGTGCGATGATGATGGAGCAGTACATCGCGGAATTCGATGGCGCGCCTTTTGAAGGCGTCAGTATACGCATGTTCTCGCCAGAGACGAGTAAGTGGTCAATCTACTGGATGGACACCAACCGCCATGACATGGTCCTGCAGGTGGTTGGTGAGTTCAAGGGAGAGCCAAAAACGTTTGTTGGCCATGGCGAGGAATATTACCAGGGAAAGCCGATGAACATGCGCTTTGTCTGGAAGGACATCACGGCCACGAGCGCACGCTGGGAGCAGGCCTATTTCGATACGGCAAACGACACCTGGGAGACGAACTGGATCATGGAGATCACGCGTGATGAGTCGTAATTGTCGAGTGAGGTGGTGGGCTTGCCTGAGTCATCACAATTAACACGATGTCAATTTCAGGGTGAAGCTCCCCACGAATCACGGACATCTCAGTTAGTGGACACGTTCGATTTTTCGAACGTGTCTGGGCTCAGGTATCCATTCGCAGAATGAACACGCTGTCGATTATAAAATACTTCAATGTAATCAAAGATGCTGCGCCTGGCTTCAGCTCGTGTACGGTATCGATTGAACATCACACATTCAGATTTCAGTGAATGGAAGAAGCTTTCCATCACTGCATTGTCGTAACAGTTTCCTCGTCGACTCATGCTTCTTGTCAATCCATGCTCGTCGAGCATGGATTGGTAGTCTGACGAACAATAGGTGGCGCCCTGATCTGAGTGGATCAGGGTTCCTCGCCTGGCTTCACGGCGTCTGATCGCCATCCGCAGTGCATCTTTTGCCAATTGACTGGTGTTCTTTCGATCCATCGACCAGCCGATGATCTTTCGTGAGTACAAATCCATCACAGTGGCCAGATGAAGCCAACCTTCTCCCGTTCGGATGAAGGTGACATCAGAGACCCACTTCGTGTCAGGTTCAGCGGTATCGAACTGGCGATCAAGCACGTTTAGATCTGGCTTACGACTGCGTTTGGATTCCTTGGAGACCCTATAGTGTCGGGTGACTTTCGAAGCGATACCCGCCGTTCTCATCAGCTTGGCCACGGTATTCACACAAACCCTGATCCCTGCATGGTTCAATACCGCATGGACTTTGGGTGAGCCGTACAGGCACCGACTGGCCTGATACACCTGATGGATCTGATTAAGTAATTGAGCTTGTCTGAGGCGTTGTGTGCTCACAGGGCACGACAGCCATTGATAGTAACCGCTGGTCGAAACCTCCAGCACATCACACATCCTGACCACATGAAACTGCGTTCGATGCGATTGAATGAATCGATACTTTACTTCATTTCTTTCGCAAAGAACGCCGCGGCCTTTTTTAGGATTTCGTTCTCCTCCTTGAGCTTCTCGTTCTCCTTGCGTAGGCGTGCCAGATCAGATTCAGTTTGGCCTGTGTGACGGCCAGCACCAGGGAAGGCCTGATCGCCTTTCTCCTCATACTGATCACGCCACAAATAGAGTTGATTGCGTTTAACGCCGAGCTCAAGTGCTAGCGTGGCAACAGGCTTTTGACCTTCGATCAATTGCCGAACCGCTTCCAGCTTGAACTCGCGTGTGTATCGGTTTCGTTTTGGCATGGGAAACTCCTCGGGACCATTGTCCCTGTTCTGGAGTGTCCGTCAAATGTGGGGAGCATCAGGATGTCCGGGATCAGAATTATTGACGTCTGCTACACAGGTTCAATTGATGAAAACAATAATGATGGGTACGAGAAAAAGGGGTCGGATTCATTTTCTGACTCAAGTGGTAATTCTATCGCGAATGCCCGGGAAATGGATCCGACCCTTTTTCTAAAACTTCGGGTGTCTTGCATTAACGCTATACGTAGAAGCAAAAAATGGAACCAAAGGCAACGCTATTTGACAGGGTATCGATAGGCTTACTAAACATTGTCGTTGGTTTGCCAACTGGCGTATTGCTCTGGGTTGTTTTGAACGGGTACCCATGGGCAACAACAGGGTGGCTCCCAGCAGACTTTATCTTATGGTTTACTGGGGCTGTCGTCGTATCAGGTATTCTTTTACTAGAGGTTTTGCTCTTGAATGTCTACAGTAAATGCTGGCGGTTTTTGGTTTATTGGTTCAAAGGTGGTGTTTAGGCTCCAATAGGCAATGGCCCGCGACTCATCAATCGTTGAATAAAGACAATTGGCACTTGGCACTTGTTGGGCCGTGTGCTTTGATGGATAGGCAAAAAGGAGACCGAGTCGATGGGTGCCTGGAGTGAAGATATTTTCGGCAATGATGCCGCGATGGATACACTTTGTGAAATTGAAAAAATCCTGGGTGCGGGGGAGCTACCCCCGGGCAAAGCAAAACCACGGGTCATGACACGGGCACGAATTGCCGCGAACAAACCTGAGTCGCAGGATGGGCTGCTAAAGCACGTTCAAGCTGAGGATGATCTCGAGTTCAAGAGAATCACTGCCCAGGTTGTCTGTGCGACGCTCATGATGATTGGCGCTGAAATCTCGCCAGAACTCAGGTAGATTGGTCTTGCCTCTGCGGTAGACGAGTACGAAAATTGGCAAAATCCACAAGCCCGGGAACAGGCCCTCGATGAGTTCAGAAGCAGCCTTGAGAAATACAAGCCTGGAGATCCTGTCGCACAACAGACAAAGGGTCTGTTTGAACGTCTGAGCGAATTAATCCTTGGAAACTGACGAGTCGTTCAATGCAGACCTTTCCGTGCAGTTTTGGGCCATCTGCTTATCTCATGAAAGGTTTGACCAGCAATTACAATACATGACAACGATTGGGTGACGTTAGGCGACGTATGTCATTATTGAAGCCTCAGGACATATCTATGACAGGAAATCCATGAAATCTCTGGTAATACAGAAGTACGGATCACCTGAAGATCTGAAAATTCAGGATGTTGAGAAACCCAGCCCGGCTGCCGATCAGGTGCTGATCAAGGTACACGCGGTCTCCATCAACGACTGGGACTGGGGCTTGCTCCACGGTACACCTTTTGTGCCCAACCGTTTCATGGCCGGGCTGTTCAGGCCGCGCATCACCCTCGGCTGTGATGTGTCGGGCGTTATCGAAGCCGTGGGCGACAAGGTCAGCTCCTACAAGCCGGGCGATGAAGTCTATGGCGATCTCTCAGGCTGCGGCTTCGGCGGTTTTGCGGAGTACCTGTGTGCACCACAAAATGCCGTGATGTTCAAATCTCCCGAGATGAGTCATGTGCAGGCTGCCGCCATTCCTCAGGCGGGAATGCTTGCACTGCAGGGCGTGAAGGCGGTTGAGCGACTCGATCACGTGCAGACGGTGCTGATCAATGGTGCCGGCGGTGGCGTGGGCAGTTTTGCAATTCAGCTGCTGAAGGAACAGGGCGTTCATGTCACCGGCGTTGACAGCGCAGCAAAACTCGAGGCGATGACATCGTGGGGTTTCGATCATGTGATCGATTACCGCCTAGAGGATTTCACCCGAAATGGCCAGCAGTATGACTTGATTATCGATGTCAAGACCGATCGCACGCCTGCGGATTACGAGCGAGCCCTGAATACCAATGGTGTGTACGCAACCGTGGGTGGAGACGTGTCAAAACTGATGCGAATCGCCCTCTCGCGCCTGCGCATCAAACGCGAACGAGACAAGACGCTGAAGGTCATCGGGCTTAAGGCCAATCGCGATCTGGCTTACTTCAACGAACTGTACGAGGCAGGAAAGTTCAAGGCCGTGATAGATTCCGAGTTTGCGTTCACAGACAGCGATATCCGAGACGCATTCTGTCATTACGGTGCAGCCGCCCACAAGGGCAAGATTGTTGTACGGGTATAACGGTTAGGCGCGTTCATAGATGTCCAAGATTAGGAGTATTACTTATGAACCAAATTGGTTGCGCGATACATAGGGTGTTCATTGCCATCATTCTTGTGATGACAATTGACATACAAGCAGCTCAACAAGAACCATCTCCGATGCAAGCGCTCTCTTGGCTTGTTGGTGAATGGACATTCGAAGATGCCGCCGTTAATGGCAGCTACACAGAACGTGGAACCAGAAACTGTGAATGGGTGCTGCATGATCAGTATATACTCTGCGAATCCCATGGCGTTTCCAATTCCGGCCATGAACGCTCGTACTATTTCATCCTTGGTTACAACTCGAGGGATTCCCGTTACGAGATGGTCGGGCTGACCAGCAGTTTCCCGCGACAGAACTTGTACATCATTGAGCCCAGCAAGGACGGGCATACGTTGGAACTGAACAATCATTTCTGGACGGATAATGGTTTGGAGCCGAGTAACTCTGCCACGATCACCTACAACGGCAAAGACCAGTACATTTGGAGAATCCGTACAGGGGACATCGATCAGTCGACCGGAAAGAAGTCTGTTGGCTTTATCGACACCGTCACGAGAGTCTGTTCGTAGCATTATGGCAAGTGTTGCGCAAAACCCCACTGTAGACGTACAGCATGTGTGATCTGAGTCTGCTGCTCATATCGCAGACTCGGAAGGTGATGGTACGAAGATTGATTGCATTTCCATGCGTTCGAACCTGTTAGTGGAATGCTTTCAGCGCCCTATCAATGGTTACAGGTGACGTTGAAACGTTTTCATCTACTGTATTATGAACCTCGTTCATTGTTACTATGACTTAGTATCCTGTAGAGCAACTTGAACCCAGCCAAGGACAAAGGAATCAAGATGAACAAATTCAGCCTGACGATAGTCGTGACATTTCTGGCCGTGACAGGCCTGACTCGAGCAACCGCCGAGATCACTGAAACCCCAATTACGTTGCCGCATGATCTGGGCACAGCCACCCTCTACAGCAACTCGGCGATTGAGGATGCGACGGCTGGCGTAATCGTGATTCATGAATGGTGGGGCCTGAATCAGTACGCCAAAGATCGGGCACGAATGCTGGCGGAAGAAGGCTACACGGCGATTGCCGTGGATATGTACGGTCATGGCAAGGTTGCAGAACATCCCAACGATGCCCAGGGATTCATGCAAGCAGCAATGGCAGACCCGAACAAGGTGAACGCCAGGTTCAACGCGGCGAAGGAGATTCTGAAACAACAGCAGCATGTGGATACAGACCGGGTTTACGCCATGGGCTACTGTTTTGGCGGTGCCGTGGTGCTGAATCAGGCCCGACTAGGTAACGACCTGGCCGGTGTTGCCAGCTTCCATGGCAGCCTGGGCACCTCCGTCGAGGTCAAGCCCGGTGATATCAAGGCCAGAATCCTGGTTGCTCATGGTGGTGCAGACCCCTTCGTGCCCGTAGAACAGGTCACAGCCTTCATGCAGGAAATGGTGACCGCAGGGGCAGATCTGCAATTCCTGAATTACCCAGAGGCAAAACACAGTTTCACCAATCCCGGGGCTGACGAAAAAGGAAAGAAATACGAGATGCCCCTGGCGTATGACAAGCACGCAGATACTGACAGCTGGAAAGCATTGCTGGACTTCATCGGTGAATGAGGCTGATTTATCCGTGCCCAGGGCGCTGTTAATTCAGAACTACTTATCTTTCGCCAAGGAATAAGATGAAATATTTAACTGTGTTACTACTGGCGGCGGTGCTGTTAACGAGCACACATGCCGCAGAGTCTTCAGACGAGAAACCAGTAAAGCATCTTGAAGTGGCCGATGTGACATCCGTTGAAGAAGCCAGCGAAATATTCATCAGGGAAACGTTTGCGCTCAAGAACAAGAAAAAACTGGATGCCGCCGAGTTGCATGACATCCACATGATCACCTACAAGCTAGAAAAGAGTGTTGAATACTACTCATTGAATCTGGAAGGTGACGCGCAGGCCCTGGCCAGAGAGATTGCGGTTGTTGTCGAAGAAATTCATATTGATTCCGAAAACAACCGAAAGGAAGAAACACAACAGCATCTAAACAGCTATTTCAAGCTGGCTGATGAATTTGCACCCAACCTCTAGCCGTTGGCAGGCATGATGAATCTTTATCACAGATCTGTTGTTGGGAGGTTATTGTGAAATATCACCAGGGCAGGCTGATTGATCATATCGGCGTTTATGTTTCGAACCTGGAACGAAGCAAGGCCTTCTATGTCGCAGTGCTCGACGCACTTGAGAAAAGCAATGGCTTTGGTTGCGATAACACCGGCTTTTATTTCGACGAGTTCTACGTCGCCCAGGGCGACAAGCCCATGACGAATCTGCACCTGGCATTCCAGGCAGATTCCATCGAGCAGGTTCAGGCGTTCTACCAGGCAGGTCTTGACGCGGGTGGCAGAGACAATGGCAAACCGGGTTATCGACAGTATCATGAGAAGTACTACGCCGCATTTCTGTTGGACCCGGATGGCAACAATATCGAAGCGGTCTGCGATGTGGGCGCAGTACGATCCAGCGCCTCAGTTGTCATTACAAGAGAAGAAAGTGTCGCGGAACAAGATTGACTCATGATTATTCGCGACTACAACAATGAAACGGATCTTGAAGGCCTTCGACAGTGCGTCATCTCGATTCAGGACTATGAAAGAGATCTTGAGCCGCGACTGCCACGAGGTGAGGATATCGTGGATGAATACGTACCAGACCTGTTCCAGCGATGCAGGAAATATCAAGGCAAGATACTGGTCGCCGATGTTGAAGGCTCAGTCGCTGGCTACGTGATGGTTCTGTGCAGGATGGTGAGCGACAGCATCGATGATGGGGGCATGGAATACGGTGTTGTCACTGACCTGGTTGTTCTGGAGGATTACAGGGGCAAAGGTTATGGATCGAAACTCCTGGCTGCAGCAGAGAACGAAGCGAGGGAGAACGATGTCGAGTGGCTGAGAATCGGTGTGCTGAATGCCAATCAGCTTGCCAGAGATCTGTACCTGGCCAGAGGCTTTAATCCACTGGCCGTTGAGCTCGAGAAAAAACTGTCCTGAGTTGGGCATTTTGGCACAACGATCGATAGACGGAGTAGCGCTGACTTTCATTATTCAATAGCAACAATATTCAGGGACACTCATGAAAATTTTATCCAAACTCAGTATCGCACTCCTGACAGGATTCTTGGGAATCTGTTTCGCCTGTACAGACAGCCTTGACCCGGAAACGGTTGTTCAGGCCCAGATCGAGGCCTACAACGCGCATGATGTGGACCTGTTCGCGAGCTGTTATGCCGAAGACGTGAAGGTATACCGACTTGCCGATGAGGCCCCCATGATTGTCGGCATTGAGCAACTGCGAGAACGTTACACATTTCTGGAAACGGTGCCCGATACCTACAAGGCTGTTATCGACGAGAGAATGGTGAACGGCCCGATCGTGATTGATCGCGAGCGTGTGGTCGGTCGCGGTGAGGGTATGGAAGACCTGGTAGTGTTTGCCATCTACGAGGTGCGCGATGGCAAGATTGCCCGGGTCTGGTTCCCGCCGGCCGAGTAGTCAGGCACTGTTGCCGCCAGGCTGCGTTTGACTCGAAACGAACCATCCACTAACGTGATATCAAATCATGTGTGAACACTCAGCAGCCATGAAACAGCACCCCAGGGGCACAGCCGAACGCGTTGCGAAAATGACCTTTGCGTCAGTCTATCCCATGTACATCAACAAGGTGGAAAAGAAGGGCAGAAGCAAGGAAGAGTTGAACGAGGTAATCCAGTGGCTTACCGGCTACAGTGAAAAAGACCTGAAATCCATCATCGACAATGAAGACAACTTTGGCACCTTCTTCGAGAAGGCCACGATCAATCCCAATGCCCACCTGATCACGGGTGTGATTTGCGGTTATCGCGTCGAGGAGATTGAGGACCCGTTCATGCAACAGTGCCGGTATCTCGACAAGCTCATTGATGAGCTGGCCCGAGGCAAGAAGATGGAAAGCATCCTGCGCAGTGAGTGAGATCGTCAATCTGCCAGGCTTGCATGAGCCCGGACGTCAGCAAACACAAGAAGGGAGAAACCCGGATGAAACCCCATTACATCGAAATTGTATCTGCATCAGTGGACAAACAGCGAGCCTCGCTGGAACAGGTTCATGGGCTGTCATTTGGTGACGAGGTTGCCGATCTTGGTGGGGCACGGCTGGCAGAGACCTCAGACGGGATGCTGGTTGGCATACGTGCACCGATGGCTGAGCATGAGCAGCCCATTGTCCGCACCTATATCGCTGTGGATGATATCAATGAAGCCGTCAGGGCAGCAGAAGCGGCCGGTGGCATGATTGCCTATCCGCCCACCCAGCAGGGCGAGACGGGAACCTGGGCAATCTACATACTCGATGACATTCAGTATGGCCTTTGGCAGGCCTGACTGCAGGCGAATCTGGTCAACGTGACTACACTTGATTCTGATTATTGAACTGTTCGATATTCAGAAACAACCGTGATCTGAAAACCTTCAACTGAGAACATGAGTCAGGATTGATCTAGCTCAGCATCTCAGTGCCGAGATATCCTTATACTCTGGAACACGTTCCTGAAACACGATAGCAGGACACCGGAATTCAGGCTTGAGGCAGTTTCACATCACGGGTGCGGTCATTTGACGCTGTCGAACTCACAAGAACCATCGCTGAACGATCAACCGACGCTGAAACGCAGTATCGGGTTTTCGTTGCTCACGCTCTATGGTCTGGGCACGATCCTCGGTGCCGGCATTTACGTACTGGTGGGCAAGGTGGCCATCCATGCGGGGCTTTATGCGCCATTTTCTTTCCTGCTGGCTGCGCTACTGGCTGGCCTGAGCGGTTACAGTTATGCCGCACTCAGTTCGCGATATCCCAGGAGTGCCGGTGAAGCGGTTTATGTTCAGGAAGCATTCGGCATAAGGCTGCTGTCCACGATTGTGGGCTGGATGGTGGTTCTGACCGGTGTGGTGAGTGCGGCCACCATCACCAACGGTTTTGTGGGATACCTGCAGGTATTCGTCAACATTCCGGATTTCTGGGCCATCACGCTGTTGCTGCTGACGATGACCGGTCTTGCTGTGTGGGGGGTGACCGAGTCTGTGGTGGCCACTGCGGTGACCACCATTCTGGGCATCGTCGGACTGCTGCTGTTGCTTGGCTTCAGCGCACCGGTATTCCTCACGCTACCGGAACGACTACCAGACATCATCCCACCCCTGATGGATGATGCCATCTGGTTCGGGATTCTGCTGGGGGCCTTCCTGGCGTTCTATGCCTATATTGGCTTTGAAGACATGGTCAACATGGCGGAAGAGGTAAAGTCACCGGAACGAACCCTGCCCAGGGCCATCGTGACTGCCATCGTGATCAGTACGCTGTTCTATTTCCTGATTGCGCTGGTGGCCGTGCTGCAGTTGCCACTGGATGAGCTCACGGCCAGCAAGGCACCGATGGCGGACATCATGAACAGGCACAGCGAGCAGGCTGCGAGAATGATCAGTCTGATCAGCCTGGCGGCAATCGTCAATGGTGCCCTGGTGCAAATCATCATGGGTTCCCGGGTGTTGTACGGCATGGGCAGGCAATCACTCGCACCCGCCTGGCTGGCGAGGGTGCACAGCCGACGCCGCACGCCGTACATTGCCACCCTCATGATCGGTGTCGTGGTCTGGGTGCTGGCCATTGGTCTGGACATCACGACACTGGCCAAAATCACCAGCTTTATCATTCTGCTGGTATTCCTGCTGGTGAATCTGTCGCTGATACGCCTGCTGAAGCGAGAAACGGAAATGCCGCAAAACGCAATGCGCGTGAAACGATGGATTCCATGGACGGCCTCGGTAATGACACTGATGTTCCTCGGGGTTCAGCTGTATCAGCTTGTCCAGGGTGCTGAACTGGCAGGACATTGATTCAATTGCGAGGTCACGAGTTCATTTGTGATTGAGTGTATTGTCAGGTACAAACGGGTTTCTGGTCGTGACAGCCCGGACGCGAGACATTGGCTAGCGAGTTGAATTTTATCAGTCCCTGCAGTAATTGTGACGAGGAGCGCCATGAATCAAGAAGCCAACAAGCAGAACGCCATCGCATTCTATCGAACGGCGTTTCTGGGAAATCCGTCCGAGGCGGTGGAGAGTTATGTAGGCGATGACTACACCCAGCACAACCCGCTCGTGGGGGACGGCAAAACACCCTTCATTGAGTACTTCACTCGCATGCATGAGGAGTATCCCGACAAGCGAATCGATTTTGTTCGTGCCGTGGCCGAAGGTGATCTGGTGGCATTGCACACACACCAGGTGTGGCCGGGTGGTGATGAATACGTCACCATGGATTTCTTCCGCTTCGATGATAATGGCAAGATCGTCGAACACTGGGATGCCATGCAGCAGATACCCGAGAAAACACTCAATGGCAATACGATGTATTGACTGACTGTCGTCCGGGGAACGCATGATCAGAGCAGCATTACAATCGGATCTGGAATCACTGGCAAACCTGCGTCATCAGCTGTGGCCAGAAGACACGGCGAGCGAACACGCGCAGGAGCTGTCGCGATATTTCAGTGGTGAGGCGCGTGAGCCGCAGCAGATTCTGGTCGCCGTGGCACCGGATGAAAGCCTGGTGGGGTTCTGTGAGTTGTCGATTCGCGCCTACGCCGAATCCTGCGATACTGATCGAGTCGGCTATCTCGAGGGCTGGTTTGTCAGTCAGTCGCATCGTCATCAGGGTGTCGGTGGCAGACTGGTCGCCGCAGCAGAGGACTGGGCCCGATCACAGGGCTGTACCGAATTCGCCTCCGATGCCGAGGCCGATAACACTGTCAGTATCGAGGCGCACAAGGCGCTGGGGTTTGAAGACGTTGGACGGATTCGCTGTTTTCGTAAAGATCTGTAGTTGAACAAAGGTCGTATTCACACAGGAAGGCAAACCACATGACACACACCCAGAAGCTACACGCAGGCGCAGATTTTCCAGCGCTTCACGCAACCGACATTGAGGGTCGGTCGATGAACATCACGAATCCAAGAGGTGACGCAGACTGGCAATTGCTGGTGGTGTATCGCGGCAAGCATTGCCCCTTGTGCACCAAATACCTGAATCAGCTCGAAGGGCATGTCGATGCCCTGAAGGACATTGGCGTGGATGTGGCGGCGGTATCGGCCGACAGTCAGGCGCAACTGACCGAGCACAGCGAGAAACTCAATGTGAGTTTTCCACTGTATCATGGGCTCACAATCGAACAGATGCAGCAGCTGGGACTTTACATTTCGCACCCGAGATCACCCCAGGAAACAGACCATCCCTTCGCAGAGCCTGGCCTGTTTGTGATCAATCATAGAGGTCAGTTGCAGGTGGTGGATATTTCCAACAACCCATTCGTGCGGCCTGAACTGGATGCCCTGGTAAGCGGCCTGGGCTGGATACGAAACCCCGAGAACGATTACCCCATTCGCGGCACCTATATGTAGTACGCGTAACGATCGGTCTGTGTGAAATGTCTATTTTTCTTGCGCTTTGACGCGATTGTCATTTAGGACATGCAGGTTCAGAAAACCTGATGTGATGATCAAGTGAGATAATGACAGGGATAGTATGATGTTTGATGCAATATTGGCCACAATACGCGTGATAGCGGGATCTCTGGTTGGCTTGATAGCAGGGTTCTTTGTCTATTTGATGATTTTCGAATCAATCAGCGTGTTTCCCTTATGGCAGTTTGGACTCGAGCTGATGCCGGGCATGATTGTGGGCGGGGTAGTGGCCTATTATTTTCCCGTGGTCACGGGCTTCCTGGCTGCAACCATACTGGGCGCCGAAGTGGATGTGGAAGCGGGTGATGGTACCTCAGTACCAGCGGACCATTCAGATGATTCATCGCCCAGGAAAGCTGATTGACCGTCACCTGCTGCCATGACCGTACAATACATTTGTGTCAGCTACTCGAGAGTTGATAAAGAATAGAGCGTATTACACTCTGCTGCGGTGTTTCACATAAAACGGAAGTCATGGGTGGGAATGGTATGAAGGACGAAACAGCAATCACTCTACGCGAGGGTTTGAAGCTGTACCTTGAGAAGAACGCGGCCGTCTTCACCGATAAAGACATCTCACCTGAAGCAAGGGAATTTCTTCGATGCCATGATGTGGCACATGTCGTGTTCGGCTGTGATACCTCGATTGTGGGCGAGGGTATCCTCAAGATCTTTACCATCTTCGGCACCACACTGGGTTTCTGGAAGCACGTCACCGGTTATTCTGATGCGGGTGCGTTCAGTTTGTTCAGACAGTACAGTGTGGGTCATGTGTTGAAGAACGTCCTCCGGCTGTTCCTCTACATGCCGCGCGCGATGGTCCGCGCCTGGCGCATGAAGCGGCGCTGGCCCTGGGATGCTCACGAACAATACCTCGACAGGACAATCAACGAGATACGTCTGGAATTCAATATCAGGGTGCTTCCTCACAGCTGATTGACGCAGAGGGCATAGCATAGGGCAGTCATTCGCAAAAACATTACAGGATCTCTACACTGGAATCAGCGGCGCATCCGCCAATCTGTCGGACCAGGTGAGATCAAATCAGGAGAGTCCCATGCTGCGTACAATGCTAATTCTGTTTCTGGCAGGCCTGGTCGCCGCCACTCAGACGCAATCCGCTGATCATTCAGCCGAACCTGCAACCGATGCGAACATCCTGCTCGGTACCTGGCAGGTCGATCTTCGCCCCACACCTGATGCCGAGCCCTATTATCAGGAGCTGGTGGTGACCGAAGTGGATGGCAAGACATTCCAGGGGACGTTCTATGGCACACCCCTCACCGAAGGGCGCATCAATACAGACTGGTCAACGGTTCGTATTGCCTTTGTCACCGCTGATGGATCAGGTCCCTACAATCATTCCGCCGTGCTGGTGGATGGCAAGCTGGAAGGGATGACCAACTCGCTGGGACGTGAGTTCCTGTCCTACTGGTCGGCGATAAAACCCTGAATTGGAGTAGCCAACAAGACAGCATTGCTGTGTAATTGCGGGCTGAAGAGACAGGAGGAAGAATGATGAGACGTGTTGTGGTGTATCTATCGATTGTCTGCTCAATTTGCTCAGCAGCCGTGTTCTCGGCATCACCAGACGATGAATCAGTGGTGCGCAATCTGGTTGAAGACATGAACATCGCCATGCTGGAGCAGGATCTGGATCGCTGTCTGTCATACTTTGCCGAAGATACCGATTTCGAAAACTCGCTTGGTTGGCGAACCAGCAGTCGTGAAGCGCTGGGACGATTTCTTGGCGACTACCTGTTCAAGAAGTACCCGCCGACCGACCTGGATCGTTACCATTCTCAATTGACGGTCGAGTTTCTGTCACCCGTCATTGCCCAGGTTGAGCAAGCCAAGCGAATCGAATCAGCGGATGAAAACATCCCGACGCGCACCGCTCGAACCAGTTACATTGTGGAAAACAGATCTGGACAATGGCAGATCATATCAACACGCAGCTGGGTGCCAAGGGTGGTTGATAATCCGCCATCGGAATACGTTGAACCGACTCGGTTTCCTGGCATCATCAACGATGGTTAGCATAATGACTGCTGTCAGTCGGTGATCTTTCCAGAGACAGAAAACAGTAACCACAATGTGAGATCCAACCATGGTCAAAGGGGAATGCAATTGCGGTGCCATTCGGTTTGCAATTGATGCTGCCGTAAGCGATGTCATCATGTGTCACTGCTCCATTTGCCAGAAATCCACTGGCAGCAACGGTGTGGCGGTGGTGATTGCCAGCAAGGACAACTTCAAATGGATACGAGGTGAAGACCAGATCTCCACCTGGAAAAAGCCGGGCCATGACTGGCAAACCTGGTTCTGCAGCAATTGCGGCTCATCATTGCCGGGCATTAATGATGAGACCCGCATGTACGTACCGGCAGGCCTGATCATGGAAGGTGGGGAATCGCTGAAAGTTGCCCATCACATCTGGGTGGATTCAAAGGCGCCGTGGGACGAGATCGGTGATTCCGGCATGCTGCACCCTGAATCATACGAGGGTTAGCCTTACTGGAACTCAAAAAAAGGGGTCGGATCCAGTTAATGAAATCTCGAAATCAAAATGGATCCGACCCCCTTTTCATTGACAAGGAGTGTCGCATTATTTGATGACTTCACGCGATTTAGTTAGATGTTTATAGCTGGAGACAGAGTTGATTGAAGTAACCTACAGGATCATCAATCCAGAGACGGGCAAAGTTGCGCAGACCTTAGAGGCCTCGCTGCTGGGGCTTGTTTACAACGCGGTCGGCCTGACCGAGAGTGCGATTATTCCACCCTTCGCAATACTGAACGAGCGACTGCTGTCTGGCGGCCAATGCAACCCCTTCGGCACCATTGCATGGGAACCGTTCAAGATCAGCCAGGATGACTATGAGCAGCTGTGCGCAGATGCTGAGTCAACTGATCCGAATACCATTCACTCGTTCAAGGGCATTGCCTTTGTAAAGCTGCGGCGGGTGATTGAGCTGGATACAATCAGGGACAGCGATCAATGGTCGCAGCACGTGGGTGCTGCCTATTCGAATGACTATATCGCCGCGCTGACACGGCTTAATTCCAGTGATGAATCCAATCCCGCCATTGCCGCGGTAGATTCCGGAGATGAACCTGCTACCGCTATAGCCGCACCCGTTTCACAAGAAAATGTAGCTGTGGAAAAGCCCGATCTGGACGAGATTCATCAGGTGCTATTGAGGCTTTCAAGTGCTGCGATCAGACGCTTTGCCTATGAGCACCGTGACAAACGCTTCTATGCGTTCGCATTTGACCTGAATGCTGAATACGGGAATGTGTTACTGAGCGCGAATACAGAAGCGGCCTTTGAAGAAACAGCCGAGCAATACGTGAAAGACTGGAATTATTCAGAGGAACAGCTTGTCGAGCTGAAACGAAATGTTGGTGACTGGCACTACATGGGTTTCAACCACGACCAGCCCGAATGGACTGCAGGCTGGTCGCAGCATGAGTTGGCGATCGATCGGTACGTGTTTTCTGAGCAAACCAGTGAGGAAGACGCGGAAACCTTCACGGCTGCATTCATCGAGACCTGTGCCATGGTCCTGCTTGAACTGGAACGAGCGGGACAGTTAGATGTGCTGAATCAAGAGCCTGGCTTTTACCTGCAATGCACGGACCATGACGAAGACAGGCATGAGGCGGACAGGCGGCTCGATGGTTTACGTCGGAAATTCAAGGAATGAAGTGACATGTTTCAGACCAGCTCACGAATTTCGGAAGGCAACACGGTAAAACTATTGAGGCATGGCAGTGACTGGAACTTGTCTGTATCCAGGCATACCATGACAGCGAAGCCGTACACACGACAACGGTTATCAGGCTGAGCAAGACACAGTGGAGGGTGCAGGTATGAACGAACGAGTAAGTGGCAGATTCCTGCCAATCTGGCTATGGCTGATCGTGATCGTTCAGATCGGACTGGTGCTGTTCTTCTCGATCGGCACCGCGATGAACCCGGGCGATTTCATTCCCGGTGTCACTGAGCTGGACTACGTTATCCAGCTCTACATCACACGAAATATTACTGTCGTCCTGGGATTGATCATTGCGCTGTTGCTCGCCTCTCGCAAGGCATTGCTGGTGGTGCTCTGTATTCGCGTTCTGACCGACATCGCGGACGTGATTTCGGTGTATCTGTTCAATGTCGAGGTGATCAAGGAAAGCGTGCCCATGGTGGTAGGCCTGCTCATCGTGCCGGCACTCATCGCCATTGCCTGGCTCATAAGGCATCGGAACAGCCAGGTCATTCATTCCAGTGCGCGTTGATTCAGGACTTGCAGGTGCGTGCTCAGCATGATGAGTAATGTTGCACTGATCATTGTTCTGTTAACTGCGCTGTACCTCATAGGCGTGGCTGTTGTTTCCTTTATCGCACCCGCCCGCGCAAGACAGTTTCTCGACGCGTTCGCCAGTTCAGCGCGCGCCCATTACACCGAGATGCTGATCCGCCTTATCGTGGGTGCAGGCTTGATTCTGGCCGCACCACGTCTGCTGTTTTCCGAAGCCTTCAACGTGTTCGGCTGGATCATTGTCATCACTACGGCCGGCCTGCTGCTGATTCCCTGGCAGTGGCATCATCGCTTTGCGGAAAAGGCGGTTCGACCGCTCACCAAACGTGTATGGCTGTTCGGGGTTTTTTCACTGCCGCTGGGTGTGTTTCTGATGTATGCAGTGGTACGTGGAAGCCCTGGATAAGCAGCCAGGATCAGATGTATATGCTCTTTGATTGATCGGTTTCCCGAGCTGTGCAAAACTCGAAGCGGTACGTTGAACCATGGGCAATAGGTGACATGAGACAAACACGCCGCAATCATTTAGGGCAACACCTGATAAACCAATCAATAAGGTCAGCCCTGTTGTTAGCTCTTCTCGTAATTGTCGGTTGCGCCACAACGGAACCAGCGCCAGTTCCCAGCCTGACGACGGATGACGAGTTCGTACTCGGTGATATTCCCAGACTAGAGGCAAGTGGTCTCGAGCCCGGTAAGACATACACCATTGCGGCTGAACGGATCGATACCCTGGGAAGACTATGGGAGTCTGCAGCTGATTTCACGGCGGACAACCACGGTCAGATCGACATCGCAAGAGATATGCCCGTGGATGGCGTCTATTCTGACGCAGACCCATACGGCCTGTTGTGGTCAATGCAAATGCCGGCTCCTCCCGACAACGACTGGATTGCACCTGAGCCACTCGACTACAGCCAGATCTCGTATCAGCTGTCTGTCGAGGATCAGTCGATTGCCGAGGCCTCATCGCGGCAATGGGTGTTTCCACCCAATATCCGACGCCTACCCGTCGATGGTGATCTGAGGGCAGAACTGTTTCTGCCTGAAAAGAGCGGTTCTGGCTATCCAGCGGTACTGCTATTGGGTGGATCTGGCGGTGGCAGGGCATGGGCCAGCCGAACAAGCGCCTTGCTGGCTAACGAGGGTTATGCCGCACTGGCACTGGCCTATTTCAAGGAAGAGTCACTACCCGATCACCTGGCTCAAATTCCACTAGAGTATGTTGAGAAGGCGTTTGACTATCTTGAAGGGCATACTGAAATTGATTCCTCACGCCTGGGCATCATCGGCTATTCAAAAGGTGCAGAATTGGCGCTATTGCTAGCTTCTCGTGAGGGAGCCATCAGGGCGGTAGTCGCTATCGCACCCGGTTCGGCCGTGTTTCAGGGCTTCAAACCGCCGAAGTTTCCGACCCTGTCTTCATGGTCGTCAGGCGGCGAAGATGTGCCCTTTGTACCCAATGCATACGACGACAAATTCTTCAAGACCTACGATGGCATGTATCTGTGGTACCGTACTCTCGGTCAACATGCCGAGTTGCATGACGCCTCAATAGCTGTTGAAAACATCAACGGCCATATACTCATGCTAACGGGCGTGGAAGATCGCATCTGGCCAACCACAATGATGGCAGAACAGATCGTCGCCCGGCTTTACCTGGCCGAGTTTCAGCACAGGGTCAAGCACATGTCATTTCCTGAAGCAGGACATGGCATCGCTGTACCGCCCGGAGAGCCCACCACGAATGCCGCCTCACGCCTTGGCGGTACTGCAGAGGGGAATGCATATGCGCGTGAACGGGGCTGGGCAGCAATCAAGGGATTTCTTGCGGACACACTCAATCAGGATCAATGAATTCATGATCAATTAATGAGGTCCAATTATCGGTGTATCGAGGGTTTGAGTTCTATGGTAGATCACAATTTGGATCCGACCCCTTTTACAATGAGGTGTATTCATGAGTGTTTTTGAAATCGCATTGCTTCTCTCAACACTGCTCTGTTCACTGGTGGCCGGGTTTCTGTTTGCTTACGCCGTTGTAGTAATGCCCGGAATAAAGAAATTCAGTGACCGAGACTTCATCCGAGCATTTCAGGTCACCGATCGAATTATCCAGGACAATCAGCCACTGTTCATTCTGGTGTGGCTGGGTTCTGCCATTGCGGTGATCGTCACAGCATCAACAGGGTTGGGTACGTTGCAGGGGATGGATTTTATCCTTTTGCTGGCAGTGACGATTGTCTATCTGCTGGGTGTTCAGATATCGACCATAGTCATCCACCTGCCACTGAACAACAAATTGCAGACTCATGATGTCGACAATATGAGCGAGGCGGAACTCGGGGCTGCACGGGCAGCATTCGAGCCGCGATGGAACCTGTCAAACCGGATCAGGACTGTGCTGGCATGCGTCGTATCTATTCTGCTCATCTTGCTGGTGTACAGGCAATGATATGCGGGAAGATGGCACTCGCCTTGCCCTCGAGATTGCTTAAACTGGAGAATCAGGCTAACCAAAAAGGCGTTCGGAGTGAAGAATCATGAGTTCTGACACACGATACGGATTGATTGGCAAGATGATCTCGATACCGGGCAGGCGCGATGACCTTGCCAGTATCCTACTCGAGGGCATTGTTGGCATGCCCGGTTGTGACAGTTATATCGTGGCCAATGACGACAGTGATGAGAACGCACTGTGGATAACCGAAGTGTGGGAATCGCAGGCAAGTCATCAGGAATCGCTGCAACTGCCATCGGTGCAGCAGGCTATCGCGCGCGGTAAGCCGCTGATCGCCGGATTCGGCGAACGATTCGAGACCCAACCGCTGGGTGGGACGGGAATCACGGATAGCAGTGACAGTGTTGCAGATCAGCGCGTCGGGTTTTCATGGGTCACGCCGGTACTGTGTGTTTCAGACATGATCGCCAGTCTGGATCACTATGAGAAGGTGCTCGGTTTCGAGATTGCCTGGCAGTGGTCGGAATCGGAGGCCTTCGAAGGGCCCGAGAAGCCCACCTTCGCCTGTGTCTGTCGCGGCGAGATCAGTCTGTTTCTGTGTGAGCAGGGTCAGGGCAACCCGGGTTCCTGGTTGTCGCTCAACCTCAGAACGCTGGATGAGCTCGAGCAGATCCATAAGGAATACCTGAAGGCAGGCGCAAGCATTATCGAAGAACCGCAGGACTGTTCCTGGGGGATGCGCGAAATGTGGGTTGAGGATCCGGATGGCAACACGTTCCGGATTGGCAGTCCGCTGGATGAGGGTTAATGCAGATTAAATACACTATCTGTCTGTTTGTGGCATTGATCAGTGCTTCAGTCGTGGCGGAGGATCGAATCGAGATCGTGATTCCGACCGTTGAGGATGAAACCGAATATGTGTGGCGTACACTGCAGGATGTACCCTTTTTCGAGCAGCATGGCTATGACATCAGCCTGCCAGAGCACCATCTTGTGGATGAGCTTGTGATCAAAGCCAGAGATGAAAAGTTGGAGAGTGCTGATCGTGATCGACTGGATCGGCTGATGCGAGATGAGGTTTATGATCGGTCGTCGTACCTATCCGCCCATGAGCGAATCCGATCCCGCTCGGCGCTGATCGACCAGTTGATCAATCGACTGGATGACATCGAAAAACAGTGGGACTATCGCAGCTTTGAAACCTACACAGTCAGGCTGACGCATTACGGCCCGGGTGGCAGTTACGATCCAGACACAGGGACCATCCTGATCTTCGCCACACCGGAAGGATCATTCAAGCAATATAAGGATCCTGCCTGCACCATCATCCATGAAGTGGTGCATATCGGCATTGAACAATCCATCGTTTCCCGGCTGAATCTGCCACATGCGCTCAAGGAACGGGTGGTTGATCGTGTTGTCTGGTTGAACTTCCATGAGGAGCTGCCTGAATACCGAATTCAGAACATGGGGTATACCGCGCTGGACGAGTATATGACTTATACGCCTGAAGTGTCGAACCTGGGTGAGATACTTGAGCGATTCATGAATGAATACACAGACTGAACCATTTGTTCCCATCCGAAAGGACCCGGACAATCAGCAGCCGATTCCATCCGCATGGCGACCCGTGTTTTCGGCGATTGTCAATGCATTCGTCGACGGAGATTACGCTCTCTCAACGGGTATAGCCGGTGTTGCAGCGGTATCTGATGACACTGCAAATCATATCAGGGCATACATCAGCGATTATGGCGAAACCCTGATCCCGCTGCCAGAGGCAACCTGGGACAGTTCGGTTTGCCTGTGGATGGAATCACACTGGGATGTGCTGATCGATCTGTGGACCGCTGGCGAGGGCCAGAGTGATCTGGTGCTGGGTGCCCGCGTACTGGAACACGATGATGGTCATCTGATCGAAGTCGGCATGGTTTATGTACCGTGATGAAGACAGTCTTTTTCTACGGCCTGTTCATGGACAGTGAGATATTGCGAGAAGCTCAGGTTGTACCCAGGAATGCACGCCCTGCCTACGCAGAGGATTACGAACTGCGAATCGGACAGCGAGCCACCCTGATTCCTTGTGACGGATCACGTGCCTACGGTATGGTGATGTCACTGGCAGGTGAGGATGTCGACAAACTGTATGCTGCACCGGGACTGGAATTGTACAGAGAGGAGACCATTGATGTGACGCTGATGAGCGGTGGGGCCTTGTCTGTTTCGTGTTACAACCTGACCGATGCACCTGCACCCGATGAAGCCAACCCTGAGTATGCGACGCGCCTTCGCGATGTACTCAGCAAGCTGGAATTTCCGACCGATTACATTGCATCTGTATCCTGACGAGAGACCATTCAAGGGGCAGTAGTAGTAAAGATGATCATTCCATTATCAGACGAACTCATTGATATCTGCGAGGCGATCGCTGATCAGGCATATACGCCTGCCCAGTGGGCAAGACTGGAATCGGATGACATGTTTCAAGGTGTCGATGTGGTCGGCGGCTATGACGCCAGTGAGAAGGCATTCACGTTCAGCTATTACGACAGTGACGACAAGGAGTGGTGGTTTCAGCTGACCACTGAAGGATGTGAACGAGATCGCGGCTGGAGGCTATCCAGAGATCTGGGGCGGTGCAGCCAGGTGATGCTCACTCAAGTCGAATTTGTCATGGCGCCTCCCGCAAGCTAGGCTTGATTCATCACGCAACGAGCAGCTGGAGCCGGTTTGGGAGTCATGATGAACAAGTCCAGCGAACACAACACAACCTCACACGGCATCCAGGGAGCAGGGCGTTTGACGATAGACGCCATCACCGGCATGACGGACCTGGTTGAATCCATGCATCAGGCCATTGCAAGCATGGGCGGCATGGTGGACAAATCAGGCACGAACAGGACTCGTGGTATCACCGGTTTCGTATACAGGCAGATTCGCAGCATCACCAGTATGGTGGGCAAGGGACTGGATGTCCCTCTTCGGTTACTGGATTCCCTGGTCAATGAGGGTGAATTCTCGCCAGGCAGGGAAGCGCTCATCTCGGCACTGAATGGTGTGCTGGGTGATCATCTGGTCGCACAAGACAATCCTCTGGCCATCGAGATGCGCTTTCGTCGTGCGGGCAGGTCGCTGTCTGAAACCGGGTTGTCTGATCTGATCCGGCAAGGCGGCAGTCGTCTAGTCATCATGGTGCACGGTCTCTGCATGAACGATCTGCACTGGAACCGGGAAGGGCATGATCACGGTCAGGCCCTGTCGCGCGACCTGGGAGTGACACCGATGTACCTCCGCTACAATAGCGGACGGCATACGTCTGAAAACGGCAGAGATCTGTCTGTTCTTCTTGAATCCATGCTTGAAGATTTGCCTCAATCAATCGAACTGAACATCATCGCTCACAGCATGGGCGGGCTCGTCACCCGCAGTGCCTGTCACCATGCAAAACAAGCCGATCACGCCTGGCTGAAGAATCTGAAAAAGATCGTGTTTCTCGGTACCCCACATCATGGGGCACCGCTGGAAAAGGCTGGCAACTGGATAGACAGACTGCTGGAAATCAGCCCCTGGAGCGCTCCATTTTCTCGCCTCGGAAAAATTCGAAGTGCCGGTGTGACCGATTTGCGTCATGGCAATGTGGTGGAACAGGACTGGCAGGGGCAAGACCGGTTTGATGGGTCTGGAAAACGACATTGCCTTGAACTGCCGGATGAAGTTCAGTGCTATGCCATTGCCGGCAGCACGAGCAGACAGGCAGGCCTGGTTGGAGATCATCTGCTGGGAGACGGTCTGGTTACAGTCGGCAGTGCGCTGGGACGTCATCAGAATCCAGAGTTGCAGTTATCGTTTCCACAATCACATCAGTGGGTGGGTCGAAACGTGAATCATCTGGCCCTGCTGAATCATCCAGAGGTCTACCACACCCTGAGAAACTGGATAGCAGATACATGATGAAAAAATACAGATTATTGAGTTATGTGTTGAAGCAGATCGAGGTTACTCATGACTGAACAAGAGAAATACCCGCACCTGCTGCGTGCTGCCGAGATCAGCGAGAAAGAGAGCTCATTCTCACACCCCTGGAACCCAAACTCTGAAGTGATCGGTACGCACATGAGCCATCTGGCAGGTCTCGAACGAACTGGTGTGAGTCTGGTGCGGATTCCACCTGGCAAGGAATCATTCGCCTATCACCTGCATCACCGCGAAGAGGAATGGATCTACATCCTCTCGGGCAAGGCAGTGGCTGAAATTGATGATAATGAGTACGAAATGACAGCGGGCGATTTGGTCGCCTTCCCCACGCCCTCGGTTGCGCACCTGATGAAAAACCCGTTCGACGAGGATCTCGTCTATCTGATGGGCGGCGAGAATCACGATTACGAAATCGCCGATTTTCCGAAGCTGGACAAGCGCATGATCCGTCGAAAGGGCGATCTGGAAATCTATACCCTGTCTGACGCCAAGCAGTTCTGGCCGGAGGATTCAGAATGATATCGAGAGGCATGACAATCAACCTGCTAACTTCTGCATTCTTCATCTTGTTCGTCGCACTGGCGATCTATTTCAACTGGCACCCCGAGCTGTTTTCATTCAGCGGGGATCTGGCTATGGTCAAGGCGGTCATCTGGCTAATCTGGCTGGGCTTTCTCGGCTACAGCATCTACTGCAGCACGCGAGAAAACATCTTTCGCACGGTCAAAAGCATGGCCAGCTTTCACTGGGGGCGGCAGATCGGCCTGGATCTGTACCTAGGTCTGGTGCTGGCGATGTTCATCATCTTCCTCAATGAGGGTGTTGTGGCCGTGCTTTTGTGGCTGGTGCCCACGTTGCTGTTCGCCAACCTCTCGATACTGCTCTATTTTGCGATTCATTTCGAAGCCATCACACGGGCGTTTACGGGATAATCAGGCTTTTTTCTCGATTCGCTTGTGCCGAAAATGATCTGATCGTGGTGTCTTGCAGCACCTATCTCATTGATATCAATATCATTTCTATGGCTTGTTTGACGAATCTCAATTCCAGATGCAAACGCAATTGATATTCATTCTCATTTAGATTACGATTCTCATTAAGACAATAACAATCTGGCTGTAATCGACATGAACCGCATTTTCTCTCACCTGCTCGGCACTGCCGGGCTTTCTTTCGTGCTGGCATCCCCCGCGATCCTGGCACAGGACGCCCGGGTAGCCAGTCAGGATGAGATTCGTACCGAACTTGCACGCAATGATGACGGCGAACCGTCTGAACTGGAACCCATCGTCGTTACTGGTGAGGTCCTCTATTCTGATCTGGTCAACGCCCTGAAGACTCCCACGCCGATTCTCGACGTACCGCAGAGCCTGTCCATCGTGACGGCCGATCAGATTACCCGAAAGGGCTTTACCAGCATTGGCGATATCGTTGACTACACCCCCGGTGTCAACACTTCACAGGGCGAAGGTCATCGCGATGCCGTCGTGTTCCGTGGTGTGCGCTCCACTGCCGATTTCTTCATCGATGGTGCCCGTGACGACGTTCAGTACTACCGCCCGCTTTACAACCTGGAACAGGTGGAAATTCTGCGCGGTCCGAATGCATTGCTGTTCGGTCGCGGTGGTACCGGCGGAATCCTGAATCGGGTGACAAAGAAAGGCGAGATCGGTCAGAACTTCAACCAGCTGCAGGCCAGCGGTGGTGAATTCGGTGATATCGGTGTTCAGATCGACAGCAATTTCTCGAACAGTGATACATCGGCGTTCCGTATCAATGCCATGTACGAGAGCCTGGACAATCACCGCGATTTCTTCGACGGTGAGCGCACAGGTATCAACCCGACGGCCCGGTTCGTGCTCTCACCGGCCACAACGCTGGATCTGTCTTATGAGTACGTCGACCATGAGCGCTTTATCGATCGTGGCATTCCCACAGGGGCAGACGGCCGACCGGTCGAAGCCCTGGCAGATATCGTGTTTGCCGATCCGGAGCTGAACAGGAACGAGCTCGATGCCAATCTGATTCGCGCCGCACTGCAGCATGATTTTTCCGACAATCTGAAGGGCAATGTGAGCCTGTTCTACGGTGACTATGACAAGCTGTACCAGAACTTCTATGCCTCCGGTTACGATGAGGCCAATTCACCGGACGTGGTGACGCTCGACGGTTACGTCGACACTACCAAACGTGAAAACCTGGTGCTGTCGGGCAACCTGATCGGGGAGTTTTCAACCGGCAATATCTACCACACCGTGATGGTGGGTGGTGAATTCATCGATACTTCATCCGACCAGGATCGCTTCAATGCCGTCTGGGACACCACTCAGGATGATAATGAAATCTTCCTCATCGATGGGCCGCTCAATCTTCGCGGTGGCGTTGGCATCAATGCCGCAGGCGATCCCACCCGCGTCAGTTTTACCGATCTCAACGACGATACCCGTGTCGACGTGGATGTGATGTCGGCCTATATCCAGGACGAGATCATGCTGACAGACTGGCTCAATATGGTGGTGGGGCTGCGCTATGACAGTTTTGACATCGAAGTCTTCAATGTGCCGGCCAATGAAACCCGCAGCCGCAAGGATGATGAAATCTCACCTCGTGCTGGCCTGATCCTCAAGCCACAGGAGAACATCTCCATCTATGGCAGCTACAGCGAATCGTTCCTGCCGCGCAGTGGTGAGCAGTTTGCCAACATCAACGGCAACAACAACCAGCTGGATCCAAACACCTTCGAAAACCTCGAAGCCGGTATCAAGTGGGATCTGAACCGTGGCCTCAGCCTGACGGCCGCCATTTTCGAGATCGAGCAGAGCTCACCGCAGGTGGCCGACAACGATCCTTCAACACTGGATGTGATCGATTCCGAGATCGACGGCTTCGAGATTCAGCTGCAGGGTCAGGTGAACGAGTGGTGGTATGTTTCTGCCGGCTACAGCAACCTCGACGGCGAGCAGGTGAATCGTTCCGGTCCTACCGGGCTACGCCCGCGTGAGCTGCCCGAGCACATGTTCTCGGTCTGGAACAACTTCCAGGTCACCGACAGGCTGGCACTGGGCCTGGGCGTGACGCATCAGGACGAGAGCTTCATCAACAACAGCAATACGGCAGTGCTGCCGAACTATTCGCGCGTTGATCTGGCGGCTTACTACGATGTGAGCAACGACCTGCGTCTTCAGCTCAACGTCGAGAACCTGACCGACAAGCAGTACTTCCCGAATGCACACAGCACCCATCAGGCCACCGTCGGTGCGCCACTGAACGCCCGACTGACGGCCAGCTGGCGTTTCTAAAACAATAATCCATGGGCCATGGGGAATCACCTATGGCTCATCCTCTTTGCAGGGAGTCGGTTCGCCGGCTCCCTGTCTTTTATTAGGTCTTCAAAATTTTCAGTACTTGCAGGGTCATGGTTGGTGGTGTTGACGTACTGACTCACAGAATTTCCGTTACACTATCGCTTTGCCTGTTCTAGCAAATCTGAATGAGTTCACTAACGGAAATCGATGAGCTGATCGGTGATTTCTTTGCGGTATTCGATAACCGCGGCCAGCGTGTGCCCGACATGAGCAGCCTGAATGACATGTTCCTGCCCGGTGCCACGATTACGAAAGTCGAGGGTAGCGATGCGGAGACCATGTCAGTCGCCGATTTCATCACGCCAAGAGAATCCATTCTGACCGACGGCTCACTGGTGGACTTCCACGAATGGGAGGTCTCCTCGAAAACTCATCTGAATGACGCAACCGCAACGCGCCTGTGCGAATATGAAAAGGCGGGCAAGCTGTTCGGCGAAGAATATTCCGGCTCCGGCAGCAAGTCGATTCAGCTGGTGCGCACCCACGATGGCTGGAAAATTTCTTCGGTACTATGGGAAGACAGCTGAAGATCTGCGCCAGGTCTCCTGGCCCTTCATCTGTCATGGGTGTTGGTGCACCGGATTCGATATGATAGAAAGACCGGGCTATTACTCGAATGCCTGTTACATGCGGGAATAAACATGACCGTCAAATACACACAGAGCCGGAAACCGCTGGTGGATCGAATCGAGGTCAAACCGAAGCACCGGGGCCAGTGCCACTGCGGGAGAGTGAAGTTTTACCGTCAATCTGCCCGATGGCCTTATCGACCCTCGCCGATGCAACTGTTCGATGTGCCGGCGACGGGGTGCGGTGGTGGCCTCTGTCGAACTGAAGGACCTGACCATCGACGAGGGTGAAGATGCTCTGTCGCTGTATCAGTTCAATACCAATACGGCGAAGCACTATTTCTGTTCCCATTGCGGTATCTATACTCACCACCAGCGACGCTCCAACCCGTCACTCTATGCGATTAATATCGCCTGTCTGGATGGTGTTGATCCGTTCGTGCTGGCCAACGTCCCGGTGCTGGATGGTGAAGGCGACCATCCAAGTGAAAGATCAGGGAATTGAATCGGTCAGCTGAGACAATGCGTACAAGGAACAAACAATGACAGCTCATGCCGACATGCCGCTGATCGAGCATCACATCCACAAACACATCGGCAAGATTCACCGCGTGTTTCACGAACTGGAATCGGACGACATTCATCTGGATGTCTGTCATGTGAAATCAGGGCTGTTCAGGAGCCACGAGTGTCTGGTGACCATGGGCATGAGTGCGCTGCCGCTGAACGTACCTGAAGGTTATCAGGGTGCCCGATTTGTTGAGCTGATGATCCTGTTGCCAAAGAAATGGGCGCTGACAGAGCAGGACTTCAACAATGAGTCGAGTTACTGGCCAATACGCTTGCTGAAGGACATCGCACGCTTCGCGCATCACAACAACACCTTTATCGGCTTTGGCCATACCGTAGCCGATGCCGAAAATGCCGATGATCTGGAGCCGTTTGCCTCAAACACCGAATTCTGCGCTTCGATCATGCTGCCACCGATATCCCTGGGTGATCATTCGTTCTGTCTCAAGCGCGATGGCGAGCAGAGGGACATACACTTTTTTGCGGTGATACCGCTGTATCGTGACGAGCTGCTGTTCAAGATGGAACAGGGTTCGGATGCCTTGCTGGACAGGTTTGATCAGCATCAGGTGAGTGATGTGGTGGATCTTAAGCGGCCATCGGTTGTGTGAGGTTGCATTCCTGCAGTCAAGCGGATGACGGATGAGAAACGGGCGGCCTTCTGGGCAGCGGTGAGTGTCCTGGCAGGTGCTGTTGTATTCACCCTGAACCGCTTGTACGGGCCAATCGTAGTGTACAGTGTGTTCCTGGCACCGGGTAATCTGGTGATGGGCCTGTTTACCGAGGAGATCAATTTCTGGCCCAAACTCACCATGTTGCTCGGCTTCCAGTTTCTGGTCTGCTTTGCTGCGATCTATGCGGTGATCAAACTGGCCAGGCGGCTGATGACAAGATGACTACAGAGTATGGTCACTTTAATAACTCAAGGAGAGATTGAATGTTCAGTCACGTGATGATCGGCGCCAATGACGTCGAACAATCTAAACGATTTTACGATGCTGCCCTCGGTGCCATGGGGTACGACCCCGGTGTCATCGATGACAAGGGGCGCTGCTTCTACTACACCAAACGCGGTGTGTTCGCGCTCAGCGTACCAATCGATGGCGAACCCGCCAGTCATGGAAACGGCAGCACCATCGGTTTCGCTGCGCGCGACCCGGAAACCGCCGATGCCTGGTATGCAGCCGGCCTGGCCAATGGCGGCACGCCCATCGAAGACCCACCCGGTGTCCGCGAAGCCCCAGTGGGCAAGCTGTACCTGGCCTATCTTCGGGACCCGTCCGGCAACAAGGTTTGTGCACTGCACCGTATGGAATAAGCGATCAAAGTAAACTATGAATGAATTGTCGATGCTGAACCGTGTGGATTCATTCTGGCGTTCCCAGTTCAGTGGTTGCGATCCACTGGCGCATGAACTGAAACACCAGTTCAGCTCGCGCTGGGTGCGATTTCATTCATTACCCGAGTCGCGACGCTACGCACAGGACGAGAACGATTATCTTGAAATCCTGAATCGCCAGAACTCACTGCTGACAGATCTTTGTGAGCCTGAAGAAAATCTGATCGTCGTGTTGCCGGAATACGCCGACAAAGCCTCGCCCAACAGGCCCGAAAAAGTCGCTGCAAATCTGCTGCCCGAGACTGTTTACTGGACCTCTATCGATCAGACGGACAATGATGGCTTGTACTTTCATCTGCATGTGTCACACATTCAACAGAATACAGACGAGCTGGAGGCTCTGTTGCGATGTGTGGCCGATGATGAAGTGAGAAATGTCATGCTGCTGTGCCTGAGTAGCGCCAGTGTGTTTCACCCCTATGATGGCGGGGTCGATATCATTGTGCCGACAACGGAACTTCGCGACGCGCTGAAAGCACGATACAGGCGCTGGTTGTCTGGCCGCCCGAATGGGCTTTAGTCAGTAACCAATGTATTGAGCATCGATTGACGCTCGTATTCAGTTTCTGAAGCGCGTAAGCTCATCCTGATCTGTACCCTGTACGCCGCCATGGGACAAGCCAATGAAAAAACGATTAGCCATCTTCTTATTAGTGCTGACAAGTCAGACAGCCTATGCCGCACTGCCACCCCAGTACCAGAACATGGATGACCTTGACGTCATGGTCAATTTCATCAGGCAGCACGAGCGTGTGGCTGCGGAGCTCGTGTCGATCGAATTACGGAGCTACACCGTGCATTACGGCAAGGACTGCAAGGCCGAGTTCAAGCGTGATTATGTGCCCAAGCCGGACGGCTGGGTCGGGCCGGCCGATCCGCTGATATTCGACAAGTCAAACTGCCCGGTCGATTACGACGATCGTCGCTAGAGTCTGAGCATACGCAATGAGAGTACCCGTTAATCCGCTCAAATCTTATCCGTGGTGGATACGTCCCTTTTTCCGGCGTCAGAGAAAACATTATGGCGAAGTGCTGGTACCCGGACTGCTGTGGGGGCGAGTGCCGAAGCTGTTTGCTTCGGTGGCCCTGCTGTACGGTGCGCTGGACCGCAGGAAATCACCGCTGTCACCGGCCTTGCGTTCACTGGTCACGGTACGGGTATCGCAGATCAACAGCTGCGCGTTCTGTGTCGATATCAATTCAGCCACACTGGCAAGGCGAGAGGGTCGAGGGGTCGATGGACAAGTTGATGGCCTTGTCGTCCTGGCAGGACAGTGACCTGTTCAGCGAGATGGAGCGCTGCGTGCTGGAATACACCGATGCCATGACCGACAGCAACCTGGGAGTTAAAGACAGCCATGTGAAACGGCTGAAAGACTATTTCGATGATGATGGCATCGTGGAACTGACCGGCCTGATTGCCTTTCAGAACCTGTCCAGCAAGTTCAACAGCGCGCTCGATGTGCCGGCGCAGGGCTTTTGCGTGCTGCCTGATTCAACGGGTACACAATCGGACGCATGATTCTGTCGCGCCTGTTCGTGATCGAGCGGACTGGGGTATGATGGCTGTTCGACACAAGAGCTTGTGACTGACACACCATTCACTCACCCGAGGTGAGCATCATGCCTTCCAGACAATTCAATTTCCCCAATGCACAGGGTCAGCAGCTAGCAGGCCGTCTCGAGCTGCCTGAAGAAGGTACTCCGATCCGCATATACGCCCTGTTCGCCCATTGCTTCACCTGCGGCAAGGACATTGCTGCCGCCTCTCGCATCAGCTGCGCGCTGGCGGCCGAGGGCATTGCCGTGCTGCGATTCGATTTCACGGGTCTTGGCAACAGCGACGGTGATTTTGCCAACACCAATTACTCCTCCAATGTCGAGGATCTGCTGTCTGCCGCATTGGCGCTGGCAGAACAGGCCGAACCTCCGGCGCTGCTGATCGGTCACAGTCTGGGTGGTGCAGCGGTGCTGAGTGCGGCCTCCCGCATCGAATCGGTCAGGGCTGTGGCCACCATCGGTGCACCGGCGACAGCTGATCACGTGCAGCACCTGTTATCCGGTGCCAGCGATCAGCTCGAACGCACCGGTGAGGCCAGCGTTCGTATTGGTGTGCAGGAGTTTCGCATCAAGCAGCAGCTGATCGATGATCTGAACCAGTACGCCGATGAAACGCATATCGGCCAGCTGGGCAAGGCACTGCTGGTGTTTCACTCACCGGTCGACACCATTGTCTCGATCGATCAGGCCTCACGCATCTATCAGGCCGCAAGGCATCCGAAGAGGTTTCATCTCGCTGGACAAGGCCGATCACCTGCTCAGCAACAAACAGGATGCTGCCTATGTGGCACAGACCCTGACGGCCTGGGCCTCACGCTATCTGGATATGGAGAGTGACGACAAGGTGACGGCCGCGGACAGGCCCTCGGTGGATGGTGGGGAAGTGGTCGTGACCGAGAAAAACCGCAAGTTCCTGCGCGGCCTCTACAGTCACCGTCACGAGCTTCTGGCCGATGAACCGGTCTCCTTTGGTGGCAGCGACCAGGGTCCGACGCCTTACGATTACCTGCTGATGGCACTCGGTTCGTGCAGTTCGATGACCATGCGCATGTACGCCAATCACAAGAAGCTCGCCATGGAGGATGTCACCATCCGGCTCCGGCATGAAAAGATCCATGCACGGGATTGTGTCGACTGTGAAAAAACCGATGGCTACATCGACCGTATCCATCGGCAGATTCATATCGACGGTGATCTGTCAGACGCCGAACGAACTCGACTGGTAGAAATCGCCGACCGCTGTCCGGTGCACCGCACGCTGGAGAATCATCCGGAGATCATCACGCAACTGGAAGACTAGACTTCTGGCAATGGCGCGTCGCGGTCATTCAGGTCACACTGAATACTGTCGAAACCGTGGAGCGATGCGTATGAGAGAGAAACCCGACCAACAGTAACACAGGCTGGAGTAGCGTCACCGGATTCTGGCTGGTGCTGATCATGGCAGCTATTCAGGCGTTTTATGCATTCAGTTCGATGCTCGACCCGGGCGGGTTTGCCGAAATGCGTGGAACAGCACTGCAGATTGCTGCCGATGCCGACTGGGTGGTCATCTACGGTTCTCGAACACTGTTTATTGCACTGTTCATTGGCCTGCTGCTGTTCCTGAGGCAGTATGCGCTGCTGAAGTGGGCCGCCCTGATCGGCATGGTCATGCCCATCATCGATGCCTGGCTGGCGTTACAGGCCGAAGCCGAAACCAGTGTGGTGATCAGGCACGTGGCCACGGCAGTCTATCTCCTGCTGACTTTCGCGGTATTGCATCATGCCACAAGAAAGCAGTCGCACTAATTATGGAATAAAGAATACTAAATCTGAGAATTGGCTGCTTTGCTGTATAGCAGAATTCCAGAAATGCTTAAGTTACACTAACGCCTGAATTTTTGATGTATTCAAGGCGTATTGAGCATGCTGAAGAAAATTTTCAGATCCACTCTTGACGATTATCTTTTCTTTTTTGTGATCCTGCTTGGTTTGCTATTTGCCACGCATGGGAAGTCCATTAGTGATGCATTATTCAATGGTCATCCTTACTGGCTAAGAGACATCAATGTCTTGCCTCATCTGCTCTGTATTCTCGTTGCAGCAATCATTCAGTATATTCGTGGCAAAAAGTGGCGTCTTCAGGTGAGTATGGCAGTCACTCCTTTGCTATGTCTGATAGCGGTATTTCTGGTGCACATCACCTCCAACGGGCCATCAATTCTGGTTTTTACAGTACAGTTGATGCTGTTAGGTGTTGCCTGTGGTGTCATTGCTCTTGAGCCATTCCTTCAGCGCAAGGATCTTACTCAGGAATTCTGGAAAATATTCATGGACTCTGCGATGAAAGCGATACGATATGTGCTCATGCTATATATTGCAGGATTTGCACTACTCAAATTTCTTTCGGATGGGATAGGAGAGTCTCGTGATGGTTTTCTAACCTCGTTCATATACCCGACTGTGATGGTAGTCTATTGCCTGTTTATTGTGGGATACTGGCTTGCTATACCCGGTTGGGAAAATCTTGTGAGATCTCATACAGTCAGTTCGATTCGAAAGTCATGAGCCCGTGTGGAATCGCGAGAAAACCCGTCCTACCACAATCTGGATCGTCGTTCGCGAATTTCGTATTCTGAGCCTACAATGCATGAATGTGTGTTTCCATTCGAAATTTGGGAACACCTGAGTTAACATCGCTGCCCCGCACACCCAATCACAGGAGGTGCATCGTGCGAAAATCCAATCCAGTACACAACCACTGCTTTTGAGCACACCAGCAAGCGTCGCAAGGGCTATCCCTCGGAAACACAGGTCAAGCGCGGTCAGCGCACCGTTCACGGAAACAAGGAACTGAGCGAAAAACTCGGACGCAAGGACCCCTGTCCCTGTGGTTCCGGTCGCAGCTTTCAAGCGCTGTTGCCTGAAATCCGGCAACTATGACGGCTCGCGACGGGATCACTACTTTTAGAGAGTGATCATGATTGGCCAGATCGGTCCGATCTGGCCAATCAAGAATGACCTGTCATGTGAGAACTGATACGCCAGGTACCAGTTAACACCACTTCATGCTGCCATCTTGACGGTTTCCACTTCAGAAACAACACTCAGATCAGTAGTCTTTTACAGCGAAGAGCCCATCATCGGGCCAGTCATGAGCAGCATGAACAGCCAATACACATCCAGCAACAGGAAACGGGTCCGCGCCAAGACCTCCACCCAATCTCAACTAATCTGCCTGTCACTCTTTTTTGTCTGCAGCTTCAGCAAGGCCGCACCGTCAGATACGGACGCCTTGTTTGATGAGCACAGCATTGAGCTCGACACAGCCACATATCAGACCGTTCTCACCGGATTTTTCAGCGATGGTGAGGTTTCTGATTTACTGGTGGTAAACAGTGTTGATGAGGCGCATCAATTGCAGGTCATGTCTGCTGATGCCGGTGTCTGGACTCAACAGGCCGACATCAATTTACCCGCTGATGTGCTGTTCATCGACGTCGCCGCAGTCGCAGGGCAGGATCGCCTGCTGGCCTATCGATTTGGCGGTGTGGACTGGATTGATGTGAACTCTGGCCAGCGGCATGAGCTGATTTCTGTGCGCAGTCATCTTGTACCACCACCGGGCAACACCATCCAGCACGTGGACATCAGCCATGATGTCAATGGCGACGGTCTTGATGATCTGGTCATTCCGGACAGTGACGGTTTTCAGGTTCACGTACAGCTGGCAACGGGTCAGTTCGACAAGCCTGTTACCGTGGGGCCGGCACAGGATCTGTCTGGTCTCTATCGAATCGACGGCTACCGTCACGATCCCTTTTCCCGCAGCAGGATTCATCGTGCTGACATGAATCATGATGGCCGCATTGATCTGGTTTCCTGGCAGGGAAATCATCTGGTCGTTCATCATCAGACAGAGACGGGCGGTTTTGATGCCACATCGCAACGCTATCCAACCGATGTAAAGATCGATTCCGATGATATGCGGTCGCTGGCTGCGCCAGCTGAAATACGTGAACGCCGGCATGATCAGCAGCTCAGCGGTGCGCTGCTGGGTCGCGTGCTGCATTCAGTGCGCGACATGAACGGCGACGGTATCGCCGATTTGCTGGTGTTCTCGCTCACCAGTGGTGAACTGGTCAAGATGCGTTCCTCAGCCGAGGTCTACTTCGGCACGCTGACCGCAGATGGTGGCACAGGCTGGCCGTCCACAGCCAGCACAGCCACCAGTGCACGCGGGCTGGTGTTCGAATTCAGCGTACACGATATCAATCATGACGGTCGCCAGGATCTGGCCTATGCCACATTCAAACCGAGGCCGTTTCGCATACTCGGCGCTTTCGTGCGCCGTGCGATTGCCGTGGATATGGAGTTCCATCTGATGCAAGCCGATGACCGGTATCCGGATCGATACAATACACGGCGTGTGAGCCGCGCCTATGGTTACGGCGCACCTGGTGAGAAGAATGCCCGCTTTCCCTACCTTTCACTGATTGATCTTGATCAGGACAATCACGACGAATTGATCCTGATCCGCAGTGCTCATGCGTTGGCTGTGTACAGTGGCCTGGCTGGCGACGATGTTTTCAGACGGCGGGCGCAATTTCTGGACATTGATGCACCGGCTGATGAGGAAACCCTGTGGCAGGTCGACCTGAATCGCGATGGCAAACTGGATCTGCTGATGCATTATCCGTCCTCGGATCAACCGTCACATGTGAGGCTGCTTATTTCAAACTGATAGTTTCCCCGGGTTGTCTGATGACATCCCGAACCCGACGGTGCGTCATAAAACACGGTAGACTGATCAGGAACAGAGCCTGATCAGGAACCATGGCATGATGAAGCGCCTGAACGAGATCAACCCCGAACTCATCAAGTGGGTGGTGCTGCCGCTGCTTGCGGTCATCGGGTTCACGCTGCTGTTCAGCGTGGCTTCCGACAGAAGAAAGTGCGAGCAAACCTGTACGGAAGAAGGCTTCCCTCATGCGCGCTATATTCCGGAAAGCGGTCGCTACACCAAAACACCGGAACGCTGTTACTGTCTTACCGGAGGAACAGGCCGCGATCACCGACCGGGTGGTGGAGGGCAAGCGGGTCTATTGAAATACCTCCCGGCAGTGACGCTGTTCAAAAAACAGCGATCGGGCTAGACTGCAAGGAGTCATCAACAGGATCAGATCATGATCAGATTGCTCACAATACTCACGCTACTCGTCAGCTCCGTCCAGGCATCGGATGTCGACTCGCTGTCACCTGAACTGAAAAAGCAGTTGAGAACGGAGATGAAATATCTGGATACCGGCTTCAAGCGACTGATCAAGGCCTGGTATTCGGGCAAGATGGACACCGTGGTGACCAACGCCGAAAAGATGCGTGACAGTTATATTCTGAAACAGGCCCTGACCGAGGCCCAGATGCATGAACTGCACACCTCACTGCCGGAAGGCTTCAGACAGATGGACCACCAATTCCATGCCGACGCCAATGCCCTGGCCGAGGCCGCCAGAGCCAACGATACCGAACGCATGGGACAGCTGGTCGGCAAACTGGCCGCAGCCTGCTATAGCTGTCATGCCGAATACGCCGCCTACCGCTTCAAGGCGTTTGAGGAATAGTCAAAACAGGTAATGTTGTCGTTCCCGCGCAGGCGGGAACCCATGTTGACTTTGTACAACCGAAGACATGGTTTACATTCCAAACCGGGCACATGGTTTACACCTATTTTCGATTTGGTCTGATGATTCTACCGATTCTTGGGTCGAATATCCCCAAGGGCATCTGGGCAAAATAGATCTGCCATCGATCGTGGGCTTGCGGTTTCAAGCCAACGTACTCGCCAATCAACTGGCGTGACACATAGACCGCTCGCCCATGCCATTTCATCTGACCACCACATTTCACCTTGCGGACTTCAAATTGATCCGGATAACCCACCTCGGGCAGCTGTTTCCGGAAAAGGTCGTGTTGATGATGTATAGACGTCAGCCGGCCTGCGTCCCATGCCCAGGCCCTGATGTGAACGCTGGTAATTGTATTCCTCCAGGAATCGATTGAACGCCCGTTGCTGTGCTGAAAGATTCGCCTTGGGCGGACTGGCCGTTGCGGCTTTCAGGGTTCGATGCATGCGTTCATGTCTGGGGTTCTGTTCCGGATGACCGGGCGCAATGCGTTCCGGCTTCACACCGAGTTTGAGCAACCAGATGCTCAGTGGAGACAAGCCACCCAGACAGACCTGCGCAAAGGGATAACCGTTGTCGGTGCGGATCGCATCAGGCAATCCATAACGACGAAAGGCTTGTTCATAGCAAACCTGTACAGGCTTAAGCTTCAAGCCGTACTGACCCTGACAGGTGAACAGGAATCGGCTGTAGTTATCCGTGATGGTCAGTGGGTAGCAGCGTTTGCCATTACCCATCGCAAAATGGCCCTTGAAATCGGCACTCCACACCGCATTGGGTGCGATGGCATGTTGTAACGGCTGGCTGTGCGGGGGGATGCGATGACGTTTTCTTCTTCGCTTCACCAGGCCGTGCCGTTTGAGTATCTCGCCAACTGTACTGGTCGCAGGCCAGGTGATGTCAGGTTTATCTCTGATCAACTTGTCCCGAAGGGGCTTTGGCCCCCAGGTTGGATATCGATGCTTCAGGGCCAGGATCTGTTTGACCAACGCCTCTTCGGTTCTGTTGGCACAATGCTGCGGTGCTCGTGACCGGTCGATCAACCCTTTTGATCCCTGCTCGTAAAAGCGGTAAATCCATTTGTCACCGGTTGGTCGACTGATTCCGAATCGGCGACATAATTCGGTCTTGGTGAACTCCCGGCTTAGCCAGGCTTTGATAAAGGCATGTCTTTCAGTCATGGCACAGGTCTCTTTCCAGGGCATCGGCTTGTCCTCCTTGCCGACACATTACTACCTGTAAACCATGTGTCCGGTTTAATGTGTAAAGGATGTCTCCGGTTTATACCATCATCAAAATGGATTCCCGCCTGCGCGGGAATGACAGGAGGAGGCCCTGAGCCAGAGATGAACCAACCTGCAGACGAACTGGTCGACTATTTTCTCAGTGATGAATGGGTGGATGACAACGATATTGAAGCGATTACACAAGCGAATCTGCAAGAAATTCTGGCCAGGATTACAACGGCTCAACAGATCCATGACATGGTCAATGGCTTTCAACTGGGACACCGGTGCTGAAGAACTGAAGCAGTTATTGACACATCCATTGACCGACCCGGCAACATTATTGATGGCTTTCTGGCGATCGAGTCCGGCCTTCTATCTTCAGTATGAAAACAATGAAGATTTAACAGACGATCAGAAACAATCCAGGGAATTCATCGAATGGTGTTTCAAACGGTTGTCGAGAGTGAACTTTGCCGCAGCAAAATTATCATACGACCCGAAAAATGATCATGGCCATGATATGACACAGGATTATCAACGGGTTTTCAGGAAAATGGATCTGGAATCAATCAAGTCACAGCTAACTATCCCGGAAGTATTGATCCAGGCAATCAGTAGCAGCAACTGATTAAGCCTCCCTTTTGAAAAGGGAGGTTTGGAGGGATTTATCGACTCAACACAAAAATCCCCCACAGTCCCCCTTTGCTAAGGGGGATGAACGACGAATCATCAACTCCAAATGGATGCTATTGCATGAAATGTCATATCAGCACTGCATTGAAAAACACGTTATGATCTTCAAATGAATACAGCCTTGCCCGCCAGAAACGACATCCCTGATCGCATCAAGCTGCCGCTGGCATTTGATGTTGAGCGCATGCTCGATGATCTTGCGACCATGCAGCTGGAGCCGTTCATCCACTACAGTGTGATGCCGCTCAGATCGCCTGCACACCTGGTGGACCCGGAAATTCCGAAGCCGCCACCGGCTGACGATTACGCCGACGGCAGCTGGACCGAATGGCTCGACACCGCTGCACTGAAGGCAGCGCCGTATCTGACCGACGTGGTCGACAGTTTTCGCTGTCATACAGACGTGACGCTGGTGCGCATCCTGCGCCTTGAAGCGGGCAGTGAGGTAAAGGAACACAACGACCCGACACTCGGTCTGCATATCGACCGCTCGGTGGTACGACTCACCATCCCCATCCAGTCCGAACCCGAAGTTGTGTTCTATCTCAACAATGAACCGGTACCCATGAAACCGGGCGAGTGCTGGTACCTGCGACTGACGGACCCGCACCGCATCAGCCACGGCGGCCAGCTCGAGCGAATCAACCTCACCATCGACATGATCCCGAACGAGTGGGTCTGGTCGTTGATGTATTCAGAGTAACGAACGTGGCAAGTCAACCAGTGTCACATATTGATCAGGACACAAAACACGGCCTTGTTGAAATAAGGTACCCCAATACATGAACCAGAATCAGCTTGTCGCCATAGTTGTCTCCATCGTGATCATCTTTCTGACGATCGTGGCAGCCTGGTTGTTCAGCAAATGGGTCATCCTCTATGTGTGGGGCGCGACCGTTCTGATACCCGTTCTTGAGGTAAGACGCATGCGCTTCAGGGACTATCGACTGTCGTACCCGTATGGTCCCTACACCACGTTCTTTTTCATTCTCATCCTGTGGCCGTTTGCCTTTCCCTGGTTTCTGTCGTCCTGGATCGATATTGCGCGTGGCATGGCGAAACATCATGACGATGCACCCGAGCAGCTCAGCCCACTGGCGATGAGCTTGCTGGAAAAATCCGGGCGGGACAGGGAATAATCGACGCTGCAACGACCTCACCATACACATGATCCCGATAGAGTGGACTGGTCGTTGATTGAATAACAGGAATTGCTGTCACAGGTTTGTCGTTCCCGCGCAGGCAGGAACCCATATTGATTTTAGTTGGTGCATTCCGGCCTTCGCGGAAATGACAAAAACCGGCTATCATCAGATCATTTTCATGCACTGTACAGTTGACTCCCATGGCTGAAAACCTCCAGAAGATCATTGCCCGTGCCCATGTCTGGTATATCGCTATTGCCGTCACCACCATTGCCGTGCTGATCAGCATCCGGGCAATTCGCAGCGGTGATTTTTCGCTGTATTTCGATCTTGATGTGTATGTCTACTACGTGACGCACCTGTTCAATCTGTTGCTGTACCTGCTGGTGGTCGCGGTCTATTGCGCGCTTTCACTGATTAAGCGGTAATCCCATGAAACACTTCCTGTTGCTTTTCACATTACTGATTTCATGCCGTCACTGCCGAGCTGCAGGCCACATCACCACCGGTGCCAACCGAACTGGAACAACAGGTGATCGATGCCGAGCGGGCCTTTGCCAGAACCATGGCGGATCGCGATCATGACGCGTTTGTGACCTTCCTGTCGGAGGAGGCCAATTTCATTTCCGGAGTCACTTCACGTCATGGTAGACAGGCCGTGGCAGATCACTGGGCGAAATTCTTTGTCGAGCCGACGGCACCGTTTTCCTGGGCACCGGTCACCGTCTCGGTGCTGGAATCCGGCAAGCTGGCACTCAGTACGGGCCCGGTGTGGAATGCCGAGGGCAAGCGGATTTCAACCTACACCTCGATCTGGCGGTTGGAAGCACCAGGTCAGTGGCGCATCATCTTCGACAAGGGGAACAAGTATTGTGAATAAACCACAGTCTGACATGGCTCCTGTTTCTACTCATCTGCAGTGTACCGAGTTCAGCAGCGTTCGCCGAAGAACTGACATTGGGCCATGACCGGGGTTCACTGCTGTTTGATCTGCCGGACGGGTTCCACAGGCTGACTCCAGCGGAGCTGGCACAGAAATACCCACGGGGAACCATCCCTGATCTGGCATTTGCCACCTCAGATCTGCGTGTGTCGGTGGCCTTCACCGATACCGATACCCTGCTTGAGCCGGACGAATTGCCCGAATTCATGGACGTCAACAGGAAGGCCATTGATCAGGCAGTAGCCGGCCTGGTCTGGATAGACAGTGGCAATCAAAACCATCAACACCATACGTTGGGCCCATCAGGAATTCACCACACCGCTGGACAACAGCCGTTTGCACAACAGCATGTACCTGGCTTCGGTGAAGGGGCGTTTACTGGGGGTCAATCTGAGCGTGGCGATAGAGCAGCATGCAGCCCACATCGCCGAGCTCAGGGCCATGTTCGAATCGATACGGTTTACGCCCTGAATCAAAGCCGGCTGAATCGAAAATGGCACTGAATGCCGGTGCCAGCTATCCTGTGCTAGGATAAGCCCTGATGAGGTGGGGGCTGAGTCAACACGGTCGCTTGCTGCAAACCAGTGGTGGTGATGGCAACTGTGAAGAGCGAAACTGAGAGATTACCCAGGCGTTGCGCCGACCGTTCATGTGGGGTGCACGATGGCCTATGAGCGCCTGCAGGTCGGTGATGCCCACCTGAACGAAAAGGTGTATCTGGAACGGGTGCATCAGTATTTCGGCCATGCCTATGGCAACGTTATCGGCGCCCTGATAGGCATCGGTGTGATCCGATACATACTCAATGATGCCGGTGTTTCGGACAGTGAGCTGTGGTGGTGGATGCTCGTGACCGGGCTGTTCCTGTTGATGGTGACCGTGTCGAAGTCCGGTTCCGCAGTGCCAAGATCACCATTCACAACGCCAGTCGGTGGGTGCTGGGCCGCATGTTCAGTGGTGGCATGACGATCATCATGTTCGGTCTCTCGCCATTGCTGTTTTCCGGCTCGGTCGCCCTGCTGCACGAGATGCTGATCTTCATCCTGCTGATGGCCTTCATCACCGTCAGTGCGCTCAGCTATGCTGTCATGCCGAGCTATACCATTGTGCTGACACTGGGCACGATGACACCGATCACGGTGCGGTTTCTCATGCAGGACAGCAATATACATGCGTTGCTGGTGTTCATCTCCGTCGTCATTCAGGCATTCGTGATCGTCAAGGCCTTTCAGGTTTCTCGTTCGGCCATCTCGGCGATTCGACTGAACCAGCAGTTGCTTGATGAAGTTCAGAGCCACAAACGTACCCAGGAACAACTGCATCACATCGCCACGCACGACATTCTGACCGGTCTGCCCAACCGACAGCAGCTGATGCATCGACTGGGTGAAGTGATCGGCAAGGCCGAAACCGAACAGCATCAGGTGGCCGTGCTGTTTCTGGATCTCGATGGTTTCAAGTCAGTCAACGATGCACACGGCCATGACGCCGGCGATGCCCTGCTGCGGGAAATCGCATCTCGCCTCAGGTCGGTGATGCGCAGCAATGATCTGGTGGCCCGGGTCGGTGGCGATGAATTCGTCATGGTGTACCGGATCGACGACCGGGTGCAGAATCAGCCCAATGCACAGATCGAGTCCATTGCCTCGCGTATCGTCGATGTGGTGGAGCAGCCAGTGGACTTGCCCGATCAGCGTACCGGCCAGGTTAGCGCCTCGATAGGCATCGCCATCTATCCCGACGACAGCCGTGACCTGCAGGACCTGATCCGCTTCTCGGACAATGCCATGTATGCGGTCAAGAAGAGCGGCAAGAACAGCTTCCGTTTCGTTTCCTGTGGATGAGCTACACTGAAAGAGAGCACATCTGTCACAGGGGGCAGCATGACCGGGGTCACCATTCGCAAGGCCACACGAAGTGACGCGGCAGCGGTCATGCGCCTGATCAGGGCGCTGGCCGAGTATGAGGGTATGGGCACCTCGGTGCTGGCGACCGAGAGCAGTCTGGCCCGTGACGGTTTCAGCGATGATGCGCTGTTTCAGGCACTGCTGGCCGAACAGTCCGGCGAAGCGGTCGGTTTTGCCTCCTACATGATTGCCTACTCAATCTGGAGCGGTGCCCACTTCCTGCAGCTGGATGATGTCTATGTCGATCAGCGCTGCCGTGGCAGTGGTATAGGCGTGCAACTGATGCAGGCGATTGCCCGTGTGTGTCTCACTCAGGATCTGGCCTATGCTCGCTGGACAGTGGAGACTGACAACGACGCCGCTATCCGGTTCTACCGTCGTCTGGGATCTGAAGTGCACAACCGGGGTGTCTGTACCTGGATGCCATCGATGATGCAGCCCGAGATTGCAAACGATTGATACGCGATTACCGGCCGGGTACCACTGCCGATTGCTCGCTGGTAACCTTGTCACAAACAACCCGGCGACACAGTCATGCCCAATTCATTGCTCGTCCCCATCACCAACGTTTATGCGCTGGGTGGCTACACGGCCGAAATCACGATTGGCAGCCAGCAACAGACAGCCAACCTGATTCTCGATACCGGCTCCAGCTCGATGGTGGTTCAGGCCGAGGATTATGATCCGTCTCTGGACGAATGCATCAGTGCCACCCGCTATGCGCAGAATATCGTCTACGGCATAGGCGGCTGGTACGGCCCGGTGGTGAAGACCCGGATCGAGATCGGCCGGGGTCTGTTCCGGGCCGCAATCGAGGATGTGAACATTGCCGTGGCCAAGAAGGAGCAGACCGGCTGTTTTGGTCACTCGGATGGTCTGCTTGGATTGGCCTATCGCGAGCTGAACCGGGCCTATGACCTCGAATCCTACATGAGCGAAAATAACATCGACCCCGCCGTCACCTACCCCTGGTACCTGGAGCAGGAACAGCAGGACGATACGGTGCGTGAATTCAGAAAATTTCTGAAACAGTACCCGCGCGAGGAAATCACGCCCTATTTCACCCAGCTTGAACAGCAGGGTGTAGTCGGCAATCAGTTTGCCTTCGTCATTCACCGCTCCAGCATCTACCAGACCGATTCGGAAAAAACCACCGCCGAACTGGCCGATCATCCGCTCAACAACGGTGTGTTTATCATGGGCCACCCAAGGGCACACGAAGCCCTGTACGAGGGTGAGTTTCACGAACTGAAGGTACTCGATGACAAGTACTACAATGTGCACATGACCCACATGCAGGTGGGAGACTGCGAACCGGTCGAAGCGCCGGAACTGGCACCGGAAGATGCCGGCCATGTGTCCAATGCCATTGTCGACAGCGGTGCCTCGATGGTGGTGCTGCCGGAGAAGCTGTTCACGGCGTTGTTCGATGACCTGATCCGCGTCAATCCGGATTTTGCCGATGTGCTGGAACACTTCCGCACTTTCGAGGGCACGGAGAAGGGCATCGAGATGGATCGGGTTGACCTGGAACAGTGGCCCGACATCCATTTCACTTTCGATGGCTATGACGGTGAAACCGTGACACTGACGATGAATCCTGAGACCTACTGGCAGACCCACGCCCCGGCCCCCAACCAGATCTCGTTCCAGTTCATACATCTGGAAAGCTGGTGTGATCAGTCCATCCTCGGCCTGCCGTTCATGAACAACTACTTCACCATCTTCGATCGGGCCGAACGCGAAAACGGCACGGTGATGTTCGCGGAAAAGGAATTCAAACCCTATCGCCTGGGCGAGAAAATCCACCGCGATGTGAACAAGCTCAAGGGCCTGATCGAGCAGCACAAGCTGGCGTTGTGACTATGACGAATAAACATGTACAAATAGTCGAGATTCACTACCCAAATGGCACAATTGAAGGCAACGCTCAGGTTAGTGCTCTAGGAGCGAATAAATTCTTAAGGCTGAATAACTACGTACCATCAATAATAGCTGTCTCAGAAGATGAAATATCAGATGTCGCCAGGTACAGAGATACATTTATTGGAGATGTGATTGATCAGAACCGAATCAAATATATAAAACTTGATCAACGATCAGGATTGAAATGTTTTGAGTGGATCCTGTCTGAAAAATTGACAGCGCACAGATTGTTTAAAGAATTCTGTCAGAATATTATCGACCACAAAGGTGCCTGGGAACTGGTTTTTGGGGGTATGCTGACCATCTTCCTCGAACCCGATTGTGATTTCGATCCTGAACATGAACTCAGCCGCATTTGCGAGGAAATTGAATCCAGCGCCTGAGTCGAAATTTCCTGTCCCCAATCAACCAACTGAACCAATCGTGCCGGTCCGACTCTATGGTTCAGCATGACACGACACGACTCACTGGCCGGTTGCCTGATCGGCACCGCCGTTGCCGACGCACTGGGACTGCCCTACGAGGGCCTTTCGCCCGCGCGAGCCTCGCGAATACTGGGCACACCTGACCGCCATCGACTGTGCTTTCGCCGAGGCATGGTGTCCGACGATACCGAGCACAGCCGTATGGTGATTCAGGCACTGCTGGTATCGGGTCGTGAGCCCGCACAGTTCCAGCGTTCTCTCTCCTGGCGCCTGCGTTGGTGGTTGCTGGGCCTGCCGGCCGGCATCGGTTTTGCCACGCTCAGAGCGATCATTCGTCTCTGGCTGGGTTTTGGCACTGCGCGCAGCGGGGTGTACTCGGCTGGAAATGGCCCGGCCATGCGCAGTGCCGTGATTGGTGCCGCTGTCGAGAAATTCGATCTGCTGAAACAACTGGTCAGGGCATCGGCACGTCTGACCCATACCGATCCGAGGGCTGAACAGGGTGCACAGATTGTGGCGCTGGCCGCACATCTGATGAGTCACGGAGGCGACCCAGCTGCATTCGAATCCCTGATCAGTCGCGAACTGGACGATGAGTCTGGAGAATGGGCCGCTGTGCTGGAAGCACTGTATCGTTCCGTGGCATCCGGTGAGAACACGCGACAGTATGCTAGCAGTCTGGACCTTGAGAACGGTGTCACCGGATATGTTATGCACACTGTCCCCGTGGCGATCCATGCCTGGCTGTCGCACCCGACCGATTACCGCGCTGCCGTGATGGCCGTGATCGAGTGTGGCGGAGATACCGATACAGTCGCTGCCATCACCGGCGGCATTGTCGGTGCAGCTGTTGGGGTGCAGGGCATCCCGCAGCAGTGGCGCAAACACATGATCGAATGGCCGGCCTCACTGAACTACCTGCAGCGTTTGTCGGCCTGCCTGGCAACCCGGATTGAAGCCGATCGTATCGACTGCAAACCCCGTCTGCATGTATGGGCCCTGCTGCCGCGCAACCTGATGTTCCTGTGTATCATTCTGGTGCATGGACTGCGGCGGCTGTTGCCGCCATACTGATTGAACGTTCCCACATGCCTGAATGACATGACAACCAGCCAACCCACCATCAGACCCATGCAGGCAGGCGAGGAACCTGAGCTGTGGTCGCTGTTTCATCACACCATTCGCAGGGTCAATATCCGCGATTATTCCGAGGAACAGGTGCGGGCCTGGGCACCGGATCAGATTGACGAGCAGCGCTGGCAGCAACGCATGGCCTCGATCAATCCTTTCGTGGCCGTAATTGACGGTGAGATTGTCGGCTATGCCGATGTGCAGGACGATGGTCTGGTGGATCATTTCTTCTGCCATCATCGACACCAGGGGCTGGGCGTGGGACGTGCCCTGATGACCCATCTGATCCGCACAGCCGTCAGCCGTGGCCTGACCCGGATGTATTCCAACGTCAGCATCACGGCACGACCGTTCTTCGAGCATTTCGGCTTCACGGTCGAGACCGAACAGAAGATAACCATTGGCGAGATCAGTCTCACCAACTACCGCATGAGCCGGCTATTGCCTGATGAATGATCACCGCATAAGCGTTCGTCTGTCACGACCGGACGAGCTCGACGGGATCAATGCCCGTTATGATGCCATCGACTTCAAGCGCTCAATCGACTCGGATCTCATCGCCATTGCTGAAGTGGATGGTGAACCTGCCGGCCAGGGACGGGTGCAGCACATAACCGCCGGTATCGGTGAGCTCGGTGGCATGTTCGTGGACGAAGCCTGTCGCGGACTTGGGCTGGCCGGCCGCATTATCGACTTCCTGCTGCAGGCATCGCCTCAGTACCACACGCTCTACTGCCTGCCTGCCTTATGCTCACCTGGCGGGGCTGTATGCATCATTCGGGTTCACGACCGTGAGCAGCACGGCTGATGTACCTGCCGTGGTGCGCGACAAGCACCGCTGGTGCAATCAGGTCTACGAACATGAAACCCTGCTGACGTTGCGACATCGCGAGGTTGTTCGTTCACCGCTGTAACCGGTATCGTCCTGAGCAGCTATCATCAGAATATTCATTACGGATTTTCATCATGCGCCTGCTGACCTGGCTTTGCCGGGAGGCATCTCGGACGAGGTGATCGAGCGGGTGGTGATCTGGCTCGACAACACTGTACTGAGCCGATAAACCCGTGTTGATGGGTCAGACGACGATCAGCCCGAGGTGTTGCGCCGGTAGCGGATCAGTGACATCACGAACAGGATCAGGCCAGCCCCCATGAGGGTGATGCCGGCGCCGCTCTTGCTGAGCAGTCGCGAGTGGCTGGTCAGAGCGATTCGTTCGCGTCCACTGCCAATCAGCACGAAGGCCGACCAGTATTTGGGGTGCGCCGTTGCCGGGTTGGCTATCATGGCAAGCTGGGCATTCTGTGCCGAAACGCGAATCGAACGGTCAGCTGCCAGTTCTCCATAAAAGACATCCATCAGCCGAACCGGGGTGCTGTCATTGATATTCCACAGCGTCCCAAGAACCGCATCGGCACCGGCGGCAAGAAAGGCCTCCGGCAAACCCCAGTCGCCCCAGATCCTGACGTTCGGGAATGGATGCCGTTCGGCAACCCGACAGGACCACCAGTGCGGTGTCCAGTTGCTGCTGCACCACTTCGCGTGCCTGCAGGAAGCCATCCTCAATGCCATCGACGCTATGTGAGAGCAGTACCGCGGAGCGTTCGGCACGGCGTGCCGACATCAGCCCGTGGGTGGCAAAATGCATGATCGACCACTGCTTCGAGGCAACCGACTTGTAACGGGTTTCGGTGGCATTGCTGCCGCTCATCAGCATGCTGTGCGCTGGCGCATAGCGGTTGACGACCCGGCCCTCATCGCGCACCGCGGGCAGGTCTGACAACGGCATGCCCTGCTCACTGAAAATGGCAGCCATGCCCGAGTCACCGCTACCATTGCCGGCTTTGGGCATGCCCATGAACAGCACAGGGCGACTGACGGCGCTGTGCATTCGCTGTGCGCTGGTGTCCAGTTCAAGCAGTTGCCGGACACTGCCGAGACGCTCGATACTGTGGTACTGGACAAGAAAATCATCACCGTTCATCAGCACCGAAAATGGCAGCTGTTGCATGAAGTCCGGCGTGATCACCATCAGGTGTGAGACAGCGTTGAGCTCGGACATGATCGGCGAGATCAGCTGTCGGTACAGGTATTGCGCCGGATAGCGGTACAGGTGGGTCTGGTCGGTTTCAAGCAGATTCTTCAGATTGCCGGCACGCCGGGCCAGATCCTCGCAATCCATTGCCATCTGACGGGTGATCTGATGATCGTCCCGGAACAGGAACACGGTCAGGTATTGTTTACCGCAATGGTATTGCAGCAAGGCTTCGTCATGGTGCAGGGACTGCCTGATCTCGGCCAGTGTGAACTCGGGCAGGGTATCCTCGGGAGCGGCTTCGCGCACCACTTCAGCAAGATCGAGCTCGGCCCGCTCCAGCTGTTGCCGATACTCGCGCCTGCGATCACTCTCCAGATCGGTACGCGACAGCTGGCGCTGGATCTCGACGATGGCTCGCTGCTGCCGCAGGTTGTTCTGGTCTGGCAGTTGAATATCGGGCACCCGGGCGTATTCGGTCAGGTGCAGCGCCTGCAGCAGGTCGCCGGCCTGATCGCGCCGCACCAGCAGTTCCACCAGCGGATCGGCAATGGCTCGAAACTGTCGACGCATCGACTGCAATTCGGCCTGGCTCAGATCCATGCGCAGGGCCCGTCGAAAGTGCACCATCGCCTCGGTGTACAGCTCGATGGCCGTTTCGGTTCGCTGCTCCTCAGCGGCCTGACCGGCGAGCCCGACATGCGCCTGCCAGACAATGGCCGGCGAGCCCGAATTCTCGATCACCTCGCGATACCAGGCAGCACTGGTTGCCCGGTCGCTGTCGCTGGTGCTCAGGGCCAGGTCGAGCACGCGGTAGTGATAGGGGTCGTCCAGCCCGGCCTCGCGGTACTGGGTCGCCGCGGATTCGAAATGAGTCCGGGCCTGTGCGACATCACCTGTTTCCAGATGAGCAGAGCCGAGTACGGTACGGGTCCAGGCAAGTTCGAGCGGATCAACGTTATCCAGTGTCATCAGCATCTCGTGAGCCAGGTCAAGCACGTCCAGGGCATCATCATCCGAGCCGGCATCCAGGTAGAGTTCGCCGATACGTATCAGGATGTCGCGGTATTCGGTATCGGCCCCGGCCGCTTCGGCCAGACGCAGGGCGTCATGATAGGTTTCACTGGCCAGCGAGTAGGCACCGAGACGCTTGTATACCGAACCCAGGTTGCCGAGTATGCTGAGCCGCAACGGCGTGTCGTCGATCGACCGGCTGTCTGTCTCGGCCGATTCCAGAGTCTGCATGGCGAGCTCGAATTCGCCCAGCAGTCGGTAGGTAATGCCGACATTCTTGTCGGCTCGAATTCGATCAGCAACGGCGGCACTGTCACCGGGTGCTGATGCTTCAATCTGTGTGGCCAGATCACGCGCCAGCAGGAAATGATCCAGTGCCAGCAGATACTGCGAGTAGGTGAAGTAATGATCGCCGAGCTGTTCCAGCACCCGCATTTGCCCGCTTGTTGATTGCCGTTCCTGCTCAAGTACAAGCTGCTGAAGCAGATGCTCGCGTTGTTGCTGCTCTGCAGTAGGTGCGGAGGAGTCGGCCATCAGCAGGCCGCTGGCTGCCAGCAGCAGTATGGCAAGAACCGCCTTTGTGCTAACTCTCGCCATCACCGGCATCGATGCTGAACGAGTACAGTGGCGAGGTATGAAACTCGATCCCGGCAGCCCGGTTCACCTTCCACAGATAGTCATGACCGGGCATGAGAACATCTTGTACCGTATCGGGTAGTCGGATCTGGCTGCTCTGCACGCTCGGCGACTGCCAGATCATCTCCAGCGATTCATTGAACAGTTCCACCCGGGCTGGTTGCAGGTCCGGGTTGTCAAAACGGAATGCCTGGGGTGCATCGGGCAGTGTGGCCAGGTTTTGCGGTTCGATCAGCGATTGTTCCACATTGCCTCGAAGTGCAGCGGAATCGATATTTCCGGGTACCTCAAGATTGTCAATCAGCAGCAGTGACAGACCGGCCACCACCAGCACCGAGGCTGCCACAGACAGTGCCACAAACCGTGACCGTGATCGCTGCCTGGCACCCGGGCCACGTCTGAGTGCGTCTTCGAATGGCCGCATGGCCTCCATCGCCCTGAGAATGTCCCGGCACTCACTGCAGCTTTCCAGATGCTCGGCCAGGCCGGGCGGCTGTGAGCTGGTACCATTGATGAAGCAATCGGCCAGCAATTCACTGTCCGGGCACTGTGTCGCGTAAAGCTGATCCAGTGCAATGATGTTCTGAGACTCGTTGTCGTGTCTGTTCATGATCTTACCCTCGTGACCCGAGTTTGTGCTTCAGGTCATCCATACCTCGATAGACAAGATTGCGTACCTTGGCCTCGGTCCAGTCGAGTTTCCCGGCGATCTCCTCGATGGTGTAACCCTGCAGATGCAGTTGTACAACCGCGCGGCGATTCTCGTTCAGCTCGCTGAAGGCGCGCTGGATCACATCCAGCTGCTGTTCTGTCTCGAGTCGTGAATCCGGTGTCGCGGGTGTGATCAGTTCCGGTTGCTGCTGAATCACCTGACACACATCCTCCACCAGCGTCTCCTGTCGGCGCTTGATCTTGCGCAGTGCATCAATCGCCGTGGTCACGCCGATGCGGTAGACGTAGCTGTCCATCTGACGGATGTCACGGCGCTGGCGAATCACCCTGAGCAATCGCGCACAGGCCTCCTGCTCGATGTCGTCAATCTCGTAGGCATTGGCATGATGAATCATCTTGCGAATGGCACTGCGCAGCAGCTGGCGGTAACGGTCGATCAGCAGGGCCTCATCAGAACGTGACAGCGGCACCGTTGCGCTGCTCTGCGCTGCCGGGTCTGTCTGTGATCTGTCTGAGCTGCTCATCGTCGTTCTTGTCCGTCGGTTTCCTTTCTTGTCCTGCTAATGACGTCGCCAGTAACGGAATCTTCTCACCGAAAAACGAATCTCTGGCAATTGCGTTCGGATGTGAGAAAAACCGGCATCAGGCCACGTCTTCGGGGCAGACAAGCGTGACAGGGCGCAGTGGGCGACCTCACCAGACAAAGGGTACCACGATGAAGAGATTCAACCGTTTCAGACACACCACACCCGGGGTTCCGGACTGGATGAACAGGGCAACAATCGTTGTCGTATACCTGTTCCTGACAGGACTGGGCCTGCTGCTGAGCAGCGAAGAGGCGCAGGCACAGAACTGCAGTTTCGGTGGCGCCACCATCGCCTGCTTCGAGATCAACAACGATCAGGCCGTGGCGCGTAATAATGAAGTGGCTTATTCCTCGATTCCACTACCGCGCAGTGTGGCGCTGTTATCGACCGATAACCTGCAGGTGACCGATGACAGCGGTACGCCCGTTGCGGCACAGTTTCGCGTCATCGCGCGCTGGGGCGGCACGGTGGATACCACCACCTTGCCAGTACGCTGGCTGGAGGTGCCGTGCAGGACACGATCGCAGCCAGCAGCCGTGCCGGCTACAGCCTGCTCAACCAGGCGGCCCCGCCGCCGGCTGTCGCCAATCCGCTGACTGTCACCGAAGTGAATGGCATCTATACGGTGGATACCGGGGTGGCCACCTTCGTCATCGATTCGGCCAATCCGGCCCTGCTGGATGAGGTCAGCATCAATGCGACCACGCTGTATCAGGATGTGGCCACAGCCGGCCCGGTCCTGACGCTGGCCGGTGGTGCCACGGTGCTGGATCGATCATTGCCCGGTGCTGTGGTGGTGGATCCGGGAACCTTTGCCCTGGTTGACAGCGGCCCGCTCAAGGCCGTCTTTGCCATCAATGCCCATTTTGTCGATGCCGCCAATGCGCGCACCCTGTGTGCCGATTTCAAACCCGGCATCGCCAGCTATGAATCGATAGGTTACACACTGATCCTGACACTGACACGCGGCACCGGTGATCTGGACCTGCAGGTGAATTTTCGCAATGAATGCCTGGACGCCAGGTTCCAGCCGTTTACCCAGGGCGCCGAGACCATAGACCGTCTGGCCTGGAACCTGCCGCTGGATCTGCCCAATGCGGCCAGTCCGCTCTACGCTGCCAACGGCATGATGCAGAACACCAGCCAGACCGTGGTGCTCGAGCAGGGCCACGGCGGTGGTACCCCCTGGCTTCGTCAGGCCACGGTGTCGCTCGGTGGTGTGGTCACGGCCAATTCGGAAATACTGGCCGATCCGGTGGTGGCGCTGGCCGATAACCAGTTCAGCGTGCTGGCCCAGATGCCGTGGATGCGGTTCAGGGAACCACAGGCCCTCGAGGCCGGCAATGACCGCATCGTGCTGGATCTGATTTCCGAACCGACCATGGTCGGAGGCGGCAAGGTCTGTTCTACCTTGCCCGCGTCAGCTTCCTTGATGGACTCACCACAGCGGCACAGCTGGAGCCGGTGCGCGTGGCCAACCGGCTGGCACTGGAGCGGGGCCTGATGCCAAGGGCGACGCTGCCCGATGTCAATCGTTCCGGCGTGTTCCCCGGTCTGGGCACCGAAGCTCCCTCGCTGCTGAAGAGTGAGTACGTCAGCTTCATCACCCCAGTGGCACAACGAGACTGTCGGCCCCGGCGGCCAGCATGAACAGGCCAAGACCTTCGGTTCCCAGCTGTGGCCCGACACCCAGGGTGCCAACGGCCCAATGCGAACAACCCGGTGGGACCGACTGACAACCCGGGCGGGCTCAATTACTGGTCCACCAGTCGCGTCGAGTTACTGGAATATTTCCGCACCGGTGACCCGCTCTGGGTGTGGGAGCTCGGCCTCCCGCTCACCTGGCAACAGGTGTTCAGCGCCTATGTCAATCTGGGAGAGAATGTCGATAACTTCAAGAACGGTCTGAACCTGACCAGCCCGGTGTGCAATGGTCCCGGTGGCTTGTGTGAACAGGGACAGTGGTACCGCTACGGCGGCGGTTCGGACGACTACGGCTACACCTGGGGCAACCTGGGCTATGTGCTCAGACCGAACCATGCCTGATGCGTCGCTTTGCCGTGGCCGGCAACACCGTGCTGAATCGTTACAATATCCCGCGTGCCATGCAGGCGCTGCGCGAGGAGACCGTGAATCAGGTCGATCTGCAACGTCAGGTGATTCAGCATTTCGTGCAGCTGGCCAACTGCGCCGAATTCGTCGCCGGTGCCGAAGGCATGGCCTGTCACAATCGACTGATCGAGGTGGTGACCGAACTGGCCGAGGAAAACATGACCAGTGGACTGATGTGCCAGGCCGACATCCAGCCGGCCGACCCCAGTCGCTGCATGCCAGATGGTGGCGATCCGACGCTCGACTGGTGCGACTGCGTGACACCACAGCAGTTCATCAACAACAGTCTGATCTCGCCCTTCCTGCATCGAATACTGCTCAATTACGGTGATCTGGGCGGATCGCTGGCCTTCGGCCTCAGCATGAATGCCTGGCATCAGTACCGCTCGACCATCGGCATCCCGGATGTCCAGAGGCCAACCGACCCGACGGATCCGGCACGACCGGCGATTGACGCTGCCACCGACTGGCTGTCGCAGCCGGGCTGGGATCAGGATGTCATGCCGTTCGTGGTGCAGGATGTCAGTGTCATCGACGATGACCCGTTCACCACCGACCCGGGTACCATCATCGACGAGAACCTGATTCTTGAACCGAACAAGCCGCATTCGGCGGTGCAGTTCCTGCTTGCCCATTCGATCAACCCGGCGCTGAATCTGTGCGATGTGGCCTCCACCGCACTCGATGAACAGTTCATGCTTGATGCCTGGGACGATTACCAGAACCTCGGTGGCTGGCTCAAGGGTCCGGCCGAAATCATGCAGGGCATGGCTTTCGGCATCGGTATCTTCGACACCTGCAATCTGGGCGTTGGCAACACACCCGTGGTCACCATCACGGCCCCGGCCAACGGCACAATCATCACGGTGGGAACACCGATCACACTGATGGCAACGGCCAATGACGTCGAGGATGGCGATATCAGCGCCGCCATCAACTGGAGCTCCAATCTGGATGGCAATCTGGGCATGGGTGCCAGCGTCATGGCTACCCTCGGTGTCGGGCAGCACACACTGACCGCGGCCGTCACCGACAGCGACAATCGCACCGGTGTGGCCAGTGTCATGGTGACGGTGAACCCGGTGGGCGGCAATGCACCGGTGGTGGTGATCACCTCACCGGTCAATGGCAGCATGGTTGATGAGGGTGTTGCCGTGACACTCGCGGCCAGCGCCATGGATGTCGAGGATGGCGACCTCACAGCCGCCATCGTCTGGAGCTCGTCACTGGATGGCAATCTTGGTACCGGCGGCAACCTGATGCGTGTACTGTCGGTGGGACAGCACACCCTCACCGCCAGCGTCACCGACAGCAGCATGCTGACCTCGACCGACAATGTGACCGTGACCGTCAACATGAACGGCGGCTGTAGTGCCGGGCTGGTGATGGACGAGGATTTCGAGAATGGTCTGGGTGGCTGGACAAGCAGTGGACTGTGGCACCGGGTCACCAACTCGGCCTGTGGCGCACCCGGCTTTGCATCACCGGTGTCATCGGTCTATTTCGGTGAAGATGCCGACTGTGATTTCGATACCGGGGCACGCGAGATGGGAGAATTGATCTCGCCGGTCGTGAGCGGGATTGATGCCAGCTCAGTCCTGCGCTTTTCCGAATTCAGGGAAGTCGAATTCGAACCGGCGGCGACTGTCGACCAGACCGAGGTGGCCGTGCGGGCAGTCGGCAGCATGAACTGGACACCGCTGCTCAATCGCAATTCCCAGGATGCCTCGAACGCCACCTGGGAGCAGCTGGCCGATCTGCCACTGGCGGCATTCGCCGGTCAGTCGATTCAGATTCGCTTCCTGTTTGACAGTGATGATGAACAGTTCAACCAGTTTACCGGCTGGATGATTGATGATGTTCAGGTGACCGGTTGTGTCGTCACCACGGAGCTGTTCAGTGACGGTTTCGAGGATTAGTGGTCAGGTGGTGTATACCGAGCCGAGTGAGGGACCACTCGGGGGTACCCACCTTGCTCACTGCCGTACTCTAGTGAATCAGTATGTCGATACTGCCGTCGCGAATACTTTGTGGAATGCCGCCACCGTTCTCGTTCACGCATTGAAGCACCAGCTCCTGGTCATGCACGTGCACGCTGAACAGGAAACGGATGTCGTGGTAGATGCCGACGATATTCTGTGAGTCATAATCGATACGTTCGCGTGGCAGGTCGTGATGGTACAGCCTGAGCAGGTATTCCTGTTCGGAGAACTGGCAGTCGACCTGATCGGGATCATTCATCAGCTTGTTCAGCAAGGAGTAGCGAATCCGGTCGCCGCACAGCCAGCGAATGATTTCTTTCTCAAAGCCTTCGATGCGCATGCTCTAGTTCCTGTCTGGGCAAATGAAGTACGAGTGTCAACATTGGCCATTCAGGAAACAGGATCCTGGCCAAGTTGTTCCAGAAGTCGGTTGATGGCATTGCGTGCAATCTTGCGTGGTGCGGCCAGTTTGAAGCCACCGGAGGCAATGCCCATTTCAGAAGGGATCAGAAACAGTCCGAACAGGCGGATAAGCAGGTTGACGCGTATCCAGGCGACGAGTGTGACCTGATGACCCTGCTGCCTGATCTCACACATCATCGGTGCGACCAGGAAACCGCGACCCTTCTGCAAGCGTCGGTGATCATCGGTGCCGCCCACCTGGCGATAACCATTTTCTGCCGCCCAGGTGTCGACGACACCCCAGAGCGACTCGTCGTACTCGAATTCGAGCGTGGTCCGTCCCGCTGCCGGACTACCCATAACTCTACCCTCGTGACTGTGTGACGGTCACCGGATGAGCTGATGTGTCACGTCACTGTCCTGATTTTGGGCTTACTATAGCAGATGTGGCCTTCATATCGAGTTTGATCCAGTCGATGGCCTCATGCAGCACCGGGTCATTCAGCTGTTCCACGATGGGTGTGCGGATAGCGTGATCGGGAATCACACCGCGCGCATCGGTGTTGCCATTGGGTCGGGTGATCAGTGCCTTGGGGTAACCGACAGTCAGGCCGGTGTGGGAGAGTGTGAACGTTTCCATGGCACCGTGCGTGCTGGCGAGATCGGCCGTTTCCTCACCGATGACACGACCAAACTCGTGATCCTGTATCAGTGCGGCCACGTTGGTGGCGTTGGAATAGGAGTGTCGGTTGATCAGCAGATACACCTTGCCGGCAAAGCGCTCGCCGGATCTGGGCTGGCTGTAGGGCAGGTCGTAACTGAAGGTCTCGCCGTTTTCTCGTTGCCGATAGACGCGGTCGAACTGTGCCGAAATGCTGTTCTCGTCACCACCAGACAGTTCCAGACGGGCGCGGTTGCTGGCCGTGGTCTCATCGCTGACTCGTATGCTGAAATCGTCATTGAAGCGGAATTGTCGATCGGCAAACCAGGCCACCATCAGGTCACTGAAGGAACTGTCGCCACCTGGGTTGTTGCGGATATCGATGATCACCGACGCCACCCGATGTCGCATCATGTGATCAAAGGCTTCATCGATGAAGCTGCTGAACTTTGTCGTATCGTAAACGTCTTCGAGCGTCGGCTCATAGAAAGGCCCGGGACGTATATAGCCGATGCTGCCATTGATTCGCTTGTAGCTGCGGGATGTCCAGTCAAGTTGCAGCTGGCCTGCCGTGCCGTCATCACTCTCTCTGGCCGAGCGTTGTTCTCGGGTAATGCCGTGGGTGCTGATCTGTTCAGTGCTGCCATCGGCCTTCAGCACGGTAACGGTCATCGTCTGCATCTGGCCATGTGCCAGCCACACCAGCCAGGGCAGTTGCATTTCGATGATGGCGTTTTCCAGATAACGGTTGTCGGCGGCCACCAGTGAGCGCATGGGCTGATTGAAGGTGTCGATGTCGACGCCGTTGATGGCAATCAGTTGCTGACCGGGACGAAGTTCCGGCTTGCCGCTGAGGTTGCGGGTGATCCAGGACTTGCCCTCGGCCATGCGATAGGACAGTGGCAGCAGTTGCACGTCGTCGTCCTGGAACGCGGTTCGCATGGCCGCCGGCCATTCAACCCGCAGGTGGGCGATATCGGCCCTGGCGACAAAGGTGACGAACAGTCGGCTGATCGACTCGATTGTCATGTCCTCAGTGATTCCGGCGCGGGCTCTGTTGTAGGCCATGTACAGGGCTGCCTTGCTGGTACGGGCATGCACATCGAAGGCGGCACGGGTGATGGATCGATACAGCTGATCCAGGTCGGCTTCAACCTGGGCCTTGCTGTAGCCTGTTTCTGGCATCGAGGCGGCAACAACGGGGCCAGTGAAGCACAGCAACACAGGCAGCAGGACAATGGTGAATAAACGGTTTCGCATGGCATCTCATCAGGCAGGGTTTGATGAGCAAACGGCCCAGCGGCGAAAAGGTTACTGCCCGATTGATTGCTTACAGCCTGCTGATGGCCTCGAACAGTGGCGTCAGTCTGTCGGCACCGGTGAGGGTCAGGTGATCGGTGTCGTAATACCAGGGTGTTCCGTCGGGCCCGGCCAGATGGCAGCGTTCGCTACACAGCAGCGGCAATGGACCAAACCGGTGCAGATTGTCATGGCCGAGTGCCAGACGATCCAGCCCGGCGAGAAACTTGTGATTGCCTTCGCGATACGCCTCGGGTGACATGCCGGCAGCCGCGCTGGCCGGGGTTGCTGTGGCGGCGTTATACAGGGTCGTTGGCACGTCATCTCTGTACACCGGAATCGGATCGATATAGGCCACGCTGATGCCGAGTTCACCGGCCCGGCTGATGAGCTGATCCAGGCTTTTCAGATTGTCTGCAGTATTGGAGTGAATCACGATCACATTGATGGCGTGCAATGCGGCAACATCGAGAATCCGGTCGGGTGAATTGTCATGCGCATTCACCGCCAGATTCGGTTTCATCAGCCTGAGGCTGTGCTGCTGTGCCGACAGGGTGCGCGCCAGTGTTGTCTTGATGGCATCGGCATGAGAGTCGCCCACCAGCAGGAAACGCCTTTGAGTACTGGCCGATTCCGCCGTGATGGCGCAACTGTCACGCCAGGGAGTCAGTACGTTCTCCAGCGGGCCGCAGCGGTATTCGTCGCGGTCATCCAGTGCCGAGGAGATCCGCGCGATGGCAGGGTCCTGGCGCTGCTGCGAAAATTGAATCAGCGGGTTCATCAGCAACACCAGCAGCACACACAGCACGGCACCGCCACCGAGCAGTTGTCGGCCCGACAGTGTGCGGCGTGTCGGCTTTTCGATGAGGTGATACAGCATCACCGACAGACCGAGTGTCACGGCGGTAATCAGCAGGCTGTGGCCGATTGTAGTGCTGGCCAGAATCGTGCCACCGAAGGGACGATAATTGAACAGTACGATCACCGGAAAATGAACCAGATAGATGGAATAGGAATAGCGACCCATCAGCACCAGTGCCTGTGACATCGGGTTGCGTTCAGATCCTGTGCTGAAGCCGAACAGGATCGCGGTTGACGCCAGAACCACGGTGCCGAGTGTGGCTGGAAATATCCAGCTGCGGCTGAGGTCGGGCAACAGCACCAGCAAGGCCAGCAGCAGGATCACGGCAACGCCTCCAATCAGGCGAGAACGCGAAACGGCGCTGATATCCAGGCGTGCGATCAGGAACCCGGCCATGAACTCCCAGATCCGGCCCGGCAGGTTGAAAAAGGCCGTGCGTGGCGAGGCCACACTCAGCAGCGCATAGAGCAGCAGGGAGATGAGCACCGACAGCCACAGCAACCGGGCCGAGCGCCGGTGCAGCATGAGCAGCAAGGGAAACATCAGATAGAACTGCAGCTCCACACCCAGTGACCACAGGTTCAGCAACGGCCTGAAATAGGTGTGGTCGAAATACCCGGTCTGCAGCCACAGGCCGATATTGGGCATCAGCAGCGAGGCCCATATCGACTGCTCGATCAGCATCGTCATCTCGTGGTTCAGCACCATGAACAGGCACACGATGAGTGTGATGATGATGACGCAGACGTACGCCGGAAGGATGCGGGCCATGCGACGGACGAGATAGTCACCGATCTGGTCACGACCCTGAATATGGCCATAGAGCATGGCCATCAGGTAGCCACTGAGCACGAAGAACACATCAACACCGAGAAATCCGTTTGCAAATCCGGGTAGCTCCAGGTGAAACAGGAACACCAGCAGAATCGAGATTCCGCGCAGTTTCTCAAGATGCAGGATCTTCTCGCCCGACATGGCGTTCCCAGTGCTTCAGCAATGGTCAGTCTACCAGATCAGGAGCGGGGCTGGCCTTCCCGGCACCCCGGCGCATCAGCCTGATCAGAGGCTTGACCCGTCTATGACTGCACAGTTGATACTGCACAAAATTAGCCCCTTACAGGAGAATTCGAATGAAGCAGGTGAGCCACAGCAGGTCCTTTACCATCGATCAGCCAGTCGATCGGCTGTTTCCCCTGTTCAGTGCAGAAGGAGAGAAGCACTGGGTGCCAGGCTGGGATTACATCAACATCATGGGACGGACCACGCACCAGGAAGATGATGTCTTCCTGACCGAAACCCACGATCATGCCAGTCGCGTCGCAATCTGGCTGGTGAAGCGTCATGAACCACAACGACACTTCGTGCAGTTCTACAAGGTTGAACCCGATGACAAGGTGGGTGTGATCTCTGTGAACTGCACTGCACGGGAACCATCATCAACGAAGGTCACGGTCGCATACCGATACATCGGTCTTTCCGAACAGGGCAATGAGTTCATCGAGGGCTTCACAGCCGAGGCTTATACCGGGTTCATCGGGGAATGGGAACAGTTGCTGAATGCCTGCTTCGCGCGAATTGATACCGAGTGACGGCCAGGTACTGATACCCGAAGCAGATTCATTCGTCCTCAACCAGCCTTAGCGGGCCGGTTTCATTTCCATGGTAAAACAGTTGACGGCGAGTGGTGAACTCGCCAGTGACACACTCGATCACGATGTAGATTGAGGTCAGGCCTGTTTGAGTACCCTTGCCGACATCGACCCTGGTCTCCACACCACTGGAGGCCAGATCCTGCGACAGCGAATCGCGCAGGCGACGTATGATCTCCTCAACCAGTCTGGCGTGTCGTTTATGCAGCGAAGCGCCGATTCGTTCTTCCAGGCGTTCAGTAGCGAAGTCGTCAGCCGAGTGGTTGTTGCGTACTATTTCGAGAAGACGTGACAGGGCTTCAGCACCCATCACGCCACTGAGCAGGATGGCGTCTGCTGCAGATGATCTGAGCTGCAGCCCATGGCCCGGGCTGGCATGCAGGTTTTCCATCACCGAGGCCACCCAGTCGTCGTGAATCTGTGGAATGTCAGCGGCAATTGATCTGAGTTCGGCCTGCTCAGCCCCGGTCAGGCAGGCATCCACGGCATGCAGCGCGGTGGCCACCAGATCGGCAGGCACAGTCCCCTCGGCATGAAGTTTGAGAACGATCTGGATGTCTTCGAGTGTTGTCATTGGTTCAGGCCTTGAGGCTGTTTCTGAGTGTGGTGTCGAGCTTCAGCTGTCGTTTCACACTGGAGAAGATGACATCGGTCTGAGTGGAACCATGGCTGGTCAATGCATCGACCAGATTCCTGAGGTGAGCCATGTCACGGGCCACCAGCCGGATCATCAGCAGTTCGGAACCGGTCAGTACATGGCATTCGGCCACTTCCGGCATGGCCGTGACGGCCTCGACGATTTCGCGATGGCGACTGGAGCCGGCCTCAAGGCGTACCATAGCGCTGATGCCAAAGCCCAGTTTTTCCTCATCCAACTGTGCTGTCACGGCGGTCAGGACACCGCTTTCCTTCAGTTTTTCCAGGCGTTCGGCAATGTTGCTGCGAGACCGGCCAAGTTGCTGCGCCAGCGCAGATACCGTGATGCGGCCATCCTCTTGCAACAGGGCCAGCAACTGCCAGTCGAGGCCGGTGAGTGATTCAGAAGTCATTTTGCCAGGCAGAATCCCGATTCGAAGTACACATTGTCGCCCTGACAGACGAAACCGTCACAGCCTCGTCTGGTTCAGCGATTCCACCTGCATCATAGTATGGGTACGGTCGTCGCATCAATCGGCGAATTACCGAACAGGAGAAACCGGACATGAACCGACTCACCACAAGCCTCGTGCTGATCACCTTGCTGCCAATGGCGGGAAACTCGGGCCCGTTGCAGAAACAATCCGATCGGGCGCCCGAGCAAACGGCTCAATTCGGTCAGCTGGTGGGTGAATGGCGTATCCGGGATTTTGGCCGGGACAGCGAGGGAAACTGGCAGGAGGGCAACGGTGCCGACTGGAATTTCTACTGGATTCTCGATGGTACGGCAATCCAGGACGACTGGATTTCACCGGGCCTTGATAGTAAAGCGCCGCCGCAGGGTCGCCAGTACGGCACCAACATTCGTATCTACAACCCGGCTGAGAATCGCTGGGAGATGGCCTGGATGGCCAACACCGGGGCCAAGGTTGATACCTTCACGGCGGTGATGGAAGATGGGGCACTGGTGATGCGTGGCGATTATGGCGGCAAGCCAACCCGGATCAGTTTTCACGACATTGGCCAGACTCAGTTTTCATGGAAGATGGAGCAGCAGGATGGGAGTGCCTGGCAGGAAGTGTATCGAATCGAAGCCACACGCAAAGCCGATACTCACTGAACGACACCATCACGATTTGCGAGGAAATGCACATGAACGCAAGACACATCAATCCACTCATCAGGGCAATGCTGCTGATCAGTCTGATCGCCTGCGGCAAGGTGCTGGCTGACACCGCCGAGGAGGCAAACAGTCTGTTTCAGAAGCAGGACTGGGCCGGCGCAGCATCAGCCTATACGACGCTGCTGGAAACGGATGGCAGCAATGGTCAGTACTGGTTTCGTCTTGGCCAGGTTCACTATCAGCAACAGGATCATGCCGCCGCGATCACAGCACTGAAAAGGGCCACCGAGCTGAGCAATCCGAATGTACCGCCAGCCTATGCCTGGCTTTTCCTTGCCAGATCACAGGCCGCCGCGGGCGATCAGGCCGCAGCACTGGTCTCGCTGGCTGCCATCGAGGCCACTGGTCTGCGGCCACATCAGGCGATCATCAACACGGCCGAATTTGCCGACATGCTGGACAACCCCGAGTTTCTGGCAGTGACCGAGAAACTCAAGCCCTGCAATTCGTCCGAGCACCGCGCCTTCGATTTCTGGCTTGGCGAATGGCAGGTCACCACGCCGTCACGTCCAAGCTGGTCTGCCACCAGTTCCATCACCCTGGGCAACAACGGTTGCTCGATCCATGAGCACTACGTCAGTCAGGGCGGCTATACCGGTAACAGCATCAACTTTTATGACGCGACAAAAAAACAGTGGCACCAGAGCTGGATCGACAACCAGGGCGGCCCGCTGTACCTGGACGGCGGCTACAGCGATGGACGAATGCGCCTGGCCGACGCCAGCAGCCGTATCACCTGGACACTGCTGGAGGATGGTCGCGTGCGCCAGCTGTGGGAATCAACGGCCGATGAGGGCAAGACCTGGACCGTGGCCTTCGACGGTTATTACAGCCGCAGGGATTAAGCTGACCGGACACAAGAATCACGCAGTCGAGCCTGGTATATGGGCATCCTGTCAGGAACGCGTCAGGGTGTTGTCAGAATCGGGCGGGCCGGCTTGCCGGGGCTGTTGTCACTGTGATGTGATTCACTCAACAGCAGATCCGGGAGTGAATCATGAACAGGCAACAGATACCGAATATCATCATCTGGATTCTGGCTTCTCTGGTGGCGGCGCTGTTCCTGCTGTCGGGTGTACCCAAGTTCTTCGACGAGGGCTGGGTGGGGCGCTTTGCCAGCTGGGGATACTCTGAAACCTTTCTCTACATCATCGGTGCGCTGGAAACACTGGGTGCCATCGGCCTGCTGATCCCCAGACTGGCACCCTTTGCCGCCGCCAGCCTCATCGGCATCATGATCGGCGCCATTGTGACCCATCTGAATCATGATCAGGGCATTGTATGGAACCTGGCTTATATCGCCGTGCTGTCCGTGGTGGGCACGTATCGCTGGAAACACCGGAAGGCGTCATGATGTGCTGACAAAAAAGGGGGACGCCCGGGTTGCGCCCCCCTCCACCTCCCCCTGCCGTGGTACTGGCTGGATGAGATCGTGTCAGCGAAACAGTTTTTCCTTCATGGCCACCAGCCGGCGCATTATGCCCGAGTTGCTGGCCCGGCTGGCTGGCATCGGTTCAGGCAGTCGCCGGTAACTGCCCGGTGAGCGAACCAGTTCGTCGTGTCGCAGCAGCGCCTCCTGCAGTACATTTTCGGTACGCGTGTGCCCCAGCGGCTTGATCATGTACTTGAATACCTGGCCGTGATTGATCAGCGACTGTGCCACCGACATGTCCGCATTCTTGGTGACGGCAATGACCACCAGAGCAGGCGATGACGAGGTCAGCTGGTGAATCACATGCAGGCTGCCCTTGATATCGATGTCGATCACCATCACGGCAACGCCCTGTGTGGATTCCAGCACATTCACGGCTTCTCTCAGGTCGGGTAGCGGCGTGGATGTCGAAATGGTCGCCATAAATCCGCTGGATGGAGTGAACCAGGAATGGATGGTGATCGACAATCAGGATGGATTTGGGATGACTGCGGCTGTCCGGCTGCACTGCCGGCTGTCTGTCGCCAGCTGTCTCAAGGGGAGGTTCTCGAACCGGCTGCGGCATGTAGGCGATATTGGAATTGGACTTGTATTGCGCCGCTGTCTTGATGCATTCGATCAGTTCGGCATTTTTCCAGGGCTTGGTCAGATAACGGAACACTTCGGCATCGTTTATACAGCTCTTGACGGCATAATGATCGGTAAAGCCGGTGAGCAGTATGCGCATGGTGGAGGGCGATTGTCGCTTGAACTCGTACAACAATTCATGGCCTCGCATTTTCGGCATTCGTTCGTCACTGACGACCACGTCGATCTTCTTCTTGCCGATATACTGCATCGCCTGCGCGCCGTTGGTAGCAAACAGCATGTCAAAATGGGGCCGGCAGGCGGCACGGATCGATTTCAATACCCGGATTTCATCATCGACAAACAGGACAGTTGGATTCATTCGCTATTGACCACGTTGAGCAACCGGGCTTCCCCCTGCCTGACCGGTATACTGATTGTAAAGGTTGATCCCTTGCCGGGTGTGGACTCCACATCGATGGATCCGCCATGGCTCTTGATCAGTTTGTAGGAGATGGACAGCCCCAGGCCGGTGCCCTCACCGATGTCCTTGGTGGTGAAGAAGGGGTCAAAGATCTTGTGCTGAACCTCTTCGCTCATGCCATCACCTGAATCGGTAATCTTGATTCGGGCCATGCCGTCACTGTGACTGGTGGTGATGTCCAGATCACCATGTCCGCGGATAGCCTGGGCGGCGTTCATGATGATATTCATCAGCACCTGGTTGATCTGTGATGGCGCGCACTCGACTTCCGGCAGATCACCATAGTGTCGCCTGACCGTGATTCTGCTGCGCAGCTCTGAAGAGCAGATCTTGATGGTCTTCTCGAGCCCGTCATGCAGGTCATACAATTCGGCTTCGGCACGATCGACGCGGCTGAAATCCTTCAGGCTGGTGACCAGTTCGGAAATTTCCCTCAGACCATAGCTGCTGTCCTTGAGCAGAGCCCGCATTTCATTGAGGGCATGATCCGGATTCAGATGGCGGTAGGCACGCACAATCTGGAACAGCAACTGCTTGACCTGGGTGGCATCGGGTTTTGGCCGCTTCAGCAGTGTGGACATGTTTTCCAGCCCAACCAGGACCCGGCCCAGTTTGCCCACATTCAGCCGCACTGTATCCACGTTGCTGCTGATATAGCTCAGCGGTGTGTTGATCTCGTGTGCCACACCGGCCACCATCTGGCCCAGTGAGGCCATTTTTTCCGACTGAATCAGCTGTTCCTGGGATTCCTGCAGATGACGGTGTGCATGTTCAATCTCGGCCGTGCGCTTGTTCACGGCATGCTCCAGATTCGAATACAGACCGCGCAGCTTGAAGGCGAGCACCAGGAAGCCGATCAGCAACAGGCCAAAAAAGCCGAACAGCAGCACATTGGCCTGCCGGTTGTCTGTGGACAACTGCACGTATCGATCACTGAGCGCCGATTCCAGTCGAACCAGGCCTGCCGGCGTCGCCGATTCGATGGTTCTCAACAGATACTGGTCGGTGACTTCCTTTTCTTCCAGCAGCGTTCGCAGGTGATTGATGAACTCGAGGCTCAGGATGCGGGCCTGTTCCGGCATGATGGTGTCCAGATTCTGCAGCTGTGCTGCCAGCAGCTTCAGGTGATCGCTGCTTACCGGCCCGGAGGCCAGTGAATACTTGAGTATTTCCGTGGTGGTTTCACTGAGCAGTGCTGCAGTGTCATCAAGCCCCGCCGCCTCGGCGATGCTGGTCAGTTCCTCGCCTGCGATAGGTGCGTAGTTGACCGAGTTGCGCAGCACGGCATTGTGCGCCTTGAAGTTCTCGATCTGGTCCAGCTTGTTGATGATGCGCTGCTGGTATTCAACGAAGGCTTCATTCAGTTCACTCAGTGTGTCGGGGTCAAAGGCCTCGATCCGGTTTTTAAGCCGTGCGACTGCAATCGCCTGTTCATTGGCCATCTGCGCCAGTTTGTCGTAATTGTTGTCCATGCCGAAACGGGACTTCAGTGACAGGGTATCGACACTGGCATCGAGCTGCTTGAGCTCGCTCAGGTCATCAAGTATGGCCGCATGATCACTGGCAAATTCACTGGTCTGGTACTTGTAGCCCGCCAGCAGCAGACCAGCCACCACAGCCAGCCCCAGCAGAGATACGCCAATCTTGAGCAATTTCATTACTTGATCTCCTGATATTCACCAACCAGTGTTTCCAGGAAGGCGATGATGTCGTCGCGGTCGGTGGACGGCACCTCGCGCCCCAGCTGAAATTCGATCATCACATCGACGGCTTCCTCGATGGTTGCCGCAGAGCCGTCATGAAAATAAGGCGGCGTCCTGACGGCCAGCCTCAGGCTGGGTACCTTGAAATAACGTTTTTCCCATTCGTTTCGGGTGATGTTGTAACGACCCAGATCGTCGTTGATGCTGTCGTTGAGGTTGATGTCCTTGAGCACGCCGAATTTCTGGAACATGTTGCCGCCAACATTGACACCCTGGTGGCAACTGGCACAACCATAGGCCTTGAACAGGGCATAGCCGCGTTTCTGCTGTTCATCAATGGCTGATGTGTCGCCCCTGAGAAAGCGGTCGAATCGGGAATTGGGTAGTATCAGCGTCTTTTCGAACTCTGCCAGCGCCAGCTGGATGTTTTCGGTGGTGACACCGTCATCGAACAGGCGGTTGAACAGGGGCGGGTATTCTGCCGTCTGTGCCAGCTTGCGTGTGGCATCATCCCAGGTGGCCATTCCCATTTCGACAGGATCGGTCACCGGAAAAGAGGACTGATGTACCAGATCCGCAGCCCGTCCATCCCAGAACTGTCTGAAGTTGAAATACGAATTGAACACTGTGGGGGAGTTGCGCGTGCCGGTCTTGCCATCAATGCCGGTCGACACACGGGTGAACTCTGCTCCGGCTTCAGACAGGTCATGACAGGTTTCACAGGATACCGAGTTGTCACGCGACATGCGTGGATCACTGAACAGTTTCTTGCCGAGCAGTGCCTTGGCCCGGTCAATTCTGAGGTCTGTCGGAATGGGTTGTATGGGTTCTGTGGCATATAGCGCTGCGACCAGAGTGACGCCGGCCATCAGAACGACCATCAAGCTGGTATATCTGTATCTGAGGATCATGCGCACTCCACCTTTGCAGGAAATATAGAGTAAAGTACTGTGCCGGAAAGGGAGTCCGATTTTTCAGTCGCCCAGATCCGGAGCCGTCTGCTCACAAAATAATGCAAGAAAAATACGATGGTATGACCGATATTTTTCAGGTCACGCAGTGTGTTCGTTCTTACAAAAAAATTGCACTCATCTAATAGATATGTGAACTACAACACACTATTCTCTCACCCGGAATGTTAACTTTTTTTAAGAGTAAGGTGCCCTTTCAGGTGACTGATTCATCAGGGTTATCCCTGTGCCGAATATACTCGACCCCCTCTTTGTGAACTATATACTTCCAATCACATCACATGGAGGTATACACGCCGTCGCCGACTGCCTGTCATGCCAACTGATGGCCTTATCATCACCTGACCAGTTCTGCCTTTCGTATCTGGATATGCTGTTTTCAGTCCCGTGTAACATCCGGGGGTGCTGAAACGTTCAGGGAATAGAACAGAGTCGAGGAGTCACGACATGGACAGACAATCAGCACAACTTTTTCTGCGGTACTTTCTGCTGACAGTCCTGTTCTCGTCTCTGCTGCTGGCCACAGTGGGTCATTCCGGTACAGCGATGGCGGCCGACTCGTCCACAGAACATTCTTCGCAGCCGGAAAGTAACGATCAGGCCAGTCTGTTGATGTTCTCCTATGACCGGATACGTCAGCGTATCAGGCAGGGGACGAATGCCCTGTCACGCTGGGCCCAGCGGCTGAATCCTTTCAGCAGCCTGGCCTCACGATTGGAGCAGACAGAACACCAGCAGACAACGGTGGCCAATGAAGACATTGACCCGAAGTCAGCTGAACAGTCAGAGCAGCCGTCTGCGCCGCAGGATCCGGACTGAGATCAGGGCGAGCAGCAATACCAGTATCAGCATGCCGTTCGCGTTCAGACCTGGCACTGTGAACGGTCCGACCGGTGCTGCCGGTGCACCGCCGATCAGTACCTGTATGTTGACACGCCCCAGTTCCACGCCCGCCAGATCCCTGACACTGAGAAATACCGCGTAAGTGCCGGGGATATCGGGATCGTAGGCATCCAGTGGTGGTATCGGAAAGAAGGAATAGCGCCAGGACTGTTGCAGCACATTATTCCCGGACAGCAGTGTCAGGTAGGTCATGGGGTCGCCCGCCTCGGTTCCCATCCCGTTCCCGGTGGTGTTGTCACCGATGCTGTGGTCAAAGAACGGTGCATTCAGCGGTGGGATATTGGGCGTGACCGGATCGAAAACCAGAAAATCAGTACCAATGCCCGGGTTAACGTCGAAACCGATGCGATAGGTGAACTGATCGAGGTTGAGTACACTGCTGTTGTCAAAATCGGTATTCACCGTGAAGTCGACATTCCAGCGGTTCGCGGTCATTGGGTCGTTGTCGTGATCGGTCTCGGCCAGTGTGAAACTGTAGCTGCCGTCACCGTTGCTGTTGGTGGTGCCGACAAACGGAATCTTGGCGCGAACACCAACTTCAAGACCATTGATGCGGTCGGTGGTGAAGTCACCGTTGACATTGCCGGAGCCGAAGATCACATCGGGGGTGATATCCTGATCGAATTCGATCACGGCCTGGGCGACGCCTGATACAAGCAGCAACAGGATGGTGAAAACCAGTGAGCGATGAGTTCTTGTTGTTGTTATGTTCATCTTGGTAAGCCTCTTTGAATGACACGCATTCCCTCTCGGGGCCCTCTTCTAATCAAATTGCAACCTCGGCCTTCCTCAGGCCGATCGGCTGATGTTCATTATATATCAATAATTTAAAATAGTTATCTCGAATAGTAATTATTTAATAATCGCAAGTAATTGTATATAAAGTATTTATTGTTCCCAATGCATCTCGATACATTTGCGATCAGCCGTGACACCGTGCTGCGTCACGGGAAATTCGGGGGACGGGCCTGTAAGCCCGTTAACATGATGATCGCAACGAAAACTGCAACAACTTCACACAATTGAACAAGAAACAGGCGATTTTCGGATGATTTTTGCCAAAATCGCTGTTTTACACCCGTAATGATCTTGTCATGACAGGTTGAGGTCAGTAGTATCATTGGTCGCCCGGCAGACTGTGAGGGCTGCCAACCTGAACCTTGATTTAAAAAACGGGGGGTTACCTTGAAAACTCGAATCAAAAACAACAGTGTGCTTGTTGCCGCTGTACTGATCCTGGCCGGTACATTCGGCGCTGCGAATGCACAGGATCGCGTCCTTGCTGTCTCCGATCCGGCTGTGAATCGCGGCGGGCCTACCTGTAGCAACGGCGGTGCAGCCATTCTCAGTCAGGCACCGAACCAGGCCAACGGTCTGTTCGCCGATGCGGACTGTGGAATCTGTGGCACGGGCCAGCAGGCGGTTGCCGATAACTTTACTCTTGCAGGACCTGAAACCATTGCCCAGATCACCATCTGGAGCGGTTATTTCCCGGGTGACATGTTCCCAACTCCTGCTGACCCCTGGACCATCACTTTCCGCAACGATGCGGCCAGCCTTCCCGGGTGCCGTGGTGACATCGGAAACAGTCACCCCGACAGCCAATCTCACAGGGGTTGTGCTGTTTGGTGTTCAGGAGATCGAGTACACATTTGATCTCACTCCCGTTAATCTTGCTGCCGGCAACTACTGGGTGGAAATCACTACCAATTCAGTCGGCAACGCCGATCAGGCATTCTGGGAAGTTGGTAATGCTGACACGGTAGGCAACGGTGCTGTCGGTATTGCCTTTGCAACCGCGGTGCCGGGTGTCACCTGGACCCCAGACGCGACACTTGAATTTGCCATCCAGATGTGTGGTTCAGGCGATGCCGATGTGTCACTGGCGATCACCAACGATGCCACACCGCCTGTCGCTGATGGAAGCTCGTTCAACTTCATCCTGACCGCTTCCAATGCTGGTCCGGGCACTGCAACCAATGCCATGGTGAATGCTACAATCTCGAATAACGCCACCGTCAATTCCACTGATTGTGGTGCAGGCATCGCAGGCAACAACATCACCTGGGCGGCGGGCAACATCGCGCCGGCAGGCAATGCCGTCTGCAACGTCAATGTGACGGTCAATGGCGTCGGCAACATCACGGCCAGTGGTTCGGTCTCCTCTGATATCTCGGATCCTGTTCCGGCCAACAACAACGGCTCCAATGCTGTTGCCGGTCCGGTACAGACCATTCCGACCCTGTCGTTCGCCGGCATGGTGGTGATGGTTCTGGCCATGTTCGCAGGACTGTTCATGTACCAGCGCCGTCAGCGTCAGAACTGATCCGATCAGTTATAGCTGAATACGAAAAACCGCCTCATCGAGGCGGTTTTTTTATGCCTGAGTTTCGAGCATCGAGGCAAACAGCATCAACCCTCCAGTCGGCTGGATGACATGCCAGCGTTGAGCCACTGACCATCCAGCTTGCGAACCAGCATGGTCCAGGCCCACTGATGATCAAAGCCGGCACCTGATGCCTGTACAAATCCGCGTGTGCGGGACACTGGCCTGAACCCAGCCGAGATCACCACTGTCGGCAATCTCGATCACCGGATCGACAAGATCGCTGTATTCGATATAACTGATCTGACCGAACAACTGAGTGAAACGGCTGTGCATGTCATCCCGGCTGATCGTCGACACTGTGCCGCCATCACTGGCTGGTGGATGGGTCAGCGCTGCGTTCACTGATCAGATTTGCATCGCCCAGGCAGTGCGCCGCCAGCAGCTGTCGGTGCAGCCGATGGACCTGGACCGTATCCAGCGCAGGTGCCTGAACCGACTGCATGAACCACAAGGGTATCTGATCAGCGATACTGATCTCGGTAAAGCGGTAGTCGAACGTCCGGCTGCCGTCGTCTATGGTGATCTGCCAGGGTAGTGAACGGTCACCTGTGTCTCGCCAGTCGGAATAGCGTACATCGATCACGGGCGTCTGAGGGTATTCGAATCGCATCCCTGCCGGTTGCTCGAGATCACTGCCGATCAGGGTCACGGTACCACCATGAGGAATGGATCCCGAACGTGCCTGCCAGGTCCTGTTATCCAGCTCAACCGTGGTCTTGGCTATGTCAGTCATGACGGAATCAAAGTGAATCAGCAGGGCATGAAACTGGTGACCGAGGGCGAACAGCTTGTGGAAATCCGAACCGGCCTGTTCGGCAGCAGGCGTTCGTACCCAGGCATGCGGGCCTTCAACCACCAGCTGTGCAGGATCTTCGCGAAGAAACGACAGCGAGGACTCATAAGGTGATCGGTAGTGCGTCTGCACGCCGTACTGCTTGCCGTCCGATGCCCGTCACATCGGCAGTTGCGGAGATCGCCGTGCCATGACAGGCATCATTGGCCTGGGCCAGGCTGCTGAACACCAGCAGCAGAGCAGACAAGTTGAATCTGATCGGTGAGTTCATTGTGGTCATCCTCTCGATACGGTTTGCCCGTCAATTCATGAGTGATGTCACTGACGCATGAATCCGGGCACCGGTCGGTTCTGGTCTTCGAGAAAGGCAATCATCGGCCCCGTCGCTGAGATCACTGCGGGACGCGCTGCCATCTGCCGGCGCCAGTCGGCAAGGTTCTCGAGATTATCCGGCATCGGTGCACCCATGCGGTCGGCGTAGATCTGCGCCATGTAGAAGGCGATGTCGGCATAACTGTAGTCACCGGCCAGCCAGTCGCGGTCACTCAGCCGCGCGTCCATCTGCCCATAGTATTCTGTGATGCGCTCAATGGCTGCCAGTGCCTTGTCGGATTTGAGATCGCCCTTACTCATCATCAGCACGATCACCTGGGCGAAGAACACCTCATCCGAGGTGAGTTCGAGCTGACGAGCCCGGGCACGATCATCGACGCTTTGTGGCCAGAGTGGCGGCTGTGGATAACGATCCTCCAGGTATTCGAAAATCTGGGTTGAATCGAACAGCTCCACATCACCGTCAATCAGTACCGGCACTTGACCTTTCGGGTTGATCCTGAGCACCTCTTCGTGTTTGGGGCGGTAGCGGTGGTCCTGAGTGAACGGCACCATGATCAGCTCCACATCGAGCCCCTTTTCCAGCAGAGCGATATGGGCCTTCATGCCAAACATGCTGAGTGGGCCGGAATAGAGAAGACGTTTACTCATGAGTTTGCTCGCATCGCTGAAACCGCCCACCAGTGTCTGTCACTCATGCGTTATAGCCATGTGCCATTCGGCAGGACATGCACAGTAAATATTCGCTCGACATCACTGCATCTAAATCAGTTTTAAATCCCATAGACTGACGTTACTTCCATGTTGGCCGCATAGGACAGTGACATCTGTTGATGCTGGTTGAGCCGTTCCTCAGCCATTCACAACACGCAGGCATGACTTCTGACATTGACGAAAATAATGTTCCTGTTGTACCATTACATCACATGGTACATATGGTACAGGACGAAATGGACATCATTATCGATATTGAGGACCCGCAACCGCTGTTTGCTCAACTGATGTCACAGATCAAGCAGGCCGTGGCCGAAGGGCATGTAAAACCCGGCGATCCGTTGCCGTCAATACGGCAGCTGGCCAACGATCTGGAGATGAACAGCAAGACAGTGGCCAAGGCTTACCGTCTGCTGGAGCGGGATTCGGTGATCCAGGCGCGCGGCTACCGCGGCAGCTTCGTTCACCCCGATGCCATCAAGAATTGTGACGTGAACCTGAATGAATGGGTCACGGAGAAATTAACAGAAATTGTCGCCACGTTCAGGGAATCGGGAGTCACCGATTCCGAAATCCGCATTGCCTTCGGCAAGGTGATGAACGAGCGAATAAACGGAGGTTCATGACAATGGAAACATGGTCAGCTGGTTTGTTCTTAATTGTATTTGTGTGTCAGATCTTTCTGGTGTCCTGGTATTACCCCGAGAAATTGCTGGCGCGCATGAAATACGTCATGGAGCACTATCCGAAGGAGTCGTACCCACGTCTCTACCCGCGGGATATTCACTATTACAAATCCGGCCAGGCGCGATTCCGATGGTTCAACCGGTTCATGATCGTGATTGGCTTCATGTTTCTGACGTCGGCTATCTACGTTGATGGGGGCACCTTTGCCCATGATGGTTACATCTCGGAAATGTGGCCTGTGGTCTACGGCATGTTCCAGTTTGTGCCTCTGATGATGCTGGAGTTTTCAGAATTCAGTCAGCACAAACTGATGCGCGAGGCCATGATGAGCCCGCGCCGGACGGCCCAGCTCAAACCACGACGTCTGTTTGATTTTATCTCGCCGGCGTTGTTCACCCTGGCGGTCATTCTGTACATCGGTGTCAATGTGTTCGATTTCGTCATCAACGATTATGAATGGCACTGGAGCACATTTATTACCACCACATCGATGAATGTGATG
>CBDBVC010000046.1:0-74729 GCA_965212525.1 Lysobacterales bacterium
AACCGATTGCCTGCCAGGTCAGGGCCAGCAGCAACAGCAGGCTGACCAGGATCAGGCCGGCAAATGCCCAGGTGCTGCGACGTGTCTGATGATGCTGTCTCAGTGCTTTGCCCATGCCCCGAACATGAGCGATTGGCGAGAAGAAATCAATCATTGATCACGTTTCCTGACAATTTCCTGACAGTTCCCGTACAGCCTCCCGACCAACAGTGGGGCGCAGCCTGATAGTGTCAGATCAGGAATCTGAAGGAGTGATGACCATGACCCAACGTATCCTGACCCTGCTGTTTCTTGTCTCTGGCCTGATGCTGCCTCCGTTTGCCGGTGCTGAAGGGATTTTTGACAATCCTGAAAATCTGAAGGTGCTGCCGAAGGACATCTCGGCGCGCGAGCTGAGCAATACCATGCGTGGATTTTCGTTTGCCACCGGGCTGCGATGCTCGAATTGTCATGTTGGCGAGGAGGGCCAGGATCTGGAAGAGTATGATTTTGCCTCCGATGAGGTCGAGACCAAGCTGATTGCGCGCGACATGCTGCGCATGGTCGCCGCCATCAATGAGGATCATCTGACCAAACTGGAGGGTGAGAAATCCATCAGCTGCATGACCTGTCATCGCGGCATTGCCAGACCGAAACTGACCCAGGATGTACTGGCCGAGGAACTGGCGGATAACGGTATTGATGGTCTGAAGAAGAAATACCTGCAACTGCGTGAGACCTATTATGGTTCTCACAGCTACGACTTCACAGAGCGCATGTTGCTTGGACTGGCAGAGCAACAGGCCTTTGTCGATCCAACGGTAGCCGAATCGTTGCTTCTGATGAATCTCGACTACTTCAATGACAGCTTCCAGACCAATTTCATGCTGGGGCGCCTGTACATGATGCAGAAAAATACCGATGGCGCGCGTACCTACCTGAACCGGGCCAATGACATCATGCCGCATCCGATGGTGAAGAAGGCGCTGGACGAGCTGCCGAATAGCACACAGACGTTTGCACACAGCATGGCCGGATCACAGGCTCCAGCATTGGGCCTGTGATCTGGTGTCTCAAATAGTGATATTTTTCAGCGACTTGACAGTGCTAATTAAACCTTGCCTTATTATCGGATGACAACGATATGTCAGTTATTGCTGCAGTTGGCGCCCTGATCCGTGCAGATGGCGACATTATTCATCGACAGTGATAGACTCTGCCGACCCCCGAAATCAAAAATACAGCCCGTGACAGGGACCAGGGACAGGGTGACCGGTATCAGGACGATGCCATTGAAGGCTGCGATTGTTCAATTGAGGCGAATAATGAGAAAACACAACTGTGTCCTGATCACCTGCCTGCTGTTTCTGTTGATGTGTGCCACCGCACATGCCCAGCTGGTGCTGAATGAATTCCAGGCTGATCCGGCCAGCGGCCTTGACGGTGATGCCAACGGCGACGGAATGCGTGACGGTTCCGAGGACGAATTTGTCGAGCTGGTCAACACCTCGGGCGGTCCGCTGGATATCTCGAGCTGGACACTGTCCGACGGTGCTTCTGCCAGACACGTGTTTCCGGCAGGCACCATTCTGCCCGATCTGTGCAGCGTGGTGGTGTTTGGCGGGGGATCGCCAGTCGGTTTGTTTGGCAACAGCACGGTCCAGGTCGCATCGACGGGATTACTGGGTCTGAACAACACCGGTGACAGCATCATCGTCAATGACGGCTTGTCGAATGTCATCGATGTGGCCTACGGTAACGAGGCCAACAATAACCAGTCACTGACTCGCGTTCCGGATATTGTCGGCGCCATGCTGGTGGAGCATTCCACGGCTATGGGTTCGGGTGGCAGTCTGTTTTCACCGGGGACGCAGATTGACGGCAGCCTGTTAAGTGGTTGCCCTGACGATGTACCGCCACAGGTTCAGTCGATCACGCCAGCGGACATGCAGAGCGATGTTGACCCGGCCACGTCTATCGATGTGGTATTCACCGAAGGCGTCCTGATGGCGGCTGATGCCATCACCGTGCAGTGTACCTCCGGCACACAGACGTTTCCTGCCATGGGGCAGGTGCTTGTGACTCTGTCCGTCGATCCGGCCGATTTTGCCTTTGACGATGTCTGCACCGTAACCATCGATGCGTCGCTGGTCAGTGACATTGATGGGCCATCAGATCCGCTTGACGGCAATGGTGACGGCACTGGCGGAGATGACTTCGTTTCCACCTTCACCGTGATGTCAGATCCTGCACCGACAGTGGCGTCAACCACGCCCGCCGAGGGTACTTCGGGGCATGGTTTGTCCGATGACATCATCATCAACTTTTCCGAACCGGTTATCGCCACACAGTTCGCGCCATCCCTGAGCTGCAATGGTGTTCCTGTTCCCTTCGCGCCCGTCATGGTGATCGGCGGTTCGGTGATGACCATCAATCCTGACAATGACCTGGTGAACGCCGCAATGTGTACTGTGACCCTTGATGCCACTCAGGTTCAGGCGTCTACAGGTATTCCTGACAATCTGGATGGCAATGGTGACGGCATTCCTGGCGATGATTTTGTCCTGACATTCACGGCGGGTATTCCGGTGCTCGAGATCTTCGAGATTCAGGGGGATGGTCTGGCCTCGGCCTTCGACGGCATGACCGTGACCACCAATGACAATATTGTCACGGTACTGGATATCAACGGCTTCTATATCCAGACGCCCGATGCGCGTGATGATGGCGATGTGAATACCTCCAACGCACTGTTCGTGTTCACCGGCGGTGCACCCACTGTTGCGGTGGGGGATCAGGTGGACATCACCGCAGAACTGGTCGAATTCAATGAACTGACCGAGTTTGGCTCACCTGGTTCGCAGATCATCAATATTGACTCCTCCGGTAATCCATTGCCAACCGCAGTCACTTTTGATGCCACACTGCCGTCACCCGATCCGACGTTTGAATACTGCAACACCGATCTGGCCACAGCCAAGTTCGAGTGTCTGGAAAACATGCTGATCGACGTGCCGCAGGCCTTTGTCAGTGCACCCTATGCCGGATTTTTCTCGAACACACAGCGCAATGACATTCTGGTGATACGCGCCGGATCCGAGCGTGGTTTCCGCGAGCCCGGTGTGGAATTTCCCGGACTTGGCGGTGGCATTCCCACCTGGGACGGCAACCCGGAACTGTTCGAGGTGTTCATGCCCGGCCTGACGCTGAGTTCGATCAGTGTGCCCGGTGGCAGCGAAATGGCGATTCAGGGGGTGATCTTTCAGTTCGGCAATGATTATCAGATCAACCCATCGGTACTCGATGTGATCAACGAGAACACATTGCCTGTGGCCGTGCCAGCAACTGGCTCGGAAATTGCCACAGTGGCTTCGGCAAACCTGTTCCGCCTGTTCAATGACGTCAACGACCCGGGTGATGAGGATGACGATCAGACTGTCACCACACAGGAATATCAGGATCGACTGGCCAAGATTTCGCGTTACTTCCGCGAGGATCTGAATGCGCCCGATATCATCACTGTTGAAGAAGTCGAACGCCTGGATGTACTCAATGACCTGGCCGCACGTATCACCGCAGACGACGCGACAATTGTGTATACCGCTGAACTTGTTGAGGGCAATGATCGTGGTGGAATTGATGTGGGTTATCTGTATCGAAGCAATGTCACATCACTGGGGGTAACCCAGCTGGGAGCGATGCAAACATTGTCGGTTGACGGGTCCCTGCTGCACGACCGTCCACCACTGCACCTTCGTGCCGACATCGCTGTGACAGGCGGGTCGGTACGCGTCAATCTGCTGGCCATCCATACCCGTTCACGAGGTGGTATCGACGATGTTGCCGATGGCGCACGGGTACGTCAGAAGCGACTGGAGCAGGCCAATTCCATTGCCATGATGATTCAGGATATCGAGACTGCCAATCCCGGTGAATCGGTGATTGCACTGGGTGATTTCAATGCCTTCCAGTTCACCGACGGCTATGTCGATGTGATCGGACAGATCACCGGTACTGCGCTCCAGTCCGAAAACGAACGCTGGACCATGCCCCTGTTCGTGAATAATCCGCTGACTCAGGCCGTGAGCACATTGCCGGCCGATGAGCAGTATTCCTTCCTGTTCGGCGGCAATGCCCAGGTACTGGATAATGCGTTGATGAACAGCAGGGCGGTGCTGCAGTTCCAGAGCATGTCCTATGCTCGTGGCAATGCCGATGCACCGCTGGCATTCGAGGATGACAACAGCAGTTCACTACGATCAGCTGATCACGATGGATTTGTCCTGTTCCTTCAGATGCCGGGTGATCAGCTGTTTGAGGATGGTTTCGAGGATCAGCCCTGAGGAGCAGTCGGTACGCGCTTCATGACCGAACCGGGGTCTAGACCTCGGTTCGGATAAACGCCATGGGTTTGGAAACCAGCACGGTCCGCGAGTACCACAGGCTGATGACCACCATGGTGAGCATGAACAGGCCCAGTGACGCCGCCATCATGCTCCAGGGCATGATGAAACTCATGTTGAACCACTGACCGACCACCACCCAGCTGATCAGACTGGACAGACCGAAGCCAATGGCGAAGCCGATAAAGCCCATGAACAGGAATTCGATCAGCGAGATGCGGGTCAGGTCGGAACGCAACATGCCCATGAGACGGTAATAATTGCTTTCCCGCTGCCGGTCCTGCGATGTCGACACCAGTGATGCCAGCAGTATCAGCAGGCCTGCGATCAGACTGAGCGCGGTAAACAGCTGGATCAGCTGCCGGATCTGATCGACGTAGGCCTTTATTTTGGCGGCGATCACGGCAGCGTCGATGGTTGTGATCCCCGGCCATCGTCGGGCGATATCGATCTGGGTCTGTTCGCGAATGCCATCGGCCAGTTTCAGTGCGGCAAAATTGATCTGCGGCGCTTCGGCCAGCACCTCCGGCTGGAACAGGAAGTAGAAGAACGGTCTGGGTCCACGGCTCTCGCGCATGCGCACGCTGCTGATCCAGGTGTCCATCTGAACCCCCTGTATGTCAAAACTGACGTTGTCCCCGACACCCACGTCGAGAAATTCGGCGAACGATGCCAGGATGGAGACGGGAACACGGCCATCGCGGTCAGCTGCAAACAACTCGCCAGTCTCGGCGTTGTCCACATAGAACTCGCCCTCGGTGATCTCATCTGCATAACTGAGGTTGAAGATACGGGTGACATTGTCATACGAACCAAGCTGTTCCTTCAGCGTGTCCACACCAACGCCATTGACCGAGGCGATTCGTGCCCGTACCACAGGGTAGTAGGTCATTGGCGCCGTGGCACGCTCTTCCACCAGTTCTGTCAGCTCGGACTTCTGATCCTGCTGAATGTCGAGCAGGAACATGTTCGGTGCATCATCCGGGAAATTGGTGATCAGCTGATCCTGAATGGAATGATCTATCATGGTGATACTGCCGAGCACCATCACCGTGAGTGACATTGTGGTCAGGAACAGGGCAGACTGATTGTTCTTGCGGAAGATGTTCTGCAGCGCCAGTCTGATCTGCCACTGCTTCGGCAACAGACGCCGAATGCCCCAGAGCACCAGTCGGATCACGGCATACATCAGTAACCAGACGGCCATCAGACCCAGCATGATCAGTGCCGTGGCCAGGACACTGCCGATCTCCAGATAGATCAATCCGGCAAATACGGCGATGGCGACGGTCAGCCAGCCGAAGCGGGAACGTCCACGGGCCGGCTTGACATCATGTTGATGAAGCACGGCCAATGGCTTGATATCGTGGAGCTTTTCAAGCGTCCAGTAGGTCATCAGGCGGGTGATTCCCCAGGCAATGACCACGGTTTTCAGCAATGACAGTGGCTGAATGCCAAATTCGATGTTCTGCGGCATGATGGCACGGAATACATCCAGACCCCAGGTGAGCAGGGCAATACTCAATCCGGTCGCCAGCGCTATCGCCAGCAGTGCTGTCACACTGAACAGCCAGCGGTAACCGCGCTTGATGGAATCGGTGGTCTCGCCCAGGGCACGCCGGATCGCGATACTGCGTGTCTGGCGGGTCAGGAATGCACTGACCACACTCATCAGGCCTATGCCTGACAGCACAATGACGGCGATCACCAGCAGTTTCAGAAAGGTCAGAAAGTCTGCGCTGACGGCAGACACTGCGGTATTGGCACCGTCCGAGGATGACAGGTTGACGCGTGTGTCGGCAACAGCCAGTGACAGTTCTTCAAACAGCGGCTTGATTTCGCTCTCGTCAGACTTCAGCTCGATCCGGTAGTAGATGCGGCTTTTCTGTCCCAGCAGCTGTGTGGCGGCGACATCCTCGTATTTCATCATGACCCGGGCGCCGAAACCGAAGCCCGTCAATGGGCGATCCGGCTCCGATGCAATGGTATCTGCAACGATGAAACTGGCCTCACCGATCTGCACTTCATCACCGAGACTGATCTCCAGTTGTGCCAGAACCTGCGGTTCCACCAGTACCGTGCCCGGCGTCCACACCGACCGGGCATCACGGCCGCTGCCGAGTACAAGCTCGCCATAGAGCGGATAGGGTGCACTGCTGGCCTTCAGGGAGCCGAGGACGGAATCATCATCGGTGTAGATAATGGCACCGAACTGGTATTCCCTGACCATCCGGTTCTCGGGGTGAGAAGCGACGATGCTCTCCACCGAATCGGGAAATGGTCGCCTGGAAGAGAGCACGATGTCACCACCCACCAGCTCCAGCTGGTTGCGGCTGATGAATTCGTCCACACCGACCTGAAGTGAATCCAGCGTCAGGTAGGCACTCATCGAGATCAGCAGACAGAGGATGAACAGAACCGGGTAGGTCTTGTGCTGAAGCCACTCTCGCAGGACGATCAGGCGAGCAGGGCGCAGCATTCCGCCGGACGAAGGGGTCTGTGTTCCCATTTGCGGGCGCGGCTGTGCCAGATCAGTCATGAGGCCTGAGATTCACTGTGTTCAGACGGTTTGGTGTCGACAGCGGCTGCCACGTGTCCGTCATCGAGGTTGATGATACGATCGGCCATGGCGGCAATTTCCGGATCATGGGTCACCACGATCAGGGTGGTCTGATACTGTCGCTGCAGTGCAATCAGCGTCTCCATGACCTGCGCCGCGTTACTGGCATCAAGATTGCCGGTGGGTTCATCGGCAAACAATACGCCGGGCTGGGTCACCAGCGCACGTGCAATCGCAGTCCGCTGCTTCTCTCCTCCGGAAAGCTGATGTGGAAAACTGCCGCTGCGGTGAGCAAGGTCGACCTGCCTGATCAGGGTGTCTACGTGCTCGCGCTGCTCACCGATGCGTGCGATCTGCAGTGGGAAGCGGATGTTTTCTGCCACAGTGAGCGTCGGAATCAGATGAAACGACTGAAACACAAAACCGATTTCGGTTTGCCTGACTCGTGCCAGCTGATCCTCATTCATGCCGGAGATCTCATGTTCACCGAGCCTGACTGTACCGCTGTCGGGGTTGTCCAGTCCTGCCAGAATGCTGAGCAGGGTTGATTTCCCAGAGCCGGAACGCCCCATGATGGCGACAAATTCACCCGATTTAACCGTCACGCTGACATCGTCGAGCACGGTGATTGTGGCGTCACCAAGCTGGAACGACTTGCTGATCCGGCTGGCAACAAGCATGTCGCTGTTGTGCTGTTCGCTTTGCTGGGATTTCTCAGTCATCTTGTGCTCCTGATGTGCTGCGCGCCGCGCTGTCGCGTTCGGAAACCACAGCTTCAAGTACCGGCATCAATGCAGGCATGACGTTATTATTGACAATAATGGTGTAACCCTCTGCTGTGGGGTGAATCTGGTCGGCCTGGTTGTAACGGTCATCACCGGCCACGCCGTCGAGAAAGAAAGGAATGGATCTCAGTGAATACTCTGAAGCCAGCTCGTCATACAGCTCAGAGAAGCCACTGACATAATCGCGGCCCAGGTTGTTGTAGATCTGCATGCCGCCGAGAATCAGCTCGGCATCCGTTTCCAGGATGCGGCGAATGATCTCATCCAGATTCTGCCTGACCAGATCGAGTGGTATACCGCGCATGGCATCGTTGGCGCCGATGGTCAGAATGACGATATCGGGTTTCTGTTTCAGTACCCAGTTGAGACGGGTCAGCAGACCGGAAGTGGTTTCGCCACTGAAGCCGGCATTGACAACTCGCAGGCTGTCATAGCCCTGCTCGTGCAGGCGTTGTTGCAACTGTGCCGGATAGGTCAGCCGACGCTGAACACCAAGACCCTCGGTCAGGGAATCACCCAGGGCAAGCACGGTGATTGCCGCTGCATCCTCACGGACTTCATTGTGGGCTGTCTGTGGTGTGCCGGGCACAGATTCTGCGGCTGACAATGACTCGGTACTGGCCGAATCATCACTGCATGCCTGTAACAGCAGTACGACCAGGCCCATGAGCCATACTGTGCTGGCGTGTATGCGTACGGGACGAAACATCAGGTGTGTATCACTCATCATGCTTATCTGGGGCTGTATTCAGTCTTTGGCAATCATGTCAGAAGTCATGATAACCCGTCAGCATCAATCTGACGTGAGAATAGCCCCAATGAGAGGCTTGATACAGGGTCAGAAGGGCTAGACAGATGCACGCAGCTCGGGCAGGGCGTCATTCAGTGTCGAGCTCAGAGCGGATTGCGTCTGCAGAAGTCGATAATTGCCACTGAAAAGTCTTCGGGTTTGTCTTCCTGCAGGAAATGGCCGGCGTCCCGGATTGTAGTGTGAGGCTGTCCCTGAGCGCCAGGCACTTGCTCCTGCCATGGCCTTTCGCCACCACGGGTGACCGGGTCGCGATTACTGAATGCCGTCAGAAAAGGTATGTTCCAGGACTTGTAGACTTTCCATGCAGCCACGTTGTCTGCGCTGGCCACGTTATCGGGGCTGGTCGGTACCAGTCGTGGAAATGCCCTGGCACCTGCCTTGTAACGTGCGTCAGGAAACGGTGCATCATAGGCGGCAATGATCTCCGGCGACAGTGATGAGGTGCAGCCGCTGTTGACGATGCGGCCAATCGGAAACCACGGGCTGAACCGGGCAAAGGCGCGCCATAACCTGAACACTCGTGGAAAGGTCTCGTGACCGGTGGGCATGCCGCCGTTTCCAAGTACTATCCTGCTGAATCGCTCGGACTGTTCGGCAGCGAGGCGCAAACCAATCAGCGAGCCCCAGTCCTGACACACCAGTGTCAGTTTCTCGAGTGATAATTGTTCAATGAAATCAGTCATCCAGGCGACATGGGACGCATAGCTGTAATCTCTGAGCTTCGCTGGTTTGTCAGAACGGCCAAAACCGATCAGATCGGGTGCAATACAGCGGAAGCCGGCATCCACCAGCAGCGGGATCATCTTGCGGTAGAGGTACGACCAGCTCGGTTCGCCGTGCATCAGCAACAGTGTGTCACCGGATTGAGCGCCCTCGTCCAGATAGTGCACTCGCATGCCATCGATGCTCAGGTAATGGGGCTCGAACGGGTAACCCGGCAGGTCGTCGAAGCGTTCTTCCGGGGTACGCAGGCAGTGCTGGCTGGTGTCGTTCATCACAGTCCTCCGGATCAGCTGGCCAGTGCCGGCTTGTTCCCGGCAAGCGGGCGCAGCAGAAGATACAGCAACAGGCCGAATGGGCCCATCAGGAAACACAGCACCAGGCAGGGGATCAGAGCCAGCCTGTTGACAGCCCAGTGTTCTGCATCATCGCGAACCCAGGTGCCGATGAACAGGTCAAATATCAGATAGTGCAACCAGCCTGCCAGCAGGATGCCATCATTGGAGAACAGGCTCCTGACCCCCGTCAGGGAGGTGAAACTGCCGTCAGTCTGGCCGTAGCTGGAGAACAGGAACCAGCAGTACAGACTGCCGAAAAGGATCGGTATGATGGCCTGTCCGAGCAGCCTTGCCAGTGATCTGGCGGCTGGCCAGAACAGGCCAGCCAGCAGAATCAGCCAGCAGGCAAAGGCCGTGATATTGGCGACGTGAAACAGGGTATTGCTGTCCATGGGTTACCTCACAGTTGTCTGCTGCTGGTGTTACCAGCTGCCCTGATTCGGCATCGACTGCCAGGGTTCGGCCGTTGGCAAACTATCGCCGGCCTGCAGAAGTTCTATGGAGATGCCGTCGGGTGAACGAACAAAGGCCATGCGGCCATCGCGCGGCGGGCGATTGATGGTCACGCCGCCATCGATAAGTTTCTGGCACAGGGCATAGATATCATCCACCCGGTAAGCCAGATGGCCGAAATTTCGGCCGCCTTCGAGTGTTTCCGGATCCCAGTTATGGGTCAGCTCGACCTGTGCCTCCCGATTGCCGGGAGCGGCCAGGAAAATCAGCGTGAACCGGCCCTGCGGAACATCACGTCGGCTGATCTCCTCAAGTCCGAGCAGGTCGCAGTAAAAATGAAGCGAGGCGTCGACATCCGTGACGCGCACCATGGTGTGCAGATAGGTCAGTGAGCTCATCAGTGGCCCTCGAAGATCGTGGCGGGTAGTGTACCATGCACCCCTGACTCACCCGGAAGACGGCGACATGACCGCAACAGTCAAGGCACAGGACAGTATCGTCAGCAATGGCACACCCAAACGGATTGTCTGCCTGACTGAAGAGACCACCGAATGGCTCTATCTGCTGGGTGAAGAGAATCGTATTGTGGGTATTTCGGGTTTCACCGTGAGGCCGCCACAGGCACGGCGAGAGAAGCCACGTGTGTGCGCCTTTACCAGCGCCAGAGTCGAGAAAATCTGCCAGCTCGAGCCGGATCTGGTGCTCGGGTTTTCAGATCTGCAGGCCGACATCGCCGCAGACCTGGTGCGATCGGGTCTGAACGTGCTGATCTTCAATCAGCGCAGTATCGAGGGTATTCTCGGCATGATGTGGCAGGTCGCTGCCCTGGTGGGGGCGACTGATCGGGCTCAAGCATGGATCTCTGGCTTCAGAAAACAGGAAGCACAGATGACAGCACTGGTCGAGGCTGAAGCCGTCAGGCCGTGGGTCTACTTCGAAGAATGGGATGATCCGCTGATTTCGGGAATTCAGTGGGTAGGCGAACTGATCGAAATGGCAGGTGGTCGGGACTGTTTTCCCGAATTGACCTCAGAAGCGATGGCCAGGAACCGGATTCTGGCCGATGCCGGTGCCGTGATCGAACGAAATCCGGACATCATCATCGGCTCCTGGTGCGGCAAGAAGTTCAGGCCCGAGCGTGTTGTGAACCGTCCTGGCTGGCATCGAATCAATGCTGTCAGGAACAATCAGCTGCATGAGATCAAGTCACCGCTGATCTTGCAGCCCGGACCGGCAGCACTGACGGACGGTCTCGATGCCATTCGTCAGTGCATTGTCCGCTGGCATCAGGGCAGGAGAGAATAATAGTTTTTAAATCAACAAGATATGCATTGCTTTTGAGTGTTTTTCTCACACTGACTGCCGTCGGAGAGGATGACTTCGATCTAGAACAGTTGTCATGGATGTCCGGCTGCTGGCAGGCTGAAGGCGCAGAGGACGGATCAGCCGAGATCTGGTCGATGCCCGCCGGTGGTGTGATGCAGGGCATGAGTCGTCTGGTTTCGGGCGGACGCGCGGTCTCGACCGAATTCATCATGATTCTCGAACACGAAGGGCAATGGGTGTTTCGCGCCATGCCGAGCGGCCAGGCAACAACTGATTTTTCGCTGGTTGAGTCAGGCGCATCCACTGTGCGCTTCGGTAATCCGGCACACGATTTTCCCCAGTTGATCGAATACATCCTGCAGTCAGGGGGATCGGGTCAGCGCATGCTGGCTGTGATCTCCGGCGGAGAAGGCGAGAGTCAGCGTCGCATGGAATTTCGCATGATTGCGATCAGCTGTGATGTGCTGATGCAGGCATCACAGGCGACCCGCTGAACGGGCCGCCTGCGTTCATCATCAGTTCTCGAAGCCGTCAGCGAAGATGACCGGATTCATCGAGCCACAAATGGCCGGTGTGCTGGCATTGGTAATGACGGCGTCATCCAGGTAGAAGCCCTCTTCCTCGGAGCCCGGATCGGTGGACATTACCCAGCGGATCATCACGGTCTGGCCGGCATAGGCTGACAGGTCGCTGCTGTAATTGTTGAATGCACCACCGGTATTGCCATTGAAGGCACCCTGACTGGCCGGATAGCCACAGGCATTGATGGGCGGATTACCGGTGGAGCTGAAATCGTTCGGATAACCGCCACCCGGTGGCAGGTCAAGCCAGTTGTTGCCGCCATCGGTAGAAATCTCCACAACGATACCGTCCCAGTCTGCCTCGATGTTGAATCGTGCGGCATAATTCAGAGCCGGGTTGCCCTGCTGCAGATCGATGGCGGGTGTCGTGATGGCGGCACAGGTGTTCGGTGAATAGACCGTGGCCGAATCGGGAGCATTGCGGTAACTGAGTGTGCCTGTCGCCGCCTGATTGTCGGAGACGGACCAGGGACCGGCCAGTTGCAACAGTGAGAGGCCATCAGCGCCGTCAGTGAAATCGCCGTTGACGTTGAAATCTGCAAACGGTGTGGCCTTGACCCGCGTATCGCCAGGTGCTTCTGCCACATCGACAGCCCGCACCACATAGTAGTAGGTTTGAGAGCTGACCGTGCTGTCGGTATAGCTGGTGTCGGTGATTCCGGTTTCGATGCGGTTACCGGGACCTGGCACGAAGAAGGGGTCGGTGTCTCGATAAATGTTGTAGCTGACTGTGCCGGAAGGACAGACGGGACTGGCCGCAGTCCAGTTCAGTGTTGTGGCACATTGATCACCGACCGCATCGCCACCGCTGACAGAACTCTGGTCAAAGTCCGGAATCAGGTTGCAGACAGCAGATGAGGTGGCTACCGATGCGGCAACGCAACTGGAGGCCGGTCCTTCAGAGTTGTCGTCGTACTGGCGGATGATATAGGAGTAGGTAAACCCGCCTGTCACTTCATCATCGATGAAAGTCAGGTTACCGGTGTTTCGAATCAGGCGGTAATCCAGGGGCGCAGCGGTGCAGTCCCCCTCGGCGCGATAGACGTTGAACTGGAAGTTGCCCTGTGTCGAGCGCCCCGTGTCGATCGTGACTTCGATGCCGGTAGCCCCCATGTCGGTCGCCGTGACCGGGTTGGGTACATTTAGTGGATTCAGTGATGCGGCCGAAGAAACCACCAGAGCGTAGCCCTGAGTATCGGAGAAATTCTGTCCATCGCCCGGAACGGCGCTTCCGGTAACCTGGATGGTGTAGTTGGTGGTGAATGCCGGCGCAGGCAGTGTGACCTGTTCGACATTGTTGATGGTGTCCGTGCCACGACCGGCAACCGATACACCATTTTCGAAATTGTTGCCTCTGAAAATGTCACTTCGGCCCGATTCGAACACCGACAGATCGAGATCATTGATCAGTGTGGTTGCCGCTGCCGGTTCGGCCGGCGGGTCGTTCCAGACCAGCGTCACGCGAATTTCCTGACCGGGCTCGGTGGACACCGTGTAGGTGTCGGTTTCGCCTGTCGACAGTCCGGCACTGTGCGGGACGTCCCAGACTCGAGCGTAATTGCCATCGCCACTGAAATAGAGGTTGTTGTCCAGCCAGACTCTGCCCCAGCCGTACGTGTTGCTGGGTACACCGAAGCTGGGAGCCTGAAGGGCACCGTTGATCAGCATGGCTTTCATCAGTGCACCCGAAGGCATTCTGCTGTCGGCCGGCGTAGCCGAGCCAGTCGGGTAGAAGCCGTCACTGAAATACTGACGCATCAGGGCAGCTGCCCCGGCGGTGGTAGGTGTCGACATGGATGTGCCACTCTTGGTGGAGAGGAGTCCGGTTTCCACCGTGCTGCCGTTGTTGGTGTCTCCCCTGGCCGAGCGGATGCTGCTGCCGGGTGCCTGAATGTCCGGCTTGAGTCGGCCGTCAACCGTGGGGCCGCGGCTTGAGAATCCGGCGGCCGTGGTGCTGTTGCCATGACCCAGAGCACCGACGGTCAGTGCGTTCTTGGCGGTTGCCGGTGCGCCAATGGTTGTACCGCCGGGCCCGCTGTTGCCGGCCGAGAACAGCACCAGATGATCTTCGAATTCCCAGGCAAACTGATCCAGCAGGGCAGAATTGCTGGTGTACTGTCCACCCACTGATGCCCCCCAGCTGTTGCTGTGGATAAAGGCGCCACCGTTGCGGGCCTGTTCCAGTGTGGTGCCCAGATTGGTGATCGAGAGGCAGCCCGAGCTGTCATTGCCGATGTCCTGAAACAGGACCTGGGCATTGGGCGCCATGCCGTCACCGTCGTCGTAATTCGGATTCGTGGGTGTGGATCGGGTCAGGGCATCACCCGCCACAGTTCCGGTGACGTGAGTGCCATGGTATCCGGTGGGCGGCGCAGTACCACCACAGGAGACGTTGTTGTCATAGGCCGTTGATCCGGGCTGTACCCAGTAGGCATAAACCTTGCTGTCCGGGTTGGTCATGCCGGTGGCAGGTGGTACCGGCATGTCGCTATCGACTATGGTGATGTCCGGTCCGCTGCCGTCATCGTAGCCGACGAACCAGTCCTCATTACGATCCAGGCCTGAATCACCGACGGCGACGATCTGACCGCTGCCGATCAGGCCCTGATCCCAGATGGGGGTATTGGTGGGCAGACCAGAACCGGCAGCATTGCGCTGGATCGGTTCAACCGAATCACGGTTGTTGACCTGGTCCGGATGGTGTGGGGCGATGAAACCGATGTCGCCGACTGAAGTCAGCTTTTCGATCAGACCCCGAGCCGAGGATCGTGGTACCCACAGTCGAACACGTGGGCGCTCACGGTGCGTCATGCTGTCCAGGATCACGGCAGAATCGTTGAATTTGCCGACGACACCTTCAATCACATCCTGTTGGCTGCCACGAAAACCCGAAATTTCCAGACCCAGTCCATCGCTGCGGGAAACACGGTCACCGGGTAGCAGGAAAGGGCGGACATGAGGGTCCAGATCGAGCAACTGTGATGACAGTTTCCATTGGGGACGGTAGGGGCTGATGAAGCGAACGATATCAGCACGCTGGTTGAGCAATTCCGAACGCTGACGACTGTTCATGCGAACGACATAGGCATTGGCCGGTATATAGCCGATCACTTCGATGCCGAGTACGTCCAGATCCATGCGATAGCGATCAGCCGGGCCATGAAACTGTATAAGATGTGCGTCGCCGCCGATCACGGCGGGCAGGTTCATGCCACTGACCGAAATGTGCTCGTCAAGCGGATCGAAGATACCGATATGAAAGCGCAGTGCGTTTTCGGAAGCGGCCTGTACCCGCTCCGGCGTCAGTGTGCTCGCCTGGACGGCACGGGTTTGAGCCATGACCTGATTTGCGGCCAGGGTCAGCAATGTGCTCAGAAACACGGCCTTTGCATTGCGTTTGAAGTACTGTCCCATAAGTCCCTCCCGAATGGGTGCTACTGATTGTGGCGACCTGAATTGTGCTGCTGATTGTCAGGGCAGGCTGGCTGAGCCTAAACCATTGTGATGGATTGTCAACGGCGCTACAGCGCTGATGACAGGTTCAACCATTCGTACATCGATCACGAGATGTCCAGCTGTTGCAGGTCAGGATCCGGTTCGGCCATTTGCCAGACGGCATCGAACTCGCGACGCCGGTCTCTCACCAGTCGTCGCTGATTGATGCGAAACGTGGCCTCATGGCGGTCGCCAAATTCCCTGAATATTTCCACATTGTCATCGAGCAGGATATAGGCCGAATAGTAATCCTGGTGCTCACGAGACGGTTTTCTGAACTGGATCAGGCTGCTCAGTCTCTGGCCGAGCAGTATCAGACGATGGCCGTCGAAGACGGCTCGATGGGAATCATGCACGATGATGCGAATATCCGGCCGTGTGCCCGAACTGGCAATGCGACGGATCTGTTGCAGGATTCGATCATCATCCAGCAGTCGCGGATCAAGATTCTGGGTCATGATCAGAACGGTGCGACGACAACTGCCGAGCAACTGTGCCAGCAGCTGTCTGAACTCTGCTGCGGTATCGGTTTGCTGTGTCTGTTCCGGCGGTCGGTCTGTGGCGCGCCGATTCATCGTCACCGTGTCTGATGCTGCCTCGGCTGTTTCCAGTTCCAGTTCCATCCACTGGTGGGGGATACCGACATCGTCAAATACATCGCCGGTGGCGACAAACCCCTGTTTGGCATAAAAATCCAGGGCATAGGTTTGTGCAGCGAGACGCAGCCGGGTCTGGTTCCTGGCGCGGGCGAATTCGACACAGGCCCGCAACAGGGCATCACCAACCCCCTGTCCGCGCCAGTCATCGACCACGGCCATGCGACCGATTCGGCCGTCGGCAGTCAGGCGTGCTGTTCCTATACACTGGCTGGCATCAACACGTGCCAGAAAATGTGTCGCGGTGGTGTCATCCTCGTCCCACTCTTCCTCTTCGGGGACCGATTGTTCGACGATGAATACACGCGTGCGAACCGCCTTGATCTCCTTCTGATCAAGTGTCCAGCTGGCAGGTTCAACATAATAGTCGGGAATATTCACGGACAGCTCATCAATCCTGGAAGGCCGAAGCCTCCATGAATACGTGATTCTCGTACAGACGGCGCAGCAAATCTGTGCGGTCTATCGCAATGATGTGCCTGATCTGATCCGGTTCAAGACGCACATTGTCAGCCACAAGTGCGGCCAGTTCAGCACTGGTCTCATGCACGTCACCATTGACGTACAGGCGGCATCCACCCTCAAATGGGATGTAGGCCAGGCGTGCGCTCGGATTACGTACCAGTGCGGTTCCCGATGCGACCAGCTCATCAAAACCGGCGATCTCATCCTGGTAAAAACGACTGTCGATGAGCCTGAATTCGGTGATGAAACGGGCGAACCAGTCTGCGATATCCTGATCCGGTTGATCCGCCAGTTTCCGGATGCTCCGTGCTACCCGTTGAAGTGTCAGTGCATCGATCAGGCCGGGGGTACGGGTAAGCTGTCTGTCCGGATCAGCGAGTCGGTGTGGTGTGCCACGCTTCAGTGCCAGGTCATCCGAGAAACCGAGCAGCAGTTCGTTGTCCGATGGTGCGCGAAAACCGATCGATGCCGTCAGGCAGGAGGTTTCTGCGATGCCGTAGTGGGCACAGCCCGGCGGCAGATACAGAAGGTCTCCGGGCTGCATCAGCACTTCCTCGGATGAATCAAAATTCTGCAGTATGCCAAGTTCCAGTCCTGGAATCAGTTCGGTTCCCGATTGGTGTTCGGTATCCACATACCAGCGCCGGTTGCCACTGACCTGAATCAGGAAGACATCGTATTCATCCACATGAGGGCCAACTGAACCGCCAGGCGCTGCATAACTGACCATCACATCATCATGCCGCCACGAGGGCAGGAAGCTGAACAGTGACTGCAGATCGCGACAGCAGGGTAGCAGCTTGTCCAGATCCTGCACCAGCAGGGTGCAATCGGAATCGGGCAGTGAGGTGAAGTCGTCTTCACTGAAGGGGCCATGCTGAACAGTCCAGTTGCCGGTATCCACCGAGCCGGTGATGATTCTCGAGGCAAGATCGGTATCACAGGCGATGCCGGCCAGTTCTTCGGCCGACATCATGTGGATTGCTGATGGTGCAGCGGCCCGTGCCAGCAGCGGCTTTTTCTGCCAGTGGTCCTGCATGAACCTGGCCAGGGGCAGGCCCAGGTCCAGTTCAGAGCTGTCTGGCAAATTCAGCGGCATATCCGATATAGCTCGATGGGGTCAGCGCAAGCAGGCAATCGGTCTCTGCCTGCGGCAGATCCAGTGTCAGGATGAACTCGTGAATCAGCTGGCGCGTGATCACCTTGCCCCGAGTCAGCTCCTTCAGCTTTTCGTATGGCTTCTCAATGCCATGCAGTCGCATCACGGTCTGGATCGGCTCTGCCAGTACTTCCCAGGCATTGTCCAGATCCTCGGCCAGTCGAACCGGGTTCACCTGAAGTTTGTCCAGGCCACGACTGAAGGACTGCCAGCCGATCAGACTGTGTGCGACAGCCGTACCAATGTTGCGCAGAACCGTGGAATCGGTCAGGTCACGCTGGAAACGGGACACCGGCAGTTTGTCGGAGAAATGACTGAACAGCGCATTGGCCATGCCGATATTGCCTTCGGCATTTTCGAAGTCGATCGGGTTCACCTTGTGCGGCATGGTCGATGAGCCGATTTCACCGGCAATGGTTTTCTGTGAAAAGTAGCCAAACGAGATGTAACCCCAGATATCCCGGCTGGCATCCAGAATGATGGTGTTGCAGCGTTTCAGGCAGTCGAACAGTTCGGCCATGTAATCGTGCGGTTCGATCTGGATGGTGTAGGGGTTGAATGTGAGTCCCAGTGACTCGACGAATGCCTCTGAAAATCCGGGCCAGTCCATTTCCGGCACGGCCACCCTGTGGGCATTGAAATGACCGACTGCACCATTGATCTTGCCCAGCAGCGGCACTTCCATCAGCTGACGGATCTGACGCTTGAGGCGATAGGCGATATTGGCAAACTCCTTGCCCACCGTGGTGGGTGATGCAGTCTGGCCATGTGTTCGCGACAGCATGGGCAGGTCAGCATGTTCGTGTGCCAAGCTGCGCAGGGTGTCACGGATACCGGTCAGGCATCGGTGCATCACCACATCACGCGCCTCGGAGATCATCAGGGCATAGGCCAGGTTGTTGATGTCTTCCGAGGTGCAGGCAAAATGGATGAATTCGATGGCGGTGTCCAGCCCCGGGTGCTTGCTGAACTGCTGCTTGAGATAGTACTCGACCGCCTTGACATCGTGGTTGGTCGTTTTCTCGATTTCCTTGATCTGTGTGGCATCCTCGATACTGAACGTGTTCTTGATCGAATCGAGTATCGCGATCTGCTCCTCGTCAAGATGAGGCAGTGAAGAAATCTCGGCGCAACAGGCGAGCGCCTTCAGCCATTCGATTTCAACCACCACGCGACAGCGGATAAGGCCGTATTCGGAAAAGATATTGCGCAGTGATTCGGTTTTCGGGCCATATCGTCCATCCACCGGTGATATGGCGATCAGTGGGTTCAGTAAATCGGTCATTATTTTATGATTGAAGAGGAAGTTTGGGCGTGGACATAATACAATGGAACGCCTGTTGAATCGAAGCAATTTTTGGACCGAGAGGAGAGTGCAGATGAGCGATTTTCGTGTTGAACGAGACAGTATGGGTGAGCTGAATGTACCGGTAGATGCGCTCTATGCTGCACAGACCCAGCGTGCCGTTCAGAACTTTCCGATCAGCGGCCTGACCATACCCAGGCAGATGATTCGTGCGCTTGGACTGATCAAGGGGGCCGCCGCTGTGGTTCATCACAATCTGGGCATGATGGATGAGGCCATGATGGAATCGATCCGTGATGCGGCCAGTGAAGTGGAACAGGGTCGCCACGACGATCAGTTTCCGATCGACATTTTCCAGACCGGTTCGGGTACCAGCTCCAACATGAATGCCAACGAGGTGATTTCAACGCTGGCGCGACGCAGCTCGCCCGACGTGCATCCGAATGATCACGTCAATATGGGGCAGAGCAGCAATGATGTCATTCCGACTGCAATTCATGTCAGTGGCTGTCTGGCCGTGCGTGAACAGCTGATTCCGGCACTGGATCATCTGGCGACGGTCTGCGAAGGCCGAGCAGCGGAACTGGCCAGTGAACCGAAAACCGGTCGAACTCACCTGATGGATGCCATGCCGGTGACCTTTGGTCAGGAACTGGAGTGCTGGGCCAGGCAGATTCGCAGCGGCATTGAACGCGTTGAATCGGCCTATCAGCGCCTGTCGCGCCTGCCTCAGGGCGGCACGGCAGTGGGAACCGGTATCAATGCACACCCGGAATTTGCCGTTTCCATGGCCAGTCAGCTGGCGGAAATGACCGGTTGCGATTTCAGTTCCAACGACAACCTGTTCGAATACATCGGCTCGATGGACGCTGCCGTGGAAATGTCGGGTCAGCTCAAGACCATCGCCTGCAGCATGATGAAGATCGCCAATGACCTGAGGCTGATGAACAGCGGACCACTGGCCGGCATCAGCGACATCACACTGCCGGCTTTGCAGCCTGGCAGCAGTATCATGCCGGGCAAGATCAATCCCGTGATTCCCGAAGCGGTCTGCATGGTCTGTGCACAGGTCATCGGCAATGATTCCACCATCACGGTTGGTGGTCAGTCGGGTCTGTTCCAGCTCAATGTGATGTTACCGGTGATTGGCTACAATCTTGTGCAAAGCATTGAAATCACAGCCAATGCGGCCCGTGCACTGGCCGATGATGCGATCGCCGGATTCACCGTCAATCGCGCTGCCGTGAATGAAGCGCTGGCCAAGAACCCGATTCTTGTAACCGCCCTGAATGCCGAAATTGGCTATGACCTGGGTGCGGCAACAGCGAAGCAGGCCTACAAGGACGGTCGTCCCATCAAGGATGTTGCCCTGGAGATGACCGATCTGAGCGAAGAGCAGCTGGATCATCTGCTCGATCCACTGTCACTGACCAAGGGCGGTATTAACAAATAATTCAAGAAATTACACGAATGGTAACGTGACAATGTCCACTTTTTTTCGTAGATTACCCAGCTATCTGATTATTGGTGGAAAATCGTGACTATACGAGCAGCATTTCTTGCGTTGATCAGCCTGTGCATCTCGGCACAGGCACAGGAAATCGTGGATACCGTGCACCTCGATCCCAAGACCGTGGAAAGTGGTGATGCGGATGAACAGATCCGCGATGTGGTGCAACGTGCCATTGATGAAAATCTCCAGCTCACGGTGTCCACACCTTCGCACTGGAAGGACATGGTGACCGAAAAACTGGAAGCCGGCGCGGGTGATCAGGCACTGGACCTGAAATTCCGCAACACTTTCATCGAGAATGTCATCATACGGCTGGTGAGCAAGGGCAGTACTGCTGCCAGCACTCCCGCCAGCACGCCGGCAAGAGCTGCCCCGGCAGAACCGGCAAGCGCCGCCGAACCCCAGATAACCACCGACACCACATCGACGACCGAACAGGCCAGTGAAGTGGCCGAACAGGTGATGCGTGACAACACCGCAGCCGCGGAAGAGGCGGCGCGAGAGCAGGCACGTGAGCAGGCTGAGGAACTGACCCGTGATATCGGCGTCAACGAGAACGTGATCGATCTGGTGGAACCGCCCAAACCGGCCGTTCAACCCGCAGAAACAGAATCATCAACCGGGGCTGTGGAGGAATCCGCTGCGGCAGTGGCCACTGACGAGCCTGCAGTCGAAGCAGGGACACCGGCACTGGCTGAAAACGAGTCAACAATCAGCGCCGGGCAGCCGGTATCAGAAACGTCTACGCAGCCTGCAGCTGTGACTGAACAGGCTGACGATACAGCCACGACCACACCCGACCCTGAGCCTGTGGCAGTCACTGACGCTTCAGAAGCAGAACCTGCGGTCGAGCAACCTTCGGCAGCTGATACAAGCGAAACCACGGCAGATGCTGAAGTGAGCTATTCCGACGCTGACATCGCTGCGGCCAGGCAGAGTCTGATGGACCGGCTCAACAACGGCAGGGAAATCGATCGTTCGATCTCCGTATCCGAACTGCGACAGGACGATGTGCTGTTTGTCACCTCCGGCGTCAAGGCTGTCGTCAGGCGTCGTGGTGCACGCAACCGGGTGTACTGGCTCAATGGCGATATTGATCTGGATTCCGACCAGCTGGCCTTTGTCCAGTCCGGTAAATACAACGTTCTGACCGGTCTGAATCTGGATGATGGCGATTTTGCTGCGGATGAAGACGAACCCGAGGAAGAAGAGGAAGCAGTTGCTGTCGAGGCTGAGCCGGTGCCTGCCAACCAGACTGAGCGAGCACGCATGGAAGCGCTTTACAACAATGGCAAGACCATTGACTCCACTGTCTCGGTCGCCGGTTTGCTGCCCGATGACACCCTCTATGTCGGCAACGGTGAAATTCTTGTTTTCCGAACCAAGTCGGTGCGCACAACCAAATACTGGCTGCAAGGCGAGCTTGATCTGGAGCGTGAAGAGCTGTCGAGTATCGGTACCCGCAAGTACAAGGTTCAGCGGGTAATCCGCTGAGCATGATTCATTACGAGGTCAACCTCACCGTCGACAACGACATCGCCAACGACTACGGTGTCTGGCTCGCCGGACACGTCGACGAAATGATTGCAATCGACGGATTTACAGGCGCTCAGACACTGAGGGTGGTTGATCCCGATGACCCGCAGCACACCACCTGGTCGGTGCGATACCGGCTTGAGTCCGAAGCCTCTCTCGAGGCCTACATGACCCATCATGCATCGCGCATGCGTCAGCAGGCGATTGATCGTTTTGGTGAACGGTTCACCGCCAGCCGCCGGGTGCTGACTGATGCCAGCTGAATACGGTGTTTCCTGATCCCATGAAAAAAAGGCCCGCAATGCGGGCCTTTTTGCTGATTACGATTCGCGATCAATCCTCGTTTCTGAATCTACGCATGTAGATGGCGGCGGACAGGAACAGCGCACCGATCAATATTCCCCACCACATGCCGGATTCTGTGAATCTGGAGAACATGACACCCCAGTCAAATGGTGATATCAGTGAATCCAGTTCGTTCAGATTGCCGATCTCTGTTGCATTGATGACAAGGTCGTCATCCTTCACGTTGATTTCGAAGGGTACCGTACCGGCCAGCAGGCGTTTGCCAAGCAACACGACAAGATTGGTGCCCAGGTTGAGGTAGAACATCTGGCTCAGGAACAGTTGCAACCCTGCAATGAAAATGATCGGCAGGATGGCCCACAGGAAAGGGCGTCCCTTGGCAAATGCTGACATCATGAGGCAATAGGCCCAGATCGGGAACAGCCAGAACCCCTGAATGAAATAGGCCACCATCAGGTTGATCAGGTCGCGAGGTGGGTTGGCCGGCGACCAGATGTAACGCCAGATTGAAATATCGGTGTCCAGGAAAATGAAACTGGCGACCATCAGCAGCAGGGTGTAAAACACGATGAAAACCATCGCCCAGTAGAACGGGACCAGAAAACTGCCCGTCACCAGTTTGGATAATACTGTCTGAGTATCGGATACAGGCAGAGACTTCCAGAACAGGATACTGCGATCCTTTCGGTCATCCTTGAGCGTACCGAGCATGAAGAACAGCACCACGAAAAACAGGATGAAGTTCATCATTGCCGACATCAGTGCAAAATTGATTTGCCACATTACGACCATGACATCGCGAGATACCGAACCCAGCTCGTCATTGATCTTGTCAATGAAGAATCCGTCCGGGTCGATGCGGTTTCCGGTTACTTCAGCCCAGATCACCGCCAGAATGGTAAAGAACAGAAATATTCCACCAATCAGGATGGGCAAACGAACAAAGGCAAATCTGTGTTCCCAGTACTCACGTCTGAGCAGGGCAAGAAACGTGTTGAAGATCATATCCGTTCCTCCGTCATGGTGGCGACAAACAGGTCGGCCACGCTTGGGTGACGCATCTCGCCCAGCTCTGCGAGTTCGCTCTCGGGAATGTTGTCATACAGACAGACCAGCTTGCCGAAGATCTCACGTTCGTGCAGCGGGTTCAGGCTGCGGGCATGTTCGAACATGTCCGGGGCCACCATGACTTCCGTGAAGCGTTCTGCGACTTCGTCCATGGTGGAATCGAGTATGATCTTGCCATCCTTGATGAAGATGAGATCGGTAAGGATATGTTCAATCTCCTCCACCTGGTGAGTGGTGATGATGATGGTACGCTCCTCGTCAAAATAGTCGTTGAGCAGGTTGGAGTAGAACTCCTTGCGGAACAGGATATCCAGACCCAGTGTGGGTTCGTCCAGCACCAGCAGCTTGGCATCGATGGCCATCACTACGGCCAGGTGTAACTGGGCGATCATGCCCTTGGACAAGGCCTTAACCTTGCTGTTTCGCTTGATCTTGGTGCGGGACAGGTACAGCTCCACCTTTTCCTCGGAAAATCGGGGGTGAACCGCCTTGACGAAATCAATGACCTCCTGCACCTTGATCCAGCGGGGCAGCACGGCGACATCGGCAATGAAGCAGACGTCCTGCATGAGCATGCCACGATCACTGACAGGATCGTGGTTCATGACCTTGAGGTCACCTTCAAACTTGGTGAGACCAAGCACGGATTTGAGTGCCGTGGTCTTTCCCGCACCATTGGGCCCGATCAGCCCGACGATACGGCCTGCCGGTATCTCGAACGATATATCATCGACAGCGAGGTATTTGCCATACCGCTTCGAAAGATTATCAGCCTTGACAATTACAGACATGATTACCCCTTTTTATTGTGATTCTCGAGAGTCCTGAATCATGGTTAACAGTGTGGATTCATCGATGTCCAGACGATGGATCCGTTCGATGACTTTTGGCCATTCCTCGGTCAGGAACTTGTCTTTTTCAAGAGCCAGCAGTCTGTCACGCGCACCGGGTGTGACAAACAGACCAAGACCTCTGCGCTTTTCCACCAGATCCTGTTCAGCAAGTTCCTGGTAGGCCTTGGACACGGTGATCGGATTGAGTCTGAATTCAGCAGATACCTTGCGCACCGAAGGCAGCGGGTCGCCTTCATCGAGTGCGCCATCCAGAATCATGGCGATGGCATGTTCCTTCAGTTGCTGATAAATCGGTTGTTGATCGTTCCAGTCGGGTCTCATCAATAGGGTTTCCTGGCTGAATCAGAACAGCAGCAAGTCGATCAATCGGGTCTGGTTATCGTTCTCCGATTCACGATCTGATGGCTGTGTGGCAGTTGTGTCTGAAGTGGAGAGCTCAATTCTCTCTGCCTGTGATGTCAGCTCAGCGCCAGTCGGCTGAATGAACAGGGCACCGGCGATCAGCAGCAGGGCAATGGAGGCGGATTGCCAACCGAGTATGCCGATGACCTGCTTGATTCTGAGTGTTCTGTTCTTGATCCTGTTTTTCACGATGTCACCTGATAGCGATATGGTGTTGTAGTGAACTATAACACCTAAACATCACCAGGCTGATCTGCCATAGGTCATGGTCACTGAAATGCAGGTGAGATGGGAGAGGCGCAGACGGTACGGCGCGGGTCGAGGGGCCCGGGCATGCTGTGACAACAGCAGCCCGGACTGACTGACAAATCAGGACTCGGGAACGATCAGACCCAGATTCTCGAGTTTCAGAATGATCCGCTGTACCGCTTCTTCGTTGCTGCACTCGCTGGTATCAATCTGTACTTCGGGGTCAACCGGGGCTTCGTAAGGATCACTGATACCAGTGAACTCCTTGATCTTGCCCTCACGCGCCAACGCATACAGACCCTTGCGGTCACGGCGTTCGCAGACATCGATGGGTGTCGATACATAGACTTCGACGAAGGGACCGTAGGGTTCGATCATTTCACGCACCTGCTTTCGGGTTTCCGAATAGGGTGCGATCGGGGCGCACAGCGCCACACCGCCATTCTTGCTGATTTCACTGGCCACGAAGCCGATTCGTGTGACGTTGATATTACGATGCTCACGCGAGAAACCAAGCTCACTGGACAGGTGCTTGCGCACGATATCGCCGTCGAGCAGGGTGACAGAGCGATTGCCCATCTCCATCAATCGGACCATCAGGCCATTGGCAATGGTGGATTTACCGGCACCAGACAGGCCTGTGAAGAAGACCGTGAACCCCTGATTTTCCCTGGCTGGATAGGTCTTGCGCAATTCGGCCACCACATCCGGATAGGTGAACCAGTCAGGGATTTCCAGGTTTTCACGCAAGCGGTGACGCAGTTCTGTTCCCGAGATATTCAGAATGCTCTCATTCTCGCGAACTTCGTCAACGGGAATGTATTCGGCGCGGTGCTCGGAATAGACCATCATTCTGAACGGCACCATGCGGATACCCAGTTCATCCTGATGCTTTTCAAGCAGTTCCTGTGCATCATAGGGGCCGTAGAATGGTTCACCATTGCTGTCATTGCCAGGGCCGGCATGATCACGGCCAACGATCAGGTGGGTACAACCGTAATTCTTGCGAATGATGGCATGCCACAGTGCCTCGCGCGGACCGGCCATGCGCATGGCCAGGTTCAGCAGTGACAGTTCCGTGGTCTGTGCCGGGAATCGCGTCAGAATGTTCTGATAGCAGCGAACCCGCGTCATGTGGTCGATGTCGCCCGGCTTGGTCATGCCGACCACCGGATGGATCAGCAGGTTGGCCGTGGCCTCCTGAGCCGCCCTGAAAGTCAGTTCCAGATGTGCCCGGTGCATCGGGTTGCGGGTCTGGAAAGCAACCACGCGTCGCCAGCCCAGCCGGGTAAAGCGGTTGCGTACTTCTGCCGGTGTCAGTCTGAGCGCGCGAAAGTCATAATGCACCGCTTTCTGCAATGCTCTGACAGGACCACCAATGGCAGTACGACCCGCTTTGTTGAACAGGTAATCCACACCGGGATGAGCGGTGTCGGTGGTGCCGAACACGCCGTTGGCGACGGTTTCGACATCAGGTTGCCAGCGGTCGGTAATATCGATGACGGCCAGCGGCACTCCTTCAGGGTCTCGCAGGGTCACATGTTCCGCATCACCGATGTGCTCGATCTGTTTATCATTCAGATCAAGGGTGACCGGTATCGGCCAAAGAGTACCGTCGGCAAGGCGCATCTCACTGACCACTCGATCATGATCTGCCTGACCCATGAAACCGGTCAATGGTGAGAATGAGCCATCGATCAGCAATTCGAGATCGCAAAGCTGACGTGGATTCAGATCGATGGAAGGGTAGCTGTTTGCTTCTTCCTTGAGTGCGGCATGCTGCTGCTGATCAACAATCAGATTGACCAGCGTATCGCCGTGAGGCGCGATAAGGTTCATGGGAGTTTCCAGTGCGTATTCAACAGGTGGGGCAGAATACGCATGTTTGCAGTCAAAGTGAACCCTTGATTGATTCGATGGTCAGAGCAGTTTCGAATGAAATTATGGTTTGCAGTTATATCTGCAACAAGAGAGAATACCGCTTTTATTCCAACCGGAGTCAATATGAAAACAATCAAGCGACTGGCAGGCACTGGCCTTGTCACCATCGGGCTGGCCTTCAGCATCCAGACAGCAATCGCACAGGATGTCAGCGATGCGGATGTGGTCAGTTACAAACTGGGTCACGATATCGGACAGCGCATCAAGGCACTGGGTGTTGATATCAATGATCAGGCTTTCCTCAGGGGCATTCGTGCCGCCATTGAAGGGGCTGATTCATCGCTGACCGCAGATCAGGAGCAGGCGGCGATCACCCAGATCCAGGAAGCCCAGCAGGCACAGATTGAAAACCAGCGCAAGGAACTGGCGGCCCAGGCAGAAAAGAACCTGGAAGAAGGCAAGGCCTTTCTGGAACAGAACCGTACCAAGGAAGGCGTTTTCGTGACTGAATCCGGTCTGCAGTACGAGATCGTCGAGCAGGGCGATGGTGCCAAGCCACTGGCAACTGATCGCGTCAACGTGCACTACCGTGGCGTACTGCTCAATGGCACTGAATTCGACAGTTCCTACAAGCGCGGTGAGCCCATCAGTTTTGCACTCAACGGCGTGATTCCCGGCTGGACAGAAGGCCTGCAGCTGATGAGCATCGGCAGCAAGTACAAGTTCTATATCCCGGCAGATCTGGCCTATGGTGGTCGCAGCCAGGGCGCCATTACACCCAATTCGACACTGATCTTCGACGTCGAGCTACTCGGTATCGAGTAAACTCAGCTGAATTCAAGCAGTCCCTTGTCACCGAGGGACTGCATGAACGATTCCAGGTCAGTCCGGACCTGTTCCGGACTTGCATCAAATTCTTCACGTATGGCATCAACGATGTCGCCCTGTTTTGTCTCGGTAAGCAGCAGTTCCAGCATGCGAGTGGCCACTTCATTCAGCTGGAAATACTGGCCGGAAACCGGGTCAACCAGCACCATTTCCTCACCCATGCGTTCGGACAGAATCTCGCCGTTGATGCGGTAGTTGCGTTCTCTCATGTGATGGTTCGTTCCCTGTCATTGCTTTTCGTACTGACCAGTGGCTGGAATGATGCGTTTGCAGTCATGTTCTCATCCAGTACCTGATCACCGATCACAACCCAGGCATGGGCCTTGAGCTCACCTGGCTGATCCAGGCTAGGACGGTGAATACCGAGTACCAGCTGAGGCTCAAGCCCCCGGGCTTCAAGCCGCTGGCAGATCCAGATCGAACGTGTCAGGCAGGTGGACCAGGGCAGGCGGGCAGATCGCATCGATATTTGAATATAGCGTTCAGCATCCACGCAGGTTTGCTGTGAATGACTGTCGATCTCGAGGAATCTGCCGGCAACGGCAGACAGCCCCGAATGTCTGAGCCGCAGTGCGACTCTGCTGACACCGATCATGCTTCTGATGTGGTCCATGACGATCATGCTGTCAGTATACGATCGGCAATCTCCGGAACCAAGCCGGGGTCGTCGGCGGACCGGATGATGAGCACCTGACCTGACTGGGACAGCTGTGTTGCCCACCGTGATGCGAGGGCCAGATTCAGTTTCAGAATGCGACTGTCGAAAAGTCGGACAGCAACGGTATGGCGGACAAGTGCCAGACCGGCTTCGGCTGTGTCTGCAGGCTCAGCCTGCACGCCACGCGCCTTGCTGTCCCGCTGCAGTATCACCAGCCGATGAACTGAACGGGAAAGATGACCCTGCTGATCTGACCAGCCGGCCCCGGCCAGTTTCAGTTGCGGGTAGGGTGCACCGGTTGCAACTGTACCGTCGTCTGCCAGTGCCGTGATGTCATCGGTGAGTCGGCTGACATCGATGTGCTGGTGCAGACAGCGACTGATCGTGGATTTGCCACTGCCACTGTCACCGCAGATGAGTGTAACGCCTTCATCTGTTTCCATGCTGGCCGAATGGAGCAGAAAACGGTCCAGATGTGCCATGGACAGGGGAACCAGCGGACCCAGTATCATTTCCGTCAGTTCTGACTGAGTCAATGACTGGAACGGCTTGATACGGACAATACTCTGGCGTTGATCACTCAGATCGAAGAAACAATCGGCCAGTCCGTGCAACCGGAGAAATGGTCCTTGCTGATGATGAGCGATCGAGACTTCGACATCCTGACTGGCGATCCAGAAGCTGCCGGGTAATCTGATGATTGAAGCTGATCGGTCACTGTCATTACTAACAGGGTCTGGCTGGGCTCCTGAGACCGGCATGACACCACCATCGCGGTAGGCATCGAGCAGGGGCAATAGTGCGGGGCACTGAACACGAATGCCGGCAAAACGGTAGCCATGTGTGCTTTCCCGGCCATCAACCAGGAACGAGATTGAGGTGTCCAGGTCTGGGTCAGGGCCTGAAGTTGTTGGCGTTACCACTCTCGCCGATACCGACCGTGGGTCCCATGGTGACATCACGGACATCGCCCCGGGCTGTGATTACAGGCGTCGTGTAGGGGCGCTTGCTGTCCTTTTCGGCCCGGTCCGGGTTTGCTGCTGTTGTCGTTTGCTTCTGTGTCATGAATACGGGTCAACGCAATGGGTTCTCATGCGCTAATATTAGCGGGTAATTCATCAATCCACAATTGCAGACTGATGATCTGCCACAGGACGACCAGTCCGGTATAGCTGAATTGCATCGACTCTGCCTGCTGTTGCAGCCAGTCGTGATCGATATAATCCGGCCATGCGGCGTTGGGATGATTGACCAGAAGACGTGTTTTTTCACGATGTCTGTGCAATACGCCTTCGGTGAATATCGGCTCGAAGGTGGTCTTGCCCTGACGCATGGTGATTGATGATGGCAATCGTTCGCTCATCGCCTGCCTCATGATCCATTTGCTTTGCCGACTGAGTGGGTCTGTCAGCAGGTATGCTGGCAGACTCAGCATGAACCGGATCAGAGCAGGGTCCCTGAGCGGGTATCGATGTGGCAGACCCCAGGACTGGCTCAGCGACAGGCCATAGCGGGCGGCATCGGCAGCCGTCGGGCTGAGACAGGCTTCGATCCGGTCGGGCTGCCTGACTGGATTGATATAGGAAGGCACACCAGAATTCAGCAGTCTGTTGGCCATAAGTGTCAACCATTCGGCACGATGCTTTCTGAAACGGCGTGACAGACCGTTGAATGGCAGCAATCGCCGCATTGCTGCCTGCCGTCTGAATCCCTTCAGTCCATGCTGGCGAATGGCGTTCCGGATGGCCTGCCAGGCATCGGATTCCCCGGCTTTTCGTGCATCCTGAAGACAATAGTGCTGTCCCATGTAGAGGTGATCACCGAAATCACCGGTCACAAGCTGCCGGTGACCATCTCTGCTCACCTGATCCGACAATCGTTTGCGCAGCGCACGATACGCATCGATTGACGGTGCAATCAAGGGGATATCAATGTCATCGAACGCCTGACCGAGCGGTTCGCATGCGGTGCAGATCACCGGATGCCAGTCGACGTGATACTGTGCAGCCAGGTCCGAAACCCAGCGGGTCTCATCACATTCGGGGTATTCAGGGAACTGCCAGCTGTAAAGGCTGACACCTTGTGACTCTGCATCACGTGTATTCATGATGCTCGCGGCGACAGCTGTCGAGTCCATGCCACCGCTGATGGCCAGGGCGACAGGATCATCTGGCGCCCTGATCGTAGGACCGACCGCATCATCGAGTTTCGACAATAATTGCTGGCAGTATTCATCGATGCCGATCGAGTGATCCATTGGCAGATAGTCGAAGCTCTGGTGGCGTTGCTCAGTCGTGTCATTGCCATCAAGAAAGACGCGATGCATTGGCCTGACCTGGTGGATTTCATTGAACCAGGTGCTGGTGGGGTCGGCCTCTGCCAGCGCCAGGTGACAGGCAATTCTGCTGCGGTTGATGGTGAATCTGGAGCCCTCGTCATGAAGCAAGGGCATGCTCGTCAAGGCTGACCAGTACCGCATCACCATTATTCATGTAGACCAGAGTCCGAAGACCTGTCATGTCGCGCTGCAGGATCAGCCTGCCGTCGATGCAGAGCAGGGCAGTCACATGCGACTCATCTGCAATAGGTCCATTCCAATGGTTTGGTGTTTGCGAGCGAGCGGTACACACGCTCAGAAAGCGTTGATGGCTGATTTGTGGATTCGTGATCGGTGAACTGCATGCTGGTGCCCGGGGCCAGACAGAAATCTCCCGTTTTTGCGCATCGAAACACCGATTCAGTGCGGATCTCACCATCACCTTCGACTGGGGCGGCGCTGGCATCACATTGCGGATCATACTGAAACAGTACCGTCCACTGATGACTGTGCAGGGTGTTCACGGGACTGCTGATTCCACAGCTGCGGATCAGCTGCATGGCTCTGCGCTGCCTGGTCTGTTGCGGTGCCCCTGAGTGCAGGGCGACGAGCGTGCGTATCAGCATATGGTCAGGCAGAGTCGTGATGTTCAGACCGGCCCGACTGACTGAACATTTTTCGGGTACCTGACAATAAGCGTCTGATGTAATACCAGGGTAACAGCAGCATGTTGCTGAAGGCATAGCGGGTTTTCATGTAGGCCCGCGAGGGGAAGCACAGCTCTCTCAGGTAGCTGATTTTCCGAGACAGCGTCAACACTGACAGATCCTGACGCAGTGCAGTGAGGCCAGTTGCCCGGTACTCAACCTGCCTGTGATCAGTCGCTGCTTGCTTCAGTCGGTGACTGACTGTCTCACTGATTTCCAGACCACTCCACTGACAGAGGTGTTCGATCTCATCGCGCAACAGAGTCGCAACTGCACCGGATTCGGCAATGTCGATACACCGGATCCGGTCATCCTCTGAAAGTGACTGCCACAGCAGATAGTGATCCAGTTGCCAGATCAGACGATCCTCATCCGGGTGATGGCCCAGTCGGTGAATCACAGAATGCAGCAGGGCATGCACAGGTGACAGACAGCGGTACCCATCGACTGTTACGGATTCGGCCCTGATCGCATCATGCGGGATGCATTGTGCGTAAATCTGACGATTGGACAGCGCCCAGTGCAGATCGACAGCAAGATGCAGATTGGTGCCGATGGATTTTCCATATTGCTGTTCGCAGAACACCAGCCGACTGCCCGTCGACAGCGTCCTGTGGAATCCCTGATCCTCCAGCACACTGATTGCTGTATCCTGCTCGTCAGGCGATACCAGAATATCGGTATCACCCCGCATTCTCATGTCTTCACGTGGAAACAGGGTGAGAGAGATGGCCGCACCCTTGAGCAGTATGGGTCCGATACCAGCCTCAACAAAGGCGTTGTGCAGTGTGTCAAAGGCCATTTTACGCCGCAGATGCAGTGCCAGATACGCTGTTGAGGCCTGCTGCAGCCGCTGTGTGCAGGCTGATGGCAGGCAGATCTGTTCCGTCCTGATCAGTTCACAAAGTATCGAGGTGATGCCCTGTTGCTGACAAAGGTCCAGAAAACGCTCGTCAGACACGCTGAAATCGTTGCTCAGACGCCTGATCTGGCGATTCAGGGCCGAAACAAGTGCCTGATCAGACAGAAAAAGTGAATTTTTGTTAGAATCTGTCATCAGTCGTTTGATCTTGGGTCACCCGACGACATAAAATTAGCCACAGGCGGTGGAAAACAGGACAAGATTCTCATGAATCGAATGGAAATGGTAGTCATGAAAAGCGCTTATGGGTTGTTGTTGCTTCTGCTGATGACGGCAGTGGCTGGGGCATCAAATGTCCGTGATTCTGTCAAGCAGGCAAAGGATGATGGTGCCGATGCATCGGAAGTGACACGACAGCTGATCGCCGAGGGTGAACATCCGGCGAATGTTTCGCAGGCGGTTGCTGATGTCTACGGCAGCTGCGAAGACATCTCGATGTCTGTGTCTGCGGCAGTCAGCGGACGTCGCGAGTATCTCGATTCTGTCGTCTCTTCAGTCTCGGCCCTGGGTGAATGTGGGTGCAGTGCTGACACCCTGTGGTCACGCAGCCGGCTGGAAGCCCGTTTGCGACTGCCAGCGACACGCATGCTGGTTGAACTCGATCCGAGTATGGCCTGTGCCGCTGTGGCTGCCGAGTCGGCCAGTTTTCATTATGCAGAGGATTCAGGCCAGATTCTTGAAACCGCCATGCGTGCCCGTCAGCCAACCGCCATCCCCTACGATTCATTCGGCAGTCTGAACCGGAAGATGGTTCCACTTCCAGAACAGTGGCCTACCGGCGCAAGGAAAATGCCTGTGGTGATGATCAGGAGCTCAATGACGAGTTTGATCGTGCCGAGTACTGGCAGTCCTTCAATGCCTCCGGCGTACCCAGCCCCAGCTGGCGACCGGACTGCGATGATGATGACGATGAAGAGGAAAATGATGGTCCGGTCTCGAATCTGCTGCTCTCAGAGCTGTCGTTCGGGCGTCAGGAAAGCAGCTATGTTGCCATCTACAATTCCACCAACCGGCCACAGAACCTGAAAAGCCAGGGCGCCAGCCTGACCGTCTACTTCAATGGCAGCGACAAGCCCGGCATGACCATACCGCTGGAGGGGGTCGTTCCGCCACGCGGTCATTATGTGGTCGGTGGTACCGGCTTCAACGAGAACCAGGTGGATCAGGTACAGAGCGGTTTCCAGCTCGACTCAAACGATACTGTTGCCATGACCCCCCCAGTTGTCAGCTACAACTGTGACGGCATTCGCTCGGTCTTTGGCGGTGCACTGCGGGGATCTGTCAAGAATGTAGAGGATCCCGATTCTCACGAGTACGATCACCCCAGATCGCTGGTCAAGGACAAGGTTGCCCGATTCTTCGGCACCGTGGATGGCAAGACACCGGGTTATGTCGCCGATGCCGTCGGACAGGTTCCGCTGGATGAAGATGATGTACCCCTGCCCAACCTCGGAGACGAACTGTCCAGGTTGCGCAATGCCTGTGATGCAGACAGTAACGAATCAGATCAGTTTGCCCAGGGTGGTGCCTGGTCGACTACGGCAGCCCAGACACTGGGCCGGGCCAACACCATGTGCAAGGAATCCTACAAGGACGGCATGCTGATCTCCGAACTGGCAAACGGTGAAGAGCAGAAGGATGCGGTCGAAATCTACAATGCCGGCCAGTCCACCATCAACCTGGGTGAAGACGGTTACATGCTTGAGATCTATCGTGACGGCAGTGAACGTCCGGACGAGGTGATCGAACTGGAAGGTGAGATCAGTCCTTCCAGTGTATTCGTCGTTGCCAATGACGATAACGATGACCCGATCAAGGACATAGCGGATCAGTTGACCGATGAAGTCGATCTCAATGAGGCTTCGGCTGTCCTGCTGGTAAGGCAATTGTCACCTGGTGCAAGAGTCTGCCGTCAGTCGATTGCCGGCATGCTGCAACTGGCTGAGGTGCCGGAAATAGTCTATGCGCCAAGGCCAGAGGACAACGAGGAACCACCACGGGTTGATCCGATCGCCAGTCCAAACTGATTTCGCGGCAGGATACCCTGCATCGACACAAACACAAGTCCGCGCCATGCGCGGATTTTTTCTGGAACTGTATTGAATGAATGTAACGATTTTTGGTACGGGATATGTCGGTCTGGTCACAGGCGCCTGTCTCGCCAATGCAGGTAACCATGTCCTGTGCATGGATCTGGACGAAGCCAAGATCGAAGGCCTCAGGAACGGAATCATCCCGATCTATGAGCCTGGACTGGAAGCCATCGTCAAATCCTGTGTGGATTCGGGCCGACTGACATTTACCACTAACGCGGAACAGGCGGTGGCCTTTGGTGACATCCAGTTCATCGCAGTGGGGACACCACCTGATGAGGATGGCAGTGCTGATCTGCAGCATGTGCTGGCGGTTGCCACTACCATAGGCAGCCACATGACAGAGGACAGGATCGTCGTTGACAAATCCACTGTGCCTGTGGGTACTGCTGACCGTGTCCAGGCGGCCATCAATGCGAAACTGATCGAACGCGGGGAGAACTGCAAAGCCAGTGTCGTATCGAATCCCGAATTTCTCAAGGAAGGGGGCTGCAGTTGAGGATTGCATGCGACCGGACAGAATCATTCTCGGCTCGGATGATGCGGGTGCTATCGAGCAGATGAAGGCCCTGTATGCACCGTTCAACCGCAATCACGACAAGATCATTGAAATGGACGTACGCTCTGCCGAGCTGACCAAATATGCGGCCAATGCCATGCTGGCGACCAAGATCAGTTTCATGAAACGACATGGCCAATCTGGCCGAACGTGTCGGCGCTGATGTCGAACTGGTGCGTCAGGGAATTGGATCCGATCCCCGCATCGGCTTTTCCTTCATTTACCCGGGTTGTGGCTATGGTGGCTCCTGTTTCCCCAAGGATGTCACGGCTCTGGTGAGGACCGCCGATGAACACGGTTACCGCATGCGTGTGCTGGAGGCGGTCGAGGACGTCAACAAGTCTCAGAAACAGGTGCTGTTCAACAAGATCAGCGCCGCCTACAAGGGTGATCTTGTAGGCAAGCGATTTGCTGTCTGGGGGTTGTCGTTCAAGCCGAACACCGATGACATGCGTGAAGCCACCAGTATCGATGTGGTCTCTGCACTGTCAGGCGCAGGTGCACATCTTTCCGTCTACGATCCCGAAGCCATGGATGAGGCCAGGCACGAGTTCGAAGGGCTTGAAAACATTCATTATGCCAATTCTGCACGCGAGACACTGAAGCAGGCCGATGCCCTGATTGTGGTGACCGAATGGAAGTCGTTCTGGAGCCCGGATTTTGCCCATCTGGCGGATTCACTGGCAGACCGGGTCATCTTTGATGGGCGCAACATCTACGATCCGGATACGGTGAAGCAGGCCGGACTGACCTACTTTGCCATTGGCCGGGGTGATTCGGTCAATCGCAGCCAGGTGGAAGTCTGATGCTGGATCCCAAACGAATACTGATCACTGGTGGTGCCGGATTCTTGGGCTCGTTTCTCTGTGATCGTCTGATCGCCGATGGCCACGAGGTGCTGTGCGTGGACAATCTGTTCACCGGCAACAAGCGCAATATAGTTCATCTGATGAAACATGAACGCTTCGAGTTCATTCGTCATGACGTCACCTTTCCGCTGTATCTGGAAGTCGATCAGATCTATAACCTGGCCTGTCCGGCATCGCCCGTCCACTATCAGCATGATCCGGTGCAGACCACAAAAACGAGTGTGCATGGTGCGATCAACCTGCTGGGGCTTGCCAAACGACTGGGTGTGCCTATTCTCCAGGCCTCGACCAGTGAGGTGTATGGTGATCCATCGGTGCATCCTCAGACCGAAGATTACTGGGGAAATGTAAACCCGATCGGTCCACGCTCCTGTTACGATGAGGGCAAGCGATGCGCCGAGACGCTGTTCTTCGATTACCACAGACAGCACGCACTCAGGATCAAGGTTGCCCGAATCTTCAATACCTACGGGCCAAGAATGCACCCCAACGATGGTCGTGTGGTGTCGAATTTCGTTATGCAGGCGCTGACAGGTGAAGATATCACGATTTATGGCGATGGGTCCCAGACACGATCATTCTGTTTCGTGGACGACATGATCGATGCCTTTGTGCGGTTGATGCAATCGCCGGATGATGTCACCGGCCCTGTAAATCTGGGTAATCCGTCAGAATTCAGTATCCGGCAACTGGCTGAGAAAGTGATCAACCTGACAGGGTCATCCTCGAAACTGGTGTTTCGCGATTTGCCTGTCGATGATCCGGTTCAGCGACAGCCCGATATTTCACAGGCAAAAACAGTTCTGGGATGGCAACCGCAAACCGCTCTGGACCAGGGTCTGCGTGCCACCATTGACTATTTCAGAACACTGACTGAATCCTGATTCACTCGTTGTCAGGATAGGCGTAGAAGTATCCGGAGCCGATTCGTTCGGGTGCGGTCACCGTCAGATCCAGTACCTGTCCCTGACGCATGACGGTAATGTCTGTCTGCCTGCCGGGCCTGATATCAGTCAGCAGCTCCATCACATCGGACGGTGTGTCAACCTCATCACCACTGACTGACAGAATCACGTCACCGCCCTTGAGACGGGTGTCATCCAGATCCGCATGTATCACGAGTACGCCTCGCGAGGTGGAGAAGTATTCTGCCAGATCGGGGTTGAGTTGACTGAGTTCCAGGCCGGCCCATTGCCAGCCAAATCTGAATACGCCTGGAAATCGTCCGGAAGAAAACCCCTTCAGTGCATCTGTGCCCACAGGCTTGAATCGATACAGCAGATCTTCCAGCTGTTTCAGGTTCTGACCGTTATTGACGTCAAAATCAAAGCTGAAGCCTTCACCGCCGGGTCCGAAAATTGCATCACCAGTGCTGTAACTGTAGGCAAAGGATGGCGTCAGTTCTTCGATCGTGACATTGACGCTGATCTGCTCACCATCCCGGTCCAGAGTCATGGTGTACTGATCTCCCGCCCGCATTCCATCGAGCATGCCATTGACATCGTCGATGGGGTCGGTTGATGAGACATTCTCACCATCAATGCTCAGGATTCGATCTCCACTGGCGATACCTGCCTTGTCAGCAGGGCCGTCAGGGGTGACTGCAGCGATCCTGACGCCTGGCTCACCATCGGATTTCATCATCACAATGCCGACCATTGGCCTGGGATCGCGTCCAAACTGGAAACGTGACAGATCACTGGTCCAGTCCTGGTTGCTGAACAGGCTGACCGGTGCCTGTCTGTCCAGTCTTTCGAGCGCCCGATTGGTGTCATTCAGCTGTTGCTGGAGTTCGGACAGCTGTTGTTTCAGTTCCCTGATCTCACGGCTGTCGTCGGCCAGAGCCGGTTGAAGCAGCAGCAATATCAGGAGTGTCGCTGTGCGCATCATGTTGTCACATAAACGGTTGATAGTGGCTGGTCTGGTGTTTGTTTTGCAATGCATGGGGTTTCTCACAATTCGTATAATTCGGTGGCTGCCTGTTGCGTTGTGCTGTGTCGCACTGAAGCAGACTGTTGATACGGCAGGTATCGCGTGTAGGAATGGGCATTGATCAGTTCAAGCTGCTTGACACTGCGCTGCTGAAGCAGCTGCAACCTGAGCCGGTTGTCAGCAGTGATCTGCAATCGTGTGTCCAGCTGTCCCAGTTGCTGATTAAGGCGTCTCAATGTCACCAGCTGGTGGCCGCGGGCCACGCGCGGTCTGACATTGATCAGCTTTAGCTGTGTTTCGAGCTTGTCTGTGTACCCCTGCCAGCGGTCAACGGCCGCGGCATGAGAATCCTGTGGGCTGATGATCAGCACGGCAAGTGACAGTGCCACAGTCAGCAGTACTGAAGCAGCAGCGGCATACACAGTCCAGCGCCTGGGATGACTGACCTTGTCATGACCGAATTCCGACGCCAGCCGTGATTCGATGTCCGGCCACAGATCTCGCGGCGGTGAATCCAGGCCAGGGTGTTGGTAGTTGTTGAGCTTCGTGTTCATTTCACATCTGTGCCAGTGGTTCTCGGACAGCCTGACAGCTGTCCTGTGTGTCATTGGGTGTTTCGTCGTTCAGGTGTTCCCGCATCGTCTGATGTGCCCGTAACAGGCTGGTCTTGGAAAAACTGATGCTGCGCTCGAACATGTCTGCGATTTCACGATGGCTGAAGCCTTCGATATCAAACAGCCAGACCACAGAGCGGTGTATATCCGACAATGCCGCAAAGGCCCGGTTGAGTCTGTCCTGCTCAGTGATGCAGGATGCGTGGTCAGGTGCGTCAACCATATCAGGGTCGATCAGTGCGTTGACCGTGTCCTGATCGCAGAATACCAGCCTGTTTCGCTTGCGCAGTCGGTCAAGTGCACAGTTCGCTGCGATCCGCCTGAGCCAGCCCCAGAAGGGGGAATCATTACGAAACTGGTGATAAGAGGTAAATGCCTTGATGAAGATATCCTGAGTACAGTCCATGGCATCGGCTTCATTACCCAGCATGCGCCAGCACAGGGTGTATACCGGTTTCACGAAATGGCGATAAACCGATTCACGCGCCAGTGAACATCCTGTGCTCAGGCCATGATGTGTCGCTTCATCGACATTGATGTCGGACCAGACTCGGGTACTCATGATCCTATGACGCCGGAATTACTCAAAAGGTCACAGTAATTTTCAGGATTGTCTTCTGAACGGGTATGGACGGGTCAGACAGAAATGAGACTGTTGCTCAATCTGTGATGGGTGAAAGCGGCAAGGAGAGAGCTTCAGGCCAGATCAGTCGCCGTTGACGACGTCAAGGCGCAATTGCTCAAGCTCCCGATCATTGATGCCGATCAGTCCGGCCACTCGGGTCACCAGATTGTCTTCCAGTGCATGCAGTTCTCCGTCGGCATAGGCGGTTGCCCACAGATCATTGATCAGTTTCAGTTTCTGCTCATGCGTGGCGTGTTCGTTGATCAGGCTGGTATAGATCCGTATCGAGACACTGCATTCAGTTTCCTCGGTGACACTCTGAATCAGCTGCCTGGTTTCATCAGCTTCGAGCTGGAATGAGGATTTGATGATATCCGCGATGGACTGGCGCTCTTCCTGCTTGATTTCAAAATCAGCACGAACCATTTCCATCAGCAGTGCGCCGGTGGCCAGTCGCATCTGGTGCTCGACTTCATCGGGCAGTCTGCTGGCCTTTTTTTCCAGTGTCGCGCGGATTGTTTCCCAGAGTTTCAATGTCGTGATGCCGGTCGTACGTCGAGGGCGGTAACTTAGCAGTCTGCCATCACAGGGTCAACTTGAATGGCGGTAAAGTCGCTGCACTAGCGACCACGGCTCAATGCACCCAGAATGCCCCGTAACAGGGTTCGTCCAAATGATTTACCGGCCTTAGAACCCGCTTCGTTGAGCAGTTTTTCCCAGGTTGATTTGCGGCTCCGCCCCGAACGTGATCGGCTGCTGCCTGACTTCCTGCGACTGGCTGCGGCCTTTTCGCGGGCTTTTTCCCTGGCGGCTTCGGCTTCCTGCTGTTGTTCAATGCGCAGTTTGTCTTCTGCCCGACGCTCGAGCACTTCAAACGCCGAATCACGGTCCAGAGTGACGTCATAGTGGGCACCGATGGGGCTCTGCCTTGCGTACGGCCTTGCGTGTTTTCAGGTCGATGGGACCCATGCGTGATCGGGGCGGGCAGATCAGGCAGTGATCGGCCATCGAGGGTATGCCCTTGCCGTACAGGGTGGAGACCAGCGCTTCACCCACACCCATGGTCGTCAGCGTTTCCCTGATATCCAGATTGGGATTTTGCACGAATGTATCTGCAGCTGCGCGCAATACCTTCTGGTCTCTTGGTGTATAAGCGCGTAACGCGTGCTGGATCCGGTTACCAAGCTGGCCCAGCACATTATCAGGGACATCCTGCGGGTTCTGGGTAACAAAATAAATTCCGACACCCTTGGAGCGGATCAGGCGAACCACTCGTTCAACCTGTTCCAGAAGGCTTCTGGGAGCATCAGAGAACAGCAGATGGGCCTCATCAAAGAAGAAAACGAATTCGGGCTTGTCCTGATCTCCCTTTTCGGGAAGGTCCTCAAACAGTTCGGCCAGCAGCCACAACAGGAATGTTGAATACAGTCGCGGGTTCTGTATCAGGTCACGTGCATCGAGAATATTGATATTGCCGCGACCACTGGCATCATGCTGCATCAGGTCCGTCAGCAGCAGTGCAGGCTCTGCAAACAGCTTGTCACCACCCGCATTCTTGAGAACCAGCAAGCGGCGCTGGATGGCACCTATCGAGGCCGTACTGACGTGCCCGTAGCTGACGGAGATCTCCTTGCGGTTCTCGCCGACAAAATTCAGCAGCGCATGCAGATCCTTGAAATCCAGTAACAGCAGGCCTTCTTCATCGGCAACCGTGAAGGCGACATTGAGCACGCCTTCCTGGGTGTCATTGAGTTCCAGCAATCGTGACAGCAGAACAGGCCCGATTTCGCTGACCGTTGTGCGCACGGGATGACCGCTTTTCTGGTACAGATCCCAGAACACCACTGGAGAGGGCTCGTTGCTGTAGTCTTCAAGTCCAATCTTGCTGACGCGCTTTTCAATGCCCGATGACATTTCTCCGGGCACTGCCAGACCAGACAGATCACCCTTCACGTCGGCCAGGAACACCGGCACGCCCATGCGTGAAAAACCCTCGGCCAGAACCTGCAGGGTGACCGTCTTGCCGGTACCAGTGGCACCGGCAATGAGGCCATGGCGATTGGCGTACTTGCCAAGAATAATGGCCGGGTTGTCACCGGCACCGAACAAGAGCTGATTGCTTTCTGTCATGGTGATTTCATCTGCAGGGCTGAGAAGCGGATTATGACCAATTCAGATCAATCCGCAAGCCCTGTGGATGACGCTGAGCGTCTGTCAGCGTCCGAACAGACTGCCCAGCAGTCCTCCACCCTTTTTCATCAGGTCTCCCAGGTCGACATCGCCGTCACCGTCATCATCAAGCATGCGCTCGACCAGACCAAAATTGCTGTCCTTGCGCTGCAGCTGTTCACGTTCACGACCCAGTATCGAACCCAGATCATCGGACTTCTGCTTGTTGAATTTGCCGACGGCACCCATCACCAGCGGTCCGAATGTGGCCAGCATCTGTGTTACCTGGCCAAGATCCAGGCCAGAGCTCTTGCTCAGCTGGCGCTCGACGGCCTGCTGCTTGTTGCCGAACAGATGGCCCAGCAGGCGGTTGTCCCTGTCGGATGGGCCCTGATCGAGAAAGCTGCCGATATTGTCGAGAATAGAACCGTCGTGATCCTTTTCAATAGCACGTCTGAGGCCGTCAGACTGGTTGCCCGAGCGAGAATTTTTCATCACCTGACCCAGTATCACCGGCAGCGCAGCTTCCATCATGCCACCTGCTGTTCCTTTCCAATTCCGAGTTTGCCGGCCAGTTTGCCCAGATCGTTGCCGCTCAGCTGACTGGTCAGCATGTCAAGAATTTCACTCATGTTTTTCTCCTGCTTGGGTTGTGTCACCATTATCCATACACCCGTTTGATTTGCACGCCAGGCTCTCCGAATTCAATGGCAATCGCGGTGCTCTTTGCAATTGTTCACGTTCATGGCAAATAAAGCGGCAGGCCCGTAGCCAATTGTCCGGTTTGGCTTGCCTGAAAGACTGCATGGAAAGGGGAAAAGGGCATCTGCATATTTCGTTGGCCAATCTGACATGTTTTGTCTATGCTGTGATCAGCTGAAACCAGGAACGACAAAGCCATGACACCTGACTGCAAGCGACCGATTTCAATTCGCCCGATTGCCACACTGATCCTGCTGTCCACGTTGCTGTTTACCGGTTGTGCCACCAATCCGGTCACCGGAAAGCGTGAACTGGGGCTGGTTTCCGAGCAGCAGGAACGACAGATCGGTGAACAGAATTATGCACCCAGTATCCAGATGCAGGGCGGTGAATATATGGTCGACCGCGATCTGTCTGTGTATGTCAACAGTGTGGGTCAACGGGTTGCAGCGGAGAGTGACCGTCCGCTGGATTATGAATTTGTCGTGCTCAACAATTCAATACCCAATGCCTGGGCATTGCCAGGCGGCAAGATTGCCATAAACCGGGGGCTGCTGCTGGAAATGCAGACCGAAGCCGAACTGGCGGCGGTACTCGGGCACGAGGTTGTGCATGCAGCTGCCAGGCACGGTGCCAAGGGTGTTGAGCGGGGCATGTTGCTGCAGGGTGCCGTGCTGGCCACTGCCGTGGCTTCGCGAGACAGCGACTACTCGCAGTATGTGGTTGGCGGTGCTGCCGTGGCAGCACAACTGGTCAATCAGCGCTATGGGCGCAAGGCCGAGCTTGAATCGGATTTCTACGGCATGAAATACATGTCTCAAGCCGGATACAACCCGCAGGGTGCGGTAGAGCTTCAGAAAACGTTCATGAGACTTTCCGAAGGCCGGCGGCAGGACTGGCTAAGCGGTTTGTTTGCCTCGCACCCTCCATCGGAAGAGCGGGTCAATGCCAATATCGTGACAGCCGCTGAATTGCCCTCGGGAGGTGACAACGGTCGTGAGTCCTATCAGCAGGCCACGGCATATCTGCGACAGAAGAAACCGGCTTACGATGCCTTCGACAAGGCTCGCAAGGCATTGTCCGAAAACAAGCCCGATTCCTCGGAAACACTGATTCGGCAGGCTATTGATGCTGAACCTGCAGAAGCTCATTTCTTCGGCTTCAGGGGTGATCTGGCGTTCGCGCGCGAGAACTATCAGGCGGCGACCCGGCATTACACCGATGCCGTGCGTCTGAATGACAACTATTTCAAGTTCTATCTCGGCCGGGGTGAGTCCTACCGCAATCTGAATCGCATGGATCTGGCACAGCGTGACCTTGAAAAGAGCATGGAGCTGTTACCCACGGCAGATGCCGCAACATCGCTCGGCAAGATCGCTGAAAGACAGGGCAGGGTAGATCAGGCAATGCAGTACTTCGCATCAGCCAGCCAGTCAAAAACTCCGGCGGGTCAGTATGCCATGCGACGCATGGTGACCCTGGACCTGCCGAACAATCCTCAGAAATACCTGCATGCCTCTCGCGGTGTCGATCAGGTGGGACGTATCTACATAGAGCTGCAGAATCGAACACCGGTCAATATCGATGGTATCGAGGTGGGACTTGTTTACACCGATTCGGCCGGGCAGCAACGCTCCGAACGTCACGTTCACAACAACATGATTGCTGCAGGTCAGCGCAGCCTGATCATGTTGCAGGGGCAGCAATATGCGACGGCATTCAATACCATTCGGGTGGGAGTAATCTCAGCCCGGGTCAGTAATCGACAATAAGACAGTGCAGTGCAGGGACAGACGTGATCAGTGATTGATCACGCTTGTGCTGGCATGACTCAGCAATTGGGCACCTTGATGGTCTTGCCGGCCCGCAGGCTGTATCGTGGCGGAGCAATATTGTTCATTGATGCCAGTTCCTTCATGCTGACACAACGATAGCGCCTGGCGATCGTGCTGAGCGTGTCGCCACGTCTGATCCGGTACGGAAGCAGATCGGGCTTGCCCTCGTACGCCGCAATGTGAACCGCTTCTCCGATATTTCGAATGGCTTCATCGATGATGCATTCGCTCTGATACAGCTGTGCGATAAGCGAATTGACATTGATGGTGGTACCGGCATCGATACGATCGCCAGCCTTGATGGCAGGGTTGAGATTGCGCAGGGTCCTGAACCAGCCGTTCTCCAGTGAGCGGTTACCCAGACATACCGCCAGTTCTCCCAGTGATGCATCGTACTGCAGACTCAATCTGACGGGTTCGTGAGGGTGGTCTGGCCAGTCAAGCTTGTATTCGGCGGCATTGTCGAACAGCCATGCCGCGGCAAGGACATCGGGCACATAGCGCCGGGTATCCCTTGGCAGGGAATAATAGAATTCGGATGACCAGAAATCGGCCTTTCGGGTTCGCTTCTGCAGGCGCCTGAGCCGGTTTTCACCAGAATTGTAGGCCGCCAGTGTCTTCTCCAGGCTGTCATCGAGTGCAGCATACTGATCAATCAGATAGCGAGCGGCTGCATCGGCTGCCAGCGCCGGGTTCAGGCGATCATCGAAGCCATCAGTGCCAGCAAGGCCATAGCGTGAAGCGGTGGCACGCATGAACTGCATCGGACCCGCAGCACCGGCGCCTGAATAGGAATGCACCCGTCCGCCGGATTCTGTCGCAAGTATCGCAAACAGCAGACTTTCAGGAATCCGGTATTTGTCGAATGGCGGCAGCATCTGGTTTCTCAGAAACAGGTAATTTTCATAGGTACTGACCAGATGGGGCCTGTTCCAGGTGAGCCAGTTGTTGATTGATTCCAGTACCTGTTGCTGCGACAGGACACGCTCGGTCAGGATGATACGGTGAGTCTGTGCATTGGCGATGGTATCCGTGCTGGCGACGGCGGTGGATTCGAAATCCGAGTCATGCATCTGGCTGCCATCGGTACGCAGCGGATCGGTTTCATCGCCCTCGAACATCGGGGTTGCAGTCGAGTACAGCCGTTGCTGTGCACTGATGATGTCCTGATAGCTGGCGATGATGATGGCCTGATCGCATTCAGTCAGCAGCGTACAGCTCTGTGACAGCTCATCAAGTTGATCCAGCTGACTCGCCAGGGTAGCTACGCCCGAACCGGCATCTCCGGATTCAATCAGGTCAATCGAGGATTGAATCTCCAGTATCAGAGCGTCCAGGCTTTGCTGCCACTGATCCAGGCTCATGTCCGGGTTTGCCGGGTCATCGGTACTGGTGCTTGTTGTACTGACGGGCCCGGATGGGCTGGTTGCCTGACTGTCTTGCTTGAGTGGCCAGCTGGAACAGCCAGCGGACAGTAACAGCAATATTGTCAAAATTGTTTTAAGAAATAGTCTTAAGTATATGAAAATATTCACAATAATATTTGAAATAGTGCGGATGTCGAGTAGTTGCAGTTTGGCAATCTAGCGCAGTGACCATAAGCTGTCCAGTGTCACAGGTTGATTCCAGGGTAATGCAGAGTGAAGCAGCTCAGTCCTTGGCCGCATTCAGTACCTGATCGAGTGGTTCCGGATCATGCACGGCGCTACCCTGGATAAAGTCGATTTCAAGTTCCTTCAGGGTATTGATGATCTGTGTGTTTTCAACGTGCTCTGCGATGGTTTCCTTGCCCATGTAATGTGCTATTTCATTGATGGTCTTGACCAGTCCCAGGTCGGCAGAGCTGCTGTTAATTTCCCGGATGAATGAACCATCTATCTTGATGTAATCAACCGGCAGGAACTTCAGGTACGAGAATGATGACAGACCGGTCCCGAAATCATCGAGTGAGAATCGACAGCCGATCTTCTTCAGTTCCTTGAGAAAATCACTGCACTGCGACAGGTTGCTGATGGCAGCAGTTTCAGTGATTTCGAAGCAGATGCGTGATGGCGGTACGGACACTTTCTCGAATTGCTGCTTGATGTAGGGCACAAAACCGGGCCGGTTGAAGGTCTTGCCGGAGATGTTGATCGCCAGTCTGGAGATGAGGTCCCGGTTCGGGCTCGAATCGAGCATCTGCAGTGACCTGGCGATGACCCATTCATCGAGAAAGTGGATGCGTCCGTAGGCTTCTGCAGCAGAGATGAATTTTTCAGGCGGAATCGTGCCGCCGTCACTGGTTTTCATGCGACACAGTATTTCGTACTGGTGACGCAATTCATCCTCGTCATTGATTGATGCGATTTGCTGGGCGTACAGTTCGATCCTGTTCTGTTCCAGCACCTGATCGATTTCCATGACCCAGGATTCAGTCTGGTCAATGCGTTCACTGTCATCCTTGCCAACAGCATGCGTGACTACCTGATCGCGACCGTTCTGCTTGGCGGTCTTGAGTGAAGTCTCCAGTTGATTCAGGACACTGCCGACACTTTCGGAATTCCGGTCAACCTGCACCAGTCCGATACTGGCCGTGACCTGCAGGTTGGTGTTTTTCTTGCGGTTGTGAATATTTGCAATATCAATACGAATCGATTCAGCGATTTCCTCGCCGTGGATCAGGTCAGTTGATGGCAACAGGACAGCAAACTCATCGGCATTCAGCCGTGACAGTATGGCTTGCTCCGGCAGGTGCTTGTCGATGGTACGAGAGACATCCTGCAGCAACTGGTCTCCGGTTTCCTCACCGGAAATATTGTTGATCACCCGGAAATGATCAAGATTCACCAGAATGGTACTGTGCACGCTGTGCATCAGTTTCGATTCACCCAGCTTCAGGCGCAACTGGCGGCTGAATTCCTTCCGATTCAAGGTACCGGTCAACTCGTCGTGTGTGGCCTGGTGTGCTATCTGATCGTGCAGCTGATTGACCATGCCATGCCAGGAGCGATCCACAAGTGAACTGTCCTGACCATCGATCAGTGATGCCTGCTTGTTCTGAAAGTCTTCCGCCAGTTCCGTCAGTGACCGTTCCAGAACCTTGCGACCATTTCGGTTGACAAATACATACTGATTCTTGTCCTCACTGATCCAGGCCAGTCTGATGGGCCTGGATTGCCCTGCGCTGTCTGGGTAGAGCAGCCACATGTCTGCTTCGATCGACTTGGCAACGCCAAGCCAGTAATTCTGTTCCTGAGTCAGTTCCGAGGCTTCAGGTTCAGCCTTCTCGGCCTGCAATGGCTGATAGGCAACCTGGGTGATTTCCTCATCCGGGTTGATCAGGGCATCATTGATGTCTTCGATCAGCCGGTTGCATCGTTTGGGTGACAGATTATTGCCGATCAGGCGATCACTGATGACATTGATGATTTCATCGTGCGATTCCTTGCCCAGGGAATCGTGCTGGGTTTCGTCACTGAGCTGGGAATCCAGCTTGTCGACGGTAGATATCAGTGTCTGCCATTCCGGATCCTCATGACCGCCCCTGACCATGGCAAGATTCATCAGTTCGTGCCAGCCCAGATCAAGCAATTCCTCGATCAGCTGGGGGATCTGTCGTCCTGTGAAACGTTCATCCAGCGCCTGTGTCACCTGATTGCGCGCCTGTGACATGCGTTGCTGGCCTTCGCACATGTCGATGACACGTCGCATCTGGATCACGCGCTGACGTCGCTGACGGGTGAGTAACTTGTTCAGTCGCTCAGCCGATTCCTTGAATGCTGTCTGATCCGGGCTGTCCAGAACCTTGAGTCGATCAACGATTTCGGTGATCTGATCAACCAGTCGCTGATCACTGGTGGTCAGATCATCGCCGCTGTCGAAACTGGAATCGCCCAGGTTGTCGACCACGGCACGTGCCGGATTGTCCTGGTCCGTGAAAATCGGCTGCTGATCGAGCAGCACCTTGAGCAGCTGGATGTCCAGCTGTGCGATCCATTGTTTGGACTGCTCGTCGAGGACGTCATCGTTGTCAATGAACTCAAGCAGTTGCTCTGCCACGCCGATGATCTGTTCGTGTTCGCGTTGTATCTGGTTTGACTGGTCATCACCAAAGCGTTCACTCAGTGCCTGATCGATGCGTTGCCGCAATGGCTGGCGGCGGGCACCGATATCGGCGCTCTGAAGGTCATTCAGTGCTGCGTTCAGCTGATCCAGTTCGATGGGATCAATTGGCGCCTGATCTCCGCTGACAGCCGGTGACTGCTCGTGTGCGCCACCGACCGACCGGTTGCCGAGCAATTCGAGCAGATCAATGATCTTGTCCGTCGCGTTCTGGGGTACAGCGCCTGGATGCAACTCTGTGCCTGATGGCTCGTTCGGCAGTTCATTCTGCATTGCAGTCGCCGACTGTGCCTGCTCGGTTGCCACTGCGGGGGACTCAGCCGATTCGGCGGATTGTTCCAGTTCAACGGCCTCGGTCGATTCCTCTTCAGGCGAAGACGGTGCTGCAGACTGGCTGCCCTGTCGCCGTTGTGAAACCTGGTGAGGTGTCAATACGATGTCGGGCAGTATGCCGGCTTCTGACAGTGTCGCATTGATACCCTTGTAAAGATTCGATATGTGTGCGTTGACGTGACTGCTGATGGTTTTCCATATCAGCTGGCTGGGTCGGTGACCAAATGCATACTTCTGGAATTCCACAGACAGGTAATGATGAACCACCATCGGGTCCAGCGGGTTGTTCGAGCTCTCGATCGTGGTTCCGATCAATTCGGTCAGACGGGTTTCAAGCTCCATCAGCGTCTGATGATTTCTGTTGTGGATGGCAGAGATGAATTCTGACAGCGACAGCCACTGTTCGAATTCCTCATCATCCACGAGCGCGAGCAGCTGACCTGCTGATTCACCGTCGGCGTCCTCGTCGTGCCGTATATGGTGGAAATCATCAAAATGGCTGTCGAGACGGGTCTGGAACGATTCGATGATGGTTTTCTGATGATTGTGAAAGATGCTCAGTGCATCGAAATACGGTGTCTGGTGACCCGGATCCTTGACGTCCGAGGCGGAATCAAGCAAGCGGTGCTTGAGGTCATCCATGGCTTCGGTCAGATAGCGGTTGAAAAAGCTGACGGTCCGTTGTCTGACCTTCTGTATCAACTTCTCGCGTTGAGCCGGCTCAAGCTGTACCTGGCTCTCGATATTCTGAAAACCCTGGTGTTCTGCAATTTCCATCAACTGGGCGCTGAGCCGTTCGTGATCCCGTTCGAAGGCAATGGCAAATCCGAGCTGGGTTGCACGAATCACACGACCGGCATATTGCTGTATGGTCTTGTCGACCGACAATTGCACACCGAGCATCACCTGATCTCCGGCTCCCAGCTGGCGTGCGATGGGATGGTCGGAGGGTTGGGTACGATCAACCATGGTGACGTAGACACCACCCGGGCTGTGGTTGTTGATGAGTACAGGAATATCCCCGGCTTTGGACAGTTGCAGCCATGCCGTATGTCGGACGGAATAGCGTATGTGCCGACGGTTATTTTGGGTTGGCATCAGACACCCGGTTAGTCTTTATACACACTCTCAGAAGCCAGTCTCTTTCATTTGACCTGAACAATAGTACACCCTGAACTCTGATTCTATCCGAAATGAGATCAAATGCGCAGTCTGTGTCTGTTAAAAATTTACAAACGGCGCCATCCGGGTCTCGAGTGGCTAGTCTGACTGCAAATTTAATCAGCTCAGTCTCCACCGCATCATCCATCGCTGATTTGGGGTACCATGGCGTCAGGATAAAACTGCGCGCTGCGTGCAGGCCAGAGACAGGACAATGATATGAGTGGAATAAAAACAGTGGCGCATGTTCTTGTGCTGATTCAGACAGCGTTGCTGATGGCCTGCACTACAGTTCAGGAAACAGAGACATCGGAAGAGACTGCGGCCACTGCATCGAACTCAGCAGCCTCGAAACCAGAAGAGCCATCCTATCTGTCCAGTGCCAGACAGATTGGTCGTTTTTACCTGTCAGCTCAGCCTGATGCGATGGCGATCGATACACTGGCAGATGGTGGGGTTGATGCCGTCATCAGTTTTCGTACCCAGGAAGAGATGCAATCACTAGAATTTGATCAGTCGCAACTGCTCGGGCAACGCGGAATCGCATATCATCTGATTCAGACCGGTGGTGAAAATCACCCCTACAGCCATCAGCAACTGGATACATTGTCAGATATTCTCAATCAGAACCCGTCTGCAACGATCCTGATGCATTGCCGAAGTGGCTATCGTGCCGGTGTCGTGCTGGCAGCCTGGTATGTGCAGCACAAGGGTCTTGATATCGGGAAGGCACTTGAACGGGTGGGCGATGAACGCATCAGTGCAGATGATGTCAAACGAGTACTCGGTATTGCCATCACGCAACAATAACCCTGTCTGGAGTCGGATGATGAAGATCGGACAATTGATTATTCTGTCACTGATTGTTGTGCTGTTCGGGACTCTGTTTGCTGCGACGAACACCACCAGTGTCGCCAATATTCGCTGTGATCGAACGATCATCAGTGTTGGTGATCCCAGTTACAGGCTCATCGATCATTGTGGTGAGCCTGAGTACCGTCAACTTGTTGCCATCGAGGAGCTGCGTGACCGTCGAAGAGTGGGGCAGCGAGGCGACAGCGTGATATTCGAGGATGCCAGACAGGTGGTGACCGAACACTGGATCTACAAACAGGGTCGAGGCCGTCTGATCCGTCAGATCACGGTCACCGGTGGTTATGTCACCCTGATCGAGCTGGCTGAACGGCAGTAGTCGCCCACACATTCCCCAGTCTGCACAGATTCAATTCTCAGCCGGCACAAACTGGCGCATCAGATCTGTGCCGTATTGTTCAACCTGATCAATCACACGGGTTCTTTCCGATTCCACTTCTTCAGCTTGACGCAGAGCGGACAGCTTTATTCGAAACGACTCTGCCCGTGAGGGCTGTCCGCTGCACAGGCGATCACGTACCTGCCGGTGCCATCTTTCGGCTTCGTCGCTGCTCAGGCTATGGAAATAATGATGCGCCCTGAACCGGAACAGCAGTTCACCATAACGCCGGTCTTCAAAGCGGGTTTGCAGATCTGCCAGATCGCCCGGCGATGTCCGATGCACCTGGTTGATCAGGCTGCTGTCCTGTCTCGATGGGAAGCCATCATAGAGGCTACTGTCCACATCCTCATTATCGAACACGGCGGGTTCAGCAAAAACCTCACGTACCCTGGCCTGTAATTCATTGATCGCAACGAGCTTTGCATGATTGGCAAGGCATTGTTCCAGGTCCAGGCCAATTCGCTGATGATCACAGTGTATCAGAATGGAGACAGGTGAAATAACAGGACATTTGTTTATGTGGATAGCCTTGATGGCGATACGTTCTACGTCATCCGGAAGGTCACGCGATGCGGTAAAGACCCGATCCCTGATGTCACTTACCTCAAGATCGGCAAGGCATTGCGGATCCTGTGCCAGATCGATGCAGATTACAGCAGAGGGATTGATCGGGTGCTGGCAGATTGGTGCCACCACGGCGAGACAACCGTTGCGGGCCGGAAAGCGAGATGACACATGTACCACAGGAGTCATGGCCGCAGTGTCCAGCATGGCCGATGCAGATTTCTTGTCACGCCTGCTGAAACAGTAGTCGAACAGCCTCGGCTGTCTGTCGCGTATCAGTCTGGCCAGCTCTATGGTTGCATGAACATCGAACAGCGCGTCGTGGGCTCGGTCGTGACTGAGTCCGTTGGCGGCTGACAGGTCTTCGAGTCGGAAACTGGGTGCGCCATCCTCGTGTCGAGGCCACTCTATCCCATCAGGACGGGTGGCATAGGTGAGTCTCACCACATCGATCAGATCCCAGCGTGAGTTGCCGTTTCTGTATTCTCGTGTGTAGGGCTCGAGGAAGTTCCTGAAGAACAGGTGCCGGGTGACCTCATCGTCAAATCGTATCGAGTTGTAGCCGACACCACAGGTGCCAGGTTGCATGAACTCATCATGGATCTGCAGTGCAAATGAACATTCCGAAATTCCTTCGCTCATGGCCTGTTGCGGTGTAATGCCAGTCAGCAGACAGGCTTCAGGGTCGGGCAGGTAGTCACTGACAGGCTGGCAGAAACTGACAACAGGGTCCTCGATGATCTCCAGCGCCATGTTGGTGCGGATGGCTGCGAATTGTGATGGCTTGTCAGCTCTCGGGTTGACGCCGAACGTTTCGTAATCGTGCCAGAGAAAGGTGGGTTCAGTGCTCATAGATCAGGTTCCGGGGGAATGTCCATTGCCTTGCAGTTGAAGGTGTCATCTGTCACATGCCTCATCCAGTGACACATGTCATACTGTGCTCAGGTGCCGGTTTGTTGACAGTCGCATTCGCGGCTATGATAACGTAATCGGGTGGCGCTGTGGCTGTTTTCCGGGAGAGCAAGGCAGCTTGAGTCGCCCAGAACTTGACCACACGCCAGCAGGCGAAAGGAACATGAAATGGAACTATCTGGAATTATGGGGATGGATGTGAATTTTTTTGTCATAGCACTGGTCGCCTTTGCACTGATTTCCATCTGGAAGGCCTGGACGATCGTACCCCAGGGGTATGAGTTCACGATTGAACGATTTGGTCGCTACGTGACCACATTCCGACCGGGCTTTCATCTGCTGGTGCCCTGGATCGACAAGGTCGGCCGCAAGATGAACATGATGGAACAGGTGCTTGACGTTCCCTCGCAGGAGGTCATCAGCAAGGACAATGCCGTGGTCACTGTTGATGGCGTGGTCTTCTTTCAGGTGCTCGAGGCAGCACAGGCGGCTTACGAGGTCAGTCAGCTGACACGTGCCATACTGAACCTGGTCATGACCAACATCCGGACCGTACTCGGTTCGATGGATCTGGATGAGAGTCTGTCCAAGCGGGATGAAATCAATGCCAAGCTGCTCAGTATTGTCGATGAAGCCACGGCACCGTGGGGTGTGAAGGTGACACGAATCGAGATCAAGGACATCACGCCTCCCACCGATCTGGTCAATGCCATGGCCCGACAGATGAAGGCCGAGCGGGAGAAGAGAGCCGTCATTCTCGAAGCCGAGGGTACAAGGCAATCTGAAATCCTCAATGCCGAAGGTGAAAAGCGTTCTGCCATCCTCGAGGGCCGAAGGCCGCCGGGAAGCAGCGTTCAAGGATGCCGAGGCACGCGAGCGTCTGGCAGAGGCCGAAGCGAAAGCGACGCAGATGGTATCGGATGCCATCGCCAGTGGTGACGTGCAGGCAATCAACTACTTCGTGGCTCAGAAATACGTCGATGCAATCAAGTCACTGGCAACGGCCAACAATCAGAGGACACTGATCCTGCCGATCGAGGCCAGCAACATGCTCGGCTCACTGGCGGGTATCGCCGAGATTGCCAAGGAAACGTTCAAGGATCACCCGACTCAGCCAACACCACCGACAGCACCCAACCGAGCCGATTTCACACAGGGTTCCAACCAATGAGTTTTCTGACCGAGATGACAGCAACATACTGGTTTATCCTGGCATTTGCCCTGCTAATTCTGGAGGCATTGCTGCCGGGCGCGTTCTTTCTTGCCATCGGACTGGCCGCGGCCGTGGTCGGCCTGATTGTGGCACTGATGCCGGAGATCGCCTGGCACATTCAGTGGAGTATATTCGGTGTCATCTCGCTGGCCCTGGTGGTGGCCTGGTTCATTTACAGAAAGAAGAACCCCAGACAGGACAATCAAACCAAGCTCAACCGTCGCGGGCGGTACTATGTGGGGCGTGAATTCACCCTCGATCACCCGATCGTCAACGGCATCGGCAAGATCAGGGTCGACGACAGTTCATGGAAGGTTCGCGGTGAGGATCTGCCTGCTGGAACACAGGTGATGGTCACCGGTGTTGATGGCGTCATCCTGCTGGTCGAGGAGTACAATGACTGAGCACTGAAAACGCATCATGCACTTATGCGGGCGGCCATGATTTGCTATCATTGCCGCCCTTTTTTTGAGTGTCACATCATGAGTGTTCGCACCCGGTTTGCACCCAGCCCGACGGGTTTTCTCCATATCGGCGGGGCACGTACCGCACTGTTCTGTTACCTGTTCGCCAGAAAGCATGGCGGTGAATTCATTCTTCGCATTGAAGATACCGATCGGGAGCGCTCCACCCAGGCTTCTGTCGACGCCATTCTCGATGGCATGAACTGGCTCGGTCTTGAACATGATGAAGGGCCTCATTTCCAGACTCATCGATTCGACCGCTATCGTGAGGTGATCGACCAGCTGCTGGAGTCCGGACACGCCTATCACTGCACTTGTTCCCGTGAGGAGCTGGACCGCGAGCGTGAAGCGCAGAAAGCGCGCGGTGACAAGCCCAGGTACAGCGGCAAGTGTCGCAACGGGGCCGTTGATCCGGGTGTTGAGGTCACACCGGTGGTCCGCTTCAGAAACCCTCAGCAAGGTGAGGTGAGCTGGAATGATGCCGTCAAGGGCACCATTACCGTCAGCAATGACGAACTGGATGATCTGGTCATTGCACGTTCAGATGGCAGTCCCACCTATAACCTGACCGTGGTGGTTGATGACATCGACATGGCGATCACCCATGTGGTGCGTGGAGATGATCACGTCAACAATACACCCCGGCAGATCAATATCTACCAGGCGCTGGGCGCGCAGTTACCGGTGTTTGCTCACGTTCCAATGATTCTCGGAGATGATGGCAGCCGTCTCTCAAAGCGTCATGGCGCTGTTTCGGTCATGAGTTACCGCGACGCTGGCTATCTGCCCTGTGCCGTGCTGAACTATCTGGTTCGGCTGGGATGGTCTCACGGCGACCAGGAATTGTTCAGCATGCCGGAAATGATCTCGCTGTTCGATCTCGACCAGGTCAATCGATCCGCATCGACCTTCAATACCGAAAAACTGAACTGGGTGAATCAGCATTACATTCAGAACCTGCCAGCGGATGACATCGTGCCCGAGCTGAGCTGGCACATGAAGGCCAAGGGCATCGACGTTGATCAGGGGCCCTGTCTCACCGTTGCCATCGAGCTGTTACGTGAGCGTTGCAACACACTGGCCGAACTGGCCGAACAGGCAGGTTTCCTCTATATCCGTCAGCTGCAATACGACGAGAAGGCCGCTGCCAAGCAGTTCAAGCCAGCCGCTGCCGAGCCCATGCGGTGCCTGCTGCATAATCTGGAACAACTCGAGCAGTGGCAGGCTGAACTGATTCATGATGTCATAGCCGAGACAGTCGAGCAGCTCGGTGTCGGATTTGGCAAGGTTGGGCAACCACTGAGATTGGCCCTGACAGGGCGTTCAAACGCGCCGGCGAATGATCAGATCATGCTGGCACTGGGCAGGCAAACCAGTCTGGACCGAATCCGTCTTGCGCTTGATATCATCACAGCCGAGGACTGATGGCCCTACTATGCATCAATCATTGCCACATTATCACCGCAGCCAGATACTGGCAGATTCGCGACTCAATGCACTGACACGGCGTGGCACAGACATCATGACAGGAAGGCCGCAACACCATGTTTGACCGAATCGCCATCATTCTTTCCGGAATCTGCCTGATTCACTGCCTGTTGCTGCCCGGTGTGATCACCTTGCTGCCGCTGGCCGCAACATCGTTTTTTGTATCCGAGGATTTTCACCTCTGGATGCTCGCCGTTGTCGTACCGACATCCGCAGTTGCCCTGTGGCCCGCGTTCAGGCGTCACCAGGATGCACGTCCGATCACGATCGCCACCATCGGTATCACGATTCTCGTGATTGCGACCCTGACACATGATGACAGCAATCAATTGATCGACCAGATTGTCACCAGCGTGGGAGCCATTGTGGTGGCAGTTGGTCATACCCTGAATTTCAGGCTGATGCGCAAATCAGTGGCCGGATCTGTCGACAGCGCGAGCTCCCGATCAACCGAGGGCGTCTGATATGTACCGTTCATCCAAGAAGTTTACCGGCTTTCCCTGTGCCCACCGCAAGTGGCGTCATGAGGGACATTGTGCCTGGGTTCACGGTTACAGCCGTGAGTTCATTGTCTGGTTCCAGGCAAGCTCTCGCGATGAAAACGGATTCGTGATGGACTACGGTGCGCTGAAGCCGATTCAGAAATGGCTGGAACAGCAGTTCGATCATACGCTGCTGCTCGATGCTGACGATCCGATGCTGGATGAGTTTCGCACGCTTGAGGCAAAGGGTGGCTGCAAGCTCAATGTACTTGCCGATGTCAGCATGGAGGGCACTGCGCACCATGTGTATGACTACATCAATCAGTGGGCGCAGGAGACCACCGATGGGCGGGTTTCGGTTTTCTCGGTAGAATGCCGCGAGAACGAAAAGAACAGCGGTCTCTATCTGCCACAGAAATGACCTTGATTGGGTATTAGCGGATTCAGCCCACCGCTGTTGATCTGGCTGATCGGGTCACTGGCTCTGTTGGCGTCAGGTCCTGATCTCGATCGGTTTGCCCAGGCACTTGAGTGATTCTGATTTCCATATCACTGGCTCCCAGTACTCGTCGTGACTGCCCTGGTCCTTGATCGAGTAGAGTAGCTTCGCGCCGACGTAATAGACCATGCCGTCTTCAACGGTGATGGTCAGATTCTTGTTGGGGCGCCGATTGCTGAACCGTGTGTGTTTGGTACGCAGTTCATAGTTGGGGATGTAATCCTTGAGCAAGACACGGTATTCCCCCGGCCGGATATAGACGACATCCCGGGATTTTGTGTCCCGGGTTTCGGTATTGAAGCCGACAATGGCGACCGGCCAGATATCATCCTGGTTGGGCGGTGGCTGGCGGGAATTGATGCTGCCGCAGCCTGTGGCAGTTGCAACCGTCCCACCTGATTCCTGTCCCTGTTCGGTCGTCGCCGACACGGCTGATCCATTCATTGTCGTGGGGTTGAACCTGAGGCGTATGGCCGGCAGTACCTGACGCTGGTTCCTGCCATGCAGCACCAGGGTCTGCTGTTGACGCAACACGGTCAGTTCGACGTCCTGATTGTTCTCAAGTGAAGAAAAAATGGTCGCAAATCGTTCATAGGCCGTCGCCCGGCCATCATTGAGCTGACCCAGTTTCAGCAACCGTTTTCCATTGATTGCCTGTATTCGGTCTGCACTTTTCAGGCCCAGATCACTGGCCAGGGAATCGGGCGTGATGGCCACAATCGCCAGACCGTGCTGATCGGTTTCATCATCGAAGGTGACATCGAGTACAGCACCAAACTGCTGGATCTGTTCTTCATCCCGAGTCAGCTCAAAGGCCAGAGTATTGATGTCGACACCGTCAAATGCCGGGTCGTTTGCCAGCTCGATCAACATGTTTCGTGCGGCTTCATCAACGGCACGATTCTGATCGGGGTTGAGTTGCGCCATCGCCTTGCCTGTCACCAGCAGGGTGGCAATCAGGATCAGGTGGCCGAGTGTTGAAACAGCCTTCATCAGATTTGTTCCACCCGACGCTGTGATGCATGGAACGTGGAGATCATGTCACTGATCAGTGCAGCGCGCTGCTGCCACAGTCGCGTCATCTGATCATCATCAAGGCCCTGTTCGTAGGCCGAATTGAGCTGGGCATCCAGTCGAGTCAGGTGTGTCTGCTGACGCTTGAGCAATCGGTCATCATGATGTCTTGCGTTGCTGGCTGTCAGGACCTGCAACTGCTGTTCCAGAATTCTGGACTCGATCATCAGCGCCTGCAGACTGTTGCTGTCAGCGGACAGGCTGCCCTGACCTGATCGCTGTCCGACCATGAAGCCGGTGATCAGTGTAATCACCATCAGAGCGGCCACACCGGCCAGTTGCAGATAGCGCCGATAGCGTCTGTTACGCGATTGCTCGATATCGAGTCGGGCTGCCATGATTCTGTTCCAGCCGTCATCCGGTGGTGCAACCACAGGCAGGCTGGACAACAGCTGCTGTACTGAGCCCTCCGGTTGCAATGTGTCTTGTCGATCATCTGTCATGGGAATTGATAAACTCCTGAAGCTGCTTCCTCGCCCGGAACAGTATTGATTTGGAAAAACTTTCGGTCTGTTTGAAGTGGTCCGCGATTTCCGTGTGGGTCATGCCTTCGATATCATGCAGGATCAGCACAGTCCTGGATTTGGCGCTCAGTCTGGAGAGCAGCCTCAAAGCATCGTGTTGCTGCTCCTGTGTCCTGCTGCTGTCCTGCTGCTCGGCAACACGTTCGCGGCCGTAACTGTCCACCAGTTCAAGATGATTCTCGTGCCTGGATTCCTTCTTGATCGAATTGATCGTGGTATTGACGAGTATCTGCCTTACCCAGGCCCAGACCGGAACCTTGCCCCGGTACGAGTCGAACTTGTCGATCACCTTGATGAAACTGTCATGCAGGATATCCTCCGCCATCTGTGCATTGCAGCTCATTCTGAGCACCAGGTTGTATGCCGGTGTCTTCAATGTGTCATAGATGGCGGCAAACGCTTCCGACTCACCCTGACGGGCTCGTCTTGTGGTGATCTCGTCGATGTAGGTTGGCAGTTGTCTTACGGACTCAGCTGCTGCTTGCTTGTCTGGCGTTCCGGTTCTGGATCGGTCATCTTTAGTCAAGCCTGCAGTATCCCCTGTTGCCGTTTTGATCTGGAAAACCGGCACGTTCCCGTTCACTGTGATATCCATGTACGGATAGACAACTGGCGACAGAATTCGTCGCAATCCGGTACAAGATTATCAGGAATGATTACCGTTGGCATGCGGTGCGGCCATGGGTATCAGAACAGGCATTCTCCGTTCTTGTAAAGATGCCTGCATTTGCGGCCACCGATCCAGTAGGCCAGTTCCGAGGGTTCTTCGATGTTCCACAGTGCAATATCTGCCACCTTGCCTGGCTCCAGTGTTCCACAGCGGTGCTCAATGCCCAGTGCATGCGCTGCATTGACGGTGACGCCCCTGAGCGCTTCTTCAGGCGTCAGTCCGAGTGTGATGCAGCTCAGGTTCAGCGTGGTCAGTATGGAAGAAAGGGGTGACGACCCGGGGTTGCAGTCGGTTGCCACGGCGATGCGAACGCCGTGCTCGCGAAGCTTGTCGATCGGTGGCTTGTGGGTTTCCCTGAGCATGTAGAAGGCACCCGGCAGCAGGACGGCGACTGTGCCTGCATCAGCCATGGCCCTGACGCCATCGTCAGTGGTGTATTCCAGGTGGTCCGCCGACAGTGCTCCGTATTCAGCCGCAAGCGCAGCACCACCGGTATCGGAAAACTGATCTGCATGCAATCGAACATCCAGCCCGTGTGCCTTGGCTGCATCGAATACCCGCCTGACCTGGGCCTGACTGAAGGCCAGCGTTTCACAGTAGGCATCAACAAACTCAGCCAGCTTCTGTTCAGCTGCCTGTGGAATCATCTGCTGGCACACCAGATCGACATAAGCATCGGGATTGTCAGTGAACTCCTCGGGTACGGCATGAGCGCCTAGCAGTGTCGGATAGATGTCGATCGGGTGTCTGTCCTGCAATCGCTTGCAGGCCGACAGGATTCTCAACTCGTTTTCCAGATCCAGCCCGTAACCCGACTTGATCTCGATTGATGTCACGCCTTCTGCCAGCAGGTGTTGCAGTCGTGAGCTGGTCTCACTCAGCAGCATGTTGTCGCTTGCGTTGCGTGTTGCACGAACAGTGCTCAGAATACCACCGCCGTCCTCGGCGATTTCCTGATACGACTTGCCGTTCAGTCTGAATTCGAATTCCCATGCTCGTGAACCTGCAAAAATGAGATGGGTATGGCAATCGATCAGGCCGGGTGTCAGCCACAGGCCGTTGGCATTGAACAGTGAATTGGCGCAGTTTTCAGGCGCATCGGGCAGATCGGACAGTTTGCCGATCCAGGCGATGGAAGAAGAATTGATGGCCAGTGCAGCATCACGGATCTGTCCGTAGACGTGTCCATTGTCAGCCATCGTCGCCAGGTTGGCATTGACAATCAATTTGTCCCATTTGCGGGGTCGTTCAGAATTCATAGACAAACCAACCTTTGTGCCATGCCATGTCATTGCCCTTGATGGGAAAAACCTGACAGCGCGAAATCCACCAAACGTACACATCGCGATACTATCCGAATCGTCTTCCGAAGGCTACGGGTGAAGTCACATGATGGGAATTATCTGACATGAATCGATACCGCGTGCGTACATCATCGAATTCACAATGCACAACATCAGCCCGGTCTCGTGGCATCTGGTCAGGCGTGTCATAATCCTGCTTCCTCAAGCAATGGATACGATCAGGCAGAAGGCATGAACGCACCTCATCAGCACTACTATATTGAACGACTGTTCGACGGCGAGACCTGGAAGCATTGCTGCTATGTCACCGTCAATGATGAGGGCATGATCAGTGATATCCGATTTCGGGATGAGGTTAACTCCGACGTCGAATCGACAGGTTTTCTGGGTGATGACGAAGATGTTGTCGATCTGGGAACAGTGGTGCCCGGCATGCCCAATCTGCATTCACATGCGTTTCAGCGTGCGATGATCGGGCTGGCAGAGGCAAGAACGGCTGAGCAGGACAGTTTCTGGACCTGGCGTGAGCAGATGTATCGCATCGCTCTGCAACTGTCACCTGAACAACTTGAAGTGATCGCGACACAGCTGTACCTGGAAATGTTGCAGGGTGGATATACATCGGTCTGTGAATTTCACTATCTGCATCATGATCCGGACGGGAAAGCCTATGCCGACTGCACTGAAATGGCTCAGGCGCTGATTCGTGCAGCCAGGACCGTCGGAATCGATATCATGCTGTTGCCGGTTCTGTATCGATACGGCGGCTTTGGCCAGCAGCCACCGGAAGACCACCAGCGTCGATTCATCATGACTGTTGAGGACTATCTTCAATACCATGAGAAGCTGAATGCAGTGATTGCTCAGCTTGATGCTGCAGCGGGTTCGGTCAGACACGGTATTGCCTTTCATTCGCTGCGCGCAGTCACATGCGATGACATGCATCAGGTGATCGACTCGCTTCCGGATCAGATGCCGATTCATATCCACATTGCTGAACAGTTGCAGGAGGTCGAAGACTGCCAGACATTCTCGGGATTGCGCCCGGTGAATTATCTCGCTACCGAGATGGCATTGAACCCGCGCTGGTGTCTGGTTCACGCCACACACCTTGATCAACGGGAGATCGGGCTGATCGCTGACTCCGGTGCCACTGTGGCGATGTGTCCGACAACCGAAGCCAATCTGGGTGACGGCATCATGCCTCTGATGCAGTATCAGGCAGCAGGTGGCAATTATGGCATCGGTTCTGACAGCCAGGTGTGCCGATCCTCGATCGAGGAGTTGCGCTGGCTGGAATACGTGCAGCGGCTTGTCATGAGGCAGCGAACCGTACTGACAGATCAGTCTGAACCTCATAATGGACTGTCAGTCTGGGCTCGAGCCAGCCTCGACAAGCAATCAGTGACCGGTCGCAGGGAAGGGCTGCTGAAACCGGGCTACCGTGCCAACTGGGTCGAACTGGACCGGGGCCATGCCTCACTGGTTCATGCCATGGACGAGACCGTGATGGACTGTCTTGTATTTGCCGCTGACCACAGCGCCATACGTTCGGTCACCACCGGTGGAATCTGCAGGGTTCTGAATGAGTCAGGATTGTCTGCAGGATCACAGCAGACAGAGCTTGAAAAGGTGTTGGCCGGGTTGTAAATTGCTGAGCTACTTCTGGCGCGTGGTGACACGAACCAGTGCTTTTCACGGGACACCGTACAGCAGCCGACACGAGGAAACCTGATGAACGACATGAGCGCACAGGATCGCGTTATCCGTGCACCGAGGGGAAATGAAATAACCGCCAGATCATGGCTGACCGAAGCACCGCTTCGCATGCTGATGAACAACCTTGATCCCGAGGTTGCCGAGGCGCCAGAAAACCTGGTGGTCTACGGCGGCATAGGCAAGGCAGCGCGCAACTGGGAATGTTATGACAAGATTGTCGAGGTATTGCGCCGTCTTGAAAATGACCAGACACTGCTGATCCAGTCGGGAAAGCCTGTTGGTGTGTTTCCCACCCACGAGGATGCACCGCGTGTCCTGATTGCCAACTCCAATCTGGTACCACACTGGGCCAACTGGGATCACTTCAATGAGCTCGACAGAAAGGGTCTGATGATGTACGGCCAGATGACGGCTGGGTCCTGGATCTACATCGGTAGTCAGGGCATCGTCCAGGGGACCTATGAAACCTTTGCCGAAATGGGACGGCAGCACTTTGACGGCGATCTAACCGGTCGCTGGATCCTGACTGGAGGCCTCGGAGGCATGGGCGGCGCTCAGCCGCTGGCGGCCACCATGGCCGGGGCGTCGATGCTTGCCGTGGAGTGCCAGCAATCGCGTATCGACAAGCGATTGCAGACTGGCTATCTGGATATGCAGGCAGACGATCTGGATCATGCGCTGGAGCTGATCGAGTCATTGACGCGTTCCGGAGCGGCAAAATCCGTCGGTCTGCTGGGCAATGCGGCTGAAATCCTGCCCGAACTTGTCAGGCGGGGCGTCAGGCCAGATGCCGTGACAGACCAGACTTCGGCCCATGATCCGGTGAATGGTTACTGTCCGATCGGCATGTCAGTCGAGGAGTGGATTGCCATGCAGTCCGATGATCCGCAGGAGTTGACCCGGCGAGCTGCCGATTCCATGCGTGTTCATGTTGAAGCCATGCTGGCATTCAGTCAGCAGGGAATTCCGACGTTCGACTATGGCAACAACATTCGCCAGGTTGCCTTCGATAACGGTTGCAGTAACGCCTTCGATTTCCCGGGTTTTGTCCCGGCCTATGTCCGGCCCCTGTTCTGCAGAGGCGTCGGTCCGTTCCGATGGGCTGCGTTATCCGGCGACCCTGAGGATATCTACAGGACCGATGCAAAGGTGAGGGAACTGATTCCTGATGACCCGCACCTGCACCGCTGGCTGGATATGGCACGTGATCGCATCCAGTTCCAGGGATTGCCCTCGCGTATCTGCTGGGTTGGGCTTGGTCAGCGTCATCGACTCGGACTCGCATTCAATGAAATGGTCGCCTCGGGTGAACTCAGCGCACCGGTGGTTATCGGTCGTGATCACCTTGATTCCGGCTCCGTGGCGTCCCCGAATCGTGAAACCGAGGGTATGCTGGATGGTTCCGATGCCGTCTCGGACTGGCCCATTCTCAATGCCATGCTCAATGTGGCCGGTGGCGCAACCTGGGTCTCGCTGCATCATGGTGGCGGTGTCGGCATGGGCTTTTCACAGCATTCGGGCGTTGTCATCTGCTGTGATGGCAGTGAGGCGGCAGCCAGCAGGATTTCACGAGTGCTCTACAATGATCCGGGCACCGGGGTCATGCGTCATGCCGATGCAGGTTATGACATCGCCAGGCAGTGCGCAGCAGAGCAGGGCCTTGATCTGCCAATGATGGATTCCGGAGACTGATACGGTGCTGACACCTTTCGATTTTGGCGAACTGAGTCTGAATCAGCTGAGGATGTGCTGGAGTGACGATGTGATCCCCGATGTGACTGATGCACACTACTCTGCTGTTGATCGGGGCCACCAGACCGTGCTTGATGTGATCGCTCGTGATCAGACGGTGTATGGCATCAATACCGGTTTCGGACTGCTGGCACAGACACGGATTTCTGATCAGGAGTTGCAGACTCTGCAGCGAAACCTTGTTCTGTCCCATTGCACCGGTGTTGGTGATCCTCTCGATCCGCAAACCGTCAGGCTGATCATCGTGCTCAAGATCAACAGCCTGCTGCAGGGCCATTCCGGCATCACACGCGGGACGGTGGATGCACTGCTGAATCTGCTGCGTCATGATGCCATGCCAAGAATACCGGCTCGAGGTTCGGTTGGCGCTTCTGGTGACCTGGCACCACTGGCTCATCTGGCTGCAGCATTGCTGGGTGTTGGCGAGATTCATCACGATGGCAGCTATCGCCCGGCCCGTGACGTGCTGGATTCGGTCGGACAGGCGCCAATTGAACTGCATGCCAAGGAGGGTCTGGCACTGCTGAACGGAACCCAGGTTTCGACGGGCATGGCGATGGCCGCCTTTTTCAGGGCAGAGCAGGTTCTGGCTTCCTCGATTGTCGCCGGTGCCATCTCACTGGATGCGCTGAAGGGTTCCGATACCCCATTTGATGAACGCATTCACCAGTTGCGTCGACAGCCGGGGCAAATCGTGGTGGCTCGCAAGTTACGGCAACTGCAGCAGGGCAGTGATATACGCAATTCCCACCTTGACTGTGACAGGGTGCAGGATCCGTACTGTCTGCGCTGCATGCCACAGGTGATCGGCGCCTGTCTGGATCTGCTGTACGATGTGGCCATCAAACTGACCCGCGAGGCCAATGCAGTGACGGACAATCCACTGGTGTTCAGTGACAATGGCGATATCCTGTCGGGCGGAAATTTTCACGCCGAACCGGTTGCCTTTGCGGCCGACATGCTGGCCATGATGCTGGCCGAGATTGGCAACATGTCAGAACGACGTACTGCCATGCTGGTTGATCCGCATACCAGCCAGTTGCCGGCCTTTCTGGTCGAGAATTCTGGTCTCAACTCCGGTTTCATGATTGCACAGGTGACTGCAGCCGCGCTGGCTTCAGAAAACAAGCAGCTGTCGCATCCGGCCAGTACTGATTCGATTCCCACATCTGCAAACCAGGAAGACCATGTCAGTATGGCAGCCCATGCGGCTCACAGGCTCTGGCAGATGTCCGAGAATGCAGCAACGATTATCGGTATTGAAGCCCTGGCGGCGGTTCAGGGGCTGGAATTCCATCGCCCCATCACCAGTTCGCAATCGATTGAAGCGGTGGTCACCGAGATCAGGCGTACTGTACCGGCCTATGACGAGGACCGGTTCTTTGCACCCGATCTGGTTCAGGGGACAGCCTGGGTTTTTGGCGATCAGGCCTATGCCATGCTGGCAGATTGCCTGCCCAGTCAGTCGCAGGGCTCAGAATGAGTGGTGACCGGCAATGGCGCTGACAAAGCCATGTCAGAGATGAGCTTCCCCAAGTCCTCGCCGGTATTCGATCTTGTCGAGGGTGATTCACCATTGCTGATCAGCGTGCCGCACTGTGGCTCGCGCATCCCCGGTGAGATCTGTGGCCGGATGAGACAGGCCGCCATCGAATCGACAGATTCAGACTGGCTGGTCGATCGCCTGTACGGTTTTGCGGCAGGCTCGGGCCATGCCATTCAGACCGCCCGATATTCGCGATATGTCATCGATCTGAACCGGCCGCCGAATCAGCAGTCGCTCTATCCCGGACAGTTCGAAGTGGCTCTCTGTCCGCTGCAGGGTTTCGATGGTAAACCCCTGTACCGTTCCGGTTGCGAACCGAGTGAAGAGGAAATAGACCGTAGAATCAATCACTTCTGGAAACCTTATCACGACAATATCAGGTTTGAGCTTGAGCAGCGAGTGGAACGTTTCGGTTATGCCCTGTTATGGGATGCACACAGCATCCGGTCTTCGGTGCCGCTGTTGTTCGAGGGGACTCTGCCCGACCTCAGTTTCGGGACAAACTCTGATCTGAGTTGTGATCCTGCCTTGCTCCAGAGCGTACTTGATGTGGCAGCCGGAACAGATGCCTACAGCGTGGTCGCCAACCAGCGGTTCCGCGGTGGCTATATCACACGGCATTACGGCTCTCCTGAGCAAAATATTCATGCCATTCAGCTTGAAATCTCTCAGGCGACCTATCTGGACGAGAGCGTGCTCGAAAACTGCGCTGATGATCATGATCAGTACAGCGACCGTGTCGAGCGTGCCTGGCATGCCGATCGTGCAGACCGGTTATCCGAATTGCTTGGCAACCTGCTGAGCATGTACGTCAGCTCAGCCTCAGCCAGTCAAGCTTAAAAAGTTTACCTTTCTTGTCATTTGGCAACGTACAAATACGACATGAAGTGTGCTATGTTGTGAGATCAGGTCAGGTGATGTTGGAAGCAATCAATCTTGAATCGTATTCTGCTCATAAAACCTGCTGCAGAGTATACTGCTGCAGCACAGAGCTCACTGGCGGAGCAGGGGTTTCATGTACATGTCGCAGACAGCTACAAGAAAGCCATTGCCGCTATCAGTGAGGCGGATTCTGCCGGTTCGGATCTGGTTGGCGTCATTCTCAACTGGCCCAGGGAACCCGATTCCGGCTTCCATTCCCTGATCAACGCCCTGTCCCAGCATATGTATCAGCATCTGGCTGTGCTGCTGATGTGTGAAAACATGTCCTCGGCGGCTGTTGGCTGGCTCAAGAATCGCAAGCGTTCGGCACTGCTGTTGTGGTCAGACTGCAATGAGGTGGGTGATGCAGTCGAACACCTGCTCGACAGTAATCGCCACAAACAGCACCGCAACCTCAATGAGGAGTGGGTCGACCAGCACATGAGCATACTGATCGTGGATGATTCTCCCACGGTGCGTATCGCCTTCAGGCGGCTGCTGATGAAACAGGGCTATCTGGTTGAAACTGCCGAGAGTGTGGCAGACGGTTATCGCAAGGCACTGCAACAGCATTTCGATTTTGCCATCATTGACTATTTCATGCCTGCCGAGAACGGCGTGGCACTGGTGACACGACTGTCAAAGAATCCTATAACGCGGCATATGGTCAGTGTCATCATCACTGGTACCTATTCTGACATCGTCATCAAGGATTCCCTGGCTGCCGGAGCCGTGGAGTGCATATTCAAGAACGAATCACGCGAGCTGTTCCTGTCACGTATCGCTTCACTGTCACGCAGTCTGATCGATCGCAAATCCATCGAACGCGAACGCAACCGGCTCGAGAGCATTCTCAGTTCCGTCGGTGACGGGGTCTATGGTGTCAATGCGGATGGCGTAATCCAGTTCATCAATCCGGCGGCACGGGAAATTCTCGGTTATCACTCGGAAGAAGAACTGGTCGGCTGCAAGGCTTTCGATCTGTTCCACAACCGTCATGAATCAGGCCAGGTGATTCTCGATGCCCAGTGCGTATTGTCGCAAACCTACCGCACCGGCGGTTCGCTGCAGGACCAGCAACTGGTGTTCTGGGATCGAAACGGACGAGCTGTCGATATCGAATGCACAGTCGTACCGCTGGAAATCGATGGTGCCCGGCGTGGATCCGTGGTGGTGTTCAGAAACATCACCGCACGCAGGCAGCTGGAAGAAGAGTTGCGCTGGCAGGCCACGCACGATTCACTGACCAAACTGTATAACCGCATCTGGTTCGAGGAGGAACTGGAGCAGGAACTCAACCGGCTCAGACGTGCTGACGAAATCAGTGCAGTTCTGTTTGTCGATCTGGACAATTTCAAGTACATCAATGATACCGCCGGCCACGCTGCTGGCGACAAGATGCTGATTGAAGTAGCCTCGCGGCTGCAATCACGACTGCGATCATCTGATGGCCTGGCCCGAATCGGTGGTGATGAATACGCCGTGATTCTCAGGAATGTGGCCATTGACCAGTTGCAGTCTGTCACCGATCAGTTCCGGCTGGCACTGGCAGACGGCCCGTTCCATTATCAGGGCAAACCCTATCCTGTGAGCGCATCGATCGGCGTCGCCAGGATGGACAAGGGCACAGTCTCCATTGGCACTGTCATGGCGAATGCCGACATTGCCTGCCATCTGGCCAAGAATCAGGGGCGCAACCGCATACACATCTTCTCCGACAAGAACGATCATCAGGCTACTATGGACAAGGAAATCAGCTGGTCGGCCAGGCTTGACGAGGCCCTGCGCAACGATTCCTTCGTGCTGCAGTTCCAGCCGATCGTTTCCAGTGACACGGTGGACTTCGATCATCTTCCGGTTCAGGAAGGTGCCTTGTGGGAACAGTCACGCATGAAGGGCAAGAGCACTGTGCCCGAATACGAAGTTCTGCTTCGACTCGAAGATGAGGAGGGCGGTCTGATCTCGCCGGATGCCTTCCTGCCGACAGCACAACGATTCAATCGCATGCTGGACATCGATCGCTGGGTGATCCGGCACGCACTCGAAGTACTGGCCCTGCTCAAGCGCGAGAATGTCAGCTGCCGCCTGAATATCAATCTGTCGATGGATTCAATCATTGACCCGGACACCTACACATTCATTCGCGAATGTATCGATACCTATCATATCAGTGCCCGAGACCTGACTTTCGAGTTGTCGGAACAGGACGTGCTGAGCTACCTGGAAGCGACCAGCAAGCTGACCGGAAAACTCAAGAAACTGGGCTGCAGAATAAGCCTGGATAACTTTGGTACCTCGTTTGCCTCACTGAACTACCTCAACAAGCTCAATCTCGATGATCTCAAGATTGACGGCAACTACCTGCGCACGCTGGAGAAGGAGCCGGTCAGCCGCTCGGTGCTGATGGCCATTTCCAAGATCGCACACAGCATGGGCAAGCGCACGATCGCATCAGGTATTGACTCGGTGGCGATTCTGGAGGCACTCAGAGGCAGCCAGGTTGACCAGTTGCAGGGCTATTTCATTGCCAGGCCGCAAGCCTCGATCAAATCCGATGATGAACTGAGCAATGTGATGCTGTTCAGTCCAAATCGTGGATGATTCACACACTCAGCCACGATACAATTCACCTCTGTTTTTCCGGAACCTGATCTTCGATGCCAGAACTGAACGAGAAACTGGATCTGATCTGTGATCGTATCGGCACCAATCGGATCCAGCGGCACATTTTTCTCTGTGCAGACCAGACAAAACCCAAATGTTGTGATCGAGACGCTTCGATACGAGCCTGGGATTATCTCAAGGCACGACTGAAAGAGCTTGGTCTCAGTGGTCAGGGCGGCGTGTACCGAACCAAGGCAAACTGTCTTCAGATCTGCAATCACGGTCCCATCGCCGTGGTGTATCCTGATGGATGCTGGTATCACTCATGTAACGAGCAGGTACTCGAGCGTATCATCCAGGAGCATCTGATTGGTGGCACACCGGTTCAGGATCACCTGTTTCTCACCCAGCCACTGCTGAATCCGGATCCGGCAGAAACTACCGAAATCAACCCGGGAGTCATGAACGGTCATGAATGAAGTCACAGTCACAGAACGCGATCGTGTCGCACATGTCACACTGAACAGGCCGGAACAGCGCAATGCCGTCAATCTGGACATGTTCAGGGAACTGGTCGAGGCAGGACAGTCACTGCGTGAGCGGACCGATCTCACGGCCATCGTTCTGTCCGGGGAAGGAGTGGACTTCTGCGCCGGAATCGATATCAGCATGGTGCAGTCGCCCGATCAGCTCAAGACGATGATGACCGAGTTGCTGTCACCGGTGGATGAACAGACGGGTAATCTGGTGCAGAGTTTCACAACAACCTGGCGTCATGCCCGCGTTCCGGTCATTGCACAACTGAACGGTAATGTTTTCGGTGCCGGCTTTCAGCTGGCCATGGCAGCCGATATTCGGGTCGCGGCCCCTGATACTCGCATGTCGATCATGGAAGGGCGCTGGGGCATCATACCGGACATGGGTATCACCAACACCACCGGGCGCATTCGTGAAGACGTGCTGCGCGAGATGACCTACACGGCAAGAATCGTCGATGCAGCGCAAGCCGCACAGTGGGGTTTGCTGACCCACGTCGTCGATGATCCGGCTGATCACGTCAACGGTTTGCTGCAAGAGCTGGCCGGGCGATCCGGCCATGCCGTTCAGTCAGCAAAACATCTGTTCAACACCGCACCATCACTTGCGGGAGCGGACGCATTGAAACTGGAGCAGACACTGCAGGAGGCGATTTTGCAGCGGATGTTCAGCGGGCAGGCTTGATTCCTGCCACAAGTTGATCCTCGGCACAGGGTCTGCACGGGGGTCAGGTCAGTACGCATGACAAGTCATTGGAGGAGGGCATCATGGAAACGCTGAAACAAACCTGGGAGGCCATCACGGGCAGCATCGGGGAAACCCTGCCGACGTTGATGGGCGGCATGCTTATCCTGCTGATTGGCTGGCTGATCGCCGTGATCGCCAGGGCTGGCATGCGCAAGCTGCTGTCCACGGTTGGCCTGAACGCCAAGCTGCGTGTGGACGATGAAGTCGGCCTCGATTTCGAGAACATGATTTCGAAGATCGTTTTCTGGCTGGTACTGATCGTCGCTCTGGTGGCGTTCTTCAGTATTCTGAACCTCAGCGCAATCTCCTCACCGCTGCAGGGAATGCTGACCAAGATCCTGGAATTCCTGCCCAATCTGATTGCCGGAATCGTGATCACACTGCTTGCCTGGGGTGTGGCGACGGCGATCCGGGTCCTGATTGGAAAGGGACTGGCAGCGACCACGCTGGATGAGAAGGTGTCAACAGCAGCCGACATGCAACCGATGAGTCATTCACTGGGCCAGGTGGCATACTGGCTGGTTCTGCTGCTGTTCCTTCCGGTGATTCTGGGTGTACTCAAGCTTGATGGACTGCTGACACCAGTCAGCAGCATGGTGGACGAAATCCTTGCCATGGCACCCAATGTCTTCGCAGCCCTGATACTCGGCGCAGCCGGCTGGTTCGTGGCCCGCATCCTCCGGGATCTGGTGATCAACCTGTTGCTGACCATGGGCATTGATCAGATCGGCACTCGTGCCGGATTTTCAGATTCAGTCAAACTGTCAAAACTGTCGGGTACCGTGGTGTTTGTTTTCGTTTTTGTACCCTCGCTGATCGCCGCACTGAATGCACTCAAGATCGATGCCATCTCGAGGCCAGCCACCGACATGCTGTCCAGTCTGCTGTCTGCCATTCCCGATCTGTTTGCAGCCGTGCTGATTCTGGGCATTGCCATCGTGGTGGCGCGCTTTGTTGCCAATATTCTCGAATCACTTCTGGCCGGCGCGGGTGCCGATGATCTGCCAGCCAGAATGGGGCTGACACAACTGGATGACAGCGGATTCCGTATATCCATCCTGGTGGGCAAACTCGCCTCGCTGTTTCTGATTCTGTTTGCCACGGCAGAAGCATCCGACCAGCTCGGCTTTGATCAGGTTTCGGAACAGATTGCCATGCTGATCCAGTTCGGTGGTTCAGTACTGCTTGGCTCCATCATTCTCAGTGTCGGATTCTGGCTGGCAGGCGTTGCCCACAAGGCCATCATTGCCGTCAGTGGCGAAAACGCCCGCAGCATGGCAACCGTGGCCCGTTTTGCCATCCTGCTGCTGGTGACGGCCATGGGTCTTCGTGCCATGGGTATCGCAGATGACATCGTCAACACGGCCTTCACCCTGATTCTCGGTGCGGTTGCTGTTGCCTTTGCGCTGTCTTTTGGTCTGGGTGGACGAGAGGCTGCCGGACGGCAGATGGAGCACTGGCTCAGCAAGTGGCGTTCGGAAAAGTAATCGGGCCTTGTCTTGCGGGTTAATCCTGTGCCGGGAATACGCCGGCACGAGATAGCATGCCAGGTACCGGTCGATGCAGCTCGGTTGCGAGCCAGCCAGCCGTATTGACCACGTCATCAAGATCCAGTCCGGTGTCATGGCCGGAACGATTGAGCAGATATAGCAGGTCTTCGGTGGCAATATTTCCGGTTGCCCGTGGTGCAAACGGACAGCCGCCAATTCCGCCAATGCTGGCATCGAGGGTGACAGCACCGGCCTGCATGGCAGCGACTGCATTGGCGATACCGGTATTGCGGGTGTTGTGGAAATGACCGCGCAACGGGAGATCCGGGCCGATGGCCTCGCGAACTGCCGCGAATGTTTCACTGACCTGTGATGGGACGGCCACACCAATGGTGTCGGCCAGGGCAATTTCATGGGGATTGGCAGCCGCCAGCGCTGTGGCAACTGCGACTACCTGGTCGACACTGACTTCACCATCAAATGGACAGCCGAATGCCACGGAGATTGTCACCTGCGCGCGCAGACCCTCTTGCCTGGCTGTTTCAATCAGTTCACTGCAGACACGAATGCTCTGTTCCACATCCTGGCGCTGATTTTCACGTCCAAAGCCAGAGCTGGCCACGGCCACGCAGCCAACTTCATCGAGAACCGGTTGTTGCAATGCCCGGTCCAGGCCTCGCCGGTTGAGGATCAGACCGGTGTAGGTAACGTCATCGTTCGGGGTCAGCGCCTCACAGACGGCTTCGGCATCGGCCATTTGCGGCACCAGTTTCGGATGTACGAAGCTGGCCACTTCGATGCGTCGTACACCGGCGCTGATCGACCGGTTGATCAGCTCAACCTTGGAGGCTGTCGGGAACACGCCGGGTTCATTCTGCAGTCCATCCCTGGGACTGACTTCGACGATTTCTGGGTAGACGCTCATGCGGTGCATTATACCAAGCCCACTCCAGCGCAGGTGAAACTTCTGATCAATAGCGGTCCTTCTGAAGTGTGAATTCAAATCGTGATCCGCGGCCTCATTTGATACAATAGCCTGTTTTCTTTTTTCGTGAATGGAGATGGACGAATGGTTAAACCGAATACCGGAGCCGGACTCAGGGGACAGAGTGCGGGTGAAACTGCTGTATGTACGGTCGGTGCTGAAGGCAACAGCCTCAAGTACCGTGGCTATGATGTCGAAGATCTGGCACAGAATGCCACCTTCAACGAAGTGGCCTACATGGTGCTCAACGGCGAGTTACCGACTCAGGATGAGCTGGACGGTTTTGCCTCTAGACTGACCGGATATCGTGGCCTGCCACAGACGCTGTGTGAAGTGCTCGAGCGTATTCCTGCCAGTGCGCATCCGATGGACGTGTTGCGTACCGGTGCCTCGTTTCTGGGCAACATCGAACCGGAGAACGGTTTTGATGAGCAAATGGAAAAGGCAGAGCGCCTGCTGGCCAGCTTCCCGTCCATGATCTGTTACTGGTATCGGTATTCGCACGACGGTGTTCGCATCGAGACCGCCACATCCGACGACTCGATCGGTGGCCATTTTCTTCGCATGCTGCATGACGCAGAGCCGGATCCTCTTCATGCCCGAGTCATGGATGTCTCACTGATCCTCTATGCCGAACACGAGTTCAATGCATCAACCTTTACCGCGCGTGTCTGCGCCTCAACACTGTCGGATATCTTTTCCTGTGTTACCGGTGCCATCGGTTCACTGCGTGGTCCGCTGCACGGTGGTGCCAATGAAGCCGCCATGGAGATGATCGAACAATACGGGTCGGTCGAGGAAGCGCGCACGGACGTGCTTGCCAAGCTGGAGGCCAGGGAAAAGATCATGGGCTTTGGTCACGCTGTCTACCGGGTTCGTGACCCGCGCAATTCCATCATTCGTGACTGGTCCAGCCAGTTGTCGGAAAATGTCGGTGACACGACGCTGTTCGCAGTCTCTCAGGTGGTCGAGCAGACCATGAAGGACGAAAAGAAGATGTTCGCCAATGCCGATTTCTATCATGCATCGGCCTATCATTTCATGGGCATCCCAACCAAGCTCTTTACACCGATATTCGTGATGTCACGTATCACCGGTTGGTCTGCACACATATTCGAGCAGCGTGCCAATAACCGCATCATCAGGCCGGGTGCCGATTACACTGGGCCGGAACCGCGCAAATACGTGGGAATTGACCAGCGTTGAGTTGCTCAGATTGATTCGGAAACAGAAAAACCCCGGCAAGCCGGGGTTTTTTGATGTATTCGAATCGTGCTTACTGCGAAATTCGGGTATCGATGACCAGTGACAGTGGGTCGGATGCGGGCAGGGTGATCGGATCGGAAGTGGCCTGCAGGTCACCCGGCTGTGCCTGCGGTGTTCCCAGGCGTGAAATTCGGGCTTCGACATAGATGGTCTCGAAGCGACTCATCTGCATGCCCTCGACCATGGCCATCGAATCATCCAGGCGTATGGTTGCCGGCAGACTCGAGACAGTCAGACGCTGCACCGCCAGCGGCATGGGTGGTCCGTTGACCGCCTTGGCAAACACATAGAGTGTCTCGTCAGGTTCAACATCGTTCGTGAATCCGGCATCAAGACTGAGATTGACAGTCAGACCATTCGTGGCAGCTGTCGTCGACGCCTGATTGGTGACTGGCCGCACGGGTTCGGCGTCACCGTTTGACGCATAGGCCGGCAGCTGCATCTGTTCTCGAATGCTATTGATCAGGCTGAGTAACTGAACTGCCTGCTCGTCGGCAGGGTCAACAGTCTCGTACAGGCGTTCAAGGAGGGCCAGTGCCGCATCCCGCTCTCCCTGTTGTGAACGCGCCAGGGCCAGCATGAACAGGGCGCGTCCGTATTCCGGATGTGAATCCAGCAGGCTTTCCAGCAGTACGATGGAACGCTCAGGTATCAGTTCGGATCCACTGGCGGCTGCGATGGCTTCGGCATAGCCGAAATTGATATCGGGATTCTCCGGGTCGAGCAGGTAGGCGCGGTGATAGGCATCACGGGCATCTTCCTGCCTACCGGTTGTCTGATACGAGCGTGCCAGCAGGAACCAGTTTTCGACGCTGGAGGGATCGGCTTCCAGTTTGCTCTCCAGATTGCGAATTGCCTCCTCGATCGGCATGGCCGGTTGTGGCGTTGTCTCGGTACCAGCAATTGTGCTGCCTGAGGGTGACGCTGCTGCTGGCGCTGTTCCGCTGGCGGTGATCGCTGCCGGCTGACCGATGGTCTGGTACAGGCTGATCGCACCGATCGTCACCAGCAGTGTACAGAACAGTGCTGCCAGGGGTGCTCGGGTTTCACTGGCTTCGCCGTCTTCGATCGATTCGAGCAGTTGACGGGCGATTACATCCCGTTTTTCCTGATGAGCCTCTACATCGATGATGCCGTTTTCGTAGGCACGGTCGACTTCAGCCAGTTCACGCTTAAGAGAACGCTTGCGATTGCGTTCCGAAGTACCGATGCCTCGCATCAGTCCGGGCACCACGAACAGCAGTGAAATGATGATCAGCGCACTGGCCAGTGTCCAGAACAGAGTCATGGCAGGTCCTCGTCGAGCTGGGCCAGTCGGTTATCGATTTCGGCCTGGTCAGGGTCGGGTTCAACAGTGACACGCTGACGCTTGCGGATCACCA